>JAPLQY010000018.1 GCA_026399475.1 Rhodocyclales bacterium
CACCGACGTGAGGACCGACAGTGCGGCCAACACGGGCGACCAGACCTACAGCGGCGCCGTGACCCTGAACGACAACCTGAACCTGCTGGCCACCACGGCGGGCACCATTGCCCTGAACGGCGGCGGCAGCGCGGCAGGTAAGAACCTGACCATCAGGGTGCCGGGCGCGATAACACTTGGTGCCATTACTCTGACGAAGACAATCGCAGGAACTGGTTATCTCGACGTGACGGCAGGCGGCGCCATCACTCAAACCGGCCTCCTGACCATCGGTGGCGACCTGTGGGCAATGTCGTCAGGAAATATTCTCCTCACCAGTCTCAACGCTCTCAGCGGTACCGTTTCGCTGACCGCCGGTGCCAGTAGTCAGGTATGGCTCAATGCCACTCGGATCGAGGTGGGTCTGGTGCGGCCATCGGATCTGACGACCACCAATGTCGGGATCACGGCGGCCAATGTGACTTTGGAGGCACCGAGTGGCGGCGCCTTCATTACCGCGGCCGGTACAGCCGGAGGCTTGGTGACGGCGACTGCGCCGTTTAGTACGACGGCCGCACTGACCATTCGGACGCTTCCGGGCAATGGTGTTATCGGCGACGTGGCGTTTCCCGTGACGCAGGGTTTGAATGTTCGGACCAGCGGTCTGGTCCAGGTTTTTGGCGACGGCCTCGGTACCGGCACCATCCATTTGGTTGGCGACGACGCGGTTCAACCAAAGTATGAATTTTCCGGCGATCCGTTGCGTCGGTCAGTCAAGTACAACGGTGTCGAAGCAACCAATGCCCAGTTGACGGGTGCCTTGGATGCGGCTTATCTAGACATTCGCAACGCGACGATCGAGATTCGCGAGTCCGGTTTCGCCAAGGAAAACGCCAACAAGGTCTTGCGCCGAGGGGTAGTGACGTCTGCAGGCCCGGGGCAGCCGGCCGTGGATGACAGTACCGGGATTGCGGGTGCAGGGGTGTGCGACGGGAACTTTACCGACGGTAGCCTGACTTGCCAATGAACGGGCTTTGTACTAAAAAAAGGTATATGGCGTCGCGAGAGTTTGCTGCGGACTGTGACATTTGTCGTTGACGCTGCCCGGCGCGGGGGGGTAAGGTTTGACAACGCAGGATGTGGAAGTCAATGGTCAATGGAGGCTAGGCATGATAAAGCGAGTAGTTATTGCGGCATTGGTGGGGTGTTCGGCCTGTAGCTTGGCGTTCGCTGGTGATCAGGAAGCAAGGCAGACGACCTCCATCAACTCGGCTAATCCCAAAGTGGAAGAAGTTGAGGCTGCGTTGTTTCCGAAAGAAGTTTCGGCGCTGAAAGATGA
This sequence comes from Rhodocyclales bacterium, assembly GCA_026399475.1. Taxonomy (GTDB): domain Bacteria; phylum Pseudomonadota; class Gammaproteobacteria; order Burkholderiales; family Rhodocyclaceae; genus Sulfuritalea. Next base: position 1,319 of record JAPLQY010000018.1, read on the forward strand.
ATGTGCGCAGATGGAAAAGATTGGACTTCGCTGTCAGAGCGTCATTCCGAAGTCGTCGCTGGATACGATCCAAATTACTTTTGCTCGCGGTTCGGCGATTCTTACCGAGGAGGGGAAGGGGTTTCTTCGTTCAGTAGGTGCGGCGTTGCAGCACAAGGCCGGAGTCTGGAAGTCGGTAGCTATCGAGGGTCACACTGATGCGACGGGAAGCGATGCAGCTAACCGTCGTTTGTCGAAGAGCCGGGCGGATTCGGTGAAGAGTTTTCTGCAAGCTGAGTTCGGCCTGAGCAATATTGAAACGATGGGACGTTCCAGCGAGCGGTTGCGCGATAGTGACAATCCGAGCAGCAGCCTGAATCGTCGAGTCGAGTTTGTTCCCAATTGGTGATATCTATGAGATTCAATAGGTCCGGTTTGATCGCCCTTGTCCTCGGTGCTGTGTTAGCGAGCGGGGTTTGGGCACAGGAAGCGGCCGGAGATGTCGGTCTGGTCAGCGCTTTGCAGGGTGACGTGAGCTATCAGGGCCGGGAGGGTCAGGAACGCAAAGCCCAAGCCTATATGAGGCTGCGTCACGGTGACAAAGTGACTTTGGCGTCTGGATCCAGTATCCGGATCAGCTATATGACAGCCAGTCGCCAGGAGTCATGGACGGGGCCGGGTAGTTTTGTGGCGACCTCGACCGGCGGTGAATTGTTGAAGGGCGCCAAGCCTGATGTCGTGCAGCTGCCGGCTGCGGTGCCACAGAGACTGGCACGAGTTTCCGAGTTGATGAACACCTCGCGCGTGGGCGGTCTTGTCGTGAGATCGGCGAAAGCACAAACGTCGGCGAGCAAGGAAGAAGTCGCTTATGCCATGGCTGCGTATGAGTCGATGCGAGCCACGGCTGCGGCCAGCGATGTGACGCCGGAATTGTACTTGTACGCTGTGCTTGAAGAGCATGGAATGGTGGACGATTTGAAGAAGGTGGCCCGTGACATGTTGGCCCGCCAGCCCAACAATCCCGACATCCAGCAACTCGCCGAGGCGGCACTTAACGCTCGGTAGCCAGTGCGGAGATTGGCGTTCGAGGGACACAACCCATAGATCATAGTTGCCCGCGGGTGTCGGTGTTGAATTAGATGGTGGAAGCAGTGACTTATTGGAGATGGGTATGAGCAAGCATATATTGATTGTAGCGATGATGGCGTCTGTTGCATGCGGTGCGGCTTTTGCCGTTGATGGGGAGCATCGGCAGACGGTTTCGATTGACAAGCCCAATCCAAGCGTGGAAGAGGTCGATGCTGCGTTGTTTCCCAAGGGAATCGTGGACTTGAAGGCCGAGTGCGCACAAATGGAGAAGGCTGGACTTCGTTGCCAGAGTGTTATTCCGAAGTCGTCGCTGGCTACGATTCAGGTAACTTTTGCTCGCGGTTCCGCGATGCTTAACGATGATGCGAAGGTTTTTTTGCGCTCGGTAGGAGCTGCCTTGCAACTCAAGGCCGGGGTGTGGAAGTCCTTGGCTATCGAGGGACACACCGATTCGACAGGCAGTGATGCAGCGAACCGTCGATTGTCGAAAAATCGCGCGGATTCCGTGAAGGATTTTCTGCAGACTGAATTCGGGTTGAGCAATATCGAGACAGCAGGTCGTGCCAGCGAAATGCTTCGCGACACCAATGATCCAACGAGCGGCTTGAATCGTCGTGTCGAGTTCGTTCCCAATTGGTAAATTGCCGGATATTCGCGGCGTCGGCAGGCCTAGAGTCCGCTGCCGTTCGGAGTATTAAGTTCTTGGGCCCTATTTTTGGAAGGATTACACGTGAGATACCGAATCTATTTTAGTTTGGCCTGCCTGTTCTTCGCTGGCTTGTCAGTGGGGCAGGTGCAGGCGCAGGACGCGGCGGCGGATGTCGCCTTGGTAAACGCTTTACAGGGGGATGTGAGCTATCAGGGCAGGGAAGGCCCGGCACGCAAGGCTCAGGCCTATATGAGACTGCGTCACGGTGACAAAGTGACTTTGGCGTCTGGATCCAGTATCCGGATCAGCTATACGACAGCCAGCCGCCAGGAGTCATGGACGGGGCCGGGTAGTTTTGTGGCGACCTCGACCGGCGGTGAATTGTTGAAGGGCAGCAAGCCTGATGTCGTGCAATTGCCGGCTGCGGTGCCACAGAAGCTGGCAAGAATATCCGATCTGATGAACACTTCACGCGTGGGCGGTCTCGTCGTGAGATCGGCGAAAGCGCAAACACCGGCCAGCAAGGAGGAAGTCGCCGAAGCCATTGCTACCTATGAATCGATGCGAGCCACGGCTGCGGCCAGCGATGTGACGCCCGAGTTGTTCCTTTACTCTGTGTTTCAGGAGCACGGAATGGTGGACGATTTGAAGAAGGTGGCTCGTGACATGTTGGCCCGCCAGCCCAACAATCCCGACATCCAGCAACTCGCCAATGCTGCGCTCAATGCGCAGTAAATAGTCTGCAGATAAGGGCGCAGAGCTGCCGGCGGAAATCCGGTAGCCTGCGCCGTTTTTTTTGGCAAAACTTGAACAAAGCTGAACTTGGGCAGCTTTTTGGTGCTTGAGGAGTCCTGCAGCCAGACATAATGTTCCAGTGTCCGTCATTCCGGACCGGGTTGAATCCAGGCCCGGCTCGTTGCCATGAGTGCTATCAGCGCATCTGAATCCGTGTCGACTCCGTTGCCCGAAAAAATCGCCTTGCTGGTGCATGAGGCGCGCTGGCTGCTGGTCGGCCTCGTCGGGCTTTATCTGGGCCTTGTTCTATGGGGATTCGACCGCTCTGATCCCGGCTGGTCGCACGCGGTTGCGGTGGCTCGTATCGCCAATCCGGGAGGGCGGTTTGGCGCATGGCTGAGCGACCTGCTGCTGTATCTGTTCGGGCTTTCAGCATGGTGCTGGGTGGCTTTGCCTTTTTTCCTGCTGGCATGGGGCTACCATCGGCTGAGCTATCTGTTTGGTGGCGACCGCCGTTCCCTGTTGATCGCCCTGTCGGGCTTTGTCGTGCTCCTGCTTGCCAGTTGCGGCCTGGAAGCGATGCGTTTCTGGACCCTGAAGCTGGCTCTGCCGCTCGCTCCCGGCGGCATGCTCGGTGCTGAAGTCGGCCGTCATGTAACACAGTATCTGGGATACACCGGTGGCACGCTGATCCTGCTAGTGCTGGCGATGATCGGTTTTAGCCTGTTTACCGGCGCCTCGTGGGTCGGCATTGCAGAGAAGTTTGGCATCCTGCTGGAAGGGGCCTATATTGGCCTACGCAGTTTGTGGGACAGTTGGCAGGATCGTCGCTATGGCCGTGCGGTGGCGGAACAGCGGGAGGAGGTCGTTGAAACGGAGCGGCGCAAGATTGAGGAAAATCCGCCGCTGATTCGGATCGAGCCCGTGGATGTCGTAGTGCCGGTTGCAGCCAAGGCCGCGGCCCGGGCCGACAAGGAACGTCAGGCGCCGCTGTTCTTCGATGCGCCGGGAGGTGCCCTGCCGCCACTCCATCTGCTGGCCGAGCCCTCACACAATCCGGCTGACCTGCCTGCCGCCGAGACCCTGGAATTCACCTCCCGCCTGATCGAGCGCAAGCTGGCCGACTTCAATGTCGAGGCGAAGGTATTGACGGCTCATCCCGGGCCGGTCGTGACGCGCTACGAGATCGAGCCGGCGATTGGTGTCAAGGGCAGCCAGATCGTCGGGCTGGCGAAGGATCTGGCGCGCGCCCTGTCGCTGGTGTCGATCCGGGTGGTAGAGACCGTGCCCGGCAAGTCCTGCATGGCGCTGGAACTGCCCAACCCCCGGCGGCAGATCGTGCGCCTGTCGGAGATCATCGGTTCGCAGGCCTACCACGGCATGCATTCGCCGCTTTCCGTGGCGCTGGGCAAGGACATCGGCGGGCAGCCGGTGGTGGTCGACCTGGCCAAGATGCCGCACCTGCTGGTGGCGGGGACCACGGGTTCCGGCAAATCGGTCGGCATCAATGCCATGATCCTTTCGCTGATCTACAAGGCCGAGCCCAAGGATGTGCGCATGATCATGGTCGACCCCAAGATGCTGGAGCTGTCGATCTACGAAGGCATTCCGCATCTGCTGGCACCGGTGGTGACCGACATGACCAAGGCGGCCAATGCGCTGAACTGGTGTGTCGGCGAAATGGAGCGGCGCTACAAGCTGATGTCGGCACTTGGCGTGCGCAATCTGTCCGGTTTCAACAGCAAGATCAACGAGGCGAAGAAGGCCGGCGAGCACATCCCCAATCCCTTCTCGCTGACGGCGAACACCGAGATCGGGCCCGAGCCGCTGGAACCCATGCCCTACATCGTCGTCATCATCGACGAACTGGCCGACCTGATGATGGTGGTCGGCAAGAAGATCGAGGAACTCATCGCGCGCCTGGCGCAAAAGGCCCGCGCCTCGGGCATCCACCTGATCCTCGCCACGCAGCGTCCGAGCGTCGATGTCATCACCGGCCTGATCAAGGCCAACATCCCGACCCGCATCGCTTTCCAGGTGTCCTCCAAGATCGATTCGCGCACCATCCTCGACCAGATGGGCGCCGAAGCCCTGCTCGGCCAGGGCGACATGCTCTTCCTTGCGCCTGGCACCGGCCTGCCGGTGCGCGTGCATGGCGCCTTCGTCGCCGACGAGGAAGTGCACCACGTCGTCGATCACCTGAAGAAGGTCGGGCCGCCAGACTATGTCGATGGGCTGCTGGACGGTCCGGCGACGGACGATGCCGAACTCGGTGCGGGTGACGCGGTGAGCGATGCCGAGTCCGATCCGATGTACGACCAGGCCGTCGAGGTAGTGCTGAAGACGCGGCGACCCTCGATCTCGCTGGTGCAACGCAATCTGCGCATCGGCTACAATCGCGCCGCGCGCCTGATCGAGGCGATGGAAAAGGCCGGGCTGGTCTCGCCCATGAATGGGGCAGGCGGGCGCGAGGTCATCGGGCCAAACCGGTCCGAGTAAAGCCGCGTGGTGCGGCAGCAATGAGCCATCCCTACAAGTACTGCCCCTGCTGCGCCACGCCGTTGGCGTTGATCACGCAGATCGAGGATGGCGGTGACAAGGAGCGCCTGCATTGTCCCGCCTGCGGCTACACGCACTGGAACAACCCGACGCCGGTACTGGCCGCGGTCATCGAGTATCAGGGCAAGGTTTTGCTGGCGCAGAACGCTGCCTGGCCGGGCAAGATGTTTGCGCTTATCACCGGCTTCATGGAAGCGGGCGATACGCCGGAGGGCGGCATGGTGCGCGAAATCCTGGAAGAGACCCATCTCGAAACCAGTGCCTTGAACCTGATCGGCGTCTACGACTTTCAGCGCATGAACCAGGTGATCATTGCTTATCACGCTGTGTGCCACGGCGAGGTGCGGCTGTCGCCGGAACTGGCGGACTACCGCCTGTTCGCGCCGGAAGCCGTGAAGTGCTGGCCGGCCGGCACCGGCTACGCGCTGGCGGACTGGCTGAAATCGCGCGGCCACACGCCGCAGTTCGTCGAATTCGAGAAACGCGATCCCGCGTAGCAGCGGAACCGCCGCGGCCGGAAACACGGGATCAAGCACGGCAGGCGCGGGGCTGCGATAATCCGCAGATGAAGAATCTCCTCCGCCTCCTTTGCGCCCTCTGCGGCTATGGCTTTTTCGCGCCGGTGCAGGCCGCCGGCCTCGAGCAGCTCAAGGGCTTCCTCGAATCCAACCGCAGCGCGCGCGGCGTGTTCACGCAAACCGTGATCGCCAAGTCGGGGAAGAAACCGCAGCAGTCGGCTGGCATCTTCGCCCTGCAGCGGCCGGGCAAGTTCCGCTGGTCCTATGAGAAGCCCTACAAGCAATTGCTGGTCAGTGACGGCAACAAGCTGTGGAGCTACGACCCCGACCTCAACCAGGTCGCGGTAAAAAAGCTCGGCACGGCCTTCGGCGCCAGTCCGGCGGCGCTGCTGGCCGGGCAGGACCTGGACAGGCACTTCACTCTCAAGGAAGGCGCCGCGGCGGACGGGCTGGAGTTCGTCGAGGCCACGCCCAAGGGCGGCGACGCCAGCTTCGAGCGCGTCAAGATCGGCTTTGCCGCCAACAAGCCGGTGAGCATGGAAATCCATGACAGCTTCGGCCAGGTGACGGTGTTGCGCTTCACCCAGTTCGAGGCCAATCCGGCGTTGCCCGCGTCGCTGTTTCGCTTTGTCGCACCCGCCGGGGCCGATGTTGTCGGCGACTGATCTGTTTCCGGCGTCCACCGCCCATGCGCCGCTGGCGGAGCAGATGCGGCCGCGCACGCTGGACGAGGTGATCGGCCAGCGCCACCTGCTGGGCGAGGGCAAGCCGCTGCGGCTGGCGTTTTCTTCCGGGACGCCGCATTCGATGATCCTCTGGGGCCCGCCGGGTGTCGGCAAGACCACGCTGGCGCGTCTGATGGCCGACAGCTTCGATGCCGAGTTCATAGCGCTGTCGGCGGTGTTTTCCGGCGTCAAGGATATCCGCGAGGCGATGCAGCAGGCCGAAGTCATGGCCCAGCAGGGGCGGCGCACCATACTGTTCGTCGATGAAGTGCATCGCTTCAACAAGGCGCAGCAGGATGCCTTCCTGCCCTACGTGGAACGCGGCACAGTGACCTTCATCGGCGCGACTACCGAGAACCCGTCGTTCGAAGTGAATTCCGCGCTGCTGTCGCGGGCGTCCGTCTATGTGCTGAAGAGTCTGGACGAGGCCGAACTGGGCGAACTGTTTGACCGTGCACTTGCCACTACCCTGGCTGAGATGGCGTTCGACGTCGAAGCGCGCGATCGTTTGATCGGTTATGCCGACGGCGATGCGCGGCGCCTGCTCAACGTGCTGGAACAATTGCGCACGGCGACGGCCACCGCGGGTCGCCGCAGTGTCAGCGCCGACTTTCTGGAACAGACCCTGGCCGCCGATCTGCGGCGTTTCGACAAGGGCGGCGACGCCTTCTACGACCAGATCTCGGCCCTGCACAAATCCGTGCGCGGGTCGGACCCGGATGCCGCGCTGTACTGGCTGGTACGCATGCTCGACGGCGGCGCCGATCCGCTCTACATGGGGCGGCGCATCGTGCGCATGGCCATCGAGGATGTCGGTCTGGCTGACCCGCGTGCCTGGGAGGTTGCGCTCAACGCTTGCGCCACCTACGAGCGCCTTGGCAGCCCGGAAGGTGAGCTGGCGCTGGCCAATGCCGTGCTGTACATGGCCGTGGCGCCGAAGTCGAACGCGGCCTACGTCGCCTATAATGCGGCCCGCGCGTTCGTGGCGAAGGACAAGAGCCGCGGCGTGCCCGAACACCTGCGCAACGCGCCGACCAAGCTGATGAAAGAGCTGGGCTACGGCGCCGATTACCGCTACGCCCACGACGAAGCCGAGGGCTACGCCGCCGGGGAGACGTATTTGCCCGAAGGCATGCCTGCCGTGCATTGGTATCAACCCGTTGCACGCGGACTGGAACAGAAGATCGCCGAGAAACTTGCCCATCTGCGCGAGCTGGATGCAAAAGCCGCAAAGAACCGATAGGAAACACCATGCTGGATATTCAAAGCTTGCGCACCAATCTCTCTTTCGTCGCCGAGCGCCTGGCCCTGCGCGGCGTGACGCTCGACACCGCTGCCTTCGAGGCGCTCGAAGCGGAACGCAAGCGTCTGCAAGTACATACGCAGGATCTGCAGGCCAAGCGCAACACGCTGTCGAAGCAGATCGGCATGCTGAAGGGCAAGGGCGAGGACGCATCGGCTGTTATGGCGGATGTCGCCGGGCTGGGCGACGATCTGAAGGCCGGCGAAACAGCATTGGCGGAACTGATGCCTCGCTTCGATACCTTCCTCGAACTGATTCCCAACCTGCCGCACGAGAGCGTTCCGGTCGGCAAGGATGAAACCGGCAATGTCGAGATCCTGCGCTGGGGTACGCCGCGCGCGATCGCTGCGCCGCGCGATCATGTGGACCTTGGTACCGCGCTGGGTGGGCTGGACTTCGAGGCCGGGGTGAAGATTTCCGGCAGCCGTTTTACCGTGATGAAAGGACCGATTGCGCGCCTGCACCGCGCACTCGCCCAGTTCATGCTCGACCTGCATAGCGGCGAGCATGGCTACACCGAGGTTTACACGCCTTACCTCGTTAATCCCGAAAGCATGTTCGGCACCGGACAGTTGCCCAAGTTTGAGGAAGACCTGTTCATGGTGCCGCGCAGCGACGGCAGCAAGCTCTACCTGATTCCCACCGCCGAAGTGCCGGTGACCAACCTCGTGCGCGGCGAGATTCTCGCGGCCGAGGCTCTGCCGCTCAAGTTCGTCGCCCACACGCCCTGCTTCCGCTCGGAAGCGGGCAGCTACGGCAAGGACACGCGCGGCATGATCCGCCAGCACCAGTTCGACAAGGTGGAACTGGTGCAGATGGTGCGCCCCGATCAGTCGTGGGACGCGCTGGAACAACTCACCGGTCACGCCGAGGCCGTGCTGCAGAAGCTGGAGCTGCCCTATCGCAAGGTGGCCTTGTGCACCGGCGACATGGGCTTTTCGGCCGCCAAGACCTACGACCTCGAAGTCTGGCTGCCGGCGCAGAACACCTATCGCGAAATTTCGTCCTGCTCCAATTTCGAGTCCTTCCAGGCGCGGCGCATGCAGGCCCGCTTCAGGAACGAAAAGAACAAGCCCGAACTGCTGCACACGCTGAACGGTTCCGGTCTGGCGGTCGGTCGGACCCTCGTCGCGGTACTCGAGAATTACCAGAACGAGGACGGCAGCATCACGGTGCCCGCCGCACTGCGGCCCTATATGGGCGGCACCGAGAAGATCAGCGCGGCCTAAGTGCCGACTGCGCCGGGTAGGGCGAGGCGTAGGACGGCTCGAAGCGGCTCAGGATGTCGTAGTAGCTGCGGATGTTCTCAACCATGATCACCGCTTCACCGCCACGCGCGGCGCCACTCTTCAGTCGCGCGTAGATCTCCGGCCGCGCCAGCTGGGGCAGAACCTGCTTCATGTCGTACCAGACGTCGGGGTCCCGCTTCATGCTCTTGGCGATGGATCGCGCGCCGCGAAAGTGGCCCATGCCCAAATTGTAGGCTGACAGCGCCAGCCACAGGCGGTCCGGATGCTTCGCGTTGTCGGGTATCTGCTCCACCAGTTCTGCCAGATAGCGGGCGCCGGCGCGGATGCTTTCCTGGGCATCGAGGCGGTTCTTGACGCGCAGATGATCAGCCGTGTCCTCGGTCAGCATCATCATGCCTCGTACGCCGGTGGGTGAGGTCGCCAGCGGATCCCAACGCGATTCCTGATAAGCCAGTGCCGCCAGCAGGCGCCAGTCGATGCCGCTCAGATCCTGCGCCGACTGAAAGTGGCGACGCCAGTTCGGCAGCTTGATTCGCATATCGTCGAGGAACTGTGCGATGCCATTCGCATTGATGCGCTTGATGTGGCCGAAGTAGCGGTCATGGATGCGCGCCAGCGTGCCATCGGCACGGGCACTGGCGATGAAGGCATCGGCCCTGGCGCGCAGCGCGGCAGCGCCTTCACCGCCAAAGGCCCAGCCAAGCTCCAGCTTGCCGGGTAATTGCAGCAGGGGGCTCAACTCTGGATGGAAGTTGACGCCGAGGTCGAGGTGGATCTCGTGCACGGCGACCAGTTCGGCCTTGCGTTCGGCGACGCGCGTCAACAGCTCCATTTCGTTGACGCCAGGCACCTCGACCACCTGCGGGCGCGACTTCTCGTCCAGACTGCGCAGGGTGTCCGCCAAAGGCGAACCGGCCGGTACTTCGACGCTCTTGCCGGCCAGATCGGATAGCTGTTGCGGTCCCATGACGTCGTTGTGACCGACAATCCACTGGGTCACCGTGCGGATCGGTGTCGAGAACTGCAAATGCCCATTACCCAGCGGCATGGACGCGGCCAGGTGCACCCGCCCGGCGAGTGCCAGGTCGTTCAACTCATAGGCGTCGGCGGCCTTGATGAACTTCACCTTGAGGCCGAGGCTGTCGGCAAAGGCTGTCACGAGGTCATGGTCAAAGCCACTTGTGGTGGCGCCTTCGCGCTGGAAGAAGGCGGGTGTTTCGCTGACCGCAACCACCAGCCTGCCGTCTGCCTCGGGCGGTTCGATGCGAGTGCAGGCGGCCACAAAGGCCACTGCAAGACAGCAGATCAGGCGAAGCAGTTTCGACAATGCTTTCCCTTCGTGCGTGCTGTGACCGAGCGGCGCTTCACGGGTATAATCCGCGCCTCGCGGAGAGGTGGCAGAGTGGTCGAATGTACCTGACTCGAAATCAGGCGATGTCGCAAGGCATCCGTGGGTTCGAATCCCACCCTCTCCGCCACCGGATTCTACCTGCTCCAACCCCCCAGGATACTTCAGCCGCCCTTGCGGCGTGACAGCGGATGACGCGGTACGTCCGGATGACGGCGGGCCGGTGGGGCTTTGGCGGGTTTGGCCGGAGCGGAAGGTGTTGTTCGGCGTCCCGTCGGCGCCGACTCTGGAGCCCTCTTTCCAGCGTGGGTGCTTTGCCCCGGCTTGTGCGGCAATGACGACGTTGCCGTGCCCGCGGGCTGCCAGGCCGGAATCAGGTGGCGCTTGCCCGGCCCGATCAGGTCCGAGCGACCCATGGCCTTCAGCGCCTCGCGCAGTAAGGGCCAGTTAGCCGGGTCGTGGTAGCGCAAAAAGGCCTTCTGCAGCTTTCGCTGCCTTCCGCCGCGCACTACTGCAACGCCTTCGGAATCCGCCGTAACTTTGCGCAGAGGGTTCTTTTCCGTGTGCCACATCGCCGTGGCGATGGCCAGCGGTGTCGGCAGGAAGGTTTGCACCTGGTCGAGGCGGAAGCCGTTCCGCTTCAGCCACAGCGCGAGTTCGAGCATGTCTTCGTCGGTGGTGCCGGGGTGCGCCGCAATGAAGTAGGGAATCAGGTACTGCTCCTTGCCGGCTTCCTTCGAGAACTTCTCGAACATCTGCTTGAAGCGTTCGTAGGCGCCCATGCCCGGCTTCATCATCTTCGACAGCGGCCCTTCCTGGGTGTGTTCGGGCGCGATCTTCAGGTAGCCGCCGACGTGGTGCGTCACCAGTTCCTTGACGTACTCGGGTGAACGCACCGCGAGGTCGTAGCGCAGGCCGGAACTGATCAGGATCTTCTTGATGCCAGGCAGGGCGCGCGCCTTGCGGTAGACCGAGATCAGCGGCGCGTGGTCGGTATTCAGGTTCTCGCAGATGCCCGGATAGACGCAGGACAGCCGGCGGCAGGAGGACTCGATTTTCGGATCCTTGCAGGCCATGCGGTACATGTTGGCGGTCGGCCCGCCGAGGTCGGAAATGACGCCGGTGAAGCCGGGCGTCTTGTCGCGGATGTCTTCGATCTCCTGCAGGATCGAGGCTTCCGAGCGGCTCTGGATGATGCGGCCTTCATGCTCGGTGATCGAGCAGAAGGTGCAGCCGCCGAAGCAGCCGCGCATGATGTTGATCGAGAAGCGGATCATCTCCCACGCCGGAATTTTCGCGTCGCCATAGATCGGATGCGGCGCGCGGGCGTAGGGCAGGCCGAAGACGTGGTCCATCTCTTCGGTGCTCAGCGGGATCGGTGGCGGATTGAGCCACAGGTCGCGCCGGCTGGCGCCCTCGCCGTGGGCCTGAACCAGCGCGCGCGCATTGCCGGGATTGGATTCGAGGTGGAAGGTGCGCGAGGCGTGGGCGTAGAGCACCGGGTCGTCGCGCACCTGCTCATAGGAGGGCAGACGGATCGCGGTGTGAGCGCGTGCCTGCTTGGTCGCCGCGAGCCGCTCGGCTTTGCTGATGACGCGCACAACCGCCGTATCACTAGCGCCGACTTTCATGGTCTGTTTGTCCGCCTCCATGGCGTAGGGGTCGGGATGGGCATGCACGGCACCCGGCGTATCCACGGTGGTGGAATCGGCTTCCACCCACTCCGGCCCTGGCAGCCAGCCCTGCGGCACCATGAAGGCCGTGCCGCGCAGGTCGCGGATTTCGCCGATCTTCTCGCTTTTGGCCAGGCGGTGGGCGACTTCCACCAGCGCCCGCTCGGCATTGCCGAACAGCAGCAGATCGGCTTTCGAGTGCGGCAGGATCGAGCGCCGCACCTTGTCCGACCAGTAGTCGTAGTGCGCGATGCGGCGCAAGCTGGCCTCGATGCCGCCGATCACCAGCGGCACGTCGGGGAAAGCCTCGCGGGCGCGCTGCGAATACACGATCACGGCGCGGTCCGGGCGGTGGTCGGGCGCGGCATTAGGAGTGTAGGCGTCGTCCGAGCGGATCTTGCGGTCCGAGGTGTAGCGGTTCACCATCGAATCCATGTTGCCGGCGGTGATGCCGAAGAACAGCTTCGGCTTGCCCAGGCGCTTGAATTCATCGGACGAGTGCCAGTCCGGCTGGCTGATCAGGCCGACGCGAAAGCCCTGCGCTTCGAGCAACCGGCCGACCAGCGCCATGCCGAAGCTGGGGTGGTCGATATAGGCGTCGCCGGTGACGAGAATGATGTCGCATTCGTCCCAGCCCAGCGCATCCATTTCGGCGCGCGACATGGGCAGGAAGGGGGCCGGGCCGAAGCGCTGCGCCCAGTACTTGCGATAGGAAGTGAGCGGCTTTGCCGCTACGGTGGTGATGGCCATTTCCGGAGAATCAGGCCGCGCGCACGCGGCTTTGGGATGGAACGTGACGGGCGAGGAAGTCCATCTGGTCGGCGAGAATGTTCCTGTTGCAGAGGATCAGGTATTCCGCCTTGTTCGGCACGTAGGGCGCATAGACCAGTTCCATGCGCGCCTGTTCCGGGGTGCGTCCGCTCTTGGTCTGGTTGCAGTGACGGCAGGCGGTGACCACGTTCATCCAGGTGTCGCGTCCGCCTTGCGAAACCGGCAGAATATGGTCGCGGGTCAGCCGCTGCGAGGAAAACTCGCGGGCGCAATAGGCGCAGATGTGGCGGTCGCGATGGAACAGTTCGCGGTTGGACAGCGGCGGGGTCGGGTGCAGTGACTTGCCAGAGAGGGCCTTGCCGCGAATGGCGATAATGCTGCTGGTAGACAATGCGGAGCGTTCGCCGGTAACGCGGTTGGTGCCACCGTAAAAAATGAAATGAGTATCTCCCGCATCCCAGGCGACCAGGTCGCGCGCAACGTAAATGCAGGCATGCTGCCAACTCACCCAGCGGTGGGGAACACCATGCTGGTCGAGGGTAAGGATCAGCGGATGGCTAGTCATCTCTATAGAATCCCGTATTGGCACGAATTTAGCAGAGCGCAATGACTTTTGATAGCTTCGAAACGAGGGCATTAGCGACGCGCCGGTTGCGCTATGCCATTGCCGCCTCGCTGCTTGTTCACCTGCTGGTGCTTTGGCCCGGCAACTTGCGTGTACTGACGAAGGATACGCCTTCGTCACTGCATGCAATGCTGCGCTTGTCACCGCAACCGTCGGTCCAACGTGCGCCACCCGATCCGTCGCCGCTTGCCATACCACCCGCCCCCACTCATGCATTGCCTGTTGCCAGGCCCGAATCTCCGGTATTGGAGCGTCCCGGGCCGTCTTCAGTTCCGCAGACGCCAGTTGAGCCGGTCTTGAAGCCCTCATCGGGCCCGGAGTCGGTCGCCGTTGCTGCCGGTTCGGCGGCAGTGCCGGCGGCGGGATCGGCGAGCAGCCTTCTCCTTACTGAAGCCAGTGCATCCGGTGAAGCTGTGGACGGCCTGCGCGGCTATCGCCTTGCCATTGCGACCCAGGCCCGACGTTTCAAGCGCTACCCGGCCCAGGCGATGGCGTCCGGCTCGGAGGGAAGCGCCGACATTCGCATCGAAGTCGGCAGCGACGGCCGGCCGCGACCCGCCACGGTTATCCGTTCCAGCGGCCATGAACTGCTGGATCGTGCGGCATTGGCCATGATTGATGCCGGCGCCCAGCGTGCCCGTTTACCGGAGAGCCTGCGCGGCAAAACCTTCGCGGTGGTGCTGCCGGTAATCTTCAATCTGGACGACGAGTAATCAGAGTGCCGCTTGCTTCGGGGGAGGCGTCAGGTCTTCGGTACGGAAACGGTAAGCTCCGGCGCGGCGATCCGCGAAGTAGTGCTTTAGGGTAATGCCAATGGTGCGAAAGGCGATTTCGTCCCAGGGAATTTCCTCCTCCCGAAACAGCTTCAGTTCAAGGGTTTCGATGCCGGGGGCAAATTCGAGATCCAGCAAGCGAGATCGGTAGATCACATGCACCTGATGAATGTGCGGCACGCTGATCAAAGTGTACATTTCGCCAAGTTCTATGCGGGCGCAAGCTTCTTCCAAAGTTTCACGCAGGGCCGCGTCAGCCACTGTTTCGCCGTTCTCCATGAAGCCGGCTGGCAGAGTCCACTTGCCGTAGCGCGGTTCGATGGCTCGCCGGCAGAGGAGCACACGATCTTCCCATTCGGGCAAGGCCCCGACCACGAGTCGCGGGTTGCGGTAATGAATTGCGCCACACGCGCCGCAAACATGGCGCGGCAAGGAGTCACCTGCAGGTATCTTCAGCGTCACGGGTGAGCCGCAGACGCTGCAAAAGTTTATCGCCGGTTCCATGCCGGATATTCTAGCGTGTCGATTTCTCCATGCTGAAGGCTGTTACGGTTTTTGGTTACGGCATAACGCCTGCTACCGCAGGCACCAGCCTTCACTGAAGCTTCGTTTTCCTTTGGGTCTCCGATAAGGGTTACGCCCCTGGAAGGCATGTGACAACTGGAGTTACAAATAAATATATACTATAATCAGTTGGTTATCACATCTTTGTAAGGTTTTCTCTTACAAAGCTGCTCTATCTAATTCTTACAACAGAATGGTTTTTCCATTGATTTCTTTCTTGTCATGTCCCGTGGGACCATGTATCTGCCGTGATTCGGACTCCAATTCGGGCCTGACCGGCGCTCACAAGGAGTGCATTATGAAATCGACCGACACCTACAACGACATAAAGGAAGTCAATCTCTCCTATCTGATGCTGGCGCAGAACATGGTTCGTTCCGATCGCGAAGGGGCCATTTTTCGTCTTGGTATCAGTGAAGAGATTGCAGATGTACTTGGGCGCCTCACGCCAGGCCAGGTGCTGAAAATGGCCAGTTCGGACATGCTGCTGTGCAACTTCCGCTTCGACGACACCCTGTTGCTTGACCTTCTCGCCAATCACGAACGCGATCGCGGCGTCGGGCATCTGCATGCGGCGATTCTCGCTGCCGGCAGGCCGGTCGCCACGATGGCCTGAGGAAGCTGCCATTCAACGTCAAGCGCCAAGCTGCGGAGGCTCACATGCGTAACAAGTCTGTCATCATAGAAGCGAAGGATATTGGTCTGGCGATCGAGTTGATCGAACTCGGCGCCCGTCTGCAACTGCTGGAGGCGGAAACCAATCTTTCGCGCGAGCGGCTGCTCAAGCTGTACAAGGAAGTCCGGCACGAGTCGCCGCCCAAGGGCATGCTGCCGTTCTCCACCGACTGGTTCATGACCTGGCAGCCGAACATCCATGCCTCGCTGTTCATGGCCTACTACCGCTTTCTCAAATCGCATACGCAGTTGAGGGGGCTGGAGTTGATCATCAAGTCGTATCGGATGTACCTGGACCAGATCAAACGCGGCGGACTGGATACCGTCCTGTCGCTGACGCGGGCGTGGACCATGGTGCGTTTTTTCGATGCCAGCATGCTGCAAATGGCCACCTGTCGCGAATGCGGTGGTGAATTTGTAGCCCACGCTTACGATCCTACCCGTGGCTACGTTTGCGGCCTGTGCCACATGCCGGCCCGCGCCGGCAAGACGCGGCGTGCTGCCGAAGCGGCAGCGAGCGCAGCTATTGCCGCCGCTTGACACCTGCACTCTGATCGCCAGGCAGTAGCCCCCGGCAGTAGTCACGACGCGCCCCTCCGGCAAGCCGGACGGGGCGCGTTTGTTTGGCGTCTACCCACGTGCGACTTCGGTTCGCGTGACGCGAGTCCCGACTGTCGATTCCAGCTTTGGCATGAAGCCCGCTGCAGGGAGCGCGAGCCTTCCACTGAAGCTCCATTTTTCATTGTGCAGAGCCTCCGATTGCCGATGTGATTACAATTCATGCAGTTTCGCCGTGGAGCGAAACCGACATTTCCATTTTTGGACAGGTAGAGCCTTCTTCCTATGTGGTTCCGTAATCTCCAGATTTTCCGGCTCACTTCTGACTGGGCCTATGACACTGACTCTCTTGCGGATGCCCTGCGCAAAGGGCTTTTCCAGGGGTGTGGCGCGACTGATCGCGTAGCGCGCGGTTGGGTACCGCCGCGCGGCGAAGCGGGTGAATTGGTTTTCAGCGTGCAGCACCAGCAACTGATTGCATTGGGCGTCGAGCAGAAATTGCTGCCGGCCTCCGTGGTGCGCCAGTATGCCCAGGCAAAACTGGTCGAAATCGCGGCGGCCCAAGGCTACAAGCCGGGGCGCAAGCAGACGCGCGAAGTGATCGATCAGCTTGAGGTCGAGTTGCTGCCGCGTGCATTCGTCAAACGGGGCCTTACCTACGTCTGGATCGACCCGGTCAATCGCTGGTTGCTGGTGGACGCGTCATCGAGCACTCGCGCCGATGAAGTGATGGAGCATCTCAAGCTGTCCCTCGGCGAATTGCCCGTCACGCTGATCAAGACGCAACTGGCGCCTGCAACCGCCATGACGCAGTGGCTGGCGGCAGGCGTTGCCCCCGGCAGTTTTACCATTGACCGCGATTGCGAACTGCGCGCCGCGGTCGAAGAGCGTGCCGCCGTGCGCTACGTCCGTCACAGCCTGGACAGCGACGAGGTGCGAGCTCACATTGCCGGCGGCAAGTCGGCCACCCGCCTGGCGCTGACCTGGAACGATCGCGTTTCGTTCGTGCTGACCGAACAATTGCAAATCAAGCGGCTGGTGTTTCTTGATCTGCTGAAGGAGGACGCCGAGCGCCAGGCCGAGAACGCGGATGATCTGTTTGCCGCCAACTTCACGTTGATGTGTGGAGAACTGGCGCAACTGCTGGGTCATCTGCTTGAAGTGCTGGGCGGCGAGGGCGAATAAGATGCGGCGCGCGCTTATCGCTCTGGCGCTGCTGGTGTTCGGTCTGCCGGCGCTGGCGGACGGCGTCGATGTCGGCAAGCCTTCAAGCGTGCGCAATCTGGTTCCGGCCGGTGCGGTCGAGAAGCAGGCGGCGCAGGAATACGAACAACTCAAACGCCAGGCCGCCACCAGGCGCGCACTTGGACCGGACGATCATCCACAGGTAAAGCGGCTGCGCGCCATAGCGGCACGCATGATTCCCTTCGTGGACCGCTTCAACCCGCGTGCCCGCCAGTGGCAATGGGAAGTCAACCTGATCGGCTCGAAGCAGATCAATGCCTTCTGCATGCCAGGCGGCAAGATCGCTTTCTATACCGGGATTCTCGACACGCTCAAGCTGACGGATGATGAGGCGGCGATGGTGATGGGCCACGAGATCGCCCATGCATTGCGCGAGCACGCCCGTGAGCGCATGGCGAAGACCCAGATTACGCAGTTGGGTGCCAATCTGCTGGGCGAACTGGTAGGCGGTGGTCGTTATGCCGGCGCCTTCCAGATGGGCGGCAATCTGCTGTCGCTCAAGTTTTCCCGCGATGATGAAGCGGAAGCCGACGTGGTCGGGCTGGACCTCGCCGCCCGAGCCGGTTTCGACCCGCGCGCCGGGGTCAGCCTGTGGCAGAAGATGGCAGCCGCCAACAGCAAGGCACCGCTTGAATTTCTTTCAACCCATCCGGCGGGCGATCATCGCATCAAGGAAATAGAAAAGCATCTGCCCGAAGTGATGCCGCTCTACGAAACGGCGCACAAGGCACGCCGACCGGAGTGATGCGTCTGCAGGGGATAGCGTCCCCGGCGGTATCGGGGACGTGAAGCGCTACCTTTTGGGACGGAGTCGACTGCGCATCGTGGCGGGATTACGTGCCGACGCTGCCGGGAGAAACCCTGCCGATGTCGGCCGCATAGGCCTTCAGGATGTCGCGACGACGCGTGCTGTCGCCGAGGAACTGGCACAAATGCTCCATCCAGGGTTCAGTATGGCGGCGCACTTCGGCATCGTCTTCGAGGATGCGCCGGATCAGGCTGTGCTTGTGCGTCGGCTCCGTGGCCAGTGCGCAAGCTTCTTCCGCCGTCGCTCTCAAGGCATTGCGCAGACTGTCGATACCGCGTTCGAGTTCGATCAGGTCGTCCCAGTCGCCAGCGCGCGCTGCTGCGACCATGCGTGACGACAGACGAAGCACTTCTTCGTAGAGTTCAATTTGTGAAGGCATCCAGCGCATCCTAGCCATCCTGCGGCGGGCATGTTGCGGCAAGCTGCGGCAGGATCATTGGCCAATTCCTTCAGGGCCTTCCTGATCCCCCGAAAAACCTCTATTGCCTCAACCTCGGGATCAGCCGGCCGTGGCCAGTCGCCGCGTTTCGAGGCTGCGTTCATCGATTGGCAGGTGGCAAAGCGCCGCGACAATCCCGAGCAGGATGCAGATGCCCCAGATCGTGTTGTAGGACCCGGTGGCGTCGAACAGCTTACCGCCGAGCCAGACGCCAAGGAAGCTGCCGACCTGGTGGCTGAAAAACACCAGCCCGGACAACATGCCGAGATAACGCACGCCGAACACCTGGGCGACAATAGCATTGGTCAGGGGCACCGTGGACAGCCACAACAGCCCCATGGTCGCGGCGAACAGGTAAGCGCTGGCGGGCGTCAGGGGCGCCCAGAGAAACAGGCCAATGGCCACGCTGCGAATGGCATAAATGGCGGACAGCAACAGGCGCTTGGGCAGGCGATTGCCGAGTTGGCCGGCGCTGTAGCTGCCGAATACGTTGAACAGGCCGATCAGGGCCAGGCAGGTCATGCCGACCTCGGGGCCGAGTCCCTTGTCGAGCAGGTAGGTGGGGAAATGCACGCCAATGAACACGACCTGGAAGCCGCAGACGAAATAGCCGAGGTTCAGCAGCAGGTAGCCCTTTTCGCCCATGGCTTCGCTCAAGGCTTCGCGCCCGGTCTGGCCCTTGCTCGCCGCTGCGGCCACCAGCCCCTGGGTCAGCGCGGCGCCCAGCGGAATGATCAGCAGCGCGCCGGCGGCAAACACCAGCAGCGTGCCGAACCAGCCCAGGCCGCCGATCAGGCCCGATGCCACCGGAATCATCAGGAACTGGCCGAAGGAACCCGCCGCCGCAACGACCCCCATCGCCCAGCCGCGCCTTGCCGCCGGCACCAGATTGCCCAGCGCGGCGAACACCACGCTGTAGGTGCAGCCGCTTTGCGCGGCGCCGATCATCAGGCCGGCCGTTGCCGCCAGGCCGGTACCCGTGCTGGCGTAAGCCATGCCCATCAAGCCGAACGCATAAAGCACGCTGGCGCCCCACAGTACGCGGCGCGCGCCAAAGCGGTCTGCCAGAAAGCCGGCAAAGGGTTGCGTTGCTCCCCACAACAGGTTTTGCAGCGCAAGGGCGAAGGAAAATACTTCGCGGCTCCACTGGTGCTCCATGCTCATCGGCGTCAGGAACAGGCCGAAAGTGTGGCGTATGCCCATCGCGACGCAGACGATCAGCGCCGCATAGGCGAGGACGCTGGCGAGCGAGCGTTGCGGCAGCGGGGTAGGTGCATTCATCATGGGTTGAATGCTAGCATCTTCTTTTGCTTGTGATTTCCACGAAATGAACAAGGCCTTTGTCAAGGAATCGGACGACGCTGACGAGGACGAAGCGCCCGAGTCCGCCCTTCCGGACGGCACCAAAAACTACATGACGGTGCGCGGTCACGCGCAGATTCGTGCGGAATTCGAACATCTGGTCAAGGTCGAGCGTCCCGCCATGGTGCACGTAGTGTCATGGGCAGCGGGCAATGGCGACCGTTCGGAAAACGGCGACTACATCTACGGCAAGAAGCGGCTGCGCGAAATCGACCGGCGCATCCGTTTTCTGGGCAAGCGTCTGGAGTCCGCCGTGATTGTCGATCCGGCAGAGCAGAGGAACTGCGAGCAGGTCTTTTTTGCTGCCACCGTGACTGTCTGCGATGCGGCGGGCGAGGAAGCGACCTACCAGATCGTCGGCATTGACGAGGCCAATGCGCTGGAAGGTCGCATCAGCTGGATTTCACCGCTGGCGCGTGCCCTGCTCAAGGCGCGCGAAGGCGACACGGTGCGCTTCGACAGCCCCGGCGGGCTGCGCGAAATCGATATCATCGAGATTCGCTACGAGTGAATCAGGCGCGCCTTATCGCGTGATTGGCCCAGATCAGAAGCCCGAACAGCACCATCGCCCCGGCCTGATGCGCGGCGCCCAGCGCCACCGGAACCTGCAGCAGCAGCGTGGCGATGCCGAGGCTCACTTGCACCGCCAGCCAGAGCGTCAGCACTGCGGCGGCGGGCCGCGCAGTTGTTGTTTCGCTCCACATACGCCATGAGAACCACGGGATCAGGCCCATCAAGGCCCACGCGATCATGCGGTGGTCGAACTGCACGGTCGCCATGTTGGTGAAGAAGTTAAGCCACAGCGGTTCGACCATGAAAATTTCGGGCGGAATGAAATCCCCGTTCATCAGCGGAAAGGTGTTGTAGGCCAGTCCGGCATGGATGCCGGCGACCAATGCACCGGACAGCACCATGATGAAAACCAGCGCCACCAGCCAGTTGCCGAGGCGTCGCGTGAAAGCCGCCTCTTGCCGACCGGCGATTTCGGTACTCCGTGGCTGCAACAGGCCCAGACCGGTCCAGCCCATCAGGCCGAAGATCAGGAAGGCCAGTCCCAGATGCGCCGCCAGCCGGTATTGCGATACGCGGGGATCATCCACCAGTCCGCTCTTCACCATGTACCAGCCCATGGCGCCCTGCAGGCCGCCGAGGATGAAGAAGCCGAACACCTTGGCCGCCAGTGCGCCGCGCAGTTTTCCGCGAATGAGAAACCACACATAGGGAACAAAAAATACCACTCCGATGCTCCGGCCGATCAGGCGGTGTGCCCATTCCCACCAGAAGATGAACTGGAAACCATCCAGTGTCATGTCGTGATTGCGCTGAATGAACTCCGGCGTCTGTTGATACTTGGCAAAGAGTTCGAGCCAGTCGGCGTGGGATAGCGGCGGCAGGGCGCCGATCAAGGGCTTCCATTCGACGATGGAAAGCCCGGAGTGCGTCAGGCGTGTCACGCCGCCGACCACCATTGTCAGGAAAACCATGGCGCAGCAGGCGTACAGCCACCATGCCACGGCGCGTTGCGAGTTATTTGTGTTCATTTGCGGTCCGCATCTGCCAGCCAATGTTCGGATTTGCCGCCGAGCTTTTCCAGCAGGCGGATGTCTTCGATGATCATGCCGCGATCGGCAGCCTTGCACATGTCATAGATGGTCAGCAGGCCGACGGAAACCGCGGTCAGCGCTTCCATTTCAACGCCGGTGCGGCCAACGGTTTCCGCCGTGACTTCGATCGTCACGCGATGACGGCGGGCGTCGAGCGTGAGTTCGGCTGAAACGCGGGTGAGTGCCAGCGGATGGCACAGCGGGATCAGATCGGATGTGCGCTTGCTTGCCTGAATCGCCGCAATGCGTGCGATACCCAGCACGTCGCCCTTTTTCGCTGAGCCGCTCTGGATCAGGGCGAAGGTGGCGGGCGCCATGCGGATGTGGCCGCGCGCCCGTGCCACGCGGCTGGTTTCCGCCTTGGCGCCCACATCGACCATGTGCGCCTGGCCGGCGGCATCGAAGTGCGTCAGCGGCGCATCGGGTGGTTTAGGGGATGGGTTCATGAAATACGCTGTCACAACTCGTTTTTGCGAAGCCGCTATCATAGCGGTATGAAACTCCATCCGCTTGCCAGCGCCCTCTTTCTCGGTTTCGGCATCCTCTCGGCGCCACCTCTTTCGGTGGCCGAAGGCCTGCCCGATCTGGGTGAAGCGGCGCAAACCGAGTTCTCGCCGGCGATGGAACGCCGCATTGGCGAATCGGTGATGCTCGAGATTCGCCGCGACCCTGCCTGGCTGGATGATCCGGAGGTAAGCAGCTATCTCAACCGGCTTGGCAACCGGCTGTCCGCCCAGAGCGAGGAAGCACGGCAGGAATTCGAGTTTTTTGCGCTGCGCGATCCGACGCTGAATGCCTTCGCGATGCCGGGTGGCTACATTGGCGTGCATACCGGGCTGATTCTTGCGGCCGCCTCCGAATCGGAGCTCGCCTCGGTGCTGGCGCACGAAATATCCCACGTAACCCAGCACCACATGGCGCGCCTGATCAACAAGTCAGGGCAAGGGCAGGTAACGAGTCTTCTGGCACTGGCAATCGCAATTCTTGCTGCGCGCAGCAGTCCGGATCTTGCAGTAGGCGCCGCGATGGCCGGGCAGGGAGCGGCCATTCAGAACCAGTTGAATTACTCGCGCGACTTCGAACGCGAGGCGGATCGCATCGGCCTGGGCCTGCTGGAGCGATCCGGGTATGACATCCGCGGCATGAGCTCCTTTTTTGACCGCTTGCAGAAGTTCGGGCGTCTGTATGAAAACAATGCGCCCGGCTATTTGCGCACTCACCCGCTGACGACCGAACGTCTGGCCGACATGGGCAACCGGATACAGGGACGGCCCTATAAACAGGTTCCGGATTCGCTCGAGTTCCAGTTGGTGCGCGCGAAGCTGCGCGCGCAGGAAGGCACGTCGCGCGACGCAGTGACGGAGTTTGAAACCCGGCTCAAGGACCGCAGCTTCGCCAGCAGCGAAGCGGCCATGCGCTACGGCCTCGCGCAGGCCCGCGTGCGCGACGGCAATGTTGCAGCAGCCGATAAGGAACTGGCCGAGTTGCGCCGCCTGAAGGTGGTGTCGCCCATGATCGAAACGCTTGCCGCGCAATTGCGTTTGAAACAGGGCGACGCCCCCGGTGCGGTAAAGATCCTGCGAGCGGCGCAGCCGCGTTTTCCGCAGGAACGCGCCATCGCTTACAGCCTGGTGGACTCGCTGCTCGAAGCCAGGCTGCCGCAGGAAGCCATCAAGGTTACCGAAGACGACCTGCTGAGTTACCCGTCCGATCCAAAGATGCAGACCCTGCAGGCGAAGACCTATTCGGTGCTCGGCAAGCGCCTGCAGCAGCATCGCGCGCAGGCTGAGGCCTATGCCTTGCAGGGCCAGGTGCCGGCTGCGGTGGAGCAACTGGAGTTGGCGCAGAAGGCCGGCGACGGCAATTTCTACGAGCAGTCCCAAGTGGATTCGCGGCTGCGCGAACTCAAGAAGCGCATGGCAGATGAAGCCAAGCAGGCCAAGGAAGCCAAGCAGAGATAGCCTCGTGAATAATCCCAAACCAGCCAGTCGGACCGATGTCCGCGCCGATGTTCACACGCCCGCCACGCCTCTCGTGCGCATGGAAAGCGAGCCCTACTATTACGCCACCGGCGATGAACTGGAGGTATTCCAGGCCGCCGCCAGAAGCTGCCTGCCGGTGATGCTGAAAGGTCCGACCGGTTGCGGCAAGACGCGCTTTGTCGAGCACATGGCCTGGCGCCTGAAGCGGGAGCTGGTCACGGTGGCCTGCCACGACGACCTGACTACCGCCGATCTGGTGGGGCGCTATCTCATTGTCGGCGACGAAACCGTCTGGATGGACGGGCCGCTGACGGCCGCTGTGCGCGCCGGCGCAATCTGCTACCTCGACGAGATCGTCGAGGCGCGCAAGGACACCACCGTGGTGATCCATCCGCTGACCGATTCGCGTCGCGCGCTGCCGGTCGAAAAGCGCGGCGAGTACATCGAGGCACCGCCGGGTTTCATGCTGGTGATCTCATACAACCCCGGCTACCAGAGCGTCCTGAAGGAGATGAAGCCGAGCACGCGGCAGCGCTTCGTGGCGCTGGATTTCGATTATCCGGAAGCCGAAACCGAGGCGCGCATCGTCGCCCATGAAGGCGGCATCGACGCCGATACGGCGCAGAAGCTGGTCAAGCTGGGCAGCCTGACCCGAAAGCTGAAAGGCGCCGGGCTGGACGAAGGCGCCGGCACGCGCCTGCTGGTGCATGCCGCGCAACTGATTGCCGCCGGCATGGCGCCGACGATAGCCTGTACCGCCGCCATCGCCCGCCCGCTGGCCGATGAAAGCGACACCCGCGATGCGCTGGATGACCTGATACGCGCTGTCTTCTAGCGTGAAATAACTCGTTGGGAGCGACTGGTGATATTCGAGCGAAGCTTGCTGACCAGAAGCCTCCCCGCGAGGGGAGGATGGGAGGGGCGGGCCTTCAATTCGCCTTTCGCGTGTTTCATCATCAGGGGTGCTGTGTCACTACTGTATGAGAGTTAAGTTGGCATGAGCGAGCGCAAGCTCTTCGCTCACGAACTCGAAGCGCGGCTCGATGAAGTGCTGCTGCTTTCCCTGCGCCAGCGCTCTGCCGAGGAGCCGGCGGCGCTGCTCGAAGCCTTGCCGCGTGAGATGCAGGAGCGCGTGCTGCACTGGGCGGGTGTCGCCGCGCAAACTTCGGACGACCTCGGCTGGCTGATTGCGTCGCTGGCCGCGGTGCAGGCGGCCGGACTTGGCGAGGATCTGGACGACTGGGTCCGCGCCGGGCTCGATGCCTATGATCGCAGCGGCCTGGCCGCCACCCGCCGCGTCCTGAACGAGTTCGCCGAGGCGCACAGGAGCCGCTCGCTGCGCTCGCAGAACGGCATTGCCTTCACTGCCATCGAGGGCCGCCTGTCGCGTTTCCTGCATGCGCTGGACGGCCGGCCGCTCAAGCTGGTGAGCGGGCCAACGGCATGGACCGATACCGAAACGCTGTGGCTGCCGGAGCGACTCGATACGGCGGATGATGCGGCGGGCAACCAAAGGCTGTACAAGGCCATGGCCGTGCTGCTTTGGGCGCAGACACGTTTCGGCACCTTCAATGCCGATCCGGAGCCCGAACTGGAGCTGTGGCCCGACCGTGCGCGAGCACTGGCCTGGTTTGCCGTCTTTGAAGCCATGCGGCTCGAGGCTTGCATCGCCATCGAGCTGCCCGGCCTGGCCCTGGAAATTGCCGCACTGCGCGGGCCGTGGCCTGCCGACCTGAAGGCCGCAGCGACAAGCCTCGCGCGCCCCGATGCGACAGTCGCCAACAGCCTCGCCTGCATGGCCACATTGCGAACTGCCGGCGCAGGCGATACGCCGATTTTTCTGCATGTCGGCGCGATTGACCCGGTCGCTGCGCGGCGCGTGCGCGCGGCGCGCATCACGCGCGAGCTGGCCATCGTGCGCCGCGCCCTCAATGTGATCGCGGCGACAGATACCAAGGCGGGCACCGCAGACAATTCCGACTACCCGCCGTTGGCGGCGGAAGGCGACATGCAGGTGCCCGACCCGCAAGCCGACCTGCTCGCCCTGCCGCCCGCGGCGCGCGAGGCGGCGAAGTCCCTGATGCAGGATCTCGGCGAGATTCCTCCCGAAGCCCTGCACGCCGCAGGCCCGGGCGCGTGGCAGCCGGTCGACGGCGTCGATGAGTCGGGCGCGGTCACCTGCACCGTGCAGCCCGATGCCTTCTATGACGAATGGGATTATCGGCGCGCCGCCTGGCGGCGCGGCTGGTGTCACCTTTACGAAATGAAGGCGCCGGTCGGCGACCATGAGTGGGTCGATGAAGTGCGCCGTCGCCATGCCCACCTGATTCGCAGCATCCGGCGCCGCTTCGAGGCCCTGCGCGGCGAGGACAAGCCCCTGCGACGCCAGTTCGACGGCGAGGAAATCGATCTCGATGCGCAGGTGGAGGCCCGCGCCGACCGCAAGAGCGGGGCCGAACCCTCGCCGCGCCTGTTCATCCATCGCCGCCGCATCGAACGTTCGCTGGCCGTGATGTTCATGGTCGACATGAGCGGCTCGACCAAGGGCTGGGTCAATGATGCCGAACGAGAATCGCTGGTACTGCTGTGCGAGGCCATCGAAGCCCTGGGCGACAGCTATGCCATCTATGGCTTTTCAGGCTGGACACGGACGCACTGCGACATCTACCCGATCAAGCATTTTGCCGATCGCTATGACGCCGCCACACGCCAGCGCATTGCCGGCATCGAAGCGAAGGACTACACGCGCATGGGCGTCGCGGTGCGCCACCTCTCCGGCCTGCTGATGCGCCAGAACACCCGCCACAAGCTGCTGGTCACGCTCTCCGACGGCCGCCCTGACGACTACGGCGACGAATACCGCGGGCGCTACGGCATCGAGGATACCCGCCGCGCCCTGCTCGAAGCGCGCGAAAAGGGCATCCGCAGCTACTGCGTCACCATCGACCGCCATGGCGCCGATTACCTGCCGCAGCTCTATGGCCCGGCGCACTATTCGGTGATCGACGACGCCAAGAAGCTGCCGCAGAAAATCGCCGAGATCTACCGCAAGCTGACCGGCTGAGCCGGCATCCGAGACAACACAAGGAAAAATGATGAGCGAGTTTTCAGGCGAGTTTTCCAACAGAGTGGCGATCGTCACGGGATCGAGCAGCGGCATCGGCGAGGCCATCGCGCGGCGGCTCTCCGCCTTGGGCGCGTCGGTGGTGATCAACTCGGCGCACTCGGTCGAAGCCGGCCAGCGCATCGCCGCGGAACTCGGCGCCAACGCCCTCTACGTGCAGGCCGACATCAGCGACAAGGCGGCCGGCGAGCGGCTGCTGGCAGCGACCATCGAACGCTTCGGCAAGCTCGACATCCTGGTGAACAATGCCGGCTGGACCACGGTCGTGCCGCACAACGACCTGGCGGCGCTGACTGACGAGATCTTCACCAGGACCTTCGACATCAACGTCACCGGCACCTGGATGCTGACCAAGGCGGCGATGCCGCACCTGATGCAGAGCGGTGACGGCAATGTCATCAACATCACCTCGATCGCCGGCGTGCGCCCGGTCGGCAGTTCGATTGCCTATTCGATGGCGAAGGCCGCGCTGAACCAGATGACGCGCCTGCTGGCCAAGTCCTGCGCGCCGGTGCGCGTCAACGCCGTCGCCCCCGGCCTGGTGGAGACGCCCTGGACGAAGGATTGGCAGGCGCAGCACGAAGCCGTCAAGACCAGGGCGCCGCTGAAGCGCTCGGCCACGCCGGACGATTGCGTCGAGGCTGCTCTCGGCCTGTTGCGCAATCGCTATGCCACCGGGCAGATCTTCGTGGTCGATGGCGGGCTGACCTTGGTGATTTAGGCAGCCATGGCCGCCACAAGTGTTTGACCCCAAATCTCAGTTAAGTCATAATGACCATTACGATCATATCAATGGGGGCGCCATGATCACCGAAACCAGTGCGGTCAACTTCAGGCAGAACCTGGGCGAGATGCTCAACCAGGTGCAGTATCGCCACGACAGCGTGGTAATCAACAAGGACGGCAAGCCCGTGGCGGCGCTGGTGGATGCCCGCTTGTTCGAGCGCATTCGCCGCATGCAGGGCCGTTTCGACGCACTGTGCCAACGCATCGAGGCGGGCTTTGCCGGGGTGCCCGAAGCAGAAGGGCTGGCTGAAATCGATGCCGCCGTCGCGCTTGAACGGAAGCAGGCGCGCCGGTCGGCCAGGAAGCGCTGATCAGCCGTGGCGACTCTGCGGGTAGTGCTCGATACCAATGTACTGCTCTCGGGAATTGCCTATCCAGCCAGCGTGCCGGGCAAGATAGTGGCCGCCTGGCGCCACGGTTCGGTGGAGGTGTTGCTTTCGGTTTTCATCCTGGACGAGTTGCGACGCGTGTTGCCTCGATTGGCCCACCGCCATGGTTTGACATCGGCGGAGATCGACGATCTGGTCGATGCGCTTTCCATACAAGCCGAGGTCATTGAACCGGTACCGGGCATCGACCCGGATTTGCGTGATGCCAATGATCAGCCGGTGCTGGCGACTTTGCTGGCGGCAATCAAGACATCCGGCGGAGACTATCTCATCACCGGCGACAAGGACTTGCTGGCGATGGCTGAGCGCTACCCCATCGTCACTCCCGCGAAGTTCTGGGCAACTCATGCCGGACTTTAAGTCCGAGTGATTCTCGGGCGCGACCGGAGAATGCTCGCGCTGGCGTCAATGGCGTCCGAATCGTCGCTCGGGACTCTGTCTGCCTTCGCTCTGCGTGACGGGGATTCCCCTTCGGGGGCCGTCAATTCCGCTTTATGTCCCGAAGGGGCGGTATCCCCTGGTGGGACGCGGGCTGGCAAAGCGGAATCCCAATTACGCAGCGCGCCAGCGCCGACTTTTGGGGCCGTTCGGCGCTAAACTGAATCGAAGCTGACCGCTGTCAGAAGATCAGCACCCACAAGCGAACCCAAGGAGAAAACATCATGACTCGCACAAGAATCGCCATTGCACTGACATCGTTTCTTCTGGCGAACAGCACGCTGGCCGCCGAACAGATGACCGCGCAAGCGGCAAGTTTGACCACTGCTGCGGCGAGCAAAGTCGCGCAGGCGGCGCTTGCCGAATGCCAGAAGGGCGGATATGTGGTCGCGGTTGCCGTCGTCGACCGCAGTGGCATACCGCTGGCGCTGCTGCGCGACAACCTCGCCGGTCCGCATACGCCGCAGACCGCGATCGGCAAGGCCTGGACCGCCGTGAGTTTTCGCAACAACACCACCAGCCTGCTGGATATGAGTGGCCCTGGCAAGCCGTCGGCCGGCATTCGCGATATTCCGGGCGTGGTGGTGCTCGGTGGTGGTTTGACAATTTCTGCGCGCGGCATCCTGCTGGGCGCTGTTGGCGTATCCGGCGCACCCGGCGGGCATCTCGACGACGCCTGTGGCAACGCCGGCATCAAGGCGATCGAGGCCTCGCTCGAACTCGAGTAAGAGCATTCGCACGGCCGCGGCCGGCGCCGACTCCGGGAGCCGATCGATGCTGGACTGAGTCGAGCCTGATTCCTGTCAGCCGCGACTTCATCAACCCGTTTCGAAAGGGCGAACATGCAGCTCATCCTGATACTCGGCATCATCGTCGCCATCGCTGCCGTCGTCTTTGCCCTGCAGAACAACCTGCCCGTGGTGGTGGCGATCGCGCTCTGGAGATTCGAAGGCTCGCTGGCGCTCGTGCTGCTGGTGTCCCTGGGCCTCGGCGCGCTGATTGCCGGCCTGCTGTCTTCGCCGTCGGTGATCACGCGGCAATGGGCGCTGGGCCGGCTGCGCAAACAGGTAGCCGATCTCGAGCGGCAACTGGCCGGGCAGCAGCAGCGCAATCGCGAACTCGAAGCCGAGTTGGCGCGCCTGTCCCCGGCGGCTGCAGGCGCAACGCCGGTTGCGGACAAGCCTTATGTTGGATTGAAGACGCTGCTTACAGGGGCGGACGCGGAAAAAGTTTCGACGTAAAGGCGCTACGGAAGCGCCGTCCCGGACTCTGTCTGCCTTCGCTCTGCGTGACGGGGATTCCCCTTCGGGGGCCGGGCTTTGCCCGCCTGGGCTTTCCCTTCGGGGGCAGGCGAATTCCGCTTTATGTCCCGAAGGGACGGTATCCCCTGGTGGGACGCGGGTCGGCAAGCGCCGACTCTGATTGTTGATGAGGCAAATGCGAAAATTGCCAACGGCATCTTATCGGAGTAGTCTCTAACTCCGATTTCTCTGAAATTCGTATACTCCCGTGTTACCTGAACGGGAGGTGATTTCCTCCTTTATGAAGTCTGATTCTTTGGCATTTTCAATTGTTCTAGTCGAAATGAATACGCTGATATGCTCCCAAACACTGCCCTGAATAGAAAATTACTAGTTGCGCTGTCCCTGATTTTTAGCTCGACGTTCGCGCTCGGAGCCGATAATAAGTTAGGTCGGTTCTGGCATGGAGGCGGAGTAGGTGCGACCGAATGCCCAATGTTTGTGGCCACCATGGAACACGCGAGAAAACAAGGCACCGGCACGATTGGGTACGTAACGGAAACTCAAGGCTACGTTATGTTCATCGCAGGATTCCAGACAGCCTACAATATGCAGACTCAAGACACTTGCGACATTTTTAGCGGGTTTAGTAGCACTCAACTCCTTACATGGGCCGAGAACTACTGTCGTCAACAGCCACTAGGAAAGTTTTCCGCTGCCATTGTTGCAATGGCCCAAGAGGTACACCCTCGGCGTCTCCAGTCTTGCAGATGAACAATGAAACATGATTTGTCGGTAGATCATCATCGAGCTAGCGATTGCGGCTCATTAGCGAGTAATTGAGTGATGGGAGAGCTCGAAAAAATTGCTGACGCTAGAGTTCATGCCTCAGGACAGGAGATTGTCCGGCGCCTACGTACTGATATCGAAGCTCTACATCGTCGGTATGCGGCAACGCGAGGGTTAGGTGGCGGAACAATAGTGGAGAGCCAAACGCTCTGTGCTATTGGATTGCAGGAACAAGGGAAAGCTTCTACCGAACAATTCGAGTGGGTGATAAAGGAATCTCTGTTGGCATCTCAGCCACTAGTTGATCTGCTTGTAAGCCGAGCTCGCGATCATCTCGATCCGGTTTTTGAAGAATCACAAAACCTATTGAAATTGACTACAGATCGTGTTCGCCATCCACAGTTGCTTGCTCGATCTATTGCCGAACTAACGGTGGTACGGGATAAAGTCTGGACAGACAGTGCTCTTGCTATACAGGCCGCTGCTGCACAAACGAAACGTCGAGCAATCCGAAACGGATTTAACGCAAGTATTGGCTGGGTGTCAAAGTTGTTTGGTGGCTCGCGAGGCTCTTAGTTAGTGGCAATAGGGGTCGGGTTCGATTTTGTTTTGATCGCCGGCCCGCCAGCGCCGACTGCTGAAATGGAGGGGCTGCGAAGACTACTTCGAAGCCGGTCCTTTATCGGTGCCGCCGGTAGTTCGGGGCGGTTCCGTTCCGGTGTCCAGGTCCCAGTCGCCATATTCGAGCCAGTCCTCCCCGAGCAGTTCCATCGGGTGCTGCGTGCGATCCGAGCCGTTGCCGCATTCGAGCGAATCGACCGGGCAGTATTTGTCGCAGCCCCAGCAGATTCTCTCGGGATGCTTCGGGTGCAAGGGAAATTTCTTTGCCATGGATCTATCGGAACAGGAATTCCGCTTCGCGTCAATTGCCGCTAAGGCATCCAGAACTTCGATTTCTCGGTGACGGCAACGGCGGCATCGGCCACGTCCTCGACGCTGAAGCTGATCGGGCTGGCACCGGACTTCGCCGCGCCGGGGTCGGCCCTGACGCTGGCGGTGCGGGTGCCGATCTCGCCGCCGGGCACCGCGATCAGCCTGTCGTCGTGCAGGCGGATGCCGTCGACGCCGGCGATGCGGATGCGGAAGGTCCGCGTCTTGTCGCCCGTGTTCATGATCTGCAGGCGGTAGATGTTCTCGATGGAGCCGTCGTCGGCCTCGCGCGACAGCGTGCCGCGGTCCTTCAGCACATTGACCTTCAGCGGTATGCGCATCGACAGCGACCAGGCGGTGGCGGCCGCGAGCGCGACCAGGATTGCGGCGTAGATGATCACCCGCGGCCGGAACGCCCGCCGCACGATGTCCATCGGCGTGAGGCGCTGGCTGACGGCGTTCTCCGTCGAGTAGCGGATCAGGCCGCGCGGATAGTCCATCTTGTCCATCACCTGGTCGCAGGCGTCGATGCAGGCGGCGCAGCCGATGCACTCGTTCTGCAAGCCGTTGCGGATGTCGATGCCGGTCGGACAGACCTGGACGCAGATGCTGCAGTCGACGCAATCGCCGAGGTTCTCCGTGCGCGGGTCCACTCCCTTGGCGCGCGGGCCGCGTGCATCGCCGCGTGCGGCGTCGTAGGCGATGATCAGCGTGTCGGGATCGAGCATGACGAACTGGAATCGGGCGTAGGGGCAGATCTGCCGGCACATCTGTTCGCGCAGGAAGCCGGCGTTGCCATAGGTGGCGAAGCCGTAGAACACCACCCAGAAGCCCGACCAGCCGCCCGGCGACAGCGTCAGGAGATCGTGCGCAAGCTCGCGGATCGGCGTGAAGTAGCCGACAAAGGTGAAGCCGGTCCACAGCGAGAAGGCGAGCCAGGTGGCGTGCTTGGCGGTCTTGACGGACAGCTTGTGCAATGACCACGGCGCCGCGTCGAGCGCGATGCGCTGGCGCCGTTCGCCCTCGATGAGCTTCTCGAACCACAGGAAGATTTCCGTGTAGACGGTTTGCGGGCAGGCATAGCCGCACCACAGGCGCCCGGCCACGGCGGTGAACAGGAACAGCGCCAGCGCGCCGATGATCATCAGCAGCGCGAGATAGATCGTGTCCTGCGGCCAGAGCACCAGATCGAAGATGTAGAACTTGCGCGTGTCGATGTCGAACAGGATGGCTTGCCGACCGTGCCACGGTATCCAGCACAGGCCGTAGAAGATGCCCTGTGTCAGCCAGACGAAGACCCAGCGCCAGCGGGCGTAGATGCCGCTGATCGAGCGCGGGTACACCTTGGCCTCCGGATCGGCGTAGGGCTTTATCTCGATGACTTTTCTGGCGACTGCTTGCTGGGTCATGTTGTTGTTCAAA
>JAPLQY010000010.1 GCA_026399475.1 Rhodocyclales bacterium
TCGGGCCGCTGACAAACTGATCAATGATTTCTTTCGGAATGCTCGGCAGCGCCGCCGCCTGTTTCTTCTTGCTCGTCTTGCTTGGCATACATGCTCCTTTTCGACATGGTATGCCTCACACACAAAATTTCTGACAGGCTCAAATTGTCGGCTTCTCAAGAACGCGTCCACGTCACTAAACATCGGTTGACCCTTGTACGCTTCGACAAACGCCACTTCGATCTGAATCATCACCGCACTCTGGAGAATCCTTGTTGCATTCATCAAAATTGGGAGTTCCGATCCCTGGACGTCGATTTTGATGAAATCCACGTCATCCAGCTCTTCGATGTCATCCAAACGCGTCGTCGTTACCGGGTGAACGCCCACAAGCGTCGTACATTCGTGTAAAGAATCGAATAGTTCGAGAAGCGGCCTATTGGGTTCAAAGAGCGAGCCGGTCAACGCCCAATTGGTCTGGTGGAATTTAGCCGGAGAGCCATCTCCGAGGAATTTCTCGAAGAACTGATTCGGCGGACCGTAGTGATCCCGCAATTTTTGGCATTCCACCGGATCAGGCTCAAAGCCGATCAGCCTTGCCTTTCCCGCTTCGATCAGGGGGTTGTAATCGAACTCGGCATCGTCCCCTCCAGATTTGTCTGCAAGGAACGAAGCCCCAATATCAAGAATCGATAGTCGGGCCTCAGCAGGCAAAATGCTGACAATGCTTGACATCCTTGATCTCCCCTAAGACCGCTCGTTGGGCACACAGGGCTTATTTTAGTCGCCACAGAATTTTCGAACTACCTCGCCGTACCGCCAGCGCCGACTCTTGAAGGCATCGAGGTCGAGGGCCTGCTTGGCGCAGGTCCCTTGGCGAAGCTAGCTCGCGGGGCCGAAGTTCTCGTCGCAGAAGCGGTTTATTTCGTGCTCGATGCGGGGCCCCAGCGCCATCAGCAGAAAGCCGAGCTTGACGTAGATCTCGACTTCCTTCTTGCCCACTTCGATATGTCCCGTAACGCCCATGCGATGAAAACGCAGCGTGTTGCCTTCCCACTCGTGATCAAGGCCGAACTCTTCGCCGAGTTCTTCGGCGATGCGCTCGGCGCCCTTGCGGGCGCGCTTGAGCGTTACACCATGTGCGCGGCAGACCCTTATCTCGCTCATCGCCGCTGACTCCTAGGCCTTCTCGTCGCGCAACTGGCGACGCAGGATCTTGCCGACGTTGGTCTTCGGCAGTTCCGTGCGGAAGGCGACCTGGCGCGGGACCTTGTAGCCGGTGAGGTGGGTGCGGCAGTGCTCGACGATTGAAGCCTCGGTCAGATGAAGCCTCGGTCAGATCCGGGTCCTTCTTGACCACGAAGATCTTGATCGCTTCTCCGGTCTTGGCATCGGGCACACCAACGGCTGCTGACTCCAGTACCCCCGGATGCATGGCGAGAACGTCCTCGATCTCGTTCGGATAGACGTTGAAGCCGGAGACCAGAATCATGTCCTTCTTGCGGTCGACGATCTTGAAGTAGCCCTTGGCGTCCATGATCGCGACATCGCCGGTGCGCAGGAAGCCGTCGGCCATGATGACCTTGTCTGTCTCGTCGGGGCGGTTCCAGTAGCCCTTCATCACCTGCGGGCCGCGGATGCATAGTTCGCCGGGTTCGCCCATGGCGAGGTCTTTCCCTTCATCGTCGCGTATCGTCACTTCGGTCGATGAGATCGGCAGGCCGATGCAGCCGTTGTATTCAGGCATGTCGAGCGGGTTCATGGTGGCCGCGGGCGAAGTCTCGGTCAGGCCATACGCCTCGATCAAGGTTACGCCGGTGATCTGTTTCCAGCGCTCGGCCACGGCGCGTTGCACCGCCATGCCGCCACCCAGGGTGAGGTGCAGCGCGCTCAGGTCGATCGTGGCGAACTCCGCGTTGTTGATCATGGCATTGAACAGCGTATTGACCCCGGTGATGGTCGAGAACCGATACTTGCCGATCTCCTTGACGAAGCCCGGAATGTCGCGCGGATTGGTGATCAGCAGGTTGGTGGCGCCGATCTTGAAGAAGGTCAGGCAGTTCGCCGTCAGTGCAAAGATGTGATACAGCGGCAGGGCGGTGACGATCATCTCGTCGTCGCGCAGCGAAGACTTGATCCAGGCGTGGGACTGCTGCAGGTTGGCGATGATGTTGCGGTGGGTCAGCATCGCGCCTTTCGATACACCGGTGGTGCCGCCGGTATATTGCAGGAAGGCCAGATCGTCGTGGCCGACATCCACCGGCTGCAGGGGATAACGGACACCCTCGATCAGCGCATCGCGCAGTTCGACTGCGCCCGGCAGGTTCCATGCCGGGACCATCTTCTTGACGTGCTTGACCACCAGATTGACGATCATGCGCTTGGGAAAGTCGAGCATGTCGCCCAGTTGCGTGACCAGTACATGCTTGACGGGCGTGCGGGCGATGACCTTGTCCAGTACGCTGGCAAAGTTTTCGACAATGACGATGGCCTCGGCGCCGGAATCCTTGAGCTGATGTTCGAGCTCACGTTCGGTGTAGAGCGGATTGCAGTTCACCACCGTGTAGCCGGCGCGCAGCGCCCCATACAGGCAGATCGGGTATTGCAGCAGGTTGGGCATCATCAGCGCGATGCGGGCGCCCTTCTGCAGCTTCAATACCGACTGGCAATAGGCACCGAAGGCCGCCGACAGCTTGTCGAGCTCGGCGTAGGTGAGTGCCTTGTCCATGTTGATGTAGGCCTTGCGCGGGCCATAAAGCTTTACGCTCTTGGCAAACAGGTCGCCAATCGAGCTGAATTCATCGAGATCGATTTCAGCGGGTACGCCTGCCTGATAACTCTTGAGCCAGACCTTTTCCATGGTGTCTCCTCCTCCAAGTTTTTTAATATTGTAATCGCAAGGCGAACGGATGCATGGTCCGCAGGCGGTCCGCCCGGAGTTCAGGAAAGCCAGTTCCGCAACTGTTCGTACACTTCAGCGCTATCAAGCAGGTCCATGTGGTTCATGCCGTAGCCGACCCATTGCCGCGAGTCCGGAAAATTCAGGCCTCCGCACTTGTCCTTGTCCTGGCCGAGCGCGCTGCTCAGAGGCACCAGCCCGTCGCCCAGCAGAGATTCGCCCGGATCGCCTGCCGCCTTTGCGATCGCCACGCCAGCGGCATAGCACGGCACACCCTCCGGCAGCGGCACCAGTTTCCGCTTCCGGCCGTGCGCAAAGCGGTCGCCGTGTTGCCAGTCCTCGTCAAGGATGCTGCCGTGGCGAAGATCGGTAATTCCGGCGCTCCGTATCTTTCCCAGGCGGGCCAGGGCGGCCGTGTAAGGGCTGACCTCGAGAATGACATTTATCCAGTTTCCGCCGCGCTCAAGCGGGGCGCCGTGATGCGGAGTGCCGAGGAAAACCAGCTGCCGCAGATGTTTCGGCCAGGTGTGCCCGGCGAGTTGGCCGTAGTGACAGGCGCTGCGGGCAACCAGTCCCCCCATGCTGTGCCCGACGATCACCAGTTGCTCGACGGGCACCGGCCAGGCCTGCATCAGGGTTTCGAGCATGTCGGCGAATGCGTGGCCATTGCTCGACACATGCTGGCCACTGTTGTAGTGCAGGTAGAGCGGAGTGAAGCCGGCTGCGCGGGCGAGGGCCTTTCCATGGTCATGCCCATTGCGCAGCCATTGCAGGTCGTTCATGCAAAGTCCATGCAACAGCAGGAGGATTTTGCCGCCCGCATCGGGAATGTCTGCGGCCAGATCCTGCGACGTCAGCACTAGCGGGCGCCCGTTACGGCGCAGTGTCATCGGAATGGCCAAAGGGTTTTCGCTGGCCGCGAGGTGATCGCCCAGAACGCCATTGAGTGCAGCCAGTAATGCTTCGCGCGCGCTTGACGATGCCGCCGGCTCCTTGTCGAGCAGCGGCACCAGTTGGGTGAGCAGCGCGTCGATGCCGCTGCCGACCAGTCGCGTCGTACCCTGGATGGTCCGATAGACCATTCCGGTGATCCCCTTGGTCGGCTCCTGGCTGTGCTTGCCAAGAGGTCCCGGGCTGCGCGTAATGTTGTGGTGCATGTTTTCGACCAGCCGGGTCAAGCCGATCGTGGCGTCGATCGCGAGGCGGCTGAAGCCGCGGATGTCGGCTGGTCGGATATGGGATTGTCGGGTCATGGGAGCTTTACCTGTCGGCTCATCGTTAGAATGCTTTGTCTTTCGTCGATGGATTATCCCATGCCCCCATGCTGCCCCATGCTGCCCCGCGCCGCAGGACATCGATTGACCGCAGCCCCTGATCAATGGAAGCGCCTGTGCCTGCCAGCACTATTGGCGCTTGCCTGCTTCGCGGCGCATGCCGGGATCGTCGTGACCGATGTCGGTGGCGCCACGATGGAAATGGCGGCGCCGGCGCGGCGCATAGTCAGTCTGGCGCCGAATATTACCGAGCTGTTGTTTGCCGCCGGCGCGGGTGATCGGGTGGTGGGCACGGTCGACTACAGCGACTATCCGCCGGCGGCCAGGACCCTGCCCAGGGTGGGTGGCTACTCCCTCGATCTGGAAGCCATCGTGGCCCTCAAACCCGATCTGGTCATCGGCTGGGAAAGTGGCAGTGCACCGGCGGTGGTCGCCCGTTTGCGCGCCATGGGTTTGAACGTTCACTTGTCCGAACCAAAGCGCATCGAGGATATCGCCGGCGAACTGGAGCACATCGGCAAGCTTGCGGGCACCGAGGCGACGGCCAATGCTGCGGCGAGGCTGTTTCGCGAGCGCTACGCAAAACTGGCCCGGCGCTATAGCCGGCGGCCACCGGTGGATGTGTTCTATCAGATATGGAAGCAACCCCTGATGACGGTCAACGGCAAGCAGATCATCAGCGATGCCATACGCCTGTGCGGCGGGCGCAATGTGTTCTCGGAACTGCCGACTCTGGCGCCGACCGTTACGCTGGAGGCCGTCATCGCGGCCAACCCCGAAGCCATTGTTGCCAGCGGCATGGGCGATTCGCGTCCGGAGTGGCTGGACGACTGGAGGCGCTGGACCACGCTGACCGCGGTATCCCGGGACAACCTGTACTTCGTCCCGCCGGACCTGATTCAGCGTCACACGCCACGCATCCTGGATGGCGTCGCGAAGCTCTGCGAGCACCTTGAAACGGCGCGCGGCAAGCGTGGCAGCAAGTAGGCACCGCCGAGGAGAGAAGGTCGGAATGACGACGATCGGCGTAAACGGGGAAGGCCGGGAGAAGATGAATCCAGTTGCGCCAGCAATGGCCGCTACTGGATTTGACGGGTGATTACTTCGCCGTGCATTGGCCTCGAATGCAGATGGTGACGGCACTGGCGCTACTATCGACGGGATAACGCACTCGAGTCCCGTTGGTCGTGCCATTGATGTACAAATGCCCGCCCTGGTCCTTCGTAATGGTGATTGAACACTGCTTGCCGGGACACTTCTTGTCAGCGGGCGACAGCAGTTTGCAGATTCTCGAGGCCCCGGGGTCGCTCGTCAGAAGAACCAGACCGGTTTCGTCGGTGCATCGATATGGCGTACCGGCCACAGCAGCCCCGCCATATATGGCGACTGCCGCGAGCAGCGGTAATGTGGGTGTGGCGAAACTCATCTTCGGCGGTCCCGGTAGCGATGCCTGGTCGATCGTGGCGGTCGTGGCTTTGCATCAAGCCTCAGCCGCTGTGGCGGGAATTGTAAATCCATCCATCGGAAGTCGACACCAATTATGGCTGCGTGAAGAGGATGCGCTTTTCCTGGTACCGACTTTTAGCCAAGGATAAAGGCTGCACCATGGGCCGGGTTTAGCTTCGACCTAGCGGGTCGGCAATGCCGGTGTATTGGCTGCCGGCTCGATATGGGCATGGCGTTGCAGCATTTCTCTGGCCATTCCCTGAAACTGCTCGCCGACTTCATGCCGTACAAAGGATGCGCCGAACATGCGCGCCAGCATCGAGTCCGGCACACTCTCCGCGTGATACTTGATCTGCACGCCCTGATCCAGAGGGATGATCCTCGCGTCGCTCTCCATTCGCTTCAGCGTTCCGGAGAGGCTTTTCGCGCGAATGCGCTTTATCGGTTCCAGTCGAATTTCCCGCTCGGACTCGAATGAAAATGAAAGCAGGCCATACCTTGCGACGCCCACCTGCCTGACAATCCAGGTGTTTCCCTCGCGCGACGTTACCTTGCTCGATGTCAGATTCCCGAGAATGGAAGCCATGTGGTCAAAATCGGTCAAGACCTCCCACGCTGTTGCCGGCGACACCGGCACATCCATCGTCGCATCGACGATGAAAGCTTCGTCTCGCTGCGTTACCGCAACCTCCACCTTGGGTTCGCCCGCGAATGTCACCTCGCCGGACAGCGCGAGCAGGCAGAACAAAACAACACCCGGCAGGGAGCGCCGCAGACCGGAAAAGCTTCGGACGATTCCACGCATGGCAGCCTCGATCCGTCCGCCCTGACGGAAGCCTCGCGGCGTCACTGTACTACGGCACTGTTCGCTCATGTCACGCTACATCCGGATGCGGAAGGCCTTGCCGATCACCTGGAGGGCTTCGGGACTGTCCCATTCCTTGGCGCCATAGTATTTGCCAAGTATCCGGCCCTGCGCATTGACCAGCAGGGTCAGGGGAAGCCGGTCGGCACCCAGCATGTTTTCCAGTAGCAGCCGGCTGTCGATGAAGTGGCTGAACGTGGTCCTGTATTGCTTCAGGAAGGCCATGGCCGCATCGGGGTAGTCATCGGTAGAAATGCCGATCACCGCAAACTGCTTGCCTCCATGGCGGCGAGAGAGCCTTTCCAGGGATCCCATTTCCTGTCGGCACGGACCGCACCAGCTGGCCCACACATTGATGATCAGCGGCTTGCCGCGAAATTCCGAAAGTATGCGCGAAGGTCCGGACAGCCCTTGCATTGGCGCATCGCGCAGCGTTCCGCCGACTTCAACTTCGCCAGGAGTTTTCGCCCACGCGAGGGGTGCTGCGCTTGCCAGAAAGAGCAGTATCAGGGAGAGAACGGTTTTCATCATTCCAAGTTTAGCAGTCGTCGACAGGCCGGTGCCGCCAGGACGTGCTCACGGGTATCGCCGCCTGCGGCCAGCACCCGCTGCCTTAGGTGGCGGCCTCAGCCTGCTGCAGCGCTTGCCAGCGCTCGACATCCTCGGCGCGATCGACATCCCAGAGCATCGCCACTTCCAGCCAGCGCAGGCCCAGCGCTGACATTCGCGTTCGGGTCTGGGCCATGACATGCCCGGTGCTCCAGCTTATGTCCTGAAACAGTTCCGGGCAGGGTTGTTTCAATCCCACCAGATAGTAGCCGCCATCCTCCGTCGTAATGAAAACTGCATCAGTATCGGAAAGCAGTGCGAGCGCGGCCTGCCGCAGGTGTTCTGCGCTCAGGGCGGGGCAGTCGGTGCCGATCAGCAGCAGTGGCCGCTGTCCGTGTTCCGCAAAAGCGTGCGCCATGCGCTGGCCCAGATCCAGATCGGGCTGGGTGCGCAGATTGAGTCCCCATCTCCGGTGCAGGGCACGAAAAAAGCGATCGCCGGTATCGGGTGCGCACCACAGCCTGACCGAACCGAGGCCGGCGGCGCGGGCGGTGGCCAGGGTGCGCAGGGTCAGCTGCCGGTGCAGCCGCGCCGCCCCTATGGCGCCGAGCGCAGGAATCAGCCGCGTCTTGGCGTATCCGGCCTGCGGCACCTTGGCCATGACGGCAATTTCGACTTCTTCAGGATGCACGCGGCCGGTACCCGTAGCGCATTGCCAGACGTGCCGGGCTTGCACCCAGGAAGTAGGTGGCACGCAGCCACCACATCAGCAGCACCGTGCGCAACACGCCGTGCTTTTCCCAGCGTCGCGCGGACGTGATGACGGTTTCGCGCAGGCAGACTGGTGCTGCCCATCGCTTGAGAGCAGTGGACAAGGCGATATCTTCCATCAGGGGCAGATCGGCGTAACCGCCGACCTTTTCGAAAACCTCACGGCGGACAAAGATTGCCTGATCGCCGGTGGCGATGCCGGTCAGGCGCGAGCGCCAGTTCATCATGCGTTCGACGATGCGCAACAAGGGATGGCGGCCATCGATGCGCACGTCGAAGCGCCCCCATGATGCGCCTGCGCGGACCGCAGTCAGCACCGCCTGCAGGGCAGTTTCCGGCAGGATGGTATCGGCATGCAGGAACAGCAACACCGCGCCCTGGCTGGCGGTGGCCCCGGCATTCATCTGCGCCGCGCGGCCACGCGGCGAGGCGAGGACGCGATCGGACAGTACGCCAGCCAACTGTGCCGTGCCATCCAGGCTGCCGCCATCCACCACAATCAGTTCCACGCCTTTCGCCCGCAAGGCCTGCAGCCGCTCCAGCTGCCTGGCTATCTGCGGCGCTTCATCGAGCACCGGCATGACGACGGAGAGATCAACGCTTTTCATCCGCGGATATTACCCTCGTCGCCAGGCATGAAAGCGGCCCACCCATGCCAGCAGCTTTTGCGCTGCGTGGGCCGGACGATATTCGCCAATCAGGTCGCCGGCATGTTCGCAGACAATGGCGACGGTCGAGTCATTTGCCCGCCCAGACTTCTTCCACTCGCGCGTCCCTGCCGCAGGCCTTGCGATAGTAGTTGTAGCGGATCGGATTTTTCTTGTAGTAGTCCTGGTGGTAGGTCTCGGCCAGCCAGAAGGTCGTAGCCTGCGCAAGCTCGGTGTGTATGGTCTTGAACTTGCCGCTCTTCAGCAGCGCGTCCCGCTTGGCCTCGGCGGTCTTGCGCACGGCTTCGTTCTGCCAGTAAATACCGCTGCGGTATTGGCTGCCAACGTCACAGAACTGTCTATCCTTGGCCGTCGGGTCGATATGCCGCCAGAAATAGTCCACCAGTTGCGCGTAGCTGAGCTTTTGCGGGTCGTAGATCACCCGTACCGCTTCGGCGTGTCCTGTGCCGCCCGCGCTGACTTGCTCGTAGCTCGGATTGGACGTCCTGCCGGCGGTATAGCCGGACTCCACTTCGATGACGCCAGGAAGTTTCTCGAAGTCGTTTTCGATGCACCAGAAGCACCCACCTGCAAAGATCGCCGTGGCACTGCCGGCAGGCACTATGGCCGCTGCGACCGGTGCTTCGGCGCAGCCGACTGTCGCCAGGGCGGCGCCGACAGCGAGAATTTTGACAAAAAACAATATCGTCATGTCCGCAGTGCCGGCAAGGATTCGGCTTTTGCAATGAACTTCAGGGCGACGCCATTATTGCAGTAGCGCTTTCCCGTGGGTTGCGGGCCATCGTTGAAAACGTGACCCTGATGCCCGCCGCAACGCGAGCAGTGATACTCGGTGCGCGGATAGATGAGCTTGAAGTCCGTCGCTGTGCCGAGTCCGCCTGCCAGTGGTTGCCAGAAACTGGGCCAGCCGGTGCCGCTCTCGTACTTGTGGGCACTGTCGAACAGCGGCAGATTGCATGCGGCGCAGACAAAGGTACCGGAACGCTTTTCTGCGTTCAGCGCGCTGCTGCCTGACGCTTCCGTGCCTTCTTCAAAAAGCACGCGGTAGGCCTCGGCCGGCAGCAGGCCTTTCCACTCCTGCCGGCTCTTGGTCAGGGGAAAGGCGCTGGCCGCGCGGACCGAGCCCATGGGTAGCATCGGCAGCGAGGCTGCGGCCGTCAGTCCGAAAACGCCTGAAATCCAGTTGCGACGGTTCATGTTGCTCTCCTTGTATTGACGCCGTTTCGTGAATTGCGGCGCCTGGCTTGATTGATTCCCTGCTGTTTGGTCTTGCGGGTATCGCCATTCCTTACAGTTTGCCGATGTTAGTCATCATGGGTCAAAATGCGTTCCATGGAACTGGATCGCCAAACCGAGCTGAACGCCCTGCGCCCCGACCTGCTGCGTTTCGCGCGCCTGCAACTGCGCGATGCGGGCGCAGCCGAGGATGCCGTGCAGGAGACCATGCTGGCGGCCCTGCTGGGCAGTCAGCGTTTCGAAAGCCGGTCATCCTACAAGACCTGGCTGATTTCGATCCTGCGCAACAAGATCATCGACATCATTCGGGGGCAGAGTCGGGAAATTCCGGCAAGTTCGCTGGCCGACGATGAAGCAGGCGATGATCTGCTCAGCGAGACCCTCTTCGATAAGCGCAGCCACTGGCAGGCGACTGCACAGCCGGGTCGCTGGGCCGATCCGGAGGCCTCTTTCGAGCAGCGGCAGTTCTGGGGAGTGTTCGAGGCCTGCCTCGACCATCTGCCGGAAAAGACCGCGCGCGTGTTCATGATGCGTGAATTCCTCGGTTTCGAGACCGAGGAGATCTGTAAGGAAACCGGCATCAGTTCGTCCAATTGCTGGGTGGTATTGCACCGCGCCCGACTGGGCCTGCGCACCTGCCTTGAAACCAATTGGTTTGCCGGAGCGGGGACCAAGGACCAGAGATGATGCTGAGCTGCAAACAGGCGACCGAACTGATGTCGCAAGAGCAGGACCGTCCGCTCTCCCTGTCAGAGCGCATCGGCCTGCGGCTGCACGTATGGATCTGTGCCGGCTGCAACAACTATCGCCGCCATATGAATGTGTTGCGTGATGCCTGCCGACGTTTCGGCAGCGGCGGTACGCCATGAACGCAGTGCCCGCGACCGCGGTGCCGACCAATGTGTGCCCTGAATGTGGTGTGCAGTTTCGCTGCAGCATGGAAGGTGGCGACAAGGAGTGCTGGTGCGCGAGCTTGCCTGCCTTGTTGCCGGTCCCTGAGGAATCCGATCCGGCTTCGCCTGCGGTGAGTTGTCTCTGTCCAGCCTGCCTCAAGGCGAGGGTGGCCCTGGCTGCGGCGCGAAGTACCGCGTGATCTCCGTGCAGCAAGGGGTCCGCTGGGACAAGCTATTGATTGAGTAGTGCGGGCAGTGCCGACAGGTCCGCGATCTCGCCATCCGGCGTCGCCGGTATCCGCTCGGGGGCCTGCCCGAAGCGGTTGCACCAGATCACACGAAAGCCGAAGGCTTTGGCGGAATGGGCATCCCAGCCGTTCGATGACAGGAAGCAGATGCGCGATGGGGCCGTCTTCAAGCGATCGGCTGCCAAGCCATAGACAGACGGATGCGGTTTGTAGACGCCTACTTCCTCGACCGAGAACACGTCATCAAAGACGCCTTCAAGACCGGAGTTCCGGACCACCGTCGCCAGCATGCCCGGCGTGCCGTTGGACAAAATGGCGAGCTTGATTCCCCGGGTCTTCAACTCGCGCAGCATGGCCGGCACTTCGGGATAGGTGCTGAGTTGGAGGTAAAGGTCCATCAGGCGTTTGCGTAGGCCGGGCCGCTCGATTTTCAATGTGGCGAGGGCGAAATCCAGCGCATCGCCGGTGACCTGCCAGAAGTCGGCATGATGCTGGGCCAGGCCGCGCAGCCAGGTGTATTGCAACTGCTTAAGGCGCCACAGGTCGGAGAGGCGCTGCCAGTCATCGCCCAATTCATCGCGGGCAGCACTGGCTGCGCTGTTGAAGTCGAACAGGGTGCCGTAGGCATCGAACACGCAGGCCCCGATGTCGGTCAATGGATGCGTTGCCATGGTCTGTCCTTTGTGGGTGCAGCTGGAGTGTCGTGATACGTCTAGGCCGGGTCGGTGGCGAGTGCGTTGTTCCCGCCATAGGCCTGCGACCGAGTGTAATCCGGCCCGTTGGCGATGCGGCTGAAATAGGACAGCCAGGCCGGTGAGCCGACCGGCCAGTTGGCGAGGAAGGCGTGCTGCCATGCC
This sequence comes from Rhodocyclales bacterium, assembly GCA_026399475.1. Taxonomy (GTDB): domain Bacteria; phylum Pseudomonadota; class Gammaproteobacteria; order Burkholderiales; family Rhodocyclaceae; genus Sulfuritalea. Next base: position 11,686 of record JAPLQY010000010.1, read on the forward strand.
TCGTGATCGTAGTGGATGGGCAGTGCATCGACATGGACATTTTTCAGGCGGTGGCCATAAAGCGCGCGATGCGGCGACGGCCGACAAGCGATGCGGGTCAGGATGCCGAAGCGGGTGCCGGCGAAATTGGGCATTCCGGCGGCGCCATTGTTGGCGATCAGCTTTTCTCCGCAATAGTCAAAACAGCGCATGGCGGGCAGGCAGGTGTGGCTGCTGGCGAAAACATCCACCTCTGCTTGGGCGAATGCGGTGGCTTGCCACTCGCGTTGCGCCGGATCATCCAGGCTGGCGGCATCGAAGCGCCAGCCGGCCAGTGAGTCGGCGTCACCGTGCACCACGCCGATGCGCAGATTGCCAACGCGCCAGCGTGCGATCAGCGCCGACTCTTGCAGGCCGGCGAGAAGATCGGGATGCCGTGCTGCTGTCTGTTTGAGGCTGGCGTGAATCCGGTTCGAACGTTCGACGATGGCATCATCGACCGATTCCGGATAGGCGCAACCGCAGCCGGCATCGTCCGCGCCCTTGCCAGCCCGGGTGGCCAGTTCGGCTTCGACGTTGCCGGCAACGAAACTGTGCCGCAGCACACGCTGGTTGAGTGCGCGAAAGCCGGCATCATCGACGTTGAACCAGTTGAAATCGCCGTTGAAGCACAGCGCGACCGGCCCCGGCTCGGCCGCCGCCATGGCTTCGATGGCATCGAGCGCCGGCAGGTTGCCGTAGAGCCCGCCGATGACATACAGGGTTTCGGCGCAATGCTCCGGCGCAACTGCGATTGCTGCCGCACCGTAGCGATAGCGCGTCGGACATACCCGGCCGGGAAGGCTCATGCCGCGTTTGCCGCAGTCGACGGGCGCTTGCGCGGCAACAGCACGGGCAGGAAGAAACCCGCCGTACACAGCAGCAGGCCATACAGGTTGGTGCCGAGCAGGATGGCATATTTTCCGCTGCCGATGGCCCACGCGGCCGGAATCAGGTTCATCAGCTGCAGCACGCCCAGCGCCATGCCGGTCCAGAACGCGAGATGGAAGGACAGCGGCGAGTAGTCGACGCGGCTGGAGAACAGGAAAATCGGGGCGAGGCCGATCACCATGGTGCCGCTGATGGTCGTCGCCTTGAGGATGTCGGTGCCGGCGATCATCGGCAGGTTGCCCAGCAGGGCAAACACCACCATGGTCAGCGACCCTATGGTCATTGCCCGCGGCGACGGCAGGCGGCCGGCCAGCAGCGGCAGTTCGCGCGCGACCAGTTTGGACAGTGAAGTGAAGGTCGAATCGAGCGTCGAGCCGGCCGAGGAAACCATCACCACGATCATCGCGAAGAAGCCGGCAAAGCCCAGTCCGCGCGCGACGTCGGCTGGCACGTTGCTGCTGATCCTGATGCCTTCCAGACGGGCATGCACGCCGACCAGGCTGAAGGCGAAGATAGCAATGAAACCCAGCACGCCAGCGACGATGAAGGCGCGCAGCATGGCTTTTTCGCGGGTGATGAAACCGCGGTCGGTCAGCACCGGATCGTGGAAGGGATAGGACAAGGCCTGCAAGAGGGCCACCAGCAGCAGATCGACGCCGCCCGCGAGCGTGAAGCTGCCTTGCGTAAGCAGTTCACCGGGCGCATGGGCGGGCAGGACGAAGGCCAGTACCACGCCGACAAACAGGATGAACACCACCGCCTGGATGACGTCGCTGAAAATCGAACTGCGCAAGCCGCCCTTTAGGCTGTAGAACAGCACGGCGGCCGTGAATAGCAAAGCCGCGCCGATGAAGCCGGATGAACCGCTTGCGCCGTAATAGCCGCCGACGACGGCGGTGTTGCTCCAGACCTCGTTGAACAGGCGCACCAGTATCGCCGCCGAAAACGCTAGCGCCGCGCCGCGGCCGTACTTGCCCACCAGGAAGGAAACCAGTCCGGTGGCGCCTTCGCGCGTGCGCAGCCGGTAGATGACGAATCCGGCCACCGGAATCGACAGCCAGTAGGCCGCATAGGCCAGCCCGCCGACCACGCCATAGGCGGCGCCGAGGTTGGCTGCGTTGGTCACCGACTTGGCGAATATCCAACTGATGAAAATGCTCATCATCAGCGCCCATTCCGAGGCCGGGCGGCCCTGTTCGTCGTGGCCGCTGAAAAAGCCCGTTTCGTTTGTCGCGCGTGGCGCCACGAGGTACATCACGATGCCGAACAGCATCAGGAAGCCCCAGAAAAACAGACCCTGAAATTCATGCATGGCTCAGTTACCGCAACTCGGCGCGGCGGCGGTCTCGTGCCCCAGCGCGCCGCCGCAACTCGATCCCTGGCCGGCGGTGCAGCCATAGCAGTGGTCCGCGACCCGGATCGGTTGATCTTCGAGCAGGGCAGCGCTGGCCTGGGTGATGTGCAGCCGGCCGCCGTGCGCTTCGGTGATTGCCAGGCCCAGTTGCTGGTTGAAGTCGCAGTCGTACAGATAGCCCTGCCAATCGACGCTGACCAGGCTGCGGCACATCACTTGCGGCAGATTGTCGTCGCGGTGGGCGGCACGCAGGGTGCCCATGTAGGCGTTGAACTGGCCTTTGGAAATCAGCGTACTGCCGAAGCGCTGGATCGGCATGTTGGCCAGCGTGAACAACTCGTTGAAAACGACGCCGTACGTTTCGCCGAGGTGCTGCTTGTAGGCTGCCTGCAGCGCAATCTGGGGCGGTGGCAGGCTCGGCCCCTGCGGGTTGTACACCAGGTTGAGGCTGAGGCCGCTGCCTTCGCGGCCATAGCCCAGAGCGTTGAGCCGCCGCAGTCCGGCGAGGCTGGCGGCGAATACGCCCTTGCCGCGCTGCTGGTCGACGTTTTCCTCCAGGTAGCAGGGCAGCGAGGCGACGACCTCGACACGGTGCGCGGCGAGGAACTCCGTCATGTCTTCAAAGCCCGGCTCTTCGAGGATGGTCAGGTTGCAGCGGTCGACCACGCGCAGGCCGCGCGCGCGCGCCGCCACTACCAGGTGATGGAACTGCGGATTGAGTTCGGGCGCGCCGCCAGTAAGGTCGATGGTAGTGATGCCCGGGCTGGCGGCAATGAAGTCGAGCACCGCGGCTATGGTCTCGGCCGTCATCTCCTCGGTGCGCTTGGGCCCGGCATTGACGTGGCAGTGCAGGCAGCTCTGGTTGCAGCGATAGCCGAGGTTGAGTTGCAAGGTTTCCACGGTACGCCGCGTCAGCGCGGGAAAGTCGGTCTGGGTCAGCAAGTGCAGGGTGGCGTGCATGAAGGATCTCCAGGGAATTCCCGAATTGGTCGGCCGAACTGCGAATTGCTTACAGTCTGCACCAAATTGCCGGGAAGATAGCAGGGTAAAAGCCCGGGCCAGCGGCAAGCCGCCTGCTATCGTGGATGTCCACAATTGTTGCGGGCCGCAGACTGAGCTAGCATCGTACGCAAAGCGTCCGGTTGTCGGGCAATGACAGGAGGGGTGGAATGGATTTCATCAAGCTGGCCCAGGACGGCCACATTGGTACGATTGTGCTGGACAACCCGAAGAAGCTGAATGCGCTTAGCCACGACCTGGTCGATGGCATTATCGATGCGCTGAAGCGGCTCGAAGAGGCGGAGGCCAGAGTCGTGATCCTGCGGGCGCAGCCGGGAGCCAGGGTATGGTCGGCCGGCCACGATGTCGGCGAACTGCCTGAAGGTGGCCGCGATCCTCTGGGTTGGGATGATCCGCTCAGACATCTGGTGCGGACCATCGAGACCTGCCGCATGCCGGTGATCGCGATGATCGAGGGTGGGGTCTGGGGCGGCGCGGTGGAGACCGTGCTGGCCTGCGACATAGTCATCGCCTCGCCCGGGGCGACATTTGCAGTCACCCCGGCGCGTTTGGGAGTGCCCTACAACGTAAGCGGCATGATGACCTTCATGAGCGCGGCAAGCCTGCGCATCGTCAAGGAACTGGCCTTCACCGCGGCACCCATATCGGCAGAGCGTGCCGAGCGCATCGGCATGATCAATCATGTGGTTGCGGCGGAGCAACTGGAAGCCTTTACGCTCGGCATGGCGACCACGATCGCCAACAATGCTCCCTTGAGTATCGGGGTCATGAAGGAACAGCTGCGGGTGCTTGCCGGGGCGAAACCGGTCAGCCCGCGCGGCTTCGAAAAAGTGCAGGGCTTGCGCCGGGTTGTGTACGATAGCCACGATTACCATGAAGGAATTCGCGCCTTCAAGGAAAAGCGCGCGCCGGTGTTCACCGGCAGGTAAACTTGCCGAGGGAATTTCCCGATATTGTTGTTGCTCGCCTGAATAATTTCACTCTGCCCAAAGGGAGACTTTCATGAAGAAGCATGGCCACGACAGCGTGCCGCACGGAGTAAGACTGTTGCACGATCCCCTGCGCAACAAGGGCACGGCCTTTACCGAAGTCGAGCGCGACGCACTGGGCTTGCGCGGCCTGTTGCCGCCGCATATTCACACCCAGGACGAGCAAATGGCGCGGTTTCTCGCACACTTGCGCAATCTTGCCGATCCGCTCGAGCAGTTTGTCGCCTTGTGCTCCCTGCACGATCGCAACGAGGCCCTGTTCTTCCGCGTGGTTTGCGACAATGTCGATGAAATCATGCCCCTGATCTATACGCCGACAGTCGGGCTCGCCTGCCAGCGTTTCGGTCATATCTTCCAGCGGCCACGCGGCATGTTCATCAGCATCAACGATCGCGGCCGCATTGCCGAGATCCTGCGCAACTGGCCGCTCAAGGCAGGCATCATCGTCGTCACCGACGGCGAGCGCATCCTCGGCCTGGGCGACCAGGGCGCCAACGGCATGGGCATTCCGGTCGGCAAGCTGTCCCTTTACACCGCCTGCGCCGGCGTCGATCCGGCGATCTGCCTGCCGGTGACGCTGGACATGGGCACCAACAACGAGACCCTGCTCGCCGATCCCTATTACGTCGGCCTGCGCCGGCATCGCGTGACCGGACCGGCTTATGACGAATTGATCGATGAGTTCATCACCGCGGCGCGCGAGGTATTTCCGGATGTCATCATCCAGTTCGAGGACTTCGCCAATCACAACGCGTTTCGCCTGCTGGAAAGGTATCGCAACCAGATCTGCACCTTCAACGACGACATCCAGGGCACGGCCTCGGTCGCCCTGGCCGGCGTATTTTCGGCGTTGCGCGTCAAGGGCACACAACTGGCTGACGAGAAATTCCTGTTCCTCGGCGCCGGCGAGGCGGCCACCGGCATTGCCGACCTGATCGTGGCGGCGATGGTGGCACAAGGCATCGACGTCAACGTGGCGCGGCAGAGCTGCTGGCTGGTCGACTCCAAGGGCCTGGTGGTCAAGTCCCGCGAGGGACTGGCCGCGCAAAAGCTTCCCTACGCCCACGAGCATGCCCAGGTCGGCGATTTCCTCTCGGCGCTGAATGCCCTCAAGCCCACTGCAATCATTGGCGTCGCCGCCGTGGGTGGCACCTTCACGCCCGAAGTGCTGCACACCATGGCCGATCTCAATGAACGACCCATCGTGTTTGCGCTGTCGAATCCGACCTCCAAGGCCGAGTGCACGGCGCAGGAGGCCTATCAGGGCACCGACGGCCGCGCCCTGTTCGCCAGCGGCAGCCCGTTTCTGCCGCTGGATTTCAAGGGCAAGCGGATGGTGCCGCGCCAGGGCAACAACTCCTACATCTTCCCAGGGGTCGGCCTCGGCGCCATCGCCTGCGGCGCTACCCGCATCACCGACGAGATGTTCCTCGCTGCGGCGCAAACCCTGGCGGCGCAGGTGACGCCAGCCGACCTCGATCAGGGCAGCCTGTTCCCGCCGCTGGCCAACACGCGCGATGTTTCGGCGCGTATTGCCGTCGCGGTCGCCGAGGTGGCCTACGAGCGTGGCCTGGCCGCCCGGTCGCGACCGGAAGACATGATGGCGCTGGTCCAGTCGCATGTGTACGATCCACACTATCCAAGCTATGCCTAGCCTGGGCGACAGTCCCGGATGCCGGTGCCGTGCCGGCTCCGGCGCGCCTGCGCTGACGGCTTGGGGTATTCCTGTCGAGGGATATAGTGGAGCCGTGTGACTTTCTCTTGAACGCGGGGTGCCGATGATGGATTTCGCCCATGTGCCGATGGATCTTGCCGGACTTCTGGCGCTGGCTGCGGGGCTTGGCTGGGCTTCCGGCTTTCGCCTGTATACGACATTGTTCGTCGTGGGTCTGGCCGGAAATCTGGGCTGGATAGTTCTTCCGCCGGGGCTGCGCCTGCTCGAGCATCCCTGGGTGCTGGGCGCTGCCGCCCTCATGCTGGTCCTCGAATTCCTGGTCGACAAGATCCCACTGCTCGATTCTGTCTGGGACACGGTGCATACCTTTATCCGTATCCCGGCCGGCGCGGCACTTGCCGCCATGGTGTTTGGTGGTCAGGGTGTCGAATGGCAGACTGCCATGGCGCTATTGGGTGGCACGCTGGCCGCCGGTACCCACTTTACCAAGGCAGGCACGCGCGCCATCATCAATTCGTCGCCCGAGCCATTCAGCAACGTCGCCGCATCTTTCGGTGAGGATATTGTGGCCCTGACCGGCTTGTGGCTGATGTTCGTTCACCCGTGGCTGATGCTGGCGCTGCTGGTGCTGCTGGCCGCAATCATTGTCTGGCTGCTGCCGATACTCTGGCGTGGCATTGCGGGAGTTCTTCGCGGGCTGTCGCTGCCCCGGCCAACGGCGGGTACCAACCCCTAGGCGGATCGCCGGGGCGAACGGCATGGTCATGGAGTCTCGTAGCGCTCGTCTGCGGAAGATCAGAAACCTGGCACTGCTGCTCGCGGCATTGTCATTTCTGATCCTCCTGGTCAGCGCCTACATCCGTCTGAGCGGCGCCGGCCTCGACTGCAGCCCGTGGCCCGACTGCTACGGCCAGTTGCTGGTCGGCGGGCCATATCAGCACAGCGACGCGGCGCGCATCCTGCACCGTGTCGTGGCCTCATCCGCGCTGCTGCTCGGCTTCGTCCTGGCCTGGCAATGCCAGCGCCCGCAGCCGATCCAGCCGGCGGCGCGGTATGCCACCGCCCTGCTGGTACTGATGATCCTGCTGACCTTTGTCGGAATCTGGAGTGCCGACCCGCATCGGGTATGGGCCGCCTTCATCAACATCCTGGGCGGTGCCGGCCTGGTCCTGCTCTCCTGGCGCACGGCGCTCGCCGCCGGCACCGAGCAGGCGCCTTCGCCCCGCCGCCGCCCCGCCGCGCTGCTGCATGCGGGGCTGGGAACCCTGGCGCTGACGATGGCGCTGGGCGCCCTGATCGGCGCCCGCTACGCGGCGATCGCCTGCCCTTATCTGCCCACGTGCATCGACGCTTCCTGGCCCGCGGCCGCAGGCTGGAGCGCGCTCAATCCCTTCACACGCGTGGCTGTTGCGGCATTGATGGGCGATGACGGCGGGGTTGCGCTGCACCTGCTGCACCGCTATTGCGCCCTCGCGACCCTGTTGCTGCTCGGCCTCGGAGGTCTGCGGGCGCTGGCGCAGCCGGCATCCCGGCAAAGCGCGGCCCTGCTGCTGGCGCTGCTGCTGGTCCAGTTCGCGCTGGGCGTGCTGACCGTGCTGAGCGGCCTCAGCCTCCGCCTGGCGATTGCGCACAGCATCTGCGCTGCGGCGCTGCTGGCGGTCGGCATGCAGGTGCTGATTCGGGCCAAGGGCGCCGCCGCGTAGTTCGGGAAAGCCGGCCGCCGCCCGGTTGCTGTCGGCGTGTCGCCGGCGCCGGCTTTCGATCCAACATCAGGCGGCCGACAAGTCGCGTGTGGCCTGGTCCAGGATCGATTTCGGCACGCCGCGTTATTTCAACGCATCAATCAAGCGGGCCGTTTGGTCGCGGGCGAACTTCGCCTCACCCTAGCGCAGACTTTCGGGAGCCCGGCGCAAGTCGTCGCCGGCGACTTGCGCTCAGTCCGAGGTCTGCATAATCTACTCAGGCAACTGGACATCGGAGATAAGCCATGAAGACTTGGCCGGTGCAAGATGCCAAAGCGAGCTTCAGCGAAGGCCCGCAGGTCGTCACGAGGCGCGGTGGCGGGCACAGAATTCAACTCGACCCTGACGCATCAATTTTCGATCGTGCCCGTCCGGTGCGCCGCACTCGTGCCGGCGGGGCGGGCCTGCGGGCCGGGAATTTAGAGGGCATCGCCTAGGGGATTAGGGTGTCCGCTCTAGGCAGGCGCGCTAGAGTGGGTCTGCTGGAAGACCGGCCCCCTGGCCGGCCCGAGAACGATGAAAGGAAAAATCATGCTGAAGACCAAAAAGCTGCTCCCGAGGAAACTGGCCGCCAATCCTGTCGTGGTCACGATACAGGAAGCCGCCGCCAATGTGCTTTCGGCCAACCTGAACGTGCTCTACGTCGCTCGCGACCAGGGCAAGAAGGTATGGGTCGCGCTGGGCGCGACGGCCGGCAATCTGGCCGCGCAGAACATCCGCCTGCTGAAGAACACGGTGGCCGCGGCTAACGACAAATCGATCGCGGCATGGGATGCCGTCGAGCAGGCGCTTGATCAGCGTGTCATGCCGGTACTGGGCAAGGTCGGCCTGGCCGCCCCCGCGCAATACGGCGTCGATCTGTTCGGCAAGGGTCTGCACCGGGTTTCGGCGCAGGTGATCGAGTTCACCCGCGAGCGCAAGGTCGCCAAGCGCGTGGTGAGCAAGCCGGCTGTGAAGAAGGTCGTCGCCAAGCGCCCAGTGCGTCCCGCCACCCGGCTGGCCGCCTGATCGTTGGTACCGGCCGGCCCGCGGGGCGTCGGGTTTTACATTCCTCCGCCCCGGGCCTGCCGGCGCCGGCCTGAGCGCCGTGTCGCCGGCGCCGACTTTTCGGTCGCCTCTTTTCAGTTCAAGGCCGCGCGCAGTCGCGGCCACAGCAGGTTAAGCGCCAGGCCCGCCATCACCAGCGCGGCGGCGACCAGCTTCCAGGGCGGCAGCGATTCGTCCAGCCACAGCGCTGCGCCGCCCATGCCGAACACCGGTACCAGCAAGGCCATCGGCGTGATCGTCGCCGCCGGGTGTTTGGCCAGCAGCCAACCCCAGGCCGCGTAGCCGAACAGCGAATTGCCCCAGGATTGGTAGGCCACTGCGGCCCAGGTCGACGCGTCGGCCGCCCGCAGCGCGGCAGTGATCGCCTCCCGGCCTTCGAAGAACAGCGAGAGCGCGACCAGCGGCGGCAAGGCGAAGGCGCTGGACCAGACCACGTAGGCGAGGATGTTGGCCGGCGCGCCCTGTTTCGCGGCGATATTCCCGCCGGCCCAGGAAAGCGCCGCCATAAGCACCAGCAGCAGGCCGAGCGGCGTTGTGCTGCCGTCGGTATGCAGGATGATGACGGCGATGCCGCTTGCGGCAAGCAGCAGGGCGAACCACTGGAAGCCGCGAACCCGTTCGCCGGCGAGGCGCATCGACAGGCCGATGGTGAAGAACACCTGGACCTGGACGACCAGCGAGGCGAGGCCCGGCGAGATATGGCCGTTCATCGCTACATAGAGCAGGCCGAACTGGCCGACCCCGATCAGCAGGCCATATAGCGCCAGGTTGCCCAGACGGACCGCCGGGCGCGCAAAGAAGAACAAGGCGGGAACCAGCACGAGGCCGAAGCGCAAGGCCGCAAACAGCAGCGGCGGCAGATGCCCGAGGGCGAGCTTGATGACCACGAAATTGCTGCCCCAGACGGCGACGACGGCGAGCGCGAGCAGGAAGTGTCGCAGGGGAAGGGCGGCGGGCATGCGGGGATTGTCGCATGCGGTTCAATGCGGGCCTGGCCGATTTGATTCCCGACTCACTCCGCAGTCGGCCGTCGCCGGCAGGCCCGTGGCTCCGTCAGGGCTTCGCATTCCTCCGCCCCGGGCTTGCCGGCGCCCGCCTGATGGCAACTTGTCCCCGTCTCGCCATCCGCAGCGGCGAAGAGAGCGTACTTTGCTCGACCGCCCTGCTGCGCAGGGGCTTCATCAGCGCCGACTTTCAATATCCCGTCGCCAGTCGTCGCAGGCGATTTGCACTCCGGCTCGGGTCGGAATAGCCTAGCCAGATGGCTGGTCATCGGAGATACACCATGAATACTTGGCGCGTGCAAGACGCCGAAGCCCATTTCGACGAACTGCTGGATGCCTGTGTCAGCGAAGGTCCGCAGGTCGTCACGCGGCGCGGCGTGGAAACGGCCGTGCTGGCTCCCATCGCGGACTGGAAACGGCTGCGCGGTTCGGCGCGTCCGTCGCTGAAGGAGCTGTTGCTGTCGGCCTCCGCCCGGGCGAACTTGGCGCTGCCGGCTTGCGGCAGGGCGAAACGCCGCTCCCCGCCCGCGCTTTGACGCCGGCGTGATTGCCGTGTCGCCTGCGCCGACTTTCAAGACGCTACCCGCGTGGCGCGGAACCGGGGTGTTGCGAGTTCGTGATCTGTCCGGTTTTGTAGCACGACATCTGTCCGGTCGTCATAGTGCCCCGAAGGGGGTACGAGATGAAACGGACGGAACTGTTACAGGAGATCCGAAACATGAGATTCGAAGAAACCTATGAAG
>JAPLQY010000047.1 GCA_026399475.1 Rhodocyclales bacterium
AACGCTTCGAGGCGGCCCGAGGTTAAAATGACCACCGACTTTCCCACCGCGCCGCCCGCCTACGGTCTAGAGGGACCTTCGGCAGGCCGCACCGTGGAAAAGTCTCCGAGCGCCTCACACACAAAAAATCTGACACCCCCGGAAGTGAGGCCAATGGAACGTAGCCAGCAAGCGGATCCCGATTTGACTCAGGCGCAATAACTGCATTTGTTTCAGTGAGAATCCAAATGTCGGCGTCCACTCCGAGGATCTTCTCTTGAATCAGAGGATTTCTTTTCCAGCCATTGAACTTCGGGCGTTCCAGATTCCAAGTCGCAATTCGGATAGACGTATTCTTATCGCTTTTCACTGCCACACCCCACTGAAAAACTGGCTGACGGTCATTGTGACCCTACTCGCCTGAGCATACCGTATGCAAAGCTTCGGAGAGAGATTTCCTATGAGATTTGCGATCCTCAGCCCTCAATCTCTGGCACGTATATCTTCTGATGGGGAATTGGTCCGATAGCTTCCGCGATGGAGTACAGCTTTAACCTCAGTTCCCTGCCCGCCCGCGCCTCTGACATACGTCCTTGAAGACCGACGTCCAATGCGATTTTCCGAAAGGACTTTCCGTGACCACTCTGGCAATCGTCGATTGCGTGAGCGAGTTCATGAGTCAAATGGTCGAGAATCGCCACTGAGTTGTCTTCGGTCGGCGCCACAAATATCTCGTTGACTCCAATCGATGAAGCTGCCCGGGGCCAGCACTCCGCTACGCAGTGACCACGGCCGCGCGAGGTCCAGCCGATGCTTACGCGCAAGGGCGGCAAACCGTACCCGGCTTCGGAAAACACGAAGCCCAAAGCAGCTACTGCTCGGCACAGCCATTCTTCGCGGAAGCCAAATGGATAGGTCGAGAGATACAAGGTCGTTCCTACGATTGTTTGACGAGTAGGAGCCGAATACCATCTCGACATGGCGACCAGATGCGGATCCGCTCTAATTCGGACGCCAGCCGGCAAGCCCTACCGTAACCAAGCCGCAAGTGACGCTGCAGCAGTGAGATAGGGCCAACGACTATGGGGGACAGCGAATCAGAGAACTCGCGGGATAGCAGATCAATTGCGGCGAGCACGAGACCAAACTCGTCCAGCGCTATGCCTGCCGAAGCGATGCTCCAGCGAGTCGTTGCAACAGGAACTGCCAATACGCCAATAGCCAGACTCAAGAATGCTCGCCGGTTCATTGCGGTGTTGGAGCGTCGCCCAACGACGGCCCTGCTCTGCGGCATCGACTGAACGCGAGAAGATGAAGACCGCACCTGCGTGCGCGCGTCAACGCACCCTGTTGCCTGCGCACAGGATTGTCTGTGGCAATAGCGTGTCACTTTCATCTGAAGAGAACCTGAAAGACAATCGCGAGTAGAAACAACCACCCTAGTGCTACGACAATCCATGTCCCCACAAACAGGATTGCGACCGTTGTTGCCACGGCAGTTTTCATCGCGTCCTCATGGGAGGCCTCTGAGTTGTCTCTGGAAAATATCCGCAAGACGACGTAGATGACCGCGAAGATCAGACCGACGTTGGCAAGGAAGTTCACAACATGATCCCAATCCATGCCGCGATGTGACTATGGAGGTCCATATTTGTCGAACGTCGACTTTCGCGTGCCATCAACTGCTTGCGCTGGATATAGAAATTCTTCACCGTTGCTACTCGGCGGGATTGATCAAGGTAACAACGTTGATGGCTACGTCGTCACCAACCGCGAGCGGGCGGAACGTGGTTCCGGAAAAACGGATTCCCCTGTATTCCGCGATATACGCCACAAGCGTCGGTTTAAGCTGCGTGATGAATCTGCAAACCACCGGGAGCCGAGCAGCAATCCGGCCGGAGTTGATTTCGATCCGGTCATCAGCTGGCGTATCTGCGGTTGCTGATACTGACGTATCCACATCTCTGCTGTTATGAAGTCCCAATCCCGCATCAACGACGGTCCCCGTACTGGCACCCGAACCAGATCTGAGATAACTGCGTTGATCAGCTCCGACCGATGACGTCGGTTGGCAGTTCTTCCCGACAACCACTTTTTCGTAGATCGGCTGGACAGACACGACCAGCGCAACAGCTTTGTGCCCGGCTGAAGTCGTCCGCGCCGGAGGTGGTATCTGAGCCGCCGAGGATAAAGACCACGTCAGCATGGCGGCAACAATGCAGCCCATTGGCTGAGCGAAACGTTTGCCAGGTTCCGCCGCGATCTTTCCGCAAGCTTTCTCTTTCACCGACTTCCTCCAATTCATGGAAGAAGTATCCAGCTCGGTGCGTCAAACTGTGTCGCGGGCAATCATCATCAAGACGCAAGACGCATCCGAGCAGACAAGACTCGGAATCACCGCACCACGTCGATCGACTGGTCAAGCATTCCCGCAACCCACTTGGCGATGCCTGGGGCCAGCGATTCCCGTTTTCCGGCGATGTTGACGATCGTCGCGTTGTGCTTCGCCAGAAAACTCGCGATGTACTTAGGGTGTACGCGGGGGTGGATATGCCGCCACGGCTTGCCCAATTTGTCAGCCAGCTCCACGGTCATTTTCGAGCCCCCGTCCAGCTTGTCGGTCAGGGTGAAGATCAAGGTTACGTCGCTGTCCCGGATATTCCATTCGGTTCGTTCGAGATAGTTGGCCCCGGGCGTTTCGACGAGCTGATACCGAGTGTCGATCGGCCCGTCTTCAGAACGACGACCCTTGGGGCACCAGCCGCCATGAGGCAGATCATGAGCAATGGCCCAGTCGAGGCCGGCCTGATCGGCACCAGACTGACCGCCAGAGATCACCTTGAAGCCGGTCGGCACCACATATTTTTCGTTCATTGAAGTGTCTTCCTGTCGCTATGTAGCCACTATAGGCAATGCATGCGACAGTTAGTGACGCATCTCGTAGTCGTCCGGCTCGACGTTCGCGATCTGATGTCGATCTAGGAACGAAAGTGCTGCAACATCAGGCGCAAACCTTGTGAACAATGTCAAGACCTTCGGATCGTCATCGACGACATGAGTAATTCGGTGCGTCAGAGCGTAATTTACCTTGAGCCAAAGGTGGCGCTGGAACCAGTCTAGGTTCTGGTGGGGACACAGCTTTTGTGCAGCACTTAATGGTGGCAGCAAATAAACTGCCGAGAAGAATATGCCGTAATCCTTAAGTTCAATTATTGTCTCGCTGCGGGCTTCAGGAGAACGCGACGAGACAATATGTACAGCTCTGCCAGCGGCGATCCATGATCCGGAAAGATCGGCAAAGAAATCAGGGTCTGCGGTAATAGTGCCGTCGATGTCAAGAGCGATGCGCAATGGAATTTGCGCCAGACAATTCTTCACGGATCGAATCAGGGTCTCATATCGCGACTATATTATTTCAACTCCGCTCGTCTTGTATCTAGCCCAGATGTCTTCAGGGATGGCGTCTGAAATTTGCCATTGCACGCGTGGCATCTTTTTTCGTAGCTTTTCCTTATTTAGTTGCGCATCATCATCTTTATGGACCAAGCAATAAGCGGACAACTTTAGCAATCGTTTTACTTCCTCTTTGTCGACAGGGATGGTTAATTTGCTTAGTTGCCCCCTGATTAAATTCTTGGGAATGATGTGCTCATGAACCAAGCCAAGACCTGTGACCTTGCTGCCGGGTAAAAGTGGCTTACAAATGCCATCGGCTTTCTTGGATCGAAATTGGCATTTGAGTCCTTTTCCAGAATAATCCGCCATCCACCAAAGTGCCCCATCCAGCACTTGCTGCTTGATCCTGGAATGTAGCTGTGGGTCATTTAGAACGTTGGAAACATCTTCGGTCAGTTTATCAACGTCCGGGAATCCCTTCTTTGTTGTTAAGGTCAGATTGCTGATGTCTGGATAACTCATTTCTTTCTCCTTTGCTGTTGCTACTCTTTGGCCGAAAAGCTTAACCCCATCACGGTTGCTCAAGGTCCAATAGGCTGGCTGGACTGAAAACGGTTACCACGCTTCCAAACCCCCTCAACCACCACTTCAACTGTTCCGACTCCACGACCGTCGCGCTGACCTCGTAGACATCGCCCAAGTCCTTCACCTGCTGATCCCGCGACAGCGGCGTTTCCAATAGATGTTGTCCCGCCATCTTGTTGATCCTGAAGGTCAGATAAATTCGTTTTCCCTCACCAAAGCCAAATCGTCCGTCATCGTCGTACTGTTCAAGCTTGAACCCCGCAGGCCGCTGAAACGTGAGCGTGCTTACCTCTGCCGAGAGAATCCGATGCATGGCCAGGCTGCGCTCGTTGTTGAATCCGTGGAACCGGCAGACTAGATAGAGCCGTGGTCCCTGCTGGGCAAGTCCTAGGGGCATGACCCTCGCCGTGTTGCGCTTGCCCTGGGCATTTCTGTATTCGACCTCCAGCCAGTGGTTCTCGTAGAGCGCCTGGCTGACGGCTTCGAACACGCTCTCCTTAAGCTTCGGCGGCAGAAGCGGCTGCGTAATGCTGACCACGCGCACCTTGCCGAGCCACTCCTTGGCTCTTTGCGCACTGCCGGGACGATTCAAGCGGCCCCGCGCTTGTTCGAAGAATCCGGACATCGATTTCATCAGGCTGGCCGGCAACTGGTAACGCAAATGCTCTTCTGCCAACGCCAGCAACAGAGACTCCTGCTCGGTCAGCACCGGTGCCGAAAAGCCACTGGCCTTCTCTTTCCATCGATAACCGTAGGGGGCATTGGTATCGTCACGCTCGATCTCGAAATTCTGCGAGAGCATGTCGAGCTGGCGCTGAAGCGTGCGCATTTCACGTTCTATTCCCACATCCTTGAGTTGTTGGCGCAGATCCGATGTCGATACCTTTTCGTTCTTTGGAATGCGCTTGAGGATCTCAAGCAACATAAGGAGAGTTTCCAGTGATTTGGGACGTTTTGGCATGGACTGTGTCAGGCGTTGTCGGGCAAATGGCGAAAGGCTAGCAATTTTGACTTGGACAGGTTAGCCATCGTTCTTCCTACTTTCTTGGCATTATGCTATGTGTGGGCATTCGATTCATACAAAGCCGATGGCACATTTTGTCGCGCCTTCCTTGGCTATGTATTCGGTTTCGAGCGCATGGATCAACGCGGATGGGCTAGAGGCCGGACAGAAACGCTGTTGCCGGGCAACGGCCGCGAAATCCCCGGGTGTCAGCATCGTCAGGCGTGCCAGTCTGGAACGCAGGCGATCGTCAGGTACGGGAAGACCCAGCGCAGCACAATGACGACTAAGAAGGCTCCATGCCTGTTCGGCTCGCAAGTAGTCGAACTTGAGCTTTAGGTCGAATCGTCGCAAGGATGCCTGATCGAGGTTATCGACCAGGTTGGTGGTGGCCACCAGGACGCCGCCATAGCTTTCCATCTGGGTCAGCATCTCATTGACTTCCGTGACCTCCCACGATCGATGTGCGCCCCGCCGATCCTGAAGAAAGCTGTCTACCTCATCGAGCAGCAACAAAGCACCATCCTGCTCGGCGGCACGGAAGGCACGGGCAAGGTTCTTCTCGGTATCACCTACGTACTTGCCCAACAGGTCGGATGCACGCTTGAGATGGAGGGGAATGTCGAGGCGTTCGGCCAGCCAGCGTCCGTAAGCACTCTTGCCTGTTCCTGGGGGTCCGTAGAGGCAAAGCCGGGCCGCTCTGCTGCGGTCAATGCCTTCAGCGACTTTGACCAGATCGGCATCAACGTTGATCAATCCCGGATCGTAGGTTCCTGGCAGGGCAAGCAAATTGCGCCTTAGCGGCGGGTGTCCCTGAGCCACAAGAGTATTACCAACCAGATACTCAATGGCGTCCGTAACCTGATCCGTCGGCAGAAGGTCGGCAACGCTTTGTACGACAGTAGCTGCCCGTGTGACTATGGCCGGGGTCAGGTACTCGCACTCCGCGATCCGGGTCAGCGATTCCGCGCTTAGTAGATTTCCGCAAGCTTCCTGGACGATGCGCCGCCGTTGCGTTCTTGGCGGCACAGGTAGTTCCACCACCATGTCGAAGCGGCGCACGAAAGCAGGATCAAGGCAACTGACCGAGTTCGAAAGCCAGAGCGTGGGCACAGGGTTCTCTTCAAGGGCACGGTTGATCCATGCCTTACGCGTCTGGGCGATGCTCTTTCGCCCGAAGAAGTTGTCACCGTCGTCAAAAATATCCTCGACCTCGTCAAACAGAATCATGGATCGCCGACGAGCATAGAGACGTTGGGCAAACCGGTAGGCCCGCAGCCTCTTGTCGCCGCCAATCGCGTTTCCATCACTGTCTTCGCCGCTGACTTCGAGCATTTCGCAGCCAAGTTCTAGGGCAATCGCTCTCGCCAACTGGGTCTTGCCGGTACCAGGTGACCCGTGCAGGAAAATGTTGACACCGACCCTTTGACTATCGATGGCCCGTGCAAGGTAGGGGCGCAAGACGGCCAGCGTCCGGTCAATGTGACCGAAATCCGCGAGGGATAGCTTTGGTGCCGGGGACGGAGCGACAGCATCCCGAAACAGGGAGGTCAGGCATTCGTCGTCACTGCACATCAAATGGTCAGGGAGATTTTCCGATAAGAGTTGCAACTTGCTGTTCAGCAGGCTGGTATCGGAGCGGTCAACCGTAACCAGCCCGGTTCGAGCCAGCGATCCATTCAATGACAGGGCATCGCGAACCTCTTTCTCCGGAAGGTCGAGCAGGACGGACAGGGCCTGACTGACTTTCGTAGACGAGAGAAGTCCTAACCAGTCGGCCGTATCGTCCAGCAGACGATCGCTTTTGAGGAAAGCGGTGAAGGCCAGAATCTGCTTGTCGACTTCGCTGAGATCGACCATGCTGGCAAGTCGTTCGATGTTTCGTACCAGCACGTCGGGAAGTGCCACCCGATGGGCACTCTTCTCTGCCCGGGCATGTAGGCGCCTCAGATCGGCACGAACAAGGTTCGGGTCAAAGTCGTCGGAGGGAAGATCGACCCATTTGTCCAGGCCCACCATTTCCGCCAGAACGTCATTGTCGAAGCCGCTGCGTTCGATAAACTTTCGATGGGCGCCAAGCGGGACCAGCAAACGAAGAAGCCAAAGACGAATGGGCCTAGCAAGGTCGGCAGCGAGGGAATGGTCGTAAAGATTTCGGCGTGAGCGGGTCATATGGGTCCTCCTTTGAGCCGCCCCCGATTTTTCTGGACACGAATTTGGGGTTAAATCGTGTCTGAAAAAGGAGTTGGGGAATGCTGAAGGAATCGAAAGTGGAAGGAGTTGCGCCGGGCTCGCCGGAGGGAGCTCGTAGGGCGACTGGAGGCG
>JAPLQY010000030.1 GCA_026399475.1 Rhodocyclales bacterium
CCGGCTTCCTTCAGACAAGCCCTCGCGGGCTTGCCCTTGCCTTCGGCTAGTGGTTATCATGTCTTCATCATGAAGTCATGTCGGTACTCCCACAGGGGACTTCCACCCCATCACATCGCGCCCATGCTGGGCGCACACCCAGCGTTGCAGGGGAGCTGCGCGATAAGTCCTGCGCAGCCCCCTGACCTTGAACGTTGGGCAACGCTATAACAGGACTCCCTCTGATGCAACGCCCGCACTCGTTGAAGTGGATCTATATTCTTGGCAAAGACCATGAGTGGCAGAGTCCCTACGACTTCGGGCCAAATACCCTGACGTTTGCCGATCGAAAAGGCATACCGCGATTGGAGCTACTTCCTGGCGGCCGTATTCGAGTTTTGAAGAACTACGCCTGGGATGGTTACCTTTACTACAAGGGCTTCCCCACGAAGGTCAAGAGTGAATATCGCGATGGTTTTTCGTTGCCTTACTCCTGAAGCGCGCAGCGCTTCACTGATGTGCTTCTCGGGTTGTTCGTGCCGTTGACTCTCGCCCGCAGGGCGCACTCTGGCTGTATCGGTGTTGCCGTCCTGGTATTGCAGGGACTGCGCAAATTTGACGTGCAAGGTTCGAGACGGCGACACTACAAACGGTCATTGACGCTGCTTTCCCGCAGCAGACCCTGATGAAAGACGCACGCCGGGGGCTCCATTCGTTGGTCGAGGACATCCTGCCCGCAGGCAGTCTCCTAGAGCTAAACGAGCATTCCCCGGCGCAGGTCTTGAACCTGTGCTCATCAACGCAGCCATCACACGACACCTGGTGCAACACGATCAGCCTTCGGGCTCGGCGGGAACGGGTGCTACGCCCCCGCCCGCACCTCTTGGCCGTACAACTTGAAATCCTCCCCGCGCCGCAGCACCGCCCAGGCCAGCCGCGCGTTCTTCGCCGCCATCGCCACCACCGCCTTCCAGTAGCCGCGCCGGCTCTCGACATCCCGCGTCCAGCGACTGATGGCGTCCTCCTTCTTCTTCCCGCTTTGCAAGACCGAGCGCGCCCCCAGGATCAGCAAGGTGCGCAGGTAGCGATCTCCGGCCTTGGTGATCCGCCCAAGACGCTGCTTGCCGCCGGAACTGTACTGCCCCGGCACCATCCCCAGCCAGGCGGCGAACTGCCGTCCGCTGGCGAAGTCATGTCCGTCGCCAATGGAGGCGACCAATGCGCTGGCCGTAGTCGGGCCGATACCCGACAGTTGCATCAGCCGTCGGGCGTCGGCATTGGCCTTGGCGCAGGTCGCGATATGCCGGTCGTACTCGCTGACGCGTGCGTCCAATCGTTCCAGGTCGGTGATCGCATCGGCCACCACCGTATTGCAATGGCCGGGCAGATCTTCGAGGAGCCGCGCCAACTCGCGCCGAATCGTGTCCGCCTTCTGCGGCAGGACGATGCCCAGTTCGGAGAGCAATCCGCGAATTCGGTTGATGAGCGCCGTGCGCTGTTCGACGTAGCCTTGTCGCGCGCGATGCAGGAAGAGTTCGCTTTGCTGGGCGATGTTCTTGACCGGGACGAAGCGCATGGCCGGCCGGGCCACCGCTTCGCAGATCGCCGCGGCGTCGGCGGCGTCATTCTTGCCGCGCTTGCCGGACATGCGGTAAGGCGCGACGAACTTGGGTGCAATCAGGCGCACGGTGTGGCCCTGCCGCGTCATTTCCCGTGCCCAGTGATGGGCACCGGAGCAAGCTTCCATGCCGATCAGGCATGGCGGCAGGCTGGCGGTGAGTTCAAGCAGCTTGGCCCGCTTCACCGCCGGACGCTGCAACACCACTTTGCCGTCGGCGCCGACGCCGTGCAGTGCGAATATGTTCTTGGCAAGATCGATGCCGAGCGTTACGATTTCCATGATTTCCCCTCCCGAGTCGAGTTGATGAGCGTTGTCAGAAACCCCATCTTGGCACTTCG
Organism: Rhodocyclales bacterium; assembly: GCA_026399475.1. Lineage (GTDB taxonomy): Bacteria > Pseudomonadota > Gammaproteobacteria > Burkholderiales > Rhodocyclaceae > Sulfuritalea. The sequence goes on from JAPLQY010000030.1 coordinate 1,939, forward strand.
TTGCCGTTTCCGTGCTCAATCCGCACGGCCGGCCTGGGACGGGGAAGTCCCTTTCATTCGTTGGGGCCTTCCATATCGGCGTATGGCTTTTTATATTGCCAAGTGCTAGGCTTCGCTCATGGCACACACTCGCTTTGATTGGGATCCAGACAAGGACGCTGAAAACCAGCGGAAGCACGGCGTTTCATTCTCCCGTGCCCAATACGCTTTTGCGGACTCGCAGCGTGTGATTGCCAAGGACGTCACTCACAGCCAAACCGAAGAACGGTTCTATTGTTTCGGCGAAGTTGATGGTGGCGTCCTCACGGTGCGGTTCACTTACCGCGCTTCGGTTATTCGAATCATCGGCGCCGGTTACTGGCGCAAAGGAAAGGCCACCTATGAGCGCGAAAATCAAATACACCGATGAACCCCTTGGCAAGGTTCAGGTGGTTTCCGACTTCCTCCCTTCGCCCGCCGAATTGGCATTTCGTGAAGAAGGTGTGAAAGTAACCTTGGCTCTGAGCAAGAAGAGCATCGAGTTCTTTAAGTCCGAAGCCACAAAGCATCACACGCAGTACCAACGCATGATTCGTCGGCTCATCGATGCCTACGTTGATGCCCAGGCCCCAACGACTAAGGTTAGATCGTGATCGCGAAGCGAGCCACGATCTGAACCGTTTGTTGGACGAGCCCGGCCCTGCTGCGCGGGTGGCGGCATAGCAAATAGCTTTTGGGAAATATCCCCGGTGCGCTGATTTGGCGTCCGAGGTGAGGCGTACCGGCCTGGCGTATCGCTGCCGCTGGGGCGATTGACGCCGGATGGCGCGGCGCCGGGGCCGATTTACTCAACTTTCAGGCGAGCCGGTTGCTGAGCTTGCGGGCGCTCCCGTCCCGTCGCGTGGTCAGTGCGTTGCCGCTTACATGATCAATGTGGCCCGCGCCGCCTCTGCAATCGGCGCGGGCGGCGGTCCGGTGCGTACCATTGCGCTTCTTCATCAACTTGGGACTACCCAGCCTTGCGCCACGGTAGGAATTCAATTCACCGAACCGCCGGATACGTGACCCGTACGTCCGGTGGTGTGGGAGGGGGAAGCCGTGAGGCTTTTCCCTATCCCGATTCGGCGTCACAGGCCATGGCGCGTTACAATTTCGTTTGTTCCATCTCGGAGATCAATCATGAATTTCAGCATCGAATGCGAGAAAGAGGTTGATGGCCGCTGGATCGCTGAGGTTCCGCAGCTTCCTGGCGTCCTGTGTTACGGCAAGACAGCCGATGACGCCATGGCAAAGGCAGAGGTGCTTGCCCTTCGTGCCATGGCCGAGCGCCTTGAGCAAAGCGAGTCGCGTCCCGTCGAGATCAACATCTCCCTTCCCCTCGCCGCATGAGTTTTTGGCCGTCCGTCAAGGCCAAACGTTTACTGGCGGCTCTATTTGGCATCGGGTGGAAACTCAAACGGCAGTCCGGGTCACACCGCACCCTGTCACGCGAAGGATGGCCCGACGTTGTCTTCGCGTTTCACGATGGCGAGGAAATCGGTCCCCGGATGCTTGCTCGTATCGCCAAGCACACTGGCATTACTCCCGGCGACTTGTAGGCCTGTCGGTCTCACCAGCGCCGCCGAATCGGGTATCCATCGCCTTTAACACCAGCGCCGAGAGTTGGCTTAGCCAGCAAGTGCAATACGATCTGTGGCACGCGGAGCAAGGGCGTAAATCGCTCAAGGTCATCAAGCTTGCCGCCTAAGACGCCGAACCCGCGGTTCCAGGGGACGCGCCGCGATGAAGCTGCGCAGCGCCGGTCGCCTCCACGTTGGGCGTCTCGATAATCGTTCGTCTCGTTACTCGAAGGAGAGTTCATGTCAAATCAGATCCTTCTTGGCAAGCGCGTGCTCGTCACCCACGCCGACACGTTCATGGGCCCAGTCCTGTGCGAAGTGTTCGCCAATCACGGTGCCACGATTATCCCGAGTACCGACCGTCTCATGAGCGCAGATGCGCCCGGCACTATCGTCGCTGAGGCAGGGCACGTCGATATCCTTGTTGCCAACCTGGCAATACCCGCAGCGACCACTGCGGCCACGGAAGTGTCAGACGAAGAGTGGAATGACACATTCGCTGCGCTCGTGCATCCCCTGTCAAGATTGTTTCGTGCCGTCCTGCCATCCATGATCGAGCGCCGCTCTGGCAAGATTCTTGTCATGGGCAGCGCATCAGCACTGCGAGGGATGAAGCGCACTTCAACTTATAGTGCCGCACGGGGTGCTCAGCTTGCTTACGTGCAGGCCGTCGGCGTGGAGGTTGCGCCCCACAATGTTCAAGTGAATGCAATTGCACAGAACTTCGTTGATAACCCGACTTACTTTCCGCCAGACGTTCAGAGCAATCCAAGGTTCCAGGAGCGTCTAAAGCGCGAGCTTCCTCTGGGGCGCCTCGTAGGCGCCAGAGAAGATGCTGAATTTGCTGCCTACCTTTGCAGCGAACCAGCGAGTTGCTTTGTCGGGCAAGTATTTCCTGTTTGCGGCGGTTGGGTGGTGCGCTAGCGTAGACTCAACGATGAAGTGCGACAACTACGTCTATTAGGTGCCGTTTGTCGAAGAGGAAAACTATTTCTTACTCAAGACCGTAATCCCGAGCCGCAAGGCACCGCGGGAGTATTTGAATCAAGGTGAAACAGATGCCGAAAATTGATGCCTGCGAACATGAAGTCCTGACTGCCTTTGAGAAAGGCCAATTGAAGTCCGTTGCCACAAAGGCCGAGCTTGCAAAATTCAAGGCGGCCGCGCGCCATCAGGCAATCAAGCCGCCCCGCGACAAAGCGCCGTGCCATGTCCGGCAGTTGAATGTTTGTTTTGGCGCCGACGCCCAACCCTGGGGCACAAGAGACGTCGTGAGCCACAGTCCGCCAGCACCTATACAACGCCGTAACGCCAGACTTTCGCCGAGCCACACTTTAAGAGGAGAACCGTAAATGGCTACAGGTACTGTGCGACTGCATCGTGTGCTCCGCGCGCCTGCGGAGCGCGTGTATCGGGCCTTCCTGGACGCCGACGCCATGGCAAAGTGGATACCGCCATACGGTTTCACCTGCAAGGTGCACCACATGGATGCCAGGGTTGGCGGCAGCTTTCGGATGTCGTTCACGAATTTCACGTCAGGGAACGGGCACTCCTTCGGTGGCGAGTATCTCGAGCTTGTTCCTCACGCGCGGATTCGCTACACCGACAAATTCGACGACCCGAACTTGCCAGGAGAGATACAGGTGACGGTCGCCTTGACGAAGGTGTCCTGTGGCACGGAGATCAACATCGTGCAAGAAGGGCTGCCTGAAGTTATTCCTCTTGAGATGTGCTACCTCGGATGGCAGGAATCCCTTGCACAGCTTGCAACACTTGTCGAGCCCGAGATCCCGGGTTGATGCGGTGACGCGAACCCTAACCATCGCCTCCAGGGAAGCCGACATGGAACCGCGTATCAGCCCCATCACACTCGGCGTGTCCGATCCTGGAAAGGCTACCCGGTTCTGCGAGAAGTACCTTGGCCTGCCTCGACTTGAGACACCGCCGTCGATTACGTTCTTTGAGCCGGGGAAAACATGGCTTGCTCTCTGGTCGCGGGAGAGCCGGGCCGCTGATGCCGGCCTTTCGGCCGAGGGCTCGGGTTTTCGCGGCTTCGGCCTTGCGCACAACACGCGCTCCCCGGCATCCATCGACAAACCGGAGGTGCATATGCCTGTTTCCAGCCATGGTCGCAACGCGCTGCTCGCCGGGTTAATCGCCTTTGCGGCGCAGTTGTGGACAATGGGTCAGCCATTGGCCCAAACTCAATCCGTCTCGATCGTCATCGTGCGGCATGCCGAGGCGGACACGTCCCAGGCCACGGTGCCGCTGACCGCAACAGGACGCCAGAGGGCGGATTTGCTGGCGTCTACGTTCAGGGGGGTGCGGTTCACGCATCTTTTTGCGACTCACACCACGCGGACTCGCCAGATGGTCGAGGCCATTGCGGCGGCCCAGGGCCTTCAGATCGTTCAGTTGCCGGCCCCGGGCTCCATTCTCGATGGGCAGCCCGTGACCGACCAGATCTCTCGCCGCGCGCCCATCGAGCCGATAGCGACGGCCTTGCTTGAACTGCCACCCGGGAGCGTCGCCCTTGCGGTGCTGAACAGCGAGAACATCTTTGCCATCCTGAACCGGCTCGGAGTCCCGGTGGCATCCGCCGGCCAGTCTTGTGCGCCGGGGGCCATGTGTGTGCCGTGCCTTGACAACAAGTGCTTCCCGCCGGACCACGACCGCATGTGGCATCTCGTGCGCGAACCGGGCCGCGCCGGGCCGCTCACATTCATGGAGCTTCGCTACGGCGTGGGTTGGCGAGCGCCTGACCGGTAAGCGCATGGCTGATGATTTATGTTCAGGTATTCCGCCTGGGCGGCGCAATCGCGCTGCTGTGGCGCGGATGACGAGAATTCCTCTGGCGCTTCCCTGGACATCCCCGATTCCTTTTGAGAGATCGACATCATGAGCATTGCGTACGTCATTGGGCACCTCACCGTAAAGGACGCCGCAAAGTGGGCCGAGTATCGCGGCCAGGTTCCCGCCACCCTGAAGCCGTGGGATGCCGAGCTCGTCCTTCGAGGACAGCGGGTCGCGGTCCTGGCGGGTGAGCATTCACATGCCGACGTCGTCGTCATCCGTTTCCCCGACCGGCAGGCCATCAACGCCTGGCACTCGTCAGCGGCATATCAAGCCCTGATTCCGCTGCGCCAGGAGGCGGCGGACGTGGTCTTGCTCTCCTGCGAGGAATAACGGCCCGCGATCGGGGCGCCGGTCATCGAACAAGCCACGCCGGAGGCGCGGCGGAGAATTGCACGAGGAGTGCCGTACAATTGGGGCATTCCACCCTTCACCCTGACCGAGGTACCCGATGGCGAAACCCAATTATTCGTTCGAGAAACGCCAGCGAGATCTGGCCAAGAAGGCCAAGAAAGAGGAAAAGCGACTGCGCAAGGCCGGCCCGCCTGCAAATCCGGAAACCCCGGAGCCAGCTGCGGTGCCTGCGGCAGCGGAAGTGAAGACGGTTCCCTGAATTTCCTGAACTCGTCCGGCTTCAGCGGCCGAGCCGGTATACGGCGAGGCTGCCGAGAAAATTCGGCTCTTCGGTCACCAGGCGGCCGGCCTCATCGAGCACCTGCCGCTCGCGGATGATGAGCTTCATCTTGGCGCACAACGCCTCGAAATCCAGCAGGGTGAAGAAGCGCAGGTTGGGCGTGTCGAACCATTCGTAGGGCAGGTCTTCGGACACCGGCATGCGCCCGCCCATGACCGCCATGCGGTTCTTCCAGTAGGCGAAGTTGGGAAAGCTGACGACCGCTTCACGGCCGACGCGCAGCATTTCGCCGAGGATGCGCTCGGTGTGGCGCACCGTTTGCAGGGTGCGCGAGAGCACGACATGGTTGAAGGTGCCGTCGTCGAATCCCGCCAGGCCCTGTTCCAGGTTGCCCTGAATCACGTTGATGCCATTGACGATGGCGGCGAGCACTGCGCTGTCTTCCAGTTCGACGCCGTAACCCTTTGCACCGCGCTCCTCGATCAGGCGCCTGAGCAGGGAACCATCGCCGCAACCCAGATCGAGCACGCGTTCCCCGGGCTGCACCCAGCTTGCAATGAGGTCGAAATCGGCGCGTTCGAGGATGGGGCTCATTGGACTACCCTTCCCCCAACCCCTTCCCCGAGGGAAGGGGTGAATGCGGTTCGCCGCTGATGCGGCTTCATGTTTCTGACTGCGCCGCCTTGGGGCGGCCCGGCGTTGGCGCTCATAGTTTCACCCGCTTCAGGTAACTGTCGACCACGGCGTGATAGTGCGGCTCGTCCATCAGGAATGAGTCGTGCCCGTGGGCGCTGTCGATTTCGGCATAGGCCACCGACTGCCCGTTGTGCACCAGGGCATGCACGATCTCGCGCGAGCGGTCGGGCGAGAAGCGCCAGTCGGTGCTGAAGGCGATCACCAGGAATTTGGCGCGGGCGCGGGCCAGCGCGCGCGCCAGGTCGTCGTCGAAATCCTGCGCCGGATCGAAGTAATCCAGCGCCTTGGTCATGCGCAGATAGGTATTGGCATCGAACACGCCGGCGAACTTGTCGCCCTGGTAGCGCAGGTAGGATTCGATCTCGAACTCGACGTCGAAGCCGTAGCTGCCGGCGCCGGTGCGCAGGCGGCGGCCGAATTTCTCGGCCATCTGGTCGTCCGAAAGATAGGTGATGTGGCCCAGCATGCGCGCCAGGCGCAGGCCGCGCAGGGGACGCACGCCGTGCTCGTAGAAGTGGCCGCCGTGAAAGTCCGGGTCGGTCAGGATCGCCTGGCGCGCCACGTCGTTGAAGGCGATGTTCTCGGCCGACAATTTCGGCGCGCCGGCGATGACCAGGGCGTGGCGGATACGGTCGGGAAAAGACAGCGTCCATTGCATTGCCTGCATGCCACCCAGGGAGCCGCCCATCACCACGGCCCAGGCCCCGATGCCGAGGTGGTCGGCGAGCCGCGCCTGCGAATCGACCCAGTCTTCGACGGTGACCACGGGGAAGTCGGCGCCCCAGGGTTTGTTCGTGGCGGGGTTGGGACTGGCCGGGCCGGTGGAGCCGTGGCAGCCGCCGAGGTTGTTGACGCCAACGATGAAGAAGCGATCGGTATCCAGCGGTCGGCCGGGGCCGACAATGTTGTCCCACCAGCCGATGTTGGCGGTGGGTTTGCCAAATTCGTCGGCCGTGTGCCCGGCGACATGATGATGGCCGGACAGTGCATGACAGACCAGGATGGCGTTCGACCTGGCGGCGTTGAGCGTGCCGTAGGTTTCATACACCAGGTCGAAGGCGGGCAGCACGCTGCCGCCCTTGAGCGCAAGAGGCTGGGTGAAATGCGCGCGCTGCGCGGCTACGATGCCGACACCTGACATGACGTTTAGAGCCTATCCAGTTGTTCGCTGATCTTATCCGGTTCGTCGAGTTTCAGGATCCGCGCGACGCGAACCGCCAGTTGCGCGGCGTCGGCCATCATGACCTGTTGCTTGACTTCCAGAAGCTGCGCCGGATGCATGGAAAACTCGCGCAGGCCCATGCCGAGCAGCAGCTTGGTCAGTTTCGGATCGCCTGCCATTTCGCCGCAAACCGCGATCGGCATGCCCACCCGCTGCGCGCCCTGGATGGTCTGCGCAATCAGCTTGAGCACGGCCGGATGCAGCGGATCGTAGAGATGGGCGACCGAACCATCGGTACGATCGATCGCCAGCGTGTACTGGATCAGATCATTGGTGCCGATCGACAGAAAATTCAACCGGCGCAGAAAGGGGCCGAGCGACAGGGCCGCGGCGGGGATTTCGATCATGCCGCCGACTTCGACGGCGTCGAATCGTTGCCGCGCATCGCGCAACTGCATCTTGGCCAGTTCGATCAGGGCCAGGGTCTGCTCGATCTCCTGGGCATGCGCCAGCATCGGGATCAGCAGGCGAATCCTGCCGTAGTGGGAAGCCCGCAGGATCGCCCGCAACTGCACCAGGAACAGTTGCGGCTCGGCCAGGCAAAAGCGGATTGCGCGCAGGCCCAGCGCAGGATTGGGTGCGCTGCGGTTGCCGGCGCGATTGCGCAGCGCCCGCGCCTCCTTGTCGGCGCCGATGTCCAGCGTACGGATGGTGACCGGTTTGTCGCCCAGCGTCCTGGCGACGCTGCGATAGGCCTCGAACTGCTCGTCTTCGTCCGGCAGTTCATCGCGATTCATGAACAGGAATTCGGTGCGAAACAGGCCGACCCCGTCTGCGCCGACTTCCTTCGCACGGTCCGCGTCCTGCGGCAATTCGATGTTGGCATGCAGCTCGACATCCTCGCCATCCAGCGTCCGCGAGCGGGCCGTCACCAGGCGCTTGAGCTTGGAGCGCTCGAGTTCCAGCTCGGTCTTCCTGAGCCGGTACTCTTCAAGCACCCCGGAATCCGGATCGACGATCAGCACGCCGCGCGTACCGTCGACGATCAGCAGGTCGTCGTCCTGGATCAGCGGCCGGGCATGAAGCATGCCGACCACCGCCGGAATCGCCAGACTGCGCGCCACGATGGCCGTATGCGAGGTGCTGCCGCCCAGGTCGGTGACGAAGCCGCCGATCTTGAGGCTCTTGAACTGGATGGTGTCCGCCGGCGACAGATCATTGGCGACCACGATCAGATCGTCATCGGCGGCAACCGCCTTGCGCCGCGCCAGCTTGCGCGCCTTGCCCTGCAGGACCCGCATCACCCGCTCGACCACCTGCACGATGTCCTGCTTGCGCTCGCGCAGGTAGGCATCCTCGAATTCGTCGAACTGGTCGACCACCTGCTGCATTTGCTGCACCATGGCCCATTCGGCGTTGCAGCGACGCTCGCGAATCAGCTCGCGCACTCCGTCGGTCAGGGCCGTATCGCCAAGGATCATGGCGTGCAGGTCGACAAAGGCCGAGAGCTCGGCCGGTGCGCCGGGTACGCTGGCGTCGGTGCGCAGCGCGTCGAGTTCGGCGCGGGCTGTCGCCACGGCCTTGTCGAAACGGATCAGTTCGCCCGCCACGTCGCGTTCGCGCAGCTGGTACTGGGCGACTTCCAGCATGGCGTGCGAGACCAGATGCGCACGACCGATCGCGATGCCGCCGGAGACAGCCTGGCCGTGAAGGCTGAAAGTCATGGTCGCGTCCCGCCTACTCGTTCTCGCCGAACTTGTTGGCGATGAGCGTGACGATGGCCTGCAGTGCCTCTTCGGCGCGCTCGCCTTCGGTATCGATGGTCACTGTCGAGCCCTTGCCTGCCGCCAGCATCATCACCCCCATGATGCTCTTGGCATTGATGCGGCGGCTGCCGCGCTCCATCCATACCTCGCAGGGAAAGGAACCGGCCAGCTGTGTCAGCTTGGCCGAGGCGCGGGCATGCAGGCCCAGCTTGTTGGTGATTTCAGCTTCTATGCGCGGCATATCGGAATTCAGTGTTTCAGCATGTTGAGTACGCCGTCGCGACCGCCGGCGACGGCACGGGTGACAAGGGTTTCCATGTCCTTGTCGCGGTAGGCAATGGCCCGCAGCAGCATGGGCAGATTGAGGCCGGCGATGCCTTCGACTCGCCCCGGCTCCAGCAGCTTCATGGCCAGGTTGGACGGCGTGGCGCCATAGATGTCGGTAAGGATCAGCACACCGCGACCGCTATCGACCAGCTTCAGCATGTCGCGCGCCAGCGGCAATGCATCCAGCGGATCATCCTGTGCGGCCACTCCCAGCTGGACGATCTGCACGGGGCGCTTGTTGAGCACATGGCAGGCGCACTGGATCAGCGCTTCGCCATAGGTGCTGTGGGTGAGAAGGAAGATTCCGATCATGTTTTCATTCTAGCAGTCCGGCGCCGGGCCGCCCCAAGGCGGACAAGTCACTTCCCGGAGCCGGCATTGCCGGCGAACCGAAGTCACCCCCTTTCATGGAAAGGGGGCGGGGGGATTGCTCTACCTCGTCACGATCCAGGCCAGAGCAAGGATGGCCGCAAGGATCAGGATGATCGACAGCCGTCGCGCCCAGCGTTGCTTGCCGGCTTCCAGCGCGTTGTCGGCATCGACGATGCGGCGTATTCGATGCAGGGCAGCGATGCCCACGGTGCGCCGCACGGCGCGCTGGAGTTTTTCATCCTCGCTCATGGCGCCACCTCCAGTTTCAGGTCGGGGACTTCGATCTTGAGGCGCGCCTTCATCGCCGGCGTCGCGCTTGCCGTTCCGTCGGCGCCGACTCTCAGCACCGCGTCGACGCCGAGTTTTTTCGCCATGCCGCGCCATTCACTGCCGGCGATGAAAATGGGCTTCGACAGCGCATCGGAACGCATGCCGGCAGATACCCCCGGTGCGATCAGCAGCGTCACCGCCTGTGTCGCATCCGCGGGGAAGCCGGTGCGCGGATCCAGCAGGTGACAGTAGCGGCGACCGCCCACCTCGAAATAGCGGTGGTAATCACCCGAGGTGCCGATGGCTTCGCCGTCGCGCAACTCCAGCGTGGCCAGCGGCGCGCCGCCGACGCCCTGCGGCCGAGGATGCTGGATGCCGACGCGCCAGGGCGTGCCGCCCGCGTCACGGGTACCCAGCGCCATGACGTTGCCGCCGATATTGATCAGGGCGTTGGCAATGCCATCCTGCTTCAGCAATGCTGCTGCGCGGTCGAGGGCAACGCCCTTGAGATAGCCGCCGAAGTCGAGAGCGACGCTCTTGTTGCGGCTGCTGACGCGATTGCTTTCCACACGCAGGTCGGCAATCGACGGATGCTGCGCGACCAGCGCATTGAGCGCGTCGGGATCGGGCAGGCGCGGCTGGATGTCGTCGGTCTGAAAGCCCCATAGGGCGATCAGGCGGCCGATGCCGGGATCGAACAGGTGGTCGCCCGCGGCGGCGACACTTTGCGCCTCGCGAATGTAGGCGGCGAACTCCGCCGTGACTTCGTGGGTGCGCCCCGCGGCGATGGCCTCATTCAAGGCCGACAGCCCGGATGGCTGCCAGGCGTGATAGCTGCGGTGCAAGCGGTCGAATTCCTGCAGGACGCGACTGCCGGCGGCACGGGCTTGCGCTTCCGGCACCCCGGCGATCAGCAGTTCGACGCGGGTGCCGAAAACATAGGACTCCTGCCGCCACGGCGCCGGCTGCCCGCATGCCACGAGCAGGGACGCCGCGACGAACAGGATCAGGAGTTGGCGCACTCCCGGCACTCCCGTTCCAGCGCGTCGATCAAGGTGGCGGCAACATCGAACCTGGTCTGCTGGGCAATCTCGACAAAGCAGGTGGGGCTGGTAACGTTGATCTCGGTAAGGCAGTCGCCGATCACGTCGAGGCCGACGATCAGCAGGCCGCGGGCCCAGAGTATGGGCGCCAGCGCCTCGGCGATTTCGCGGTCGCGGCCGAGCAGCGGGCGGGCCACGCCCTTGCCTCCGGCGGCGAGGTTGCCACGCGATTCGCCAGGCTTCGGAATGCGCGCCAGGCAGTAGGGCACCGGCTCGCCGGCGATCAGCAGGATGCGCTTGTCGCCCTGGCTGATGGCCGGCAGGTAGCGCTGCGCCATGATGCTGCGGCTGCCGAAGTTGGTCAGGGTTTCGACGATCACGTTGCGGTTGGAATCGTCCTTCAGCACGCGGAAGATGCTGCTGCCGCCCATGCCGTCGAGCGGCTTCAGGATGACATCGCCCAGTTCGTCGATGAAGGCATGGATGTCGTCCGGGTCGCGGGCAATCAGCGTGGTCGGCACGTATTGCGGGAACTCGGTGATCGCCACCTTTTCGGAATGGTCGCGGATCGAACGCGGCCTGTTCCAGATGCGCGCGCCTTCCGCCTCGGCACGCTCCAGCAGCCAGGTGGCGGCGACATATTCGAAATCGAAGGGCGGATCCTGCCGCATCAGCACCGCATCGAAGGCCGTAAGCGGCAGCACCGCTTCCTCGGCCACGGCGTACCAGGGCTCGTCTTCCTTGCCCGGAACGATTTTCTGCGCACGCGCCGCGACGCAGGCGTCGCGCCAGGTCAGTGCGCTGCGCTGAATGGCCCACACTTCGTGGCCGCGCCTGGCCGCCACGCGCATCATGGCCACAGACGAATCCTTGTAGGCCTTGAGGCTTTCCAGCGGGTCGAGGATGAACGCGAGCTTCATGTTGCCCCTGTGGGGCGACATGAAGCTCGCCCAGCGAATGCGCACCCCCTCCCAGCCGCCCACGGCTTGCTTTGCACAGCAAGCCGGCTTCGGCGGCACGCAGCAGTGCTGCGCGAATTCCCGCCTACGCCCCCCGCCGAGCGGTGGAGGTGACTGATTTGCCCCGCCCTTCGGGCAGGGAAATGATGAATAGTCATCATGGTTCTGTCGGCGCGGCGCGCTCGAGTTCGAGCGAAGCCGCCAGCATCGCCAGCCGCGCAATTACCCCATAGGCATAAAAGCGGTTGGGTGGCGCGTCGGGCTCAAGCTGGGCATCGGGGAGACTGCAGCCCGTGTCGAAGGCCAGCGGCTTGAAGGTCATGCCCGGGGCGTTGAGGTTCTCGTTGATGGCGCGTCCGGTATTGACGCGGTAGAAGCCGCCGACTACATAGCGGTCGATCATGTACACGACCGGCTCGGCGGTGCCTTCATCGACCCGCTCGAAGGTCGGCACGCCTTCCTGGATGATGACCTCGGTCACCGCCATGCCTTCCTTGACCACCGCCATCTTGTTGCGCTGCTTGCGGTTGAGGTTCTTCACCTCGCTCGCGTCCTTGACCGTCATGATGCCCATGCCGTAGGTGCCGGCGTCGGCCTTGACGATGACGAAGGGCTCGGACTCGATGCCGTATTCCTTGTACTTGGCCCGCATGCGATAGAGCAGGGTATCGATGTTGGCTGCCAGGCATTCCTCGCCGGCGCGCTCGTGGAAATTGACCTTGCCGCAGACTTCGAACTCGGGATTGATCAGCCAGGGATCGATGCCCAGCTCCCTGGCGAAGCTGATCGCCACGTCCTGGTAGGCGGCGAAATGCAGGGACTTGCGGCGCACGTGCCAGCCGGCCCACAGCGGCGGAATCAGGAACTGCTCGTTGATGTTCTGCAGCAGCTCCGGCACACCGCCCGACAGGTCGTTGTTGAGCAGCACGGCACAGGGATCGAAACCGTCCAGGCCGAGCCGGCGGCCTTCGCTGCCGATGCGCTTCAGCGGTTCCAGTACCAGTTTCTGGCCGTCAGGCAGGTCGAGCGTGGTGGGTTCCGTGATCTCCGGCAGCAGGCTGCCGATGCGCACGTTGAGCCCGGTGTGATGCAGGATGGTGGCCAGGCGCGCCACGTTCATCAGGTAGAACTGGTTGCGCGTATGGTTCTCCGGCACCAGCAGCAGATTGCGCGCCTCGGGGCAGATCTTCTCGATCGCCGACATCGCCGCCTGCACGCACAGCGGCAGGAAGGCCGGGTTCAGGTTGTTGAAGCCGCCGGGAAACAGATTGGTATCGACCGGCGCCAGCTTGAAGCCGGCGTTGCGCAAATCGACCGAACTGTAGAAGGGTGGCGTGTGCTCCAGCCACTGCGTACGCAGCCAACGCTCGACCGTGGTGTCGTTGTCGAGAATGCGCCGCTCGAGTTCAAGCAGCGGTCCGGTCAGGGCGGTGGTGAGGTGTGGAACCATATTCAGAGATGCCGTGAAATGTGAAAAGTGAAACGTGACTCCCGTTTCACGTTTCACGTTTCACTGAATCTTACACCAGACCTTTGACCGCAAATTCGGCGAAGGCCTCGGGCAGCAGGGCCTGCTCCATGCTGCGCTGCGAGAAGAGGAAGCGGCCATCGCAGACGAAACCGAGTTCGCTCCAGTCCACGTCGTTGAGCATCCCGGCCAGGCGTTTGAGGTCGGCAACCTTGATTTTCGTGCGGTGCGGAAACAGCGCCAGCACCGCGCCGTCGTAGTTGTTGCAGGGATGGAGAAAGAAGGGTTGCGGATTGCGCGTGCGGCCATTGACGTAGATGCGCGGATCGGCCGACACATGATGGCGGCGACCCCACTTCCACCAGTTGGATTCGTCGAAGCGCGTCACGCGTCGCGCCAGCAGCCGTTCCTTGAATTGTTCGAGCCAGACCAGCGGGCCTTCGCGATCGAGGTAGACCATGCGTTTTGTGGCGCCGGTCTGCGCGGTTTTTGACCAGACGAATTCCGTGTTGGCGAATTCCTGGTTCCTGAAAATTTCATCGGCTCCGGACACGGCGCCGACCTTGACGGCAAACACGCTGGCCAGCGGCAGGCTGTAGATGCCGCGAGTGAACATCAGTTGGCCGCCGGACAGCGCCATGCGCCGGCCATCCCGCAGGCGGTGGCTGGCATTGCCTTTTTCGAAGCGCCAGATGGCGCAGTTGGGCGTGGCGCCGGCGAAAATTCTGGCGTCGCCGAGATCGTCGAAATCGGTGATCGTGCCCTGGTCGAACAGCCAGGTGTTGAGCCGCCCGGCACCCGTGGCTTTGAGGAAATCGCGCGGCGTGATGAGGATCAGCTCGCCGCCGGGGACGAGATGACGCACGCATTTCTCGATGAAATGCAGGTAGAGGTTGGCGTGGCCGTCGAGCAGGCTGGAGCCGAGCCGGATCGCGGTTTCCGGCAGGATGTCGCGCGCCTTGACGTAGGGCGGGTTGCCGATGACGGTGGTGAACTGCTCGGACTCGGGATAGGCGAAGAAGTCGATGTTGAGCGCGCCGGCGGGGCAGTGCGCGGCATCGAGCTCGATCGCCACGCAGCCGGGTATGCGCGCGGAGAATGCCCCGTCGCCGCTGGCCGGATCGAGCACCCGGCCCTTGTTTCGTCGCAGCGCCAGCATCCGGTCGACGATCACGGGCGGCGTGAAGACCTGACCGTAGCGGGTGATGTCGAAAGTCGGCGCTGGCGGCGCGGCGACCGCGGAACCGCTCATGCCGGTTTCTTGCCCGCCTTGGCTTTGGCCGCCGCCGCATGCTGGGCCGCGTAGGCCTGGTGCGCAGCGGCTTCGGCCTGACCGACTTCGACCGCACAGCCCATGTCGGATAGCACAGAGCCCAGCGCCGACAGCGAGAGCATGACGTTTTCCGCCTTGCAGGAATAACCCATCAAGCCGAAGCGCCAGATCTTACCGGCGAGCGGCCCGAGGCCGGCGCCGATTTCGAGATTGAACTCGTTCAGCAATCGCTTGCGCACTTCGGCTTCGGCAACGCCCTCGGGCACATGCACGGCATTCATCTGCGGCAGACGCGCGCCTTCCCTGACCACGAACTTGAGGCCCATGGCTTCGAGGCCGGCCTTGATCGCCAGGTGATGGCGCTGGTGGCGCGCCCAGGCGTGTTCGAGGCCTTCCTCGCGCAGCAGCAGCAGGGCTTCGTGCAGGGCGTAGAGGCTATTGCCCGGCGCCGTGTGGTGGTAGGTGCGCTGTGTTTCGCCCCAGTAGGCCATCACCAGATTCAGATCCATGAACCAGCTCTGCACCTTGGTCTTGCGCGCCTTGACGCGGGCGATGGCGGCGTCCGAAAACGATACCGGCGACAGACCCGGCGTGCAGGAGAGGCACTTCTGGCTGGCCGAGTAGATCGCGTCGGCACCCCACTCATCGGTCAGCACCGGCGTGCCGCCAAGCGAGGTCACGGCATCGACGATGGACAGTGCGCCCGCATCCCGTGTCAGGGCGATCAGCGTCTTCGCATCCGACTGAGCGCCGGTAGAGGTTTCGGCATGAACGAAGGCGACGATCTTCGCATCCGGGTGGGCCTTCAGCGCATCGGCCAGTTTCTGTGGATCGACCGGCTCGCCCCAGGCATCTTCGACCACTACGGCAACGCCGCGGGCACGCTCGACATTCTCGATCATGCGCCCGCCGAAAACCCCGTTGCGGCAGACGATGACCTTGTCGCCGGGCTCGACGAGATTGACGAAACAAAGCTCCATACCCACCGAGCCGGGGCCGGAGACGGGGAAGGTCAGCGGATTCTTCGTCTGGTAGGTATAGCGCAGGAGATCCTTCAACTCGTCCATCATGCCGACAAATATCGGGTCGAGATAGCCGATCACCGGCTGGCCCAGCGCGGCAATGGTGCGCGGGTGCATTTCCGACGGACCGGGACCCATCAGGGTGCGCAACGGCGGATGGAAGGAAGCAATCTTTTTCGGCGAGGGCAGAAGTGTCATGGTCAGGGATCCGGCATCAGAAAAAATCCCGGCGCCAGGCCGGGATCGGAATTACGGTGGCGGGACGTCAGAACGTGCCTATCACCCACATCGGCACGCGCAGGCCGGAATCACGGGAATCCTGGCGGCTAAAGCTGCCATCGCCGGCGTTGTCGATCAGGTAGTAGGAGACGCCATGCGGCGGGGTAACCCTGAGCATGTAGAGCTTGCCGCTCATGCGGAATTCCTCGACCTTGTCTTGGCCGCGCTTGGTGATGGTGACCTGCGGTTCCATCGATTCGTTCAAGGAGCCAGCCGGCGGCGGTGGCGGCTCGGGAATAGGCTCCAGCTTCGGCGGCCGGGTCTGCGCGGCAACATTAAGTGCCACGGCAGACAGCAGAACAAGGATCAGGTGGCGCATGGGATGTCCCTCAAGAATTCCAGTCAGTTTATCAAAGGTTAAGCAGCAATTCGTGCTCTTCGGGCAGCGGACCGAAACCGCGCGCTTCGTAGTGATCGAAAATCGCTGCCACCACGCCCTCCGGATCGTCGATGACCTGGAGCAGATCGACATCCTCGGGATTGATCATGTTCTCGGCCACCAGCCGCTCGCGGAACCATCCGAGTATGCCGGCCCAGAACTCGCTGCCGACCAGAATCAGTGGAATGCGCGGACTCTTGCCGGTCTGGATCAGGGTCAGGGCTTCGAGCAGTTCATCGAGCGTGCCGAAGCCGCCGGGCATGACGACATAGGCCGCCGCCACCTTGACGAACATGTACTTGCGGGCGAAGAAGTGGCGAAAGCTCTGCGAAATGTCCTGGTAATGATTGGCCTTCTGCTCGTGTGGCAACTGGATGTTGAGCCCGATGGACATGCTCTTGCCTTCGAAAGCGCCCTTGTTGGCCGCCTCCATGACGCCGGGGCCGCCGCCGGAGACCACCGAAAAGCCTGCATCCGACAGCAGGCGGGCAATTTTTTCGGTGAGCTGGTAGTAGTGGGAATCACGGGTGATGCGTGCGCTGCCGAAGATCGACACCGCCGGACGCACCGTCGCCAGGCGCTCGGTCGCCTCGACGAACTCTGCCATAATGCCAAACACCCGCCAGGCTTCGCGCGCACTGGTAGAGGCCTGCTGGGGAGGGACCGCTTCAAGGCCCTTCGCACCCTTCCCCAGGCTTTTGGATACGCTTTTGGGTAACTTGTCCTTCTCATTCATTTCGTAGTGCTCCCCCATGCCCACGCTTCTGCTCGTCGACGGCTCGTCCTATCTGTACCGCGCGTTCCATGCCCTGCCCGATCTGCGCAATGCTGCTGGTGAGCCCACCGGCGCCATCCGTGGCGTGCTGTCCATGCTGCGTGTGCTCGAAACCGACTATAAGTCAGATTTCCGCGCCGTGGTGTTCGACGCCCGCGGCAAGACCTTCCGCGACGACTGGTACCCGGCGTACAAGGCGCACCGGCCCTCGATGCCGGAAGACCTCGCGGCGCAGGTCGAGCCCCTGCATGAGTGCATCCGGGCCGCCGGCTGGCCACTGTTGATGATAGGCGGCGTCGAAGCCGACGACGTGATCGGCACGCTGTCCAGACAGGCTGCCGCGGCCGGCATCGACTGCGTGATTTCGACCGGCGACAAGGATCTGGCGCAACTGGTGGATCAGCACGTCACGCTGGTCAATACCATGAGCAATGAAACGCTGGACCCGGCCGGCGTGAAGACCAAATTCGGTGTGCCTCCCGAGCGCATTGTCGATTACCTCGCGCTGGTCGGCGATACCTCGGACGGCGTGCCGGGTGTGTCCAAGGTGGGGCCCAAGACCGCCGTCAAATGGCTGGACGCTTACGGTTCGCTCGATGCGATCGTGGCGCATGCCAACGAGATCGGCGGCGCGGTCGGCGAAAACCTGAGGAAGCACCTCGACTTCCTGCCGCTGGGCGTCAAGCTTGTTACCGTGGTCTGCGATGTGCCGCTGCCGCAGGCGGTGACCGATCTGGCGCCGCTGGCGCCGGATACGGCGAAGCTGGCCGAGCTGTATGCGCGGCTGGAATTCAAGGGCTGGCTGCGCGAATTGAGCGGTGAAAAGCCTGCGCCGCAGGCGCGCAATCAGAACGCCGTACTGCCAGCACCAACTCTTGAAACCGCCGCCCACGTCGAACCCGACCGCAGCGGCTATGAATGCATCATCGAGCCGTCACAACTCGACGCCTGGCTGGCCCGCCTTGATACCGCCACGCTGGTGTCGCTCGACACCGAAACCACCGGCCTCGACCCGATGCAGGCGCGTCTGGTGGGCATCTCCTTCGCCATCGCCGAAGGAGATGTTGTGCATGCCGCCTACCTGCCGCTCGGCCACTGCTACGCCGGCGCGCCGATGCAACTGCCCTTCGCCGAAACCCTGGCGCGGCTCAAGCCATGGCTGGAATCCGCACGCCATGCCAAGCTGGGCCAGCACCTCAAGTACGACCGTCACATTTTCGCCAATCACGGCGTGGAATTGCGCGGCATCATCGAGGACACGCTGCTGCAATCCTACGTATTGGAATCAGACAAGCCGCACGACCTCGGTTCGCTTGCCGCGCGCCATTGCGGGCTGAAAACCATCAGTTACGACGCCGTCACCGGCAAGGGCGCCAACCGCATCTCCTTCGCCCAGGTCGAGGTCGCCCGCGCCGCCGAGTATGCCGCCGAGGATGCCGACGTCACACTGCGCGTGCATCAGGTACTGCGCCCGCAGCTTGCCGCGGAGCCGCAACTGGAAAGCCTCTACCGCGACCTCGAGCTGCCGGTGGCGGAAGTATTATTTCGCATCGAGCGCAATGGCGTGCTGATCGATGCAGCAACGCTGGCGCAGCAAAGCGATGAACTCGGACGAAAGATCATGGCCCTCGAAGCGGAGGCGCAACTGCTGGCCGGGCAGCCCTTCAACCTGAATTCGCCGAAGCAGCTGGCCGAGATCCTGTTCAACCAGCAAGGCCTGCCGGTGGTGAAGAAGACGCCTTCGGGCGGACCCTCGACCGACGAGGAAGTGCTGGAAAAACTGGCCGAGGACTACCCGCTGCCGAAGAAGATCCTCGAGCACCGCAGCCTGGCCAAGCTGAAGAATACCTACACCGACAAGCTGCCGAAGATGATCGACGCGGCCACCGGCCGCGTCCATACCAGCTTCGCCCAGGCCGTCGCCGTAACGGGACGGCTGGCGTCCTCCGACCCCAACCTGCAGAACATCCCGATCCGCAGCCCGGAAGGCCGCCGCATCCGCTCGGCCTTCGTCGCGCCGGCCGGCCACCGCATCCTCAGCGCCGACTATTCGCAGATCGAATTGCGCATCATGGCCCACCTGTCCGACGATCCGCGCCTGCTGGAAGCCTTCGAACAGGGCGAAGACGTGCATCGCGCCACGGCGGCCGAGGTCTTCGGCCTGACGCCGATCGAGGTCAGCAGCGAACAGCGCCGCGCCGCCAAGGCGATCAATTTCGGCCTGATCTACGGCATGAGCGCCTTCGGCCTGGCCAAGCAGATCGGCGTCGATCGCACCGCCGCCGCCGCCTACATGGACCGCTACTTCGCCCGCTATCCCGGCGTCGCCCGCTACATGGAGGAAACCCGGGCCATCGCCCGCGACAAGGGCTATGTCGAAACCGTCTTCGGCCGCCGCCTGTGGCTGCCGGAGATCAAGTCGTCCAACGCCGGCCGCCGCCAGGGCGCCGAGCGCGCCGCGATCAACGCGCCGATGCAGGGCACGGCGGCCGACCTGATCAAGCGCGCCATGCTGGCGGTGCAGGACTGGCTCGACGCACAAGAACTGCAAACCCTGCTGGTGCTGCAGGTGCATGACGAACTGGTGCTCGAAGTGCCGGAAGACGAACTTGAAGCCGTGCGCGCGGCACTACCGAAGCTGATGGGCGGCGTGGCAAGACTCAAGGTGCCGCTGCTGGTGGAAATGGGGGTAGGCGCCAACTGGGATGCAGCGCACTGAGCGCTGGAGCCGACAATGCAGCGAGATCCGACATTGAGCCAGACTGCTTGACAGGCAAGTTCCGGCCATTAGCGGACCTCCATGGTTGCCTTCCAATTTGCATAGTGGCAGGATGTCAGTTTAATGAAATTGCCGACAATATCTCACTCTAGGTTCGACGCTTTGAAAGCGCAGAACCAGCGAAAAATTGGTTGACACGAACAAATGACATAACTACACTCATCGACATGAGAGAAGATTACCGCCGCGCCATCCCTGTACGTTGGAAGGCCATGTCCAAAGTATTCACTGCCCTTGGTGATGAGCACCGACAGCGCATTCTGTTGTTATTCGAACCCGGCGAACGCCTGAATGTGGGGCAGGTGGCCGAGGTATCCACCTTGACACGGTCGACGGTATCGCACCATCTGAAGGTTTTGCGCGAAGCACGTGTACTGCAGTCGGAAAAGATCGGCAAGGAAGTCTGGTTCTGGGTTGACCGGGACTGGCTACTGACCGTCTTTGGTAACGTGATCGACTACGTCAAGGAATCGACGTAGTCAAAATTTTACTTGACATATCGACATAAGCACACATATCACCATGACAAACAAGATGTTACGAGGTCGATCGTGAGTTCACAATCCAGTCTGCTGCGCGCGCGCCGGTTCGCTCCGCTATTCGTGACGCAATTCCTCGGCGCACTGAACGACAACGTGCTGAAGAACGCCATGGTGGTCCTCCTGACCTTTCAGGCCGCGAGCTGGACCACATTGAAACCGGAGCTGCTGGCCAATCTTGCCGCGGGCATCTTCATCCTGCCCTTCTTCCTGTTTTCCGCTACCGCCGGACAACTGGCCGACAAGTACAACAAGGCCCGCCTGGCCCGGATGGTGAAGCTGCTGGAGATCGGCATCGTCGTGGTCGCCGGCGCCGGACTGGCCCTGCACAGCCTGGAAACCCTGTTTGCCAGCCTGTTCCTGCTGGGACTGCATTCCACGCTGTTCGGCCCCGTCAAGTACGCCATCCTGCCGCAGCACCTGAAGAGCGATGAATTGGTGGGCGGCAATGCGCTGATCGAAGCCGGCACCTTCATCGCCATCCTGATCGGAACCCTGCTCGGCGGCCTGCTCGCCGGAAGCAGCGACGGCACGGCATGGATCGTCGGCGCCGGACTGGTCATCGCCACCGGCGGCTACCTGGCGTCGCGCGCCATTCCGGATGCGACCCCGCCAGCGCCGGATTTGATCATCAGCCTCAATCCAGTCACGGAAACCTGGCGCAACGTTCGATTCGCCCAGGAGAACCGGACTGTATTCCTGTCCATCATGGGCATCTCCTGGTTCTGGCTGTTCGGCGCGCTGTTCCTCGCCCAGTTCCCGGCCTATACCAAGAACGTACTGGGCGGCAGCGAAACGGCGGTTACCCTCCTGCTGGCCACCTTCACCTTCGGCATCGGCATGGGTTCCCTGTTGTGCGAGAAATTGTCCGACCACCGGGTGGAACTGGGCCTGGTGCCGCTGGGCTCGATCGGCATGACCCTCTTTGCGCTCGACCTCGCGCTGGCCTCTCCCGCGACGCCGGCGCCAATACCGCTGGGCGCACTGGCTCTGCTGCAAACCGGCGCTACCTGGCGGGTGCTGATCGACCTGTCCCTGATCGGCATCTTCGGCAGCTTCTTCATCGTGCCCCTGTATGCGCTGGTGCAGCAGCGATCGCATCCGGAACACCGCGCCCGGATCATTGCCGCCAACAACATCATGAATGCCCTCTTCATGGTCGTAGGCGCGCTGGCAGCCTCCGGCATGCTGGCCGCCGGCCTCAGCATCCCCATGCTGTTTGCCGTGGCCGCCGTGTGCAATGCCGCGGTGGCCGTCTTCATTTACGGGCTGGTGCCGGAATTCCTGCTGCGGTTTATCGTCTGGGTGCTGATTCACACGGTGTATCACCTGCGCGTCAGGAATCTCGACAGCATCCCCGAGGAAGGTCCGGCCGTCGTCGTCTGCAATCACGTTAGCTTCGTCGATGCCCTGGTGATTACCGCGGCCTGCCGTCGGCCGATCCGCTTCGTGATGGACCACAGCATCTTTCGCCTGCCGATCGCGAACTTTGTCTTCCGCACCGGCAAGACGATTCCGATCGCCTCGGCCAAGAAGAATCCGGCCATGATGGAAGCCGCCTTCGGCGAAATCGGCAAGGCCCTCGATGCCGGCGATCTGATCGGGATATTCCCCGAAGGCAAGATCACCGCTGACGGGAACATCAACCCCTTCCGCCCGGGTATCACCCGCATCCTGGAGCGCAACCCGGTGCCGGTCATCCCCCTTGCCTTGCGCGGATTGTGGGGCAGCTTCTTCTCGCGAAAGGATGGACCGGCTATGACCAAGCCGCTGCGCCGCGGCCTGTTCTCGAAAATCGAGCTCGTTGCGGGTGACCCCGTTCAAGCCACGGATGCCACGCCGGAGCAACTGCAAGACAAAGTCACGCTGCTTCGTGGCGCAATGGCGTAGAGCCACTATCAACTGCAAGAGAAACGCACCAGAACCGCAAGCCAACCAACAAACCAGGTCCAACAACATGACGCCACTTATTCTTGTTCTGATCGTCGCCGCCCTGTTCGCAGCCGTTCTGACCTACGAGTCGGGAAGTAACGACGCCAAGTTGCAATTTCGTCCGGCGGGGTTACTGACCTGGTTGACAACAGGCAACTGGCCAGCCAAGGTCGGCGCCGGCCTGATGATCATTGGTATAGGCGCGCTCTTGCGGTATGCCTTCGAAAACATCCAGGCTCCGCCGGAGATGAAACTCGGGTCGGGTGTCATTGCCGCCGCCTTGCTGGGTTTTGGATCCATGATGCTGAAGTCTCGGCCGCAACGTCGAGCCATTCACTTGGCACTGGCCGGCGCCGCATTCGGTGTTGCCTATCTGACAGCCTACAGCGCCTACGGGTTTTTCAACTACATCACGGACGTCAATGCGCTGTCCTTATTGGCCCTAGTTGCGGTGGCCGCCGGGGTCTTTGCCATCCAGAGCAACGTGATGTCGGTGGCGATCCTGGCCATGGTTGGCGCCTACATCGCGCCAAAGTTCGCACTCGGGACGCCGGGCGTGCTTCCCGTGTACGGGTACTACCTCGCTGCCAGTGTGCTTAGCCTGATCATGGTCACGCTGCGCGGCTGGCGTCCGCTCATCCATCTGAGCTTCCTGTTCACGCTGGCAGGGGCGATGTTCTTTGCCTGGGACGGAAAGTTCTACGAGCCACACCATTACGGGATCATGCAGCCGCTGCTGATCGCGCTGACGGCCGTGCATTTGGCGATGCCGCTGCTCGAGAACAAATTCACCCGTTCCGCTCGCTTCATCCAGTTTGACATTGCCTACTTCACGATGCTGCCGCTGGTGGCGGCGGGGCTGACGCTGAAGATCGCACCCGACGTACACACGGAAGGCGCAATCGGGCTTGGCGCGCTGGCGCTCCTGTGGGCGCTGGCGGCCGGCATCCTCTATGCCCGCAAAAACCCCGAATCAAATCGCCATGCCCTGGTTGCCGCAGTGCTGGCGATCGCCGCGGCGCTCTCCTATTTCCATGACGTGCCATGGCTGCTGGCTGGACTCGCTCTGTCGGTGATCGCGCTGGCTATCGCGTCGCGTCAGGAAGGCCTGCGTCGAGTTGAAGAGATTGCCTGCGGCGCCGCAACGGTGTTCGGCAGCCTGTACATCATTCAATCCGTCACCAGCCTCACGCCTGCCCACGCATTCCTAAACGAGCTGTTCTCGTACCGCCTGATTGCGGGCATTCTGATGATAGCTGCGGCGAGAATCGGAATACGCCGCCAAATCGGCTTTGCCATCACGCTGCATACCATCGGCGCGATCTGGATGCTTCTGGCTTGCGCTGCTGAGTTGGCCCGCCTGGACATCGACTACCTGCCGCAATTGAGCTACGGGATCGTCCTCGGCGCGCTAACGCTGTACATTTGGCTTGGCGACAGGGTTCCCGGAACGGCCATTGTGGGCGGCTTGTTGATTTTTGCCACCATCGGGACGGGATGGTGGGCCGCCCCTGACGCATCCAATTACGTGGCCCTTGCGTATATGGTTATCACGGCCGCGGTGCTGCTCGGTCTTGCGCGATCCAGCCGTTCAGCCTCAGAGCAAGGCAGCGGTGATTTCTCCCCGACGATCGCAATCGGCCTGCTGCCATTTGCATTGCTGCCCTGGGCGTTTTCAACAGCTGAATTTGTTGGCACCAATGCCGATTTCTATGAACTCACGATTGCCATGATCGGGATCGCGGCCGCCGGCCTGGCGGGGCGTTATTGGCAGAACGCAAGCCCGCGCTGGAATGACCGGATCCAACCGCTGCACGTGTACTTCACCGCCGCCGCTCTTCTCTGGGTCACGTTATTCAACATCGAGCGCGGCATTTTGCCAATCGCGTTCGAAATCCTGGCGCTCGGCTACTTGATTGCCTATGTGAGCAGGCGCACCCGGGAACAGTCCAGCGTAAGTCTGGCCATCGGGGCGGCAACGGTCTTGTCCGTAGCGCTTGTTTTGCAAGCAATGCTGCTGCGCGGGTTCGGCCCCGATCAAGCCATCATGACGGCGGCGGACATCAACAAAATGCACCTGCCAGCAGTCGTTTCGCTGATGTGGGTCATTTTCGGTTCCGGGATGGCTTGGTGGGGAACGAGCACGAAAGATCGATCCTTGTGGAGTGTCGGCGCGGGATTGTTGGTAGTAGCCGCGATCAAGCTGGTTCTTTTCGACTTCGGGACCCTGGGTCAGCTCGGAAACATCATTGCCTTTATCGTTGCCGGCATGGTGTTCATGGGGGTTGCCTGGTTTGCACCGATACCACCCAAGGCGGAACGAATCCCGGATCCCATCCAGGTTCCGGAACCCGCCCCATCGACAGCAGGCGAACCATCGTCGCCGCCTGCAGCCGAGAAGTATGTTCCAGGACAACGCTTCGATCAGGGAACGCGCCCAACGGGTGGAAGCTCGGTCGATGGATCGCAACCGAAAGCTGGCGTATATATAAGAGCAAAGGAACCGGAAAGCACCAACTGGCTTTGGTTCTTGATTTGCGGCATCGCCATCGCGATTGCGCTTTTCTACTCATCCCAGCATAAGCGCGCCAGCCTTTATAAGGCGCAGGAACAAGCTCGGCGCGCTGCTGAAGCACAAAGAGCGGCACGCCCCCAGCCAGCAATGCCACCGCAGCCAGTAATGGCACCACCGGACAGTATGAGCAGCACGCAACCCGTCAGCGCGCCGTCAGCACCGCCCCTGCCACTTCCAACGGGAACCAGACGCGCTTCAGCGCAAGGAGAGATGGAGAGAGCGCCCCCCGTCACATCAAGCCTTCCGGCCCAGCCGGCAGAACGAATGGATGCATGCCTGAAGTTTGCCGGGAAACTCCCGTCGGATTTTGTCGTGTATGCAGCAGGCGGCTATAGCGGCAGGCAACTCTCATATCAGATCGATCAGAGCGGACACACAGCCACCCAGATTGACGTTGATGTGAACCAGCCCGGAAAGTCCGTTGTGCTGATGCTGGGCGCTTATGAGCCCACGATTTGGAACATAAATCTGTCGCCCGAAACCAAGGTGCTTGCGGTATTGATTAGCGGATACCACAAGCAGGTTGTCTCCGGCGGCTTGAACCAGAACATCATGCAATTGACAAGCACCTACGATAATCGCGGGCCATGCGAATATTTTTACGTCACCAAGGATAAGCTGGAGGAACTGAATCGACTTGCCAGACGGATATTCGGGCGTCCCGTGGATACGGTATATCCAGCAATAGACGGGCGAGCGGTGATCGGTGCCGCCATGCCGGCAAACACCAGAATCAAGGCGTCATCCGGCGCATCCGCCGAGCCATTCCGCGACGACTCCGCTCAGCTCGCTGGCAAAGCAGCGCTCGAAGAAGCGGTATTCAAGGGGCTTCTCCGAAAGGCTACCGCTGCCGACGCCGAAGCATGGTCCAGTGCCTTGATTCAAACTCTTGCGCAACCAGCTGCCCGCAAGGCGGATCCACCAAAGCCAGAGATGCGCGACGCTTATGTCGTGCTTGCGGAATATACCTATCCAGCAGGGTTGTTCGGCGCCCAGTCGGCAACGTTTTTGATCCCGAAAGGGGTGCCGCAACCCCAAGGGAATCCAGGGCATTCGACAGTCTATGACTTCAACAGAATGCTGAGGTGCAAGGCAAATTCTTGTGTGCGCCCCTTGTAGGCAACCCTAGGTCACATAAGGCCCGCCCGCTCGCCCAGCAGGACTTTCTCGAAGAGGATTTTGATGCGCCCGACACTTCTGAAAATTGGAACATTTGCCGTCCTGCTCATTGCTTCAAATAGGCGACACCAAGCACATCACTATGAACCAAGCAGAAGCGGCATGAAATCTGATCGAACACAGCAACTAGCGAGCAGCTTGCGAACGGCCACCATAGGAACCCACGCTTCATGAAGATAATCATCATCGGCATCACCGGCATTTTTCTGTCCATCGTTTGGCTTCTGGCGTGGCTGTCCGGCCCGTCCATCGGAAGAACAGCGATCTGGCTCCTGATCGCACTGGCCATCGCGTATTTAGCCGGGCGCAAAGCTACAGACAAACAATCACGTCGCATCACGCAAGTGGCGGTGATGGCGCTGCTATTTATCTTTCCCTTCGCGATCCATGTAACGAATGACATCAGCAGCCTGAAACCGACCGCACTGAATGTGCAATGCAGTGAAGTGAGCAAGACCAGCATGGCGATCCAGCCCAAGGCACCTACACCGACCGACGGCTTCCTTGTTGCCATGGACTACGATGGCATCTCAAATTTCCGACGGATCAAGAACATTCCAAGCCATCCCGGCCTCGACATTCTTCACGCGTCGACCTTTGATGAAATGGCCCAGATAGCCCTGCTGAACTGGAAATACTCGTTCATCGAATTTGAGATGAAGCCGCGCAGCATGACGGATCCCATGTTTCCAGGGGAATATTCGAACACAGGGCACCTGGATGCCAAGGGATGGTCAGGAGACCGCTATCGCCTGTATTACCTGGCGCCCAGAGGGCATTCGAATTGCATCCAGAAACTCAACTTCAATTCTGTTCCTGTCCGCAGCGACCAGGGCGCACCAAGCGCAGCGCCCGTCGCGGTTCTAGCTGGCGGTCAAATTACAATGCTCAATGAGCCGCCAGCACAGCCGGAATTTTGCCTGGCCCTGGAAATAACCACGACGCCGATCAGCAAATACAAATTGGTGGCGACCGACACGCCAGTGTCAATGCCAGCGGCGCTGAAGATCCAAGGCTTTGACTTCTATACGTTCGCTGATGCCCGTTCGGATACCGTTGAAGTTATCGGTAGCGATCCATCAAAGCCGCTGGCGAAATATGACGGCTTTCACGCCATCGTCGATGGCAAGTCAGTCAGTAACTGCGGAAATAGCGCCGGGGTCAAGAATCTTCTTGCATTGTCACTGACGCCTGACCATGGACGATCCTTTTACAAAACGAAGGACTGGTATGCCGATTCAGCGGTGCAGCGTTACTTCGAGGGATCGCAGGATGAAACCAAGCCCATACGAGAACCATTCGCAGATCGATTCAAGAAGCGCGACCCGTCAACTCCGGTGACATACGAAGGCACGCGATGCCCCGAATACAGAACCATTTCCCTGGAAGACATGGCGGCTCGCTGGAGCGAATATGGCGGACGAACTCGAGATTGCACGCACGTCGAAGCCATCAAAGTCACATGCGAGTACATAAAGGGGCGTGGAGTCCGCGAAACCTGGACCTACGAAGCGTGCGGTAGAACCGTAAAACAAGTCAACACCACGGGGTACGATCCAAGTCTGCACGGTGAGCGAGATATGGCATCCCTTCCCGACTACAAGGAAAAAGATGATGCCGCTCGCTAGAAGGTTCAAAACAGCAGTGTCTGTCCTAGCACTACCGCTTCTCTTCGGTTGCGCCAACGACATGATTGTCGATCTTGGCAAGGGAGACGCCATCAGGCTCATCGGGCAGGCCGATAATTTCGACTGCCAGGATCCAGCGTATGCCAAGGTGAACAAGGTGGAGACATTCCACCTGGTGTTTCACGATGGCACCAAAACCTTGTGCAGAGACGCCGACGCGACACAAAGACCCATGAAAGCACCCCCGGTGCCAATGGCACCTTCCGCCGGGTCCATTCAGACGAGGCCGCTGCCGCCAGGGTCTTCCGCGGCCATGCCGGGCGCTAGCATCGGCAGTTACTGAGATGAGGCGCGTAAGGCTGGCGCTATTTATTACGCTGCTCCCCATTCTTCAGCCCGCAACCTCATGGGCCGGCAACAATACCCCCGCTCGGGATCGTCTCCAGTCTTGCGACCCGGTAATCGCACTTGCCGCTGCCGAGGAAATAATTCGCGCGCCGACGACGCTCAAGGAACCCTTGGAACTGTTTTCGCCGGCCATCATCCTTTTTCAGCAAGGGAAGAAGGACGAAGCGGTCTTCTGGTTTTATGCGGCACAACTCCGCACTCGATACCAACTGGTTTTCGAAAAAGGCGATCGCGGGCAACTCCTCACGATCATGATGATGACGATCGGCGTGCCGATTAACAATTACGCATTCCAGGACACAGCGAACTTTCTCCGCATTCTTGATCGCGTGCTCGAATGGGATCGGACAACACCAAACCCGTTCCGCGACCAACCCAAATCTGAATTGGCAAATCAGCAGGTGGAAAAAATATACTCCGGGTTGACCGACCTGAAAGCCAAGCTGATTGCCGAGAAAGCGGATATTGAAGGGAAGGCCCGCCATGCGGCGCCTGGAATTGAACAAACCTATAGCCTGAAGGGCAATCGGTCATGCCGGGATATTCAACCCAAGATCGATGCCTGCAGCTTCCCCGGTTTAAGCTTGCCGCCGGATGTTGCCGTATTTGCCGCCGGGGCTCACGCGGGCCGCAAGATTGCGTTTCAGATTGATCAGAGTGGAAACCAGGGCACGCAGATGGATGTCGTGGTCAATAGCCCAGGGAAACCGGCAGTCCTGATACTGGGCGCCTATGGAGCAACGATCTGGAACATCAGTCGCTCAAATGAAACAAAAATCATAGCGGTACTGATTGGCGGATATCACCGGCAGGTCGTCGCCGGTCTTGCAAAAGGTACGCCATTACTGGTCAGCACGTACGACAACAAAGGGCCCTGCGGGGTTTTTTATATCGAGTCGCATACGACATCTGAACAGGTGAACCAACTCTCCTTGCGTGTATTCGATCGTCCGGTAGACAAGGTGTTCCATGCTGAAAATGGAAGGGTGGTGGTTGGCGATCCCGTACCCACGGATATCAAGCTGATTTCGTCACCGGATACCACACCCGAGTCCTACTATGACAAGAACGCTCCCTTGGCTGGGCTTGCGGGAATCGAAGATGCTATCAGCAAGGGGCTTCTGCGAAACGCAACACTGGCTGACCTGGACGCCTGGTACGCTGCCATTGATAAAGCGTTTCCTCCGGCAGTCAACCAGGGACCACCAAAGCCGCGGATGAGCTCAACATTCAGGAAGTACGTAGTCCTCAAGCCATTCACATACCCGGCTGGTCTGTATGGCGGGAACTCGGGTGACTTCCTGATCCCGAAAGGCGTGCCCAAACCGGAGGGTAATCCCGGGCATTCGACCACCTATGATCTTAATGGGCCGAGCTGCCAAGGCCCATCCTGCACAACTCGCTGACCAGTCACATTTGCCATCCGGAGATCGCCATGAACCAACGCGCCCACCTGCTCATGCTGCTTGGCATCGTTATGACTACTCTGGCCTGCTTTGGATGTGCCTCACAGCCGACATCGCGAACGAACTGGCGAACTACACTGGTCACGGCAACAGGTAGCAATGTGCCAGGCAATATCCAGGGCGCCGGAACCCGCTTTACGTTCAACGGGAAGATCCACGCACACGCCACGCTGGTGGCAGACGGTCCCGTTATTCCATCAACGTCCACGTATACGATGAAATGGTTCAACGGAACCAAGCTTGCTCATGAGCGCTCCGCTGAGTACACAGTGGGCACATCACCATACTATTTGGTTCACGCCATACTAGGCAGTGTGCTTGGCGCAGGCCCATGTCACGTCGAGCTTCACTCAGCAAATGGGTTGCTGGCTACCCGTGAATTCTTGGTAGTCGAACGTTGAGAACCATGGTCCGGCGTGGCCTATCCTTACGGCGGACGTTGCGTGGAAATGCCAATTACCCGGTGCTGAAGGCATACGGTGAACGTCCGCAATGGAGCAGTCGCCACTTCCGCTCAGGGCACAAACAGGCCGGCGACTCAGGAAAACCGAGCGACTGGAATCGAGCCGCCATTGGCATGCGGATTACCTGCTACTTGTAGCCGGCTTCCCTCTGACTACGGACAGCAAGGACAAAAATGGTATCCACCTCGGCAAGGTAACGGTACAAGGCCACATAGCCGTGGGAACGACGCCCGATGACAAGTTCCCGCTTGTCGTTTCGCACGGGGCGGCCAATCATGGGGTTGTGCTCGAGCACGTTGAGCGCCTCGATGATCTCCCGAATACGCAGCCCCGGTTTCTCAACCTGAAATTGGGCAAGATGGTCGAGGATGCGATCAAAATCATCCGCCACCTCGGCTGCCAATTCGATGCGCGACATTTTCAGCGCACGTGTTTGCGCGCTACCGGGCGCTTTACATCCTTACCGGCAAGGCGTTCTTCCAGGTAGCCGCGCATTTCCTGCCATGGGATCGTCTTTCCCGAGGCAAGGATACGGGCAAAGCGACCCTCGGCAACCGCATCGAAATCGGCACGCTGTTTCTCTTGCTCCGTCTTTTCCACAATGGCCTCCAGAATGAAGCCATGCGTGGTCATGCCGGAACGTTTTGCCGCCTCTGCAACGCGGGATTTCAGATCTTCGGGCAAGCGTATCGTGGTAGTAGGCATGGCCGTCTCCAAAGAGAAAAACACGCGCTCACTGTAGCACATCAGTGCTACTCCGCAACGGAACAATTGGGGATTTCCGTTCGTGGCGAGCCTGTCGAACGACACAGGCGGCTCCATCACGAGCCTCAAGCCGAGCGGTGGGGATGGGCTCGACCAACACCTGCAATTGCACCCCTCTCGGATCAACTCGCGATTCCCGCGCATAAGCCCCTGTATACTTCACGGTTTTCCGTGACCTGACTCCTAGTGCAAGACAGCCGCGACCTCTATCTGCGCCTTCTCGGCCATGTGCGTCCGCACTGGAAGGGCTTCGTCCTCACCCTGGCCGCCACGGCATTGGCGGCAGCCACTGAGCCGCTGTTCCCGGCCCTGATGAAACCCTTGCTGGACAAGGGCTTCGGCCAGGGCGGCAACGAGTGGCTGGCCTGGTTGCCGCTGGCCATCATCGGCATTTTCGCCTTGCGCGGCGTGGCTGGCTTTCTCTCCTCCTACGGCATGTCGTGGGTCTCCAACCGCGTCATCACCGACCTGCGCCAACTGATGTTCGAGCGCCTGATGCATCTGCCGACCAGCTATTTCGACGCACACGCCTCCTCGGTGCCGGCCACGCGCATCGCCTATGACGTCAATGGCGTGGCGGCGGCGGCAACCTCGACGCTGACCGTGCTGATCCGCGACAGCCTCTCGGTGATCGGTCTGGTGGCCTGGCTGCTTTACCTCAACTGGAAACTGACCCTGATCAGCCTGGCGGTCATTCCGCTGATCGCCCTCATCATTCGCGGCTTTTCCGCCCGCCTGCGGCGTCTGTCGCTCTCCGCGCAGGAGGGCATGGCGCAGATGAACGAGGTGCTGCAGGAATCAATACGCGGCCAGAAGGTGGTCAAGATTTTTGGCGGCGAGCAGCATGCCACCTCGCGTTTTTCCCGGGTCAATAATGCGCTGCGCGGCTATGGCATGCGCCAGGCGATTGCCGCCGCGGCCGTGGCGCCGATCACCCAGATCTTCGCCTCCGTGGGTCTGGCGATTGTCGTCTACGTCGCTCTGCATCAGTCCGCCGGCAACGAGACCACGGTGGGCGGATTCGTTTCCTTCATTACTGCGATGCTCTTGCTGCTCGCTCCGCTCAAGCATCTGGCGGACATCAATGCGCCCTTGCAGCGCGGCCTGGCGGCGGCTGAAAGCGTGTTCCGCATGCTGGACGAAGCACCTGAAGTCGACACCGGCACAACCGATCTCGGCCGCGCCCGCGGCGAGATCCAGTTCGCCACCGTCAGCCTGCGCTATGCAGACGCCGAGCGCGACGCGCTGACCGGCATCGACCTGACTATCCACCCCGGCGAAACCGTGGCGCTGGTCGGCCCCTCGGGCGGCGGCAAGACCTCGCTGGTCAATCTCGTGCCGCGCTTCTATCACGCCAGCAGCGGCCAGATCCGCATCGACGGCCACGACACCGAGACGCTGACGCTGGGCAGCCTGCGCGCCAACATCGCCCATGTCGGCCAGGACGTATTCCTCTTTGACGACTCGGTCGCAGCCAATATCGCTTACGGCGGCAAACGCGATGCGAGCCGCGCAGAAATCGAAGCCGCCGCCCGCGCCGCCCATGCGCTGGAATTCATCGAGGCCATGCCGCAGGGGTTCGATACCGTGATCGGCGAAAATGGCACGCGGCTTTCCGGCGGTCAGCGCCAGCGCATCGCCATTGCCCGCGCGATTCTGAAGGATGCACCGATCCTGATTCTCGACGAAGCCACCTCGGCGCTCGACAGCGAATCCGAGCGCGCCGTGCAGGACGCGCTGGAGACACTGATGCGCGGCCGCACCACGCTGGTCATCGCGCATCGCCTGTCCACCGTTGAACATGCCGACAGGATAGTGGTGCTGTCTCAGGGACGTATCGCAGAGATCGGCAGCCATGCCGAACTGCTCGACGTCGGAGGCCTTTATGCCAGCCTCTACCGACTGCAGTTCTCGGTGAGCGCGTGAAGATTCTTCACACGGAGGCTTCCTGCGGCTGGGGCGGCCAGGAAATTCGCATCCTCGAAGAGTCGCGCGGACTGATCGCTCGCGGCCACGACGTCACCGTGGCCTGCCCGGTGCATGCGCGGATGACGGCCGAGGCCGCGCGCTTCGGCGTGCCGGTGGTGGCGCTGCCCATCGAGTTCAAGACCCTTGCCGGATTCCGGGCGCTGCGCCGCTGGCTGGCCAGCCAGGCGCCGGACGTGGTGAACACCCACAGCTCGGCCGATTCCTGGCTGACGGGACTGGCCTGCGCCACCCTCGCCAATCCGCCGACCATCGTGCGCACCCGCCACATCTCGGCGCCGGTATCGGCCAATCCCTTCAACCGCTGGCTTTACCGGCAAGCGAAAGGCGTGGTCACCACCGGCGAAAGCCTGCGCCGGCATCTGCTGGACGTCCTTGAGCTCGACCCGGCGCGTGTGACGTCGGTGCCGACCGGCATCGACATCGAGCGCTTCGCGCCAGCCGACAAACCCGCAGCCAAACTTGCGCTGGGACTCAACCCTGCGCAGCGCCACCTGGGCATCGTCGCCACGCTGCGCAGCTGGAAGGGCCACCTGTTCCTGCTCGATGCCTTCGCCCAGCTCAATCGGCCCGACCTGCAACTTCTGATCGTCGGCGAAGGCCCGATGCGCGGCCCGATCGAGGAGAAGGTGGCGGCGCTCGGCATAGGCGGGCGAGTCACACTGGCCGGCCAGCGCAGCGACCCGGAGCACTGGCTGCAGGCGATGGATGTGTTCTGCCTTCCCTCCTACGCCAATGAAGGCGTGCCGCAGGCGATCCTGCAGGCCATGCTCTGCGGCCTGCCCATCGTCACCACGCCGGTGGGGGCGATACTCGAAGCCGTCAGCGATGGCAACACGGCGCTGGTAGTGCCACCACAGGATGCGGCTGCACTGGCCGGCGCTGTCGTCCGCCTGCTCGACGACAGCGTGCTCGCCACCCGACTTGGAGACGCCGCGCGCCGTATCGCCAGCGCTGACTTTTCGCGGGAAGCCATGCTCGACAAAATGGAACGGCTGTTCGCCGCGGTGGCGCAGAAAGCAATGTGACATGGGCAAGCACTGGAATCGTCTCAAGCGAAGTCTGGGCCGCCGCTGGAAGGAATGGCGCCTGCCGCGCGGCTACGAGCGCCTCGGCACGCGCTACGGCGGCTGGTGGGTGGACACGCGAGTGGTGGGACCGCAACCGCTGCTGATCGATTGCGGCCTCGGCGAAGACATCAGCTTCCCGGAGGCCTTCCTGCAACGCTTTGCTGACGCGCGGGTGATCGGCGTTGATCCCAATCCGCGTAGCCTTGCCTACTGCCGCGCGCGCTGCCCGTCGGGCATGGAAATATTGGCAAACGCCTTCTGGACCACGGCCGGCGAAACCATCGTCTTCCACCTGCCACGCGGCGAGGACAAGCTGCCCAAAGGCGCCGACGGGGTGTCCGGCAGCCTCGATCCCTCCCACGAGTACGTGGAAGGCGGCGAGCGCATCGAGACGCAAAGCGTCGACCTCGACAGCCTGCTGTCCCGCGCCGGACGAACGGAGTGCGACGTGCTCAAGCTCGACGTGGAGGGCGCCGAATATGCACTGCTCGAAGCGCTGGTCGCCAGCGGACGCATCCAGACCGCGCGCCAGCTGCTGATCGAGTTCCATCACGGCGTCACCCGGCATACGCTGGACGACACGCGCAGAATCGTCGATAGCCTGGCAGCCGCCGGCTTCCGGCTGATTCATACCGAAAGCCGCAATTACATCTTCCGGCGCGAATCCGCGCAATGACACCCAAGAGCATTCTTGTCATCAACGTCTCCCGCATCGGCGATACGCTGCTGGCGACGCCCGCCATCCGCGCGCTGGCCGCCGCCTGGCCCGAGGCCGCCATCGATGTGCTGGCCCATCCCGGCCGCATGGAAGTGCTGCAGCATCTGCCCTTCATTCGCCATGTGGCCGCGATCAGCAAGAAATCGGCGCCTTTTCGCGGCTGGGGCGGGCTGCTGGCCAGGCCTTACGACCTGGCGGTGGTCTATGGCTACGATGAAGCACTGGTCGCCTATGCCTTGCGCGTGGCAAAGCGGGTGGCGGCCTTTCGCCAATCCAGCGCCCGGATAAATTCCCGGCTCGCCGTCATGGTCGAGCCCCCGCCCTTCCAGAGCGATCACTCGGTGCGGCTGGCGCTGGCGCTGCCGGCGGCGCTGGGAGTGAAGCCTGCCGGCTTGCGGCTGTCCTATGCGGTGACCGCTGCCGAGCGTACCTGGGCCGCGGCAACGCTGGCCCGCGATCTGCCGCTCGGCGCAGCGCCCGTCGTCGGACTGCAGGTCGCCAGCTTCCCGACCAAGGCCTATCGCGACTGGCCGATCGAGTCCTTCATGGAGCTTTGCGAGCGCATTCGCCGGGACTGGCCGCGGGCGCATTTCCTTATTTTCGGCGGCAGCGAAGAACAGCCGCGCACCGAGGCGCTCAAAGCCCGGCTGGGGCCTGCCGCTACGCTCTACGCTGGCCGTCTCAGCCTGCGCCAGACCGGCGCATTGATGAGCCGGCTCGACATTTTCATAGGCGTCGACACCGGACCAACGCACCTGATGAGCGCCTTCGACATTCCCCTGGTCGGCCTCTATCACGGCTTTTCCCGCAGCGAACTGATCGCGCCGCTGGAACATCCCTGCTTCTACCCGGTGGACCATCCGCTCGCCGGACCCGAATGTTCGACCGAGGCCTCCATGGCCGACATCAGCGTCGATCGCGTCTGGGCGGCCGTGCAGCAAGCGCTCAAGGAACATCCCGCGCAATGAAGTTCGCCCTGTTAACCACCAACCTCGCCGGCGGCGGCGCCGAGAAGGCCCTGGCCAAGATCGCCAGTGGACTGTCCGCGCGCGGACACGAGGTGGATTTCATCGTCTGCGAGGATGCGGGCAAATACGCGCCGCCGGCTGGCTGCGGCTTCCATGCCCTCGCCACGCGCGCCGGCCACGGCTGGCTGGGCAAGCGGCGACTGGCCTGGCGCCTGAAGCGCCACCTGGCATCGCGCCCGCACGACCTGCTGGTGTCGACGCTGCCCTTCGCCGACGAAGTGGCGGCTCTGGCCGGCGTCCTGCGCCACATCTGCCGCATCGCCAATACCCTGTCAGCCGAAATCACGCGATTGCCCGGAGCCAAGGCGCAACGGCGCACTGCGCGCTACCGGGGTCTATACGGCTCGCGGCGGCTGGTCGCGGTATCGCAAGGCGTGGCAGCCGATCTGCATACATCCTTCGGCATCGATGCCGACGGGATGCGCGTCATCGCCAACCCTTTCGACTTCGGCGCGATTCGCACGCTGGCTGCCGAGCCCTGCCCGGCACGACCGGCCGGACCCTACATACTCCACGTCGGCCGTTTTGCTGCACAAAAGCGCCACGACCTGCTGCTCGACGCCTTTGCCGCGCTGGACCTGCCGCACACGCTGGTGCTGCTGACGCCGCCCGACGCGAAACTCGCAGCCCTGATCGCGCAACGTAATCTCGCACACCGTGTCCTCGTTGCCGACTTTCAGGCCAATCCCTACCCATGGATGGCCGGCGCCGACCTGCTGGTGCTTTGCTCGGACCACGAAGGCCTGCCGAATGTGCTGATCGAGGCGCTGGCCTGCGGCACGCGCGTGGTCAGCACCGACTGTCCCAGCGGTCCGCGCGAGATACTCGGCAGCGAACTGGCGCGATGGCTGGTGCCCTGTAACGACGCCGATGCACTGGCGGCGGCGCTGCGCAACGCACTGGCGGCGCCGAAACCGGCGCAGGATGTGGTCGCCGCAGCGCTGGCGCCCTACGCGGTCGAGCGGGCGCTCGACGCCTGGGAAGCTCTGGCGCGGGAGAGCTTCTGATGTGCGGCATCCTGCTCACCGTCGGTGACATCTTCCGCGCCGATTTCGATGCGGCGCTGGCAACGCTCAAATCGCGCGGCCCCGACGCACGCGAGACGCTGGCCCACGGCGACGCCCTGCTCGGCCACGCGCGGCTGGCCGTGATCGACATCGACGGCGGCCGCCAGCCGATGACGACCGCCAACGGCCGCTTGGCGATGGTCTACAACGGCGAGATCTACAACTTCGCCGCGCTGCGCCGCGAGCTCGAAGCGGCGGGCCATGCCTTCGTCACGCGGTCCGACAGCGAAGTGCTGCTGACCGGCTACCTGCACTGGGGCGAGGCCGTGGTGGACAAGCTCGACGGCATGTTCGCCTTCGCCATCCACGATGCGCAGGATGACAGCGTATTCCTCGCCCGCGACCGGCTCGGCATCAAGCCGCTGTTCTGGGGCGAGCATGCCGGCGGCCTGGTCGCCGCCTCGACCCTGGCACCGTTTTTTGCGCTGACAGCCTTCCCGAAGAAACTCGACGCCGAAGGCCTGCGCGACTACCTCGCCTTCCAGACGCCGCTGGCGCCGCACACCATGGTGCGCGGCATTCACGCCCTGCCACCGGGGGCCTGCCTGCGCTGGAAAATCGCCGGTGGCACGAAGCCGCGACAGTGGTGGACCATTCCCGATGTCTCGGAAAAGGCGCCCGACCGTGAAGCGCTGGTCGCCGAAACCGACGGCCTGCTGGCGCAGGCGGTCAAGGATCAACTCGTCGCCGATGTGCCGCTGGGCGCCTTCCTTTCCGGCGGCATCGACAGCAGCCTGGTCGTGCACTACATGGCACAGGCTGGCGCGGTTCCACTGAAAACCTTCAGCGTGCGCTTTGCCGAAGCCGGCTTCGACGAAAGCCCGCATGCGCAGGCCGTGGCCGAACGCTACGGCACCGAGCACCATGTCCTCGATGCACCCGACCTCACTGCCGACACCCTGGCCGCAGCACTGCGCGATCTCGACCAGCCGCTCGCCGATCCGGCCTACATCCCGACCTGGGCGCTGTCGCGCCTGACGCGGCAGCATGTCACGGTGGCCCTCTCGGGCGACGGCGGCGACGAGCTGTTCGGCGGTTATCCGCGCTTTCTCGACGGCGCCGACCGCTACCCCGACAGCGTCGGCAAACGCCTGCTGCGCACCCTGCTGCGCCATGGCCTCGCCCCGGCGAGCCTGCGCCGGCGCGCGCTGGCC
>JAPLQY010000097.1 GCA_026399475.1 Rhodocyclales bacterium
CTGAACGCCAGGAGCGCCCAGGAAATGGACCTGCTCGCCGCCGTGCTGCTGGCCGACCTCGATCGACGCGACGACGCACTGGCGCGACTGCGGGCATTGCGCGACCGGTGCCAGGCCGCGTGCGAGACGGCCATCGGCATCGACAGCCTGCAAGCACGGCTGCTGCTGGAGAAAGGCGACACCGGCAACGCCGTTCAACTCGCCAGCGCTGCCATCGAACGCTTTCGCAGCCACGGCAATCAACTGGAACTGGCCAATCTGTTCCGCGTGCAGGGTGAAGCCCATCTCGCGCTCGGCGATTTTCAGGCCGCGCTGAAATCTCTGGAGAGCGCGCTGGGCATCGACAAGTCGCTCAGCCAGCCGGCCAAGATTGCGCAGGACCTTGAGGCCCTCGCCCGCGCCGCACTCGCCGGCGGAGACAGGGCGGCGCATGCCGGCTACCTGGCGCGGCTGGAGGAAGTGCGGCAGGCGCGAGCCAGCAAGACCTCCAGATAGGGCGGGGGTTTCAAGCCCGGGAGTCGTTCAGAAATCCGGCCAGCAGCCGATTCAGGAACCGCCGGCCGCGCGGTGTCGGACGAATAGGCCCCGCCGCGGTCTCCAGCAATCCCTCGCGCCGTGCCGCCAGCACCGACTCTTCGATGACGGCCAGCGGCAGGCCGGTGCGTTCGGTGAATAGCCGGGGCAGAAAACCTTCGTTGAGGCGCAAGGCATTCATCATGAATTCGCCGGGCAGATCGCCGCCGGCGACGGACTGCTGCGTGCTGATGAAGTCGCCGCGTACCGCGCCTTCCAGGTAGGCGCGGGGATTCCGATGGCGCGCTTCGCGCCAGATGGTCTCGTGGTTGGACAGCTTGCTGTGGGCGCCGGCGCCGATGCCGAGATAATCGCCGAAGTTCCAGTAGTTGAGGTTGTGCCGGCAGCGCGAATTTGTGTCACCTGCCGGCTTGGCGAAGGCGGAGGTTTCGTATTGCGTGAAGCCCCCGGCGGCGAGCATCGCTTCGACCATCTCCTGCATGTCGGCGGCCAGGTCGTCGTCGGGCAACGGCGGCGGCGCGTGGTGAAACGGCGTGTTGGGTTCCAACGCCGGCGCCGATCGCCGTCGCGATGTCCTGCTCGGCTTCCTCCAGCGTCTGGTCTGGCAGGGCGTACATCAGATCGAGGTTGACCCGGTCGAAGTTCCGCAGCGCCAGCTCGATGGCGCTGCGCGCCTCGGTGCTGTCGTGGATACGGCCCAGCGCCGCCAGCTTGGCGTCGTCGAAACTCTGCACGCCGATCGAAAGCCGATTGACTCCGGCCTCCCGAAAGCCGGCGAATTTCGCCGCCTCGGCGGTGCCCGGATTGGCTTCGAGCGTAATCTCGGCACCGGGATGCAGCGGCACCCGCATGCGGATCGCGGCGAGCAGCGCATCGACGGTTGCGGCGCGCATCAGGCTGGGCGTGCCGCCGCCGATGAAGACGCTGATCACCGGCCGGTTCCAGATCTGCGGCAAGGCGGCTTCGAGATCGGCGATCAGGGCGGCGAGATAGGCGGCCTCGCTGTCGTCACCAAGCTCGCCGCGGCTCTCGTGCGAATTGAAGTCGCAGTAGGGACACTTCTTCACGCACCACGGCCAATGCACGTACAGCGCCAGCGGCGGTGGCGCTGCCAAGCCGGAACCTTCACGAGTTATGCGTAGCGGTATCCCCTGGTGGGACGGCGCTGGCTCGCTCTGCGTACCTGGAATTCCGCTTCGCGGGCAGGTAACGGCGACCGAAACGATCGGGATCACGCTCCAGCCCGAAGGCGTGCGATGAGTTGCGCCAGCGCCTGGCCGCGATGCGAGCGGCGGTTCTTCGCCGCGTGCGGCAGTTCGGCCACGGTCATGCCGGTGCCGGGCACCAGGAAATGGGGGTCGTAACCGAAGCCGCCGTCGCCGCGCGGCGTATCGATGATCTCGCCATGCCATTCGCCTTCTGTGACGATCGGCTGCGGATCGTCCGCGTGGCGCATCAGTACCAGTACCGCGACATAATGCGCGCGGCGGTCGGCCATGCCGGCCAGATCGGCGAGCAGTTTTGCGTTGTTGCGTTCGTCCGACCTGGGTTCGCCGCCGTAGCGTGCCGAGAACACGCCCGGCGCACCGCCAATCGCGCTGACGCACAACCCCGAATCGTCGGCCAGCGCCGGCAGGCCGGTCAGCAACGCGGCATGCCGCGCCTTGGCGATGGCGTTCTCGACGAAGGTGACGTGCGGCTCGTCGGCCTCCGGTACGTTGAACGCCGACTGTGGCAGGACTTCGAAATCGAAAGGCGCCAGCAACTGGCCGAATTCGCGCAGCTTGCCGGCATTGCCGGAGGCGAGAACCAGCTTCTTCACGACGCGAGT
Organism: Rhodocyclales bacterium; assembly: GCA_026399475.1. Taxonomy (GTDB): domain Bacteria; phylum Pseudomonadota; class Gammaproteobacteria; order Burkholderiales; family Rhodocyclaceae; genus Sulfuritalea. The sequence goes on from JAPLQY010000097.1 coordinate 2,366, forward strand.
GAGTGTCCGCCTGGAATTCCGCTTTGCGGGCAGGCGAGCGCCGACTCTTGGGCTCTGACAATGTCGCCGATGCCGGCCGCGGCGAGTTCCAGCAGCGTGTCGAGTTCCGCGCGCGAAAACGGTGCGCCTTCCGCCGTGCCCTGCACTTCGATGATGCCGCCGCTGGCCGTCATCACCACGTTCATGTCGGTATCGCAGGCCGAATCCTCGGCGTAGTCGAGATCGAGCACCGGCACACCGTCGACAATGCCGA
>JAPLQY010000093.1 GCA_026399475.1 Rhodocyclales bacterium
CACGCATGTCGCGTTGAATCTCATCCAGCTCGTCGCGATGCCGCATCGGAATGCCGTGAGGGAGGTCGGCGTGGCCGTACGCGCGCGGGGCTCCGTCGGTGACGATGACGACGTGATGCACGCCCTCGGCATGGAGTTGGGCAGCTATTTGCGGCACGGTCAGGCTGCCATCGACGGGCTGACCGCCGGTCATCGCCACGGCGTCGTTGTAGAGGATCTTGTAGGTGATGTTGGCGCCCGAGGCGACCGCCGCACGAATCGCCAGCGATCCGGAATGGAAATAGGTGCCGTCGCCGAGATTGACGAAGACGTGACGTTGTTCGGTAAAGGGCGCCTGTCCCATCCAGGCCGCGCCTTCGCCGCCCATGTGGGAAAAGGTGGCCGTAGAGCGGTTCATCCACAGTACCATGAAATGGCAGCCGATGCCGGCCAATGCGCGCGAGCCTTCGGGCACGCAGGTAGAGGTGTTGTGTGGACAGCCGGGGCAGAAGTAGGGGGTCCGCGCGATCGAAATCACCGGCGCGGAGGCGCGTTCCTTGGCCTCGATGATCGCCAGACGATCACGAATGCGCGTCGAAGTGAAATGACGCCCGATGCGGTCGGCAATGACGCGCGCGATCTGCGCCGGCGACAATTCGCCCGATGCCGGCAGCAGCCAGCGGCCGTTGGGCAGCGCCCATTCGCCTTGCTCATCGAACTTGCCGATCACCCGCGGGCGCACATCCTCACGCCAGTTGTAAAGTTCTTCCTTGAGTTGATATTCGATCAGCTGGCGCTTTTCCTCGACCACCAGAATTTCTTCCAGCCCTTCGGCAAAGTGGCGCACGCCATCTGATTCAAGCGGCCAGACCATGCCGATCTTGTAGAGCCGGATGCCGATCTCGGCGGCCAGCGCATCGTCGATGCCAAGGTCATCAAAGGCCTGACGCACGTCGAGATAGGACTTGCCGGTGGTGATGATGCCCAGGCGCGGGTTTGGTGAATCTATGACAATCTGATTGAGCCGGTTGGCGCGGCAATAGGCGAGTGCGGCATACAGCTTGTGGTCAAGCAGTCGCGCCTCCTGCAGCAGGCGGTCATCCGGCCAGCGGATGTTGAGACCATCCGTCGGCAATTCGTAATCGGTGGGCAGCACGATGCGCACACGATCGGGTGAAATGTCCACCGAGGCCGAGGACTCGACGGTATCGGCGACCGCCTTGAAGCCGACCCAGCAGCCCGAATAGCGGCTCATGGCCCAGCCATGCAGGCCGAGGTCGAGATAGTCCTGCACGCCGGCCGGCACCAGCACCGGCATCATCGCCGCCTTCAGCGCATGTTCCGACTGGTGCGCAACCGTGGATGAGCGCGCCGCGTGATCGTCGCCGGCTATTGCCAGCACGCCGCCATGCTTCCAGGTGCCGGCAGAATTAGCATGCTTGAAGACATCGCCGCAGCGGTCTACGCCCGGCCCCTTGCCGTACCACATGCCGAATACGCCGTCATGCTTGGCGCCGGGCGAAAGATTGACTTGCTGCGTACCCCACAGCGCCGTAGCGGCAAGATCCTCATTGACGCCAGGCTGGAACACGATCTGGTTTTGCGCCAGATGAGGTTTTGCCTTCCACAGAGCCTGATCGAGCCCGCCCAGAGGCGAGCCGCGATAGCCGGAAACATAGCCGGCGGTATTCAGTCCGCCCAGTGCGTCGCGCTGATGTTGCAGCAGCAGCAGGCGAACAAGTGCCTGGGTGCCGGTGAGAAACACCCGGCCCTGTTTGAGGGCGTATTTGTCCTCAAGGGTGATGGTGCGTGGCGGGACGCTCATGGCGGAGGTAGAATTTTTCCCGGATTCATGATGTTGTCGGGATCGATAGCACGCTTAAGCGCCCGCATCACATCGATCGCCACGTCACCGTGCTCCAGCGTCATATAGGCCTGCTTGCCAATGCCGACGCCGTGTTCGCCGGTGCAGGTGCCGTCCATGCGGATCGCGCGTTGCGCCAGGCGCGAGGCAAAGCCCTTGGCGCGGGCGAACTCCTCGTCGTCATCCGGATCGACCAGCAGCACCATGTGGAAGTTGCCGTCGCCGACATGGCCTACCAGCGGTGCGATGAGGCCGCTTGCCTCGAGATCGAGATAGGTCTCGGCGATGCAATCGGCCAACTGCGAGATGGGCACACAGGCATCGGTGGTCAGAGCCCGGCAGCCGGGCTTCAGCCCGATGCCGGCGTAATAGGCATCGTGGCGGGCTTGCCACAGCCGGGTGCGATCCTCGGGACGGGTCGCCCACTCGAAGTCCTGCCCGCCATGCTCGGCGGCTGTCTCCTGCACTGTCTCTGCCTGTTCCTTGACGCCCGTGGGCGAGCCGTGAAACTCGAAAAACAGCGTCGGCCCTTCGCGCAGGCTTGTCTTGCTATGGCGATTGATTGCGGCAATCATCAGCGTGTCCAGCAGTTCGATGCGCGCCACCGGTACGCCGAGCTGGATGGTCTGGATCACGGTCCTGACCGCGGCAGCCACGCTTGGAAACGCACAAACGGCACTGGAGATGGCCTCCGGAATGGGATAGAGCCGTACGGTCAGTTCGGTAATGATGCCCAGTGTGCCTTCGGAGCCAACCATCAGGCGCGTCAGGTCATAGCCCGCAGACGACTTGCGGGCACGACCGCCGGTCTTGAGGATGCGTCCATCGGGTAGCACCACTGTCATGCCGAGTACGTTCTCGCGCATGGTGCCGTAGCGCACGGCGTTGGTGCCTGAAGCGCGCGTCGCCGCCATGCCGCCGAGACTGGCGTCCGCCCCCGGATCGATCGGGAAAAACAGCCCGGTGCCGTTGAGTGCCGCATTGAGGGTTTTGCGCGTGACGCCGCATTGCACCGTGGCGTCGAGATCCTCCTGACGCAGGGCGATGATCTGGTTGAGTGCCGAAAGATCGATGCTGACGCCTCCGCGCACCGCAAGCAGATGGCCCTCAAGCGAGGTGCCGGTGCCAAAGGCGATCACGGGAGTGCGGTGGCTGTGACACAGGCCGACGATTTCGGCAACTTCCGCAGTGGATTCGGCGAATACCACCGCATCTGGCGGCATGGGCGTGTATGACGATTCGTCCTTGCCGTGATGCAGGCAGACCGCAGCAGCGACGGAAAAGCGCGCGCCGAAGCGGGAAGCGAGCGCTTCGGCCAGTGCCTTCGGTAACGGCGGTCGGTCAGCGGGGGCGTTCATGGCAATCTCCGGTGCGGGCGACGATCACCGGATTCTACGCCGCGCCCATGCCGCATTCAGAAGCCCCCCGTTTGACGCCATCGGCAATTCCTTTCGTGGTCAGCTCTTCCAGGCCCCAGTGTCAGGGGAGCCTGGACAGTGACGGTTGACTTACCCGTTGACGGTACTGCTGAATTTGGAGATAATCACGGGTTCAGCTGGAGGGGTTCCCGAGCGGTCAAAGGGATCAGACTGTAAATCTGACGGCTCTGCCTTCGAAGGTTCGAATCCTTCCCCCTCCACCAGCAGGTAGTAGAAACAAGTAGTTA
>JAPLQY010000060.1 GCA_026399475.1 Rhodocyclales bacterium
CTTCGCCCCCACCGCACTGGCCTTGGTCTCCACCGAACTCGCGCCCGAGTTCCAGGCCCCAAACGTGACATCCCCTCCGACCGTCAGGTTCCGCCTCGTCGTCGCCGTCGTTACGTCACTCACGACGTTCAGGCCCAGCACCGCACCGACGCCGCCCGCGCCGCCGCCCGCGGTGCCGTCCGCGCTGGTGACAGTCGCGCCACGGTGGGTGGCGGTGACGCTCAGCGCGCCACCCAGAACCAGCGTGCTACCCGTACCGATATCTGCCGTCGTGCTGTTGTTCACCACGGCAGTACTGATCGCGCCTCCCACGCCTACCCCGCTGCCGCCCGCGGTACCGCCTGCCTTGGCCGAGGTGGTGACCGTATTGCTCGAGGTCGCAGCAAGAGTCAGGTTGCCTGCATTGGTGATCGTCGCCCCATTGGCGACTTCGGCAAGCGTCGTGTTGTTGGCAATATTCAGGGCAACCGAAGCACCCACGCCCACGCTTCCGGCCGATACGGCGCCGATGCCAGTGGGCTGCGCCATGGCGTTGCTGCTGCTGGTGTTCACTGCCGTCAGGGTGACAACGCCCCCGGTCGGCAGGTTGACCGTGGTGCCACTCTTGATCACCGCGGTGCTCGTCGTATCAGTGACGCTCAAAGCCAGCGATCCGGCAATCGCAACACCGCCGCCGGCACCGGAGGTAGCCTGAGCACCGAAGATTTGAGTTGGAGTCGCCGCGGGAACCACTGTTTCCGCCGCCATCTTTGCTTCGACAGAGACCGAACCCGCGGTCACCAGGCCGGCACCCGCGCCACCGAGGTAGGCATCGTTGTGCGCGCGTGCATTGTTGATGGCGACCGCCACACCGACGCCTGCTGCACCTGAACCGATCGAGCTGCCATCGGCCGTGGCCGAGGCATCGGAATTGTTCAGAGACTGCACCAGGAGCAATCCGGTGCTGGTCACTGTGCCGCTGGTGTTGACGTAGGCCAGGCTGTCGCTGGTCAGGTTGGTCACCGCCACGGCACCCGCAACGGTGATGGAACCCGAACTGGTTTCCGCCTTGTTGCTGGCCAGGGTTGTTTCGGTTTGCGTTGCGCCGCCGCCCGTGGTGGAACCTCCGGAAGTGGATTTCGCAGACGTTGTGATGTTGTCGACTTTGCTGGCAGCGACCTTGATGCTGCCAGCGGTGACGGTCACGCCGCCATCGATGTAGGCCTGGGTATCGCCGGTCACCGTGGCAACGGCGACGCTGCCGCCCGCGGCAGTTGCTCCGCCCGCCGTGCCATCGGCCGTGGTCGTCACGGTCCTGTTGTTGACTGCGGACAGCTCGAGAGCGCCGCCGACATTCAGTACCGTGCTGCCCGTAACGCTGACCTTGGACGTAGCACCGACAATCGATGTGGAAACCGCCGCATCGGCGTTGACCAAGGAGGTACCAACCGCATTGGAGGTCGCGGACGTATTTGTGACCGAGTCCGCATGGATATTCAAGGCACCGGTGGTCGTCAGCTTTGCCGCGTTCTTGACCACGACTTCAGCGTTCGAGGTTACGTTGATCAGCGCGGCAGCGATCGGACTGGAAAAAGGCAGGACACTCGAAGCCGTGACGCTCGAGGTCGCTGTCAGGGTGATATTGGCGGCGCTGATTTCTGCACCGTCCAGAGTGATTTTGGCCTGTGCATTGCCCAGCGAACTGTTGGCTACCGCGTTGGCGATGAGCGATACTGAAGCGGTGCCCGTGCCGATCACTACACCGGAACTGACTGTTATCGTCTCGGCATTGACGTTCACCCCGCCGCCGAGCGCGAAATTATGGTCAGCATCGAAAATTACTACGTCATTGCCGTCCTGAAGATCTACGTTAATCCCGCCGGCGGACAGTGTGAATCCACCGACCGTCGAATAGGAACCGCTGTTGTCCCATTCGTATTCCAGTGAACCAGATACGTTTACGCGCAAATGCAAGGTGTCGGCGCCGGCCGATCCGGTGAAGGTCACTGTGCCACCGAGCACCGCCGGGGCGAGGCCCGTGAGCAAATCCTGATAGCTGTCCAGACTGGCCGCCTGAAACAGTGGCGCGCTCTCGATCAGGCCGGTACTGTATTCCAGCGTCCAGTCGCCGCCCAGTGCGGCGCTGCCAGTAGCGTTGGTCGATGCGACCACATCGGCACCTGTGAGTTTGGCGAGGTTCTCGACAAAACTCATCCCCTCCGGTCCCTTGGCTACATCGCAGCCATAGAGCAGGATGTCTCCACCGGGACGCAGTGCCCTGCCCCAGGCCGCGATACGTTCCCGATCCTGGTCGAGCTTGCCGTCGTTGATCTGGCTCGTACCCAGGCGCAGCGTCCCGCTTGCGCCGTGGGACAACACCTGAACTGCTGCCAATCCGTGATATGAAGAAAGGATGTCGGTCACTTGATCGATGCCATCATGGTTCGCATCAAGTACGACTATCTCGGTATCGCCGTAACGCGAGACCAGCAGTATCGGCTCCGCTACCGACGACGCATGATCGACCGTCTCCGGCACTGCGTACGAACCCGGAACATCAAGCTGCGGGGCGGCATCGACCTGCTTGATCGGAGCCTTGCCGGTTGCCGGACCGCTGGCCGGGAGTTCACCGCTCGTGCCCTCGGCCGCACCAAAATTGACGATGCTCTTGACCAGCGTCGCGTAGTTGGATACACCGCCATCAACGATGATCACCTGAGCCGGCGCCGGCCGGCTTTGCACGAACGCCGCGTAGGCCGCCAGCGAAATCTGAACGGGTGCGTCGGCTGTGTTGCTGCGGGATACTTCAGCCAGCACCTGCGGCGCGAGTCCGTTTTGAACGGTACTCGCCGTCGCCTCGACCGCTGATCCCGCAGGCACGCTTACCTTGCTTGCGCTTTCAAGGGTGGCCGGACCAGTCGGAGCGGTAGCGGCGGCAATCTCGTTCGGTTTGTCCGGTCTGCTAACTGCATTTGGCAGACTCGGATCGATCGCCAGGATGGTCGGCGTAGTTGCCGCGACACCGCCCAGGTCCGTCGCAGCCGGCAAAGTACTGGCAGCATTGCCCTGAGCACCCTGAATCGTGTACTGGATAGGCGCCGAGGAAGCGCTGAGCCGTGACGATTGGGCGCTCGCATCGGTATTGAGCGGCGCCTCGAGAGCCGGCACGGCCTGAATGGGAGGCGGAGGCGGGACAACCCCCTCCACGGAGAGCAGGAAGCGTTGTTCCATGGCTTCAAACAACGCTCTGCGTCTGCCCGGCGGCTGTAGCTTGCCAGGAGCCCTGAACACCCGCGCAACCGAAGCCGCAAGGGTCGTTATCGCAGTCATCAGTGCTGTTTTTGCCATCAGCCTGTCTCTCACTTCGTTTTCGGAGGAAGGTGAAATTTCTCCGGGTGATTCATTTGTTTCGTTGCACGGCCAACCGTTAGGGCTGGCCGCGCATGACTTTCTATTGCATCAGCTTGCTGATTTCGGTCAGGTCGTCCTCATTCAATGTTCCGACAGCCTGCTTCAGGCGAAGCCGGTTGAGCAGATAGTCATAGCGGGCCCTGGCCGAATCGCGCTTAACCGCATAGAGGTCGCGTTCGGCATCGAGTACCTGAAGAATGGTTTCCAGCCCCGACTTGTATCCCTCCAGCTTCAACTCCCTGGCACTTAGCGAGGAAACCACTCCTTGAGCCAAGGCCTTGACCCGAATAATTCCGCCTGTAACGCCCTGGAAAGCTGCCCGCGTCTGGCGTTCAACCTGGCGCGCATCCCGCTCCAGATCCTCCAGAGACGCCTGATAACGTTTTGCCGCCTCGTCGGTGAGCGCCGATGTCGCCCCGCCCGAGTAAATCGGAACGGTGAGACGGAACATGACATCGGTGGTCGCCACGTTGCTGCCACCACCGAAAAGACTCCCGCCGGTTACCTTGCCATTCTGGGTTGCAACCAGATCGACGACAGGCATGTGTCCCGCACGTTGGCGACCGACTTCCTGTTGCGCAACCTCCACGGTGTGGCGACGCGCGAGCAGCACAAGGTTCTGCTGGAGCGCTGACTCAATCCACTTGCTCATGTCGACCGGGTCAGGCTGTTCGAGAGGAATTACTTCGCGCAAAGGATTGAGACTGGTCACCAGCTTTCCGGTCATCTCCCGCAAGGCCTGGAGCTTGTCATCGAGGTCGTTTTGTGCCGCGACCACGTCTGCTTCCTTGAGTTCGTAGCGCGCCTTGGCATCGAATAGTCCGACCCGGGCGACCAACCCGCTACTGAACCGTTGCTGCACGAGATCAAGCTGACGCTTGATCGCATCGCGCTCCGCCGCGGCAAAGCCCAGCGCATCGCGCGCCGCCAGAACGTTGAGGTAGGCCGTCGCAGCACGCAACATCAAGTCCTGTTCCGTCGCGCCGAAATTGGCTGCCGCCTGCTTGACCTTCGCCTGGGCCTGCTCGTATCCGCGGAAGGCCGACAACTTGAATATCGGTTGAGTCAGCGTGAGCGTTGTGTTGCGGGTGGGATAAAGCGACAGCCCGCTGCCGAATACGGCGTTCGCGCTGCTGATGATGCGTTGCCGGGTGTCCGTCTGCGACGCCTCGAGCGACAGCGTGGGAAGCAAGGATGCCAGAGCCTGAGGCTCAGCGTATCCGGCAGCCTCGAACTCGTATCTTCCCGCCTTGTATTTGGGATCGCTGTCCTTGCACAGCGTATAGACCTGCGTGAGATCTTCGCCGTGCACAGGAAAGCATCCGGCGCAGCCGAGCACCAGCGCGAACAACCTCCAGCCATGGCCACCGCGCTCTTTCCTCAACCTCATCGCCGCCTCCAGTCTCGAACCTTTGTACCTGATGGACGTCACGGTGTCAGGGTGAATCCATGTTTCATTTGCTCCGGTTTGCCACTGCTCAGCCTTGCTTCCGTTTCCGCTTCAGCGCTTTTTCTTTGAAGACGGGACCGGATCAGGCTCGGCGATCGCAGGCGCCTGTGCAGCCGTCGTGAGTCTTGCATCCAGTCGCTCGGACAAGCGTGCGATATTTCCAAGGGATCCCAAATGGGCGTAAACGAGGGCGAGATAGCCATCCTTCGCAAGCGCCAGCAGTTCAGCGTCACCCAATGCGGCCAGGCGCTGCTCATCGACCACGCTGAAGCCTTGCAGGACGAGAGGCGCCTCGTTGCCGCGGACCACTTCGAGAACACGGGGGATCAACAAGTCGAGGGATTGCAGGCGCTCGACGAACAGTCTGGTGCGCTTGATCTCGCCCTGATAGTTGCTGAGGAATTCGAGAGCCTGCTTGAGAAGAGGAGTGTGCTCCCCTTCGTCTGTAAACAGTCTGTCCCCGTCAGCGGCTCCGAAGCCGGCATAGGATTCATCGAGATAAACATTGAAATCGTCGGCGTCCTGCTTCTCGGCCAGCACAAATGGGTAACGGCGCACAAAGGCAGGGATGTAACGACCCTCCCAGCGATTATCCTCGGTGATGAAAAGATTTTCGTTGTGCCGCACTCCGAGCAGCGCTATGGGAAAGAGTGCCCCGCCTTCCTTGCCGGTAAATGCAATCGGATATTCCCGCGCGGCGTCAACAAACTCGACGGCAGCAAGGGGGATTGAGTTGGTGTTCGCGGCAAAACCCAGATTGCCGCCCAGCGACCCCAGTTTTACCTTGAGGTGCACATCGACGTTTAGGGGTACCGGTTTTTCATAAAACAGCAGTGTGGCCATTCATGCTTCCCCGAAAAGAATGTTGCTTTGTGATTGTTTTTAATATGAGTTATGAATTACTTCAAAATACTCAGCAATGCTTGCTACTGTTTAGATCTGAAGTGTAGTCCAGGCAGTCCCGGAAAAGGGCCTCGATACCTATTTATCTGGCCCGATTCGAATTCAGGCGCACAAGACGACGCGCAACCGGGCGTCTCAAGAAAACCGCGTCTTGCATCGCGCCAAACACTGTTTGTTGCATGGCAATAACTCTAGCACAATGGCCTCGAATATGCAGACACGTCGACGAATTCGATGCAGCGCTCCAGATTGCCAGGTGAGCAAGTCGCCAGCGGCGGTAATTGCGCCATTCAGTCTCGAGGAAATGGCTTCAGAACATCGGCGTGGTCGCCGTATTTTTCAATGTAGGCGCTGTTGAGCCCAAGGCACTGGGCTGCCCCGCATTTATCCCTGTAGACACACTGATAAAAGCCATTGCGCATGAACTCGGTCCAAAAGGCAGGGTCGATGAACAATGTGGGCTGGTCGTTGTAAAGAACATCATGGTCGTCGCCCAACAGGCATTCGGGAAAATTCTTGACCTCCAGCCCCCGGCCGTGGGCGCGCGCAGCAGCAATGGCCTGCTTCAGGAAGGGCAAGGCGTCCAGGTGGGATGCCATCAAGTGTTTGTCATCCAGTTCGCTCATCGGGAAATAGAACCAGAACTCCATCTGCACAAGTCGTTTGAGCGCCTTGAGACGTTCCACCAGAGCAGGCAGGTGGGTGTAACACAACGAAGTCACCACGGTATTGGTAATCGTGGTGACATGGTCGTAGCGATCCAGCAGTTCCAGCCCGCGCAGGGTCTTGTCGAAAGACCCGGGCACTTGAGTGATCGCATCGTGGGTCGCGGCATCGGATGCAGCAACACTCACAAAAAATTCGTCCACGCCTGCGTCGATCAACTCTTCGCAAAAGCTGGCTTGTGAAAGGCGCATGCCATGGGTCTGAATGCGAACGTGCTCAAACCCATGGCGACGTGCCATTCGCGCCCATTCTGGCAAGTCGCGGTGCAAGGTGATTTCGGACCCGGTCAGAATCAGCCCCGTCCACTGACGATGCTTGGCATTGTGCTCCAGCAGGGACTTGAACTGCTCGAAAGTCTGCGGCACCAGCCGGTCCATCGTGTCCTCGATCATGCAATGAACGCACTTGAGGTTGCACCTGAACTCCATGGTGGATGATACGTACTGAGTGTGATCGAACCGGCTGGCCGAGGCTGGCCGACCGGGCACCACCGAGGCATTGCGGGCAAACCTGACCGAATGAACCGCCGGATCAGAATACGCCATAGTAAGCGCTCTTCAGAATCTTCAACCGTCCCTCTTCCATGCGGTAGTCAAAACCAACGTCGTAAAGCATGTGGTCGAGGCGGTCCATATTGCTCTCCACGAACTGAATCTGGCTTTCAGGGTACTCCATTCTCTTCAGGAACCAGAGCAACTGCGACAGCCTGATGCGGGAAAAATATACACCGTCGCTATAGCGCTTGTTGGCGACCACGATGGTCTGGCAATCCCTCAATTCAGGCCACAGCACGCTGTCAATGTTGAAATTCGCTGCATCCAGGTAGGCCGACGAGCAGACCTTGCCCTCGATCTCTCGCACCTCCGTCCTGGCGTAAAAAAAGAAATAGAAATTTTTCAGTCGAGTCTGTTGCCTGGTGACCTCATAGCAGATACCCGAAGACACCAGACTGCCGATGTTGCCAATGTACATCTGCAATTCTTCCAGTTCCCCCTGCCCGGCAAGCAACTCCCGCGAAAGATCGATCGAGAACATGAAATAGGGATTGCGCTCGCTGGTTTCGACCTGACAGGGCACCCACGGACGAATCGTTTCAAGAAGCCTCTGAATCGAGCGCGAACGGCTGGTTCTTTCGTAATCGTAGAAATAGAATTCCCAGCCGATTTCTATGCCTGTCTGCTTGACCCCCCAAACCGAACGCGAATCGCCGAAATCCTGGCGAATGGCCTGCACCATTTCCATCGCACGCTTGCTCGCCTGTTGTTCTTCGAACGACTCGGCGAGGAGACTGATGGATCGGAGTTTGCCAGCACATGGTTTTGCCGCGGGGTACTCCCAAAGGCAAAAATCGAATTGGGCTTCGTTTGCTTTTGCGTATTCAAGAAAGCTCACCACAGGTCTCCTTCAGGCTGCAGGCGCCATTTCGACCGGCATATTGCTTTCCGCATGACGGCGTTCATGAATGTCACTTCACCGCAGTGATCAAATAGAACGGCATTTCAAGTTCGATGACCTGGATCTTGATATCACGGAAGCCGATCCGGTCCAGATGCCACGCGTAATCTTCCGGCGAGCGATACGAACGGAAGAAGAGCATGATCGGAATCAGCGAATAGGGCATCTGGCTCGCGCCGATTTCGACCATTCCTCGCTCGAAAATCAGCAGCCGCCCCCCGGAATCGAGTGACTGGTAGGCTCTTTCAAGAAACTCGACCATATCCCCGTCGGGCCAATCGTGCAGCATGGACTTGAAGCAGATGGTATCGAAGCCCTTGGGAAAATCCGCCGGCGCTGCTCCTGCGCTGACGAAATCGATGCGCACGGCTTCCGGTTCGCCTCTCACATGCTCCTGCCCAATGCCGCATACCAACGGCAAGTCCAGAATTGTGGCGCGGACGCGGGGATTCGCCCTGCAGATACGGAGAGCGAACTCTCCGCTGTTGCCACCAACGTCCAGCAGCCGCCTGCAGGTCGTGAAATCGTGATGATCGATGCAGGCTTGGGCTTCGTACTTGGTCAGCGTAGTCGTAAAACGCATCCAGCGCCGGGTCATGGCCAGATTTTCGGGGGTTGAATCAAAGCAGCGATCATAGGAAAACAGATCGAAAATCCTCGCCTGCTCGAAAAAGCGCCCCGGCTGGGCAAGCAATGTTGTGAACTTTCCCACAAAATCCCCAGCGACCAGTTCGGCGAAATCGAGCTTTGCCTCGATCAGGTCGCGATACCGAAGGGCCATTTTGAAGGATTCGGTCAGTTCCACTCGTCCTTCGCGCTCCTCGACCACAAGGCCTGCGCGCAACATTCCCAGCAGCAGGTGCAGGGCTCGGGATTCCATCCGTGATCGCACTGCGATCGACGCAAGATCAGTAGGTTGATTTCGTAACAAATCGTCGACCAGACCCAATTCGAGAGCGCTCTGAAGGGCGCGCGCTCCAACCACATCGCGCATGAAATCGTCGACGCACAAATACCCGGGGCGCGATTCGGTCGTCACAATGTCCCGCTCAAGCGTCTTCAACGCCGACAACCGCGTTGAATGACATCGACCTTCTCTCGCCTGCGCCCCGAAACGGTTCCGCCACATGCAGGAGCCAGCCCGGAAACACATAGAAATCGCCGACCTGCGGCTTGAAACTGACCAGCGATTTGGATAATCGCTGCTTCCCGCCAATCAGAAAATTGATGTATCCGGCCTGACGGCCCGAAACGTAGGTCCTGGCCTCCTCCGCTTCATCGATATCGGGCACCTTCAGGTAGAGCACGCCCGCAACGTCCCCCGAGTGGAAATGAACGGGACTTGGCGTCCCGGCGTATTGGCTGACGACCCAGAATAAATCGAAGTCCACGCGGTCTGCCTGGGAATTTTCGGCCCGCGCAAGATAACGCCTGACGAGTTTTGCCGCATGATGTGCAAGAGACTGCTCGCCCCCTTCTGCAACAAATTCCCGCGGCAGGAGAACTTCGGTACTCTTGTCTGACGAAACCACCTGGTCAGCGTAGGCGTTGATGCGGGCCACGATTGCCGGCGGCAATCTGAGTTTGGCGATCATCGGCCCGAAAGGAGAATAAAAATCCATGGCCGGGTCGACTGCGTCAACAGCGCAGGGGGTCGTTTCTGCCTCGTATCTTCGCAGTCGTCTGGTCGTGGATTCCATAAGCTATCGTCATGTTTGTTGCGCAGCAAGCCAGCCAAAGCCGTCAGTTTTTGCCAGGCCGCGCTGGATATGAGTCCGGTGCCCTCTGCAATAATCTTACCTTGAACCCCGTGATCCATCCCTCGGCTCCACTGCATACTTTGCCGCCACATTTCAGTATTCGAGTGGACGCAGCGCCGCAACCCTCATGGAGCGGGATCCGGCCGAAATCCGAAGCGTCGCGAAACATCACTGTGTTTGATGGCTTGTATGGGCAAGCCACGCCAGAACACTCCTGCGCCACCGCTCATTGTGTCCCACACAGCGTGTTCTGTGGCCGGTCCTCCAGCGGCGTTCTGACAAGCCTCAACAAACGCCGCGAGGTCCCTGTCATCAAGCAGCCCGATGCCCAAAGCGGTATGCAGCAGCGCGTTGCCCTCCTCGTCCAGGTAGGCTGCGGCGACGGGGTCCGCGGCGGCACCGGTGTGGGTGGTCAGGCCGCCTTCAACATCGAGCCGCAAAACAAACGGGGTGTAGTCGAGCGCCACAAACACCGTCTGCGGGCCATTCTGGAAAATCCAGTTGCCTGAATCATCGGCTCCATAGTGGCTCGCGATGAAACTGATCAGGCCTGCGTGACTTATGGTTTGGCCTTTTAGTCGCCAGCACCCGCGGCGATCCAGGGAAAGCCAACCGTAGCAGGCCGGCACCTTGGGCCAATTCGCCGCGGCGGTGATCTCAGCGCCGAGCATGCTTCATGGCGCCCAGCAAAAAGGTGACGACGCACCGCCATGATCGGTAATTCTTATCGTCGTGGCCGCGAGGGATTTCTCCTGGGGTGATGGCGCGCATGCCGGTCATTGTGCAGGAGAACCAGGCCAACGCATGATTGCCATCAAACATGCCCTGCCCTCGGCGGCACCGGTGACGGCGAATCCGGATCATCGAACGGATCCGCCAGGAGCACTTTTCGGCTTGACCTGTGGCGTGCGGACAGGGGCTTTTCCCTGACATCCAACTTTAGACAGTCAGAAATCTGTTGACATACGTAGTTAGACAGTCTAATAATGAGCTGGACAGTTTAAATAATTAACGGTATGGAGTCTGGCAGGCGTGATTTCAAGCAAGGACTTACTTGATAAAACAAATATTTCAAGAGCAACGCTAAACAATTACATTAAGCTAGGACTTCTCGCGCGCCCGCTGGTGAAGAACCCGGGGAGCGATAGTGATGGTCCCCGGCAATTGGGATACTTCGCCGACGCGGCGGAAGATCGAATTAGACATATAAGACAGCTTAAAAGAGAAGGACTGAGCATGGCCCAGATCATTTCGCGATTCGTTTCCAAGCCAATCGAAGGAGAGACGGCGTTCAACCCGGAGGCGCAGACAGGGATACCTGTCACCGCAGCAAGCGCCGGACCGGTGCTGTCCCTGTGCTCCCCTGCCCTGCCGGAAGGCGGGCTGCGCTTGACGATGGATGAGTTCTCGCATCCGGCGTACATGGTAAATCACAACTTTGAACTGATCTGGTTCAATGCCGCCGCCAGAAAAACGGTGTTCGACGGCATCGAGACGCTACCGGCTACCAGTGATGAGCGGAACGTTTTCCGGCTGCTTTCCAGCAAGGCTCAACGTGGGGCGGCAGATGAACTTATGCGCTTCCACGTCGGACTTGCCAAGTCCAGGATTCCGGCCAACCGGTTTACTACTCTGTGCCAGGGCGTCGCCGCTCCTACTGCGGCCCAGTTACAACAGTTATTCGATGAAGCCAGAGTCGAAGCCCCACGACAAATGCTCCACGTGCCGTTGATGTTGCCCGACGAGACCGGGAACGGGGCGCTGCGCGAATACACTGCCTACGCTTCATTCTTCCGCGAGGGCATCTTCATTGCCGACGTGCCCGAGGGAAGTGACTCGACCAGCATCATGGATTTCCTGGCGCGTCGTGACGACGTGATCCGCGACTTGCTCAAACGCCGCTTGCCGGTGCTGACCCACCTGGCGGTAATGGTTGCTGACCTGCAAGGCTCGGTAAGGATATGCTCCGAAATGCCGCCCGAGGAGTACTTCGAGCTCATCAATGAAATTTGGGCCGCGATGGGGCCGATTTTCCGTCGCTACCATGGCACTTACGCCAAACACGTTGGCGACGGTATGGTCTATTACTTCTTTCCCCAACCGGAAAGCAATTACCTCTCCAACGCGCTTTATTGCGCGCAGGAAGTCCGACGCGAAATGCAGAAGATCAGCAAAGCCTGGCAGATACGCAAGAACTGGCTCAATGAGCTCTACCTCAATACCGGCATCACCGAGGGTCAGGAATGGCTGGGAACGTTCCAGTCGGGAACCAGCGTCGAACTCGTGGTGCTGGGTGACACCATCAACCAGGCCGCGCGCATCTCCGACTTCGCGCGCCACGGAACTACCTGGGCCACCAAGAGCCTGGTCGGCAAACTCACCAGCGAAGAACGGGGCAGATTGCGCTACGGCGTGCACCGCCGCGACCGCGATGGTCGCGACATCTTTGTCGCCTCGAGCTTTTCCACGGTCTCATCCCTGGTCGAGAGCGATAGCGGACGCGCCGCGAAGCTCAACGACATCGCTACCCTGCCGATCACCGAGGTGGTGGAGATTCAGGAAACAGTCTAGCCAGCGAGCCTTCACCACAAGGAAAATTCAAGCCGCCTGACGACGAAGGCTCTCGCGGTCGCGCCGATATCTGCGCGTGCTTGATCAGCGTTGGGTCGTGCTGGCCTGTCAGCCTAGTTCAGTGGTGATGCCCATGCTCGCCATGGGGATGGCCGTGGGTGATTTCCTCCGCGGTGGCGCTGCGCACTCCCGTTACGGTGCAGGAGAACATGAGTGCAACGCCGGCCAGCGGATGGTTGCCATCGACCACTACCTTGTCGTCGGCAATATCGGTGATGGTGAACAGCGCGTCGTCGTCTTCACCATCCTCGCTGCCGCGCTCGAACTGCATGCCGATTTCTATGTTCTCCGGAAACAGATGGCGCGACTCGATGGCAACGAGTTCGGCGTCATATTCGCCAAATGCGTCTTCGGGTTCCAGCTTTACCTCCAGGGCGTCGCCGATAGCCTTGCCTTGCAGTTCTTCTTCGATGCGATCGAAAATTCCGCCATAGCCGCCATGCAGATAGACCAGCGGGGCCGCACCTTCATCGACGGGGGAACCGTCGGTGTCCTTGACGCTGTATTTGAGGGTGACGACGGTGTTTCTAGCGATGAGCATGTTGCCTTCCTTTGCCGTTGAGGCCTTTTACCAGTTGAAAGACCTCGGCGGCATGCCCTTTCGGATGCACATCGTAGAGGGCGTGACGAACTATGCCTTCCTTGTCGACGATGAATGTCGAGCGTATTACACAGAGCTTCTTGTGGCCGTCCCGTTCGCGAAACTGGGACACGCCAAACTTGCGGCAGACCTCGCCTTCCTCGTCTGACAGCAGCCGCACGGACAGGCCATGCTTGTCACGGAAATCCGCATGCGAAAGGCAATCGTCGCGCGAGACGCCGAGGATGACGCAGTCCAGTCGGGCAAATTCGTTTTCGTGATCCGAAAAGTCAGCCGCCTCCAGGGTGCAATAGGGCGTGCCGTCGCGCGGATAAAAAAACAGCACGGCGTTTTGACGTCCACGCAACGAACAGAAATCGAACAACTCCATGTCGGCGTCGGGCAGCGAAAACTCCGGCGCTTTTTCTCCTTGATGCAGCATGTGGTTCTCCTTCTGCGGCGAACTCGATTCATTCTAACCGAGTCTGCGACGAAGGAATCAAGTCCCGCCGAGCTCCCTGATGGCTTCCGCTTCAATCGCCAGCACATCCTCGTGCCGATGCGGGCTGGCCAGGTATTCGAGGGAGCGCATCTCGATCAGGCGGCTGACGGTGCGCTTGAATTCGCCAGCCTGCACTCCTTGGGCATAGAGGTGTTCCGCCGGGCATGCAGCACTGATGATCAGCTTGACGCGGTGATCGTAGAGTACATCGACCAGCCAGGTGAAACGCCGTGCTGCGCTGGCCATGTCAGCACCCATTCTCGGCACTTTGGAGAGGAACAGGGTGTGATGCCGATTAGCCAGCCAGAGGTAGTCGTTCTGCGAGCGTGGTCCACCGCACAGCGTAGCGAAATCGAACCAGATGATGCCCGGTGCGCGGTGCATCACCGGAAGCATGCGACCCAATACTTCAACGGGTTTCGTGTGCCCCGAACCACCGGCAATTTTGTTAAAGGTATGTTTGACGGCAGCCTCGGCTGCGGCATCGTCTGTGGCCAGAAACACCTGGGCCTGTTCCAGCGCTCGCAAGCGATAGTCAATGCCGGCATCGATCTCGATCACATCGAGCTTCTGTCGCAGCAGCGCTATGGTCGGCAGGAACAGTTCGCGCTGCAGGCCATTGGGATAGAGGCCGTCCGGCGGATAGTTCGAGGTAATGCAGAACACCACGCCGGCATCGAACAGGGCCTGCATCAGACGGCCCAGTATCATGGCGTCGGCGATGTCGGAGACGTGGAATTCGTCGAAGCACATCAGCCGAGTTTCGCGCGCGATGCGCGCCGCCACCTGGACCAGCGGATCGGACTCGTTGCGATGGGCCTGCAATGACTGGTGGATCTCACCCATGAAGGCGTGGAAATGCACGCGGCGTTTTCGGTCGTAGGGTACCGCGGCGAAAAAGCAATCCATCAGGAAGCTCTTGCCGCGCCCTACTCCGCCCCAGAACCAGACACCGCGCGGCAGATCGGGGTGCACCAGCAGTTTCCTGAGCCTGCCGCGTCGCGCTGCCTTGAGCGCCAGCAGATCATCGTAGAACTTCTGCAGGCGCCTTGCCGCAACCAACTGTGCCGGATCGGCCTCAATGCCGCGCGCGGCCAGCGCGGCATTGAAGCCTTCGATCATGCCGTCCTTGGGGACTTTAAGAATTTTGTGGGGCATCAAGGAGAAGGGCGGCCGGTTTGCCCGGCCGCCCTGGAGCAACAGACGAATGGTTCAGAAGTGCAGCGCGCGTTTGTCCACTGCCAGCGAAGCTTCGTGCATCGCTTCCGACAGGGTCGGATGGGCGTGGCAGATACGCGCGATATCTTCTGACGAAGCATTGAACTCCATCGCCACCACGGCTTCGGCGATCAACTCGGAAGCATTATTGCCGATTACATGCACACCCAGAATGCGATCGGTCTTGGCGCAGGCGATCATTTTGACGAAGCCGGTCGTATCGCCCTGCCCCAGGGCGCGACCATTGGCAGCAAAGGGAATCTGTCCGACACGGTACTCGACGCCTTCGTTCTTCAGTTGCTGCTCGGTCTTGCCGACCCATGCAATTTCCGGATGGGTATAAATAACCCATGGCACGGTGTCGAGATTGACGTGGCCCTTCTGGCCGGCGATGCATTCGGCTACCATCACGCCCTCTTCCATGCTCTTGTGCGCCAGCATCGGGCCCGGAACGACATCACCGACGGCCCAGACATTGGGCAGGTTGGTGCGGCAGTTCTTGTCCACGGCGATGTAGCCGCGCGGGTTGATCTCGAGCCCCACATTCCCGGCGCCCAGGCCTTCGGTGTGCGGCACGCGGCCTACGGAAACGATCAGGCGATCGCATTGCAGGGTGCGCGCTTCGTCGCCCAGTTCGTATTCGATACTGATACCCTTCTTGCCGGTTTCCACCTTGGTGATCTTGACCCCGAGTTGAATGTTCAGGCCTTGTTTCTGTGTGAAAACTTTCCATGCTTCCTTGGCCACGGCCTGATCGGCAGAACCGAGGAACTCCGGCAGGGCTTCGAGTATCGTCACATCGGCGCCGAGACGCTTCCATACCGAGCCCAATTCGAGGCCGATCACGCCGGCGCCGATGACGCCAAGGCGTTTGGGTGTTGCATCGAAAGCCAGAGCACCAACGTTGTCGCAGATCAGCTTGTTGTCGACCGGAATGCCAGGCAGATGCCTCGCCCTGGAGCCCGTCGCGACGATGACGTGGGTCGCTTCGACCCGCTCGCCATTTACATCGACAAGCCAACGCTCGTCCTCACGACTGACAAATTTGCCGTGACCGGGCAGCAAGGTGACCTTGTTTTTCTTGAACAAGGCCTTGATGCCGCCGGTCAGTTGGCCGACGATGTTGTCCTTGCGCTTGATCATGGTCGCCACATCCATCTTCACGCCGGACGCGGAAATGCCGTGCATGACGAAAGAATGACTGGCCTGTTCGTAGAGTTCCGAGGATTGCAGCAACGCCTTGGAGGGAATGCAGCCTACGTTGAGGCAGGTGCCGCCAAGGCGGACTTCGCCCTTGGGGTCGGCATAGGATTCCGACTCGATGCAGGCCGTGGACAGGCCCAGTTGCGCGGCGCGGATTGCCGCCACGTAGCCGCCGGGACCGCCGCCGATTACAACTACGTCAAACTGTTTGTTTGCCATGAAAAACCTTTCGGGTTTAAACGTCGAGCAGCAGGCGCGCCGGATCTTCCAGCGCTTCCTTCATGGTCACCAGGCCTAGGACAGCTTCCCGGCCGTCGATAATGCGATGGTCGTAGGAAAGCGCGAGGTAGTTGATCGGACGGATCACGATCTGCCCGTTCTCGACCACGGCGCGATCCTTCGTCGCATGCACGCCGAGGATGGCCGATTGCGGTGGGTTGATGATCGGCGTCGACAGCATCGAGCCGAAGGTGCCACCGTTGGAAATGGAGAAAGTACCGCCGCTGAGATCTTCCAGCGAGAGCTTGCCGTCCCTGGCCTTGGAGCCGAATTCGGCAATCTTCTTTTCAATCTGGGCCAGGCTCATCTGGTCGGCGTCACGCAGGATCGGCACCACCAGTCCGCGCGGGCTGCCGACAGCAATGCCGATGTCGAAGTAGCCGTGATAGACGATGTCGTTGCCATCAACCGATGCGTTGATAACCGGGTACTTCTTCAACGCGGCCACCGCGGCCTTGACGAAGAAGGACATGAAGCCAAGCTTGACGCCATGTTCCTTCTCGAACCTTTCCTGGTACTTCTTGCGCATCTCCATCACCGGGGCCATATTGACCTCGTTGAAGGTGGTCAGGATGGCATTGGTGGACTGCGACTGCACCAGGCGCTCGGCAACGCGGGCGCGCAGGCGGGTCATGGGCACGCGCTGCTCCGGACGGTCAGCGATAATGGCATCCGCGCTGATGACGTTGGGCTGGGGCAGTGCGGGCTTGGCGGCAGGCGACGGCGCCGATGAGACGGCGACCGGAGTCGCTGCGGGTGCCGCCCTGGCAGCACCACTGACGTCTTCCTTGAGGATACGGCCACCGCGACCGCTGCCCTGTATATCGGCTGCCGAGATGCCCTTCTCATCCATGATCTTGCGTGCCGCCGGCATCGCGGTCGCGGCGGCAGGTGCCGCCGTTACCGCAGCCGCCGGCTTTGCCGCTGCAGGTACCGCCGCAACGCCCTTCGCTTCAGTGTCGATCTGGGCAATGACTTCGCCGGAGACCACGGTTTCGCCGTTGCCCTTGATGATCTTGACGATCACGCCGGCATCGGGCGCAGGCAGTTCAAGCACCACCTTGTCGGTTTCGATGTCGATCAGGTTCTGGTCGCGGGCGACAGCATCGCCCTCCTTGATATGCCAGGTCGACAGGGTCGCCTCGGCAACCGACTCCGACAGCTGGGGTACTTTGACTTCGATGATCATGATTTCTCCGTTATTCCTTGATGCCGAGGGCAGCGTTGACAACTTCCTTCTGCTGCTGAACGTGTTTGGCCGCATACCCGACGGCCGGGGAGGGCGACGAGGGACGCGCCACCGCGTCGAGAGTCTGGCCCTTCTTGACCAGCCGCTCCAGGCGATGATGCTTGGCGTACCAGGCACCCTGATTCATCGGCTCTTCCTGGCACCAGATCAGTTCCTTGAGGTTCGGATACTTCTGCATCTCCTCGTGCAGCCGGCGATCGTCGAACGGATATAACTGCTCGACGCGCACCAGGACCACGTTTTCGATCTTCTTTTCGCGTCGTGCGGCGAGCAGGTCGAAATACACCTTGCCGGCGCAGGTGACCATGCGAGTGATCTTCTTCGGATCAACCTTGTCGATCTCGCCGATGATGGTCTGGAAGGTACCGTTGGCCAGTTCCTCAATCGCACTGGTGGCGTCCTTGTGGCGCAGCAGCGACTTCGGCGTCATGACGATCAGGGGCTTGCGCTGCTTCCTCAGCATCTGCCGACGCAGCATGTGATAGACCTGCGCGGCGTTGGAGGGCACGCAGACTTCCCAGTTGAAATCGGCGGAGAGCTGCATGTAGCGCTCGAGGCGCGCCGAGGAATGCTCCGGACCCTGGCCTTCGTAGCCGTGCGGCAGCAGCATCACCAGGCCGCAGCCGCGGCCCCACTTGGCTTCGCCCGACGACAGGAACTGGTCGATGACCACCTGGGCGCCGTTGGCGAAGTCACCGAATTGCGCTTCCCAGACCACCATCTCATTGGGCGCCGCCGTAGCGAAGCCGTATTCGAAGGCCAGCACGGCTTCCTCGGAGAGCACCGAATCGAAGCACATGAAGCGCCCCTGGTTGTCCTGGATGTTCTGCAGCGGCCAATAGGTGCCCTCATCCCATTTCTCGCGGTTCTGGTCGTGCAGCGCCGCATGGCGATGGAAGAAGGTGCCGCGACCGACGTCTTCACCCGAAACGCGAATGTTGAAGCCGGCGGCCACCAGTGTTGCATAAGCCAGGTTCTCGGCCATGCCCCAGTCGACGGGAAGCTTGCCTTCGCCCATTTGTTTGCGGTCGTCGATGATCTTCTGCACGCGCGACTGCAAGGTGAAATTGGCGGGGATGTCGGTCAGCCGTTTGGACAGGCGCTGCATTTCGGTCATCGATACCGTGGTGTCGCACTTCTCCGAGTAGGGAACGTTGATGTAGGGCGTCCAGTCGATGGAGAACTTGCTCTGGTAGTCACTGATCACCGGGTCGATCAGATGCCGACCTTCGTCCAGCGCCGAACGATAATCCTTGATCATCTGCTCGGCATCGCCTTCGCCGATCACGCCCTGCGCCGCCAGCTTGTCCGCATACAGCCGACGAGTGCCGGGATGCTGGGCGATCTTCTTGTACATCAGCGGCTGCGTCACCATCGGTTCGTCCTGCTCATTGTGGCCGAGCTTGCGGAAGCAGACGATGTCGATCACCACGTCCTTCTTGAACTCCTGACGAAACTCCATGGCAATCTGTGTGACCAGTGCAACCGCCTCGGGATCGTCGCCATTGACGTGGAAGATCGGCGCTTCGATCATCTTGAAAATGTCGGTGCAATACAGCGAGGAACGGTAATCGCGCAGATCGGAAGTCGTAAAACCGATCTGGTTATTCACCACGATGTGCACCGTACCGCCGGTACCGTAACCGCGCGTGTTGGAGAAATTGAGCATCTCCTGGTTCACACCCTGGCCAGCGACCGCTGCATCGCCGTGGATCAGCACCGGCAGTGCCTGGCGCTTGCCATCAGGACCACGGCGTACCTGGCGGGCATAGACGGATCCGGCGACAACCGGGTTGACGATTTCGAGGTGGGACGGATTGAACGCCAGCGTCAGATGCACCGGGCCACCCGGAGTGCCGACATCGGAGGAATAGCCCATGTGGTACTTGACGTCGCCCGCCGAAAGTGCCTGCTTTTTCTTGCCTTCGAACTCGTCGAACAGCATCGAGGGCTGCTTGCCCAGCGTGTTCACCAGAACGTTGAGGCGGCCGCGATGGGCCATGCCGATGACCATCTCCTGCACGCCGACCGTGCCGGCAGTGCGGATCAGTTGATCCATTGCCAGAATCAAGGCTTCACCACCTTCGAGCGAGAATCGCTTCTGGCCGACATACTTGGTATGCAGGTAGCGCTCCAGCGTTTCGGCGTGGGTCAGTTGAACCAGGAAACGTTTCTTGTCGTCGGTGCCATAGGCCGGCGTCGAGCGGATGGGTTCCAGCTTGCTCTGCAACCAGCGCTTCTGGCCTACATCCGACAGATACATGAACTCGGCCCCGATGGTGCCGCAAAATGTCTGCCGGCACGCTTCGAGAATCTCCCTCAGCGTGGCGTTTTCGGATACCGCAGCAAAGGAGCCGGTCTGAAACACCTGACCGAGGTCGGCCTCGGTAAAGCCGTAGTGGGACGGCTCAAGTTCCGGGATCGACGGACGCTCGCTGCGCTTCAAGGGGTCAAGTTGCGCCCAGCGGTTGCCGAGGAAACGGTAGGCGTTGATCATCTGCAACACCTTCACCTGCCTGCCGTCGGAACTGGCGGTGCGGGAAGATGCCTGCAGGGTGCCATCCTTGGCCCGCTGGGCAAACGAGGTGATCACCGGAAAGTGGGCCACATCCGGCCCGGTATAGTTGCCGGCGCCCGGCAGGGTGCCGAGCTTGTCAAAATAGTCGCGCCAGGTCGGCTCAACGGAAGCCGGATTGGCGAGATAAGCGTCGTATAGCGCTTCGATGTATGGCGTGTTCGTGCCAAACAGATACGAGTTGGCCAGCATCTGCTTCATCATTGCATCACCCGATCCTTATTAAGAAAAAAAACGAGGGGCGTTGTCCGCCCCTCAATCAACCCGGAAGCAACTCAGCGCTGGGTCAGCGGCGTCACGTCGCGGCGGGCAGCACCGATGTATAGCTGACGCGGACGGCCGATCTTGTATTCGGGATCGGTAATCATCTCTTCCCACTGCGTCATCCAGCCGACAGTGCGGGCCAGGGCGAAAATGCAGGTGAACATCGAGGTCGGGATGCCCAGCGCCTTTTGCACGATTCCGGAGTAGAAGTCCACGTTCGGGTAGAGTTTCTTCTCGACAAAGTAGGAATCCTCGAGCGCGATCTTTTCCAGTTCCTTGGCCAGCTTGAACAGGCGGTCATTTTCCAGACCGAGTTCGCTCAGCACGTCGGCGCAGACCTTGCTCATCAACTTGGCGCGGGGATCGAAATTCTTGTAAACGCGATGACCGAAACCCATCAGTTTGAAGCTGTCGTTCTTGTCCTTGGCGCGCTTGATGTACTCACCGACGCGCGATACATCACCAATCTCCTCGAGCATTTCGAGGCAGGCTTCGTTGGCACCGCCGTGTGCCGGGCCCCACAGGCAGGCTATGCCGGCCGACATGCAGGCAAAGGGGTTGGCGCCGGAAGAACCCGCGAGGCGCACGGTCGAGGTCGAGGCGTTCTGCTCGTGATCGGCATGCAGAGTGAATATGGTGTCAAGCGCGTGCGTCAGTACCTTGTTCGGCTTGTACTCCTCGCAGGGTGTGCCAAACATCATGTGCATGAAGTTGGCGGTGTAGTCGAGATCGTTGCGCGGGTACATGAAGGGCTGACCGGTGTTGTACTTGTAGGCCATGGCGACAATGGTCGGCAGCTTGGCGACCAGGCGATTGAAGGAAATCGCACGGTGCTCCGGATTGGAAAAGTCGACCGCATCGTGATAGAACGCTGACAGCGCACCGACCACGCCGACCATGACGGCCATCGGGTGCGCGTCACGACGGAAGCCCTGAAAGAACTTCACCAGTTGCTCGTGCACCATGGTGTGTTTCTTGATCGTGTTTTCGAAATCGACCTTCTGCTTTGTGTTGGGCAGTTCACCATTTTTCAGCAGATAGGCGACTTCGAGGAAGTTGCAGTTCTCCGCGAGCTGCTCTATCGGATAGCCGCGATACAGCAGTTCACCCTTGTCGCCATCGATGAAAGTGACCTTCGACTGGCAGCTGGCCGTCGAAAGGAATCCCGAGTCGTAGGTGAACAGGCCGGTCTTGGCGCCCAGCGTGCGGATATCGATGACATCATTGCCATGAACGCCGGTCATCACCGGAAATTCGACGGTCTTGCCATCAATGGTCAGGGTTGCGGTGCGATTCGTGCTCATGATCAGATCCTCTTGTCAGGTCCGTTGAAATGCAAAGCTACTCGAAATTGGCTATCGGCGAAACTTCCCGCAGCCGCTCAATCATTGCCGCCAGTTGTGGCTCTTCGGTGACATCCCTGCCGCTCACCAAGGCCCACAGATCGTGGTCTTCCTCTTCCAGCAGTCTCTCCAGCGCCGCTTCTCCTTGCTCATCGAGAGTCTCTTCGTAGCGCTCCCAGAAGCGGTCAAACACCAGGTCCAGTTCCAGCAGGGCGCGCCGGCAATGCCATTTGAGGCGATTGATGCGGGCCGTGCGGTCTTCTTCCATGGTTCGCTCAGACAGCACGTCTGACCATCATTTCCTTGATTTTGCCGATCGCCTTGGTCGGGTTCAGCCCCTTCGGACAGACATCGACGCAGTTCATGATGGTGTGGCAGCGGAACAGTCGATACGGGTCTTCGAGGTCGTCAAGGCGCTCGGCAGTGGCCTGGTCGCGCGTATCGGCGATGAAACGGTAGGCGGCCAGCAGGCCGGCCGGGCCGACGAACTTGTCCGGGTTCCACCAGAACGACGGGCAGGACGTCGAGCAGCAGGCGCAGAGGATGCACTCGTAGAGGCCGTTGAGTTCCTCGCGATCCTCGGGGGACTGAAGTCGCTCGCGCTCGGGCGGCGGATCGTTGTTGATCAGGTAGGGCTTGATCGAGTTGTACTGCTTGAAGAACTGCGTCATATCCACGATCAGGTCGCGGATCACCGGCAGGCCGGGCAGCGGACGCAATACGATCGGCTTGCCTTCGGGGAAGCTGTCCATCGCGGTCAGGCAGGCCAGACCGTTCTTGCCGTTGATGTTCATGGCGTCGGAACCGCAGACGCCTTCGCGGCAGGAGCGGCGGAAGGAAATGGAATCGTCCTGCGCCTTGAGCTTGACCATGGCGTCGAGCAATTTGCGGTCGGTGGATTCGAGTTCCACCGAAATGTCCTGCATGTAGGGCTTGGCGTCCTGATCCGGATCGTAGCGGTAGATCTTGAACTGGACAGTGCGGTTGGCGGTAGTCATCGTCATTCCTTGTCAGTAGGCGCGTTTCTTGAGCTCAATGGTATCGACGCTCATTGGCTTCATCTGCACCGGTTTGTAGTCGAGGCGATTGCCTTCGCGATACCACAGGGTGTGCTTCAGCCAGTTCTTGTCGTCGCGTCCATCCGGCGTCTCCGGCGTATCGGTCGCATCGTCGCGGACGTGGGCGCCGCGTGATTCGGTGCGGGCGTTGGCCGAAACGATGGTGGCCTTGGCAACTTCGATCAGGTTGTCGAGTTCCAGTGCCTCGATGCGGGCCGTGTTGAAGACCTTCGATTTATCCTTGATCTGTGTTTGCGCTACCTGCTGCTCGATCTCGCTGATGCGTTCGACGCCCGCGGCAAGCATGTCCTTGAAGCGAAACACGCCCGCATGTTTCTGCATGGTGCGCTGCATGGCCAGGCG
The DNA here is from genome assembly GCA_026399475.1 of Rhodocyclales bacterium. Classification (GTDB taxonomy): domain Bacteria; phylum Pseudomonadota; class Gammaproteobacteria; order Burkholderiales; family Rhodocyclaceae; genus Sulfuritalea. The sequence continues at coordinate 22,950 of JAPLQY010000060.1, forward strand.
TGTTTCATGCACGTCAGCACCGTCTTTCTGATGATTGAGGCGATCGAGCCGCGCCAGGGTCTTGTCGATGGCCTCCAGCGGCAAGGGCTTGTGCGCCTTGACGTTGCCGCGGAGGTCGTTCACCGCAGTCTCACCGGCCGACTTTCCAAACACCAAAAGATCGAGCAGGGAATTGGTACCCAGGCGGTTCGCACCATGCACCGAAGCGCAGGCACACTCGCCGGCCGCGTAGAAGCCCCGCACTACCGTACTCTTGCTGTTGCCGCCGGGCACCACGACCTGACCGTGGTAGTTGGTCGGGATACCCCCCATTTGATAATGACAGGTGGGCACCACCGGCAGGGGTTCCTTGAGACAATCGACACCGGCGAACTGGATGCCGATCTCATGGATGCCCGGCAGGCGCTTCATGATCGTTTCGGGCGGCAGGTGGGTGATATCAAGCAGCACGAAGTCCCTGTTCGGCCCGCAGCCGCGGCCTTCGTTGATCTCGGTGGTCATCGCGCGGGATACCACGTCGCGCGAAGCCAGGTCCTTGGCGTTGGGCGCATAGCGCTCCATGAAGCGGTCGCCGGCCGAATTGCGCAGAATACCGCCTTCGCCGCGCACGCCTTCGGTGATCAGCACCCCGGCACCGGCCACGCCGGTCGGGTGGAACTGCCAGAATTCCATGTCTTCCAGCGGAATGCCGGCACGCGCCGCCATGCCGACGCCGTCGCCGGTGTTGATGAAGGCATTGGTCGAGGAATAGTAGATGCGCCCTGCTCCGCCGGTGGCAAATATGGTGGCCTTGGCATGGAAGACCACGATTTCGCCGGTTTCCATGTCCATTGCGGTGACGCCGAGTACATCACCCTCGGCATCACGCACCAGATCCAGCGCCTGCCACTCGACAAAGAACTGGGTATTGACCTTGATGTTGCGCTGGTACATCGCATGCAGCATGGCGTGTCCCGTGCGGTCGGCGGCGGCGCAGGAACGGCGCACCGGCTTTTCGCCGAAGTTCGACATGTGGCCTCCAAAGGGCCGCTGGTAGATCTTGCCGTTGTCGAGGCGGTCGAAGGGCATGCCATAGTGTTCCAGTTCGACCACCACTTCGTTGGCCTTGCGGCACATGAACTCGATCGCATCCTGGTCGCCGAGCCAGTCGGAACCCTTGACCGTGTCGTACATGTGCCAGTGCCAGTGATCTTCCTCGGAGTTGCCCAGCGATGCCGCGACACCGCCCTGTGCCGCCACGGTATGCGACCGGGTCGGGAAAACCTTGGTCAGCACTGCGGTCTTGAAACCTGCTTCGGACAGTTGAATCGCGGCACGCAGGCCGGCGCCGCCAGCGCCGACGATCACCGCATCGAATTTTCTAACGGTATAGCTCACTGTTACAGCCTCCAGATGGTCTGAGTTGCCCAGCCGGCATAACCGACGAGAGCGAGGAGCGTCAGCACATGCAGCGTGACGCGGATCGCTGCGGGCTGGATGTAATCCATCCAGATGTCGCGCACACCGACCCAGGCGTGGTAGCAGAGGCTGATGATGAACAGGAAAGTAATGAAACGGATGAAGCCGTGAGCCATGAAGGCATGCCATGCCTCGCGGGAACTTGTGGCGCCGCCAAGCGTCGCCGCGAATATGATCATCGTATAGGCTGCCATGACCACGCCCGTGACGCGCTGCGCCAGCCAGTCCATGAGGCCGTAATGGGCACCAACAACAAGACGCCTCATGTCAGTAGGCTCCCAGCAGTTTGAGGCCGAAAACCAGCGTCAGAGCCAGGCTGACGACCATAACGGCGAGCGCAGAGTTGTGTGCCTGCTGCTTCTCGACACCGACATGAATGTCAATCAGCAGGATGCGGATACCCATGCAAAAATGGTGCAGGAAAGCCCACAGCAAACCCAGCAGAATCATTTTGACCAGAAGATTGCCAGTTACCGCGCTGAACATCTCGGCGCTGTCCGCAGTGGAGCCGAGTGACAATTGAAGTAGCCAGATCAGAAGCGGCAGCATGAGGAACAATCCTGCCCCGCTGACGCGGTGCAATATCGATGCGTACCCTGCCAGGGGTAGCCGGATTTGATGAAGCGCCAAATGCTTGGGACGCTGTTTGGTCATCTCTGGCATAAGAGGAAATCTCCGATTTTCGTTTTGGCGTAACGCCTGATTTCGCAGACATCAGCCTGCACTGTAACTCTGCAACGCTCCGTTTTGATGCGCTGCACTATAAGACAATTCATTCATGTTGAAAACAATTTTTATATTCTCTTTTAGCCCAGTTCATTGAAATAGCAATGATCAGTGGTCGAATACAAACCACGCCGCCACTCGACCGGCTTGTCACCGTAGGAAAAACTGACGCGCTCGACCGACAGCAATGGACTGCCCTCTGCTACCTTCAACAATTCGGCGCTGGCCCGGTCTGCGGGCACGGCGCGCAGACGTTCTTCGGCACGGATCATGCGTATGCCGAAACGGTTTTCGAAGAAACTGTAAAGAGAGCCCTGATAATCGCGCAACATTTCCAGGGTAACCGTGCCGAAGATTCCACCCGGCAGGTAGATTTCATCGACGACCACAGGCTTGCCTGCGAACTGCAGCAGGCGGCGCACGATGTTGATCGGATCGCCGATGTTGAGTTCGAGCATGCGTGCCACCTCGGGGCCGGCCTTGGCACGCCAGCATTCGAGCGGCAGGCTCTGGGATTGTTCGATGCCGCCGGCCAGCGGAACCAGACGCAAGAAACGGAAAAACGCACGGGGATCATCGTGTGATGCAACGAAAGTTCCCTTGCCCTGACGCCGCAATAGCAGATTTTCCGCTGCCATCTCGTCGATGGCTTTGCGTACCGTTCCCTGGCTGACGTTAAAGCGGGTCGCAAGTTCGGATTCGCTTGGAATTGCCTCGCCCGGGCGCCACTCGCCGGATTCGAGTCGCTGCAGAAGCAGGCTCTTGATCTGACGATACAGAGGACTGAAAGTCGGTGAGGATGGCGCCCCTAAAGTAGTGCCCTTGGGGGGTGCCCCGGAGGATGCACTTGTGGTGTGCGTATCGGTTAAGGTTCCCTTCGGGGAACCGGCAGAATGCGGCATGATCATTATTTGAACATATTTATTCACACTCGTCCACACCATGTCTTATGTCTTATATAAGATAACTGACACATATTGACACAGCGCAGCACAGGATTTAACATTCGCCGTTCTGATCGTGCCGCATCACGAGTAAGGTCGCCACTTTCGAGTGCGATCATCCGATCGCCCGCTTTCTTGCAGTCTTGTCCAATCGATTCACATTGAAACAGGAGTTCTACAAATGGCAAAAGCCCCCGTTCGTGTTGCAGTGACCGGCGCCGCCGGGCAAATCGGATACGCCCTGGTTTTTCGCATCGCCGCCGGTGAAATGCTCGGCAAGGATCAGCCCGTGATCCTGCAGATGCTGGAACTGCCGATGGAAAAGGCGCAGGCAGCCTTGAAGGGCGTGATGATGGAACTCGATGACTGTGCCTTCCCGACACTGGCCGGCATGGTCGGCACCGATGATCCGCGAGTCGCATTCAAGGATGCCGATTACGCTCTGCTGGTCGGCGCCAAGCCGCGCGGTCCGGGCATGGAACGCAAGGATCTGCTGATGGAAAACGCCAAGATTTTCATCGAGCAGGGCAAGGCATTGAACGACGTCGCCTCGCGCGATGTCAGAGTACTGGTGGTCGGCAATCCCGCCAACACCAATGCCTACATCGCCATGAAATCCGCCCCCAGCCTGCCGAAGAAGAACTTCACCGCAATGCTGCGCCTCGACCACAATCGCGCCGTGTCGCAACTCGCCGCTCGCACCGGCAAGACGGTTTCCGATGTCGAAAAGATGATCGTCTGGGGCAACCACTCGCCGACGATGTACCCGGATGTCCGCTTCTGCACCGTTGCCGGCGCCGCGGCGCCCGCCGCCATCAATGACGACGCCTGGTACAAGACCGAGTACATCCCCACCGTCGGCAAGCGCGGCGCAGCCATCATCGCCGCGCGCGGCGCGTCGTCGGCCGCTTCGGCTGCCAACGCCGCGATCGGCCACATGCGCGACTGGGCGCTTGGCACCAGCGGCAAATGGGTCACCATGGGCGTGCCGTCCGACGGCAGCTACGGCATACAGAAAGACATCATCTACGGCGTGCCGGTCACCTGCGAAGGTGGTGAGTACAAGCGTGTCGAAGGCCTAGCCATCGACGACTACTCACGCGGCATGATGGACAAGACCCTGGCCGAACTGCAGGAAGAGCAGGCCGGCGTCGCCAGCCTCCTCGGCTGACCACGGAGGCTGGATGAAGCGGAGCGCGCACACTTGAGCCCACCGCTTCATCCTGCTGCCGTTCTGTATCAGGGGGAGAAGCCATTTCCGACGCTCGCCGCCTGCGAACATTTTGCGGGGTCGGAAAAAAACATCCGCAAGGCCTTGCACCTGCAGTCCGAACTGATGGTGGACGAACGGCCCATTTTCGACGTCACGGCTGATTGCGAGGATGGGGCACCACCCGGCCGCGAAGCAGCGCATGCTGCGATGATCGCCGACCTGCTGCTGGATTCCGAAAATAGCCATGGACGACTCGGTGCGCGCATCCACGACGTGACGCATCCGCATTGGCGTGAAGACCTGCAGATCATCGTCGGTCGCGCGGGTCGGCAGGTGGCCTATATCGTCTTGCCAAAAGTCGCCGGTGCAGACGACGCACTGGCCCAGATTGTTGCGCTCGACGAAGTGCGAACCCGCTATAACATCGAGCGTGAAATTCCGGTCCATGTGCTGATCGAAACGCCAGGTGCGCTGCACGAGGTCTGGCAGATAGCGGCCCTGCCTCATGTCGAATCGATCGACTTCGGCTTGATGGATTTCGTTAGCGCCCACCACGGCGCCATTCCCGGTATCGCGATGCGCTCGCCGGGCCAGTTTTCGCATCCGCTGATTGTGCGCGCCAAGTGCGATATAGCCGCCGCCGCGCTTGGCAACGGAGTCGTTCCGGCGCACAACGTCACCACGGAACTCAACGATCCGGACGTCGTGCGCGAGGACGCGCGTCGCGCGCGTCGCGAGTTCGGCTTCCTGCGCATGTGGAGCATCCACCCGCGCCAGATCCAGCCGATCGTCGAAGCGATGCGGCCGGATTACGCCGAAGTGACCGAGGCCACCGGCATCCTGCTCGCGGCGCAGAACGCCAACTGGGGACCGATAGCCTGGGAAGGCAAGCTGCACGATCGTGCCTCCTATCGCTATTACTGGGAATTGCTGAGCCGGGCTCATGCCACAGGTGCCGATTTGCCGCCCGAAGCCCGCGACCGCTTCTTCCGCACTGCCGCATTTGTTTCCAACACTGTTTCCCACTGATCCCAACGAGGACCTCACCATGCTTGAAGCCTATCGCCAACACGTCGCCGAACGCGGCGCCCTGGGTATTCCCCCGCTGCCGCTGACCAAGCAGCAGACCGAAGAACTGGTGGCCCTGCTGAAGAACCCACCCAAGGGCGAGGAAGCCTTCCTGGTCGACCTGATCACCCAGCGCGTACCGGCCGGTGTCGATGACGCGGCGAAGGTCAAGGCCGAGTTCCTCGCCCGCGTTGCGAAGGGCGAAGAAGCCTGCGCATTGATCTCGCGAGAAAAGGCCACCGAACTGCTCGGCACCATGGTCGGCGGCTACAACGTCAAGCCCCTGATCGACGTGCTCGACGATGCCGCTGTCGGCGCCGTCGCCGCCAAGGCGCTGAAATCCACGCTGCTGATGTTCGACTTCTTCCATGATGTCGCCGAAAAGGCCAAGGCTGGCAGCGCCAACGCCAAGGCCGTGATGCAGTCCTGGGCCGATGCCGAATGGTTCACCCAGCGCCCGGAAGTGCCGAAGAAGATTTCGGTTACCGTGTTCAAGGTCACCGGCGAAACCAATACCGATGACCTCTCCCCCGCGCCCGATGCTTGGAGCCGCCCCGACATCCCGCTGCACGCGCTGGCCATGCTGAAGAACGCCCGCGAAGGCATCACGCCCGAGAAACCCGGCGAGCGCGGACCCATGAAGCTGATCGAAGACCTGAAAAAGAAGGGCCATGCGGTCGCCTACGTCGGCGACGTGGTCGGCACCGGGTCCAGCCGCAAGTCGGCCACCAATTCCGTGCTGTGGTGGACCGGCGACGACATCCCCTTCGTCCCCAACAAGCGCTACGGCGGCTTCTGCCTCGGCAGCAAGATCGCCCCGATCTTCTTCAACACCCAGGAAGATGCCGGCGCCTTCCCCATCGAGTGCGATGTCGCGCAGATGGCCATGGGTGACGTGATCGACATCTTCCCCTATGACAAAAAGGTCGAGAAGAACGGCGCCGTGATTTCGAGCTTCGACTACAAGTCGGAAGTGCTGCTCGACGAAGTACGCGCCGGCGGCCGCATCAACCTCATCATCGGTCGCGCCCTGACCGGCAAGGCCCGTGAATTTCTCGGCCTGCCCGCCTCGACCCTGTTCCGCCTGCCGCAGCCGCCCGTCGATTCCGGCAAGGGTTTCTCGCTGGCGCAAAAGATGGTCGGCCGCGCCTGCGGCTTCCCCGAAGGCAAAGGCGTGCGCCCGGGAACCTACTGCGAGCCGAAGATGACCTCGGTCGGCAGCCAGGACACCACCGGCCCGATGACCCGCGACGAACTGAAAGACCTCGCCTGCCTCGGCTTCTCGGCCGACCTCGTGATGCAGTCCTTCTGCCACACCGCCGCCTACCCCAAGCTGGTCGACGTCAAGACCCACCGTACCCTGCCGAGTTTCATCACCGCGCGCGGCGGCATCTCGCTGCGTCCCGGCGACGGCGTGATCCACTCCTGGCTCAACCGCCTGCTGCTACCGGATACCGTCGGCACCGGCGGTGACAGCCATACCCGTTTCCCGATCGGCATTTCCTTCCCCGCCGGCTCCGGCCTGGTCGCCTTCGCCGCCGCCACGGGCGTCATGCCGCTGGACATGCCCGAATCCGTGCTGGTGCGCTTCAAGGGCAAGCTGCAGCCCGGTATCACGCTGCGCGACCTGGTCAATGCGATTCCGCTTTATGCCATCAAGGCGGGCCTGCTGACCGTCGCCAAGCAGGGCAAGAAGAACATCTTTTCGGGGCGCATCCTCGAAATCGAAGGCCTGCCCGACCTCAAGGTGGAACAGGCTTTCGAACTCACCGATGCATCGGCCGAACGTTCCGCCGCAGGCTGCGCGGTGCGCCTGAACAAGGAACCCATCGTCGAGTACATGCGCTCCAACATCACGCTGATGAAGTGGATGATCGCCGAAGGCTACGACGACAAACGGGCGCTGGGCCGTCGCGTCAAGGCCATGGAGGCCTGGATCGCCAACGGCACCCTGCTCGCGCCCGACGCGGATGCCGAGTACGCCGCCGTGATCGAGATCGACCTGGCCGATGTCAAGGAACCGATCCTGGCCTGCCCCAACGACCCGGATGACGTGAAGATACTGTCTGAAGTCGCCGGCGAAAAGATCGACGAAGTCTTCATCGGCAGCTGCATGACCAACATCGGCCATTTCCGTGCCGCTGGCAAGGTGCTCGAAGGCAAGACCGACATCCCGACCCGCCTCTGGATCGCCCCGCCGACCAAGATGGACGCCATGATCCTCAACGAAGAGGGTTACTACGCCATCCTCGGCAAGTCCGGCGCGCGCATGGAAATGCCGGGCTGCAGCCTGTGCATGGGCAACCAGGCGCAGATCAAGAAGGGCAGCACGGCGGTATCGACCTCGACCCGCAACTTCCCCAACCGGCTCGGCATCGACACCCGCGTCTATCTGTCGTCGGCCGAACTGGCGGCGGTGACGGCGCTGATGGGCAGGATCCCGACCGTGGCCGAGTACATGGAGCAGGTCAAGTCGCTGGAAGCCAAGTCGGCGGATGTGTATCGCTACATGAACTTCGACCAGATCGCCGAGTTCAAGGACCTGGCGGATACGGTGACGGTGTAGGCATCAAGATTGGCGCGGTACCTGCGCCGTCGCTTCAAAACGAAACGCCCCCGTGGATTGCTCCACGGGGGCGTTTCGTTTTCTTCACTTGCCGGAATCAGTGACGTCCGACGCAAGTGAATTTATTGGCGTCGCGATTCGCGACGACCCTGCGGCATACGATCAGGATAGAGGTCACGGCCGGCCTCATGGACATCGCGGCGCAACTGGCGGCGCTCTTCGGGCGACAGGCGCTTGCCGCCACCGGGTGCTGCAGCGTCACTTGGGGAAAGCTGCTCGGAGCGCTGTTCGGCAGGCATCATCCGCTGCGGGCCGCCGCCATTGGCGTTGCGTCCTGGCCACGGCCGCGGCGACTCCTGCGCCGCGACGCCTGCAGCCAGGAGCCACATCACTGTCGCCACACCCGCCCATCGCGCCTTGCGTTTTTTCGTCACAGCCAGCCCCTGCACACCATCAATGGAAGATATTGTAAACCTGCTCGCCGGCCAAATGACTGGCGGCCATCAGATGATCAATGCCGGCCTGTGGTTCCGAGCCCCACAAAGCCAGTCCTGCTGCCAGAGCCATGCTGAAAAATAGTGCTTTCATGATTGCCTCCGATGTTCTGCCTTCGATGCATCTGCCAATTCCTTTGGCACGCTTGCATTCTGCTCAGGGGCTGTAAGCCAAATGTTGCTGCCAGGCCGGCTTTGTAATCGTTTGTAAAGGCTGCTGGCAGGATGCGCCTGATCCGGCTAGGATTGGCGCCCATGAACGATACCAAAGCCAAGATTCTTGTCGTCGATGACGACCTCCGCCTGCGCCAGTTGCTGGAGCGCTATCTCGCCGATCAGGGCTTCGTGGTCAAGGCGGTGCCCGATGCGCCGGGAATGGATCGCGCGCTGGAGCGCGAGCTTTACGACCTGATCGTGCTCGACCTGATGCTTCCCGGTGAAGACGGCCTGGCCATCTGTCGCCGGCTGCGTGGGGCCGCCAACCCGGTGAGCATCATCATGTTGACGGCCAAGGGCGACGAGGTTGATCGCATCGTCGGCCTTGAAATCGGCGCCGATGATTACCTGCCCAAACCTTTCAATCCGCGCGAACTGGTGGCACGCATTCATGCCGTGCTGCGTCGCCGCGCCGCCGCTCCGCCGCCGGGTGCGCCAGCCATCACAGAAGAAAGCGTGAGTTTCGGCAAGGTAAGCATCAATCTGGCGACGCGGGAGCTGGAACGCGAAGAGGTGCGCACCCTGCTCACCTCGGGCGAGTTCGGCCTGCTGCGCGTGCTGCTGGAACACCCGCGCCAGCCGATGAGCCGCGACAAGCTGATGGAGCTGGCGCGCGGCAGAGAGTACGAGGTGTTCGATCGCGCCATCGACGTGCAGGTATCGCGCTTGCGCAAGCTGGTCGAGGAAGACCCCGGCAAGCCACGCTATATCCAGACCGTGTGGGGCTTCGGCTATGTCTTCGTCCCCGACGGGAAAAAACACGAATGACACTGCTGCCGCGCTCGCTGCTGTGGCGCACTTTTCTTTTCGTCGCCCTGCTGATGGTGCTCTCGGTGGCGGCATGGTTCGCCATCTTTCGTGCCTATGAGCGTGAGCCGCGCGCCCGTCAGCTTGCACAAACCCTGGTCAGCGTTGCCAACCTGACACGTGCGGCGCTTGTTTCCGCACGTCCCGAGGCGCGTCGCGAGCTGTTGCGCGACTTGTCCGACAGCGAAGGTATCCGCATTTACCCGGCCGATGCAGCGGACCGCGTGGAGCCCCTGCCTGACCGGGCCTTTTTACACCGGGTGGAAGAACTCGTCAGGGAACAGATGGGGCCGGCAACTCGCCTGAGTCTGGAACGGGAAGGCGAGCACGCCTTGTTCGTCAATTTTCGTATCGACGACAGCGAAGAAGGCGACTACTGGCTCGCCCTGCCACGCGAGCGCATCGAGCGCGTATTTCCGCTCGGCTGGCTGGGCTGGGGCGTGGCCGCGCTGCTGCTGTCGCTGGTCGGCGCCTGGCTGATAGTGTTCCGCATCACCCGTCCGCTCAAAGCCTTGCAGCAGGCCGCACGCAAAGTCGGTGCCGGCGAGACCCCTGCCCGCCTCGATGAAAGCGGCCCAACCGAGTTGGCAACGGTCGCCCACGCCTTCAACCAGATGAGCGCGGATCTGGCGCAAATCGACCAGGATCGCGCCCTGATTCTTGCCGGCATCTCGCATGACTTGCGCACACCGCTGACGCGCCTGCGCATGGGCATCGAAATGGCCGCCGACGAAGGCCTGCGCGAAGGCATGACGACCGACGTCGAGGAAATGGACAAGACCATCGGCCAGTTCCTCGACTTCGCCCGATCGGAAAGCGGTGAAGCGCAACAGGACGTGAATCTCGCCGCTTTGCTCGACGAACTCGCCACGCAATACCGGCGGCGCGGATTCAAGGTCGAATTTGCCGCACTGCCGCCGACCTTTACAGTAACTCTGCCGGTGCGGCCGCAAGCCCTGCGCCGTGCCATCACGAACCTGATCGATAACGCGCTGCGCTATGCCGGCAGCGAATTCCCGGTTGAACTGGCCCTGAGCACCGCTGCCGACGAATTCAGCATCGAGGTTCGCGACAGCGGCCCCGGTATTCCTGCGGCTGACGTCGAGCGCATGAAGCGTCCCTTCGCCCGGCTCGAAGCTGCCCGCACCAATACCGCGGGCGCCGGGCTGGGACTGGCCATCGTCGATCGCATCGCACGCTCCCACAACGGCCGCCTGGAACTGCTGCCGCGTCAGGGCGGTGGCATGATCGCCCGTCTTGCGCTGCGCCCTTACAACCTGCCCCCGGCCCCAGGCCCATGAACGACTTGGCTACACCATTTTCCCGGATCGGCGGCGAGCCCGCCGTGCGTCGCCTGGTCAGGCGCTTTTATAAACTGATGGACACCTTGCCCGAGGCCTACGGCATCCGCAAACTGCACGCCACCGATCTGTCCGGCGCCGAAGAAAAGCTGTTCATGTTCCTTTGCGGCTGGCTGGGCGGTCCCCAACTCTATGTAGAGAAATTCGGCCACCCCAAGCTGCGTGCGCGACATCTGCCCTTCCCGATAGGCAGCGACGAAGCCGAACAGTGGATGCTGTGCATGCGTCAGGCCATGAGTGAAGTGATCGACGAGGAAGCCTTGCGCGCCGCACTGGACAAATCGCTCAATGATCTCGCATATCACATGCGCAACCGGAACGACCCGCCCGCCGCCGGTTGACGGCCGGCGCTAAAGATCGCGGCTGGCGTGTTCCCGGCTTAAAGCCAGGGCGTGACGATGTCGCGCCATCAGGCGCGGGTCGGTAACGATGACGCCGATGGTTTCGCCAACCACCATCACCACCCCCAGCACCGGCAGCACCAGCATCAGGCCGGATACGCCGGCCACTGCGCCGCCGACGAAGATCATCAGTACCGTCACCAGCGGATGCAATTCGAGGCTCTTGCCGATGGTGAGCGGCATGTACAAAAAGTCGTCGAGCAAACGCACGGCGCCAAACAGGCCGATCGCCCAGTAGGCCATGCCGGGCGCATCGGGAAAGTCGGTCGCCGCCACCAGCACCACCAGCAGGCCGCCGAGGATCGATCCGACATAGGGCACCCAGGCCAGTACGGCGCAAATCAGGCCCAGCGCCAGCGGGCCAGGAATTCCGAGCAGCCACAGGCCGGCGGCGAGCGTCACGGTGTCGAGCACGGTAAGGTTGATCAAGCCCTGAAAATAGGCGCGCGAAGTGCGATCGATCTCGTGCAGGAGATACAAGGTTTTCTCGAAAAAGGCATTGGGTACCGCAGCGCTCAGGAAGCGCTTGAAGCGACGACCGTCGCGCAAGAAAAAGAAGGCCAGGAATGGCGCCAGCAGGAGGGAGGGTGTCCAGGCCATGATGCCGATGGCGATCGGCTCCAGATGATCGGTAATACTGCCCGCACCCAGCGCCAGCCGCGCTGCTACGGTATCTGCGAGATGGGCACGGGCCAGGGTTGACCAGTGGTTCTCAAGGGCGCGCAGGGATCTGTCCAGCAACTGCAGGCCGCCCTGCAGGTAGCGACTTACCGTGTCCTGCCAGTCGGCCAGTTGCCCAGCCACCCAGGGCGTAAGTGCGACGCCGACAACCGACAGCAGCGCAAGGAAGCCCAAGGTAACCAGGCTTGCCGCTGCATCGCGGCTCATCCAGCGATAGATCAGCACCTTGACCGGCGGATAAAGAAAGTAGTACAGGATCAGCCCGAGCAGGAACGGTACCACCAGCCATAGCAGCTTCTGGAAAACCAGCAGCAGCAGGCAGGTCGTGGCAATGATTGCAGCCCATACGACAGGACCTGAGCCATGATTGCCCCGCCCCGGGATCACCGACGATTTGATCGCTGCGCTCACGGGCAGTGGCTACAAGAGATGATGATAAGCACCCACCGACAGCGCCATGTCGCGCATGCGGGCGCCGAGATGGCACGCGAGTTCGCGTGAAATCTTCGAAGCGATGCGGGCGTGCGTATCGAGCAGGCCGACGAAGTCATTGCGGAAAAACACGATCAACTTGCAGGCGGTGGCCGCACGCGCCTGCGCCGAGCGCGGCGAGTTATCCAGAAGCGCCAGTTCGCCAAAGAAGGTGCCGGGACCGAGTTGCGCGACGCGCCCGGAATCCCCCTGTCGCCGTCGGGGATGGAATGCGCCTTGCCCGTTCACACGGGTTTGCACCGCTTGTTCGACCTCGCCCTGCCCCTGGCGACTGATCAGCACTTCGCCCGACGCGATGATGTAGATCGCCTGTCCCTCTTCACCCTCGTCAAAGATCACCTCGCCTTCAAGGAAGTCGCGCTCATGCAGCAGGCCATCGACGATCTGCAATTCAGCCGGCGTGAGATTGACGAACAGACTGAGATTGTGCAGACGCTCCAGGCGCGGCGTTGTCTTCTTGGGACGAAACAGATTGACCACGGGTATTGGCTCCGAATAATCGCAGGATTCTAATTCATCCTCGTCCCGCATCCGCCAGATCGAGCGGAAAGCTTGCCAGCGTCTGGTAACTCGCAGCGGAAGGATGAAGGTGGGTCTCGACCAGGGCAAATTCGCCGACCGGCCAACGGATCGGCGTTCCCAGCCTGGGCAGCGATGGGCAGCGGATACGGCGCGCCAGCGTGATGTGCGGCACCTGGGCTGCACCCGAACGATGATCGATGGCGAAACCGGCAGCGCGCAGACGAGTGGCCAGCAGGTCGGCAAGCCGGCGCAGTGGTGCCGGCATCTGACGGCAACCCGCCCACAAGATGCCGCGCTGCGGCCAGAAACCCAGGCGGTCGAGGCTGAGATCAAAGGCCTCGGTGTGAACTCCGGCGGCAATCTCTTCAAGCTGAGCCACCTGGGTCGGCGTCACCGAACCGACAAATGCCAGCGTCACGTGCAGCGACGCCGGACGCATCACGCGGCCACCGCTGCCAGCCGCCAGATTGTGCGCAAGTGCGGACAAGTGCCCCGTAGCCTCGTCGTCCGGCCACAGCGCGAAGAACACCCGGCGCGAGCGGGCCTCAGTCATGGAGCATTACCCGACGCGCACCAGGAGCGCCACGGCATGCGCCGCAATGCCTTCGCCACGACCCTCGAAACCCAGGCGCTCATTGGTCTTGCCCTTGACATTCACGGTCTCGATCGCAATGCCGAGATCGGCCGCGATGTTGGCACGCATCGCCGCGACATGGGGCGCGATGCGCGGCGCCTGGGCGATGATCGTGGCGTCTATATTGCCTATCTGCCAGCCCGCCGCCCGCACGGCGTCCATGGCGCCGCGCAACAGGGTACGACTATCGGCCCCTTCCCACTGCGAGCCGGTGTCCGGGAACATGCCGCCAATGTCGCCCAGACCAGCGCCACCCAGAATCGCATCGGTAATCGCATGCAGCAGCGCGTCGGCATCCGAATGTCCAAGCAGTCCCTGGTGATGGGGAATGTGCACACCTCCGAGGATCAGCTTGCGGCCCGGTGTCAGTGCGTGCACGTCGTAGCCCTGACCGACGCGGAATGGAATACTCATTGCAGAAAAGCCCTTTCGCAATAGCGACGCAACAGCTTATCCGATGTTTGTGCCCGACATTGCGCTACCGTCAAATCGTGCACCGTCATGCTGTGCCATCGATCAGGGCCAGCGCCTGTTCAATCGCGCTCGAGTCGGAGGGTCGGACCAGGCGTTCAATCTCCATTCCCTGACGCAGGAAAATCAGCGTTGGCCAGAGTTTCACTCGAAATGAGCGTCCCAGGCGCCGGCCCGGGCCATCTTCAACCTTTATGTGGCGTACCCGGGGATGCAGGGCGAAGGCCGCTGCAATCAATGGCTGGGCGGCGCCGCAGTGTCCGCAGTAGGACGCGCCGAACTCGATAACTGTAGGTTCATCGAGAGCATCGACCTCGGCGCGCGATGGTTCGATCCCGGACTGGATGGAATGCGTTTCAATGGCCATTCAATTCTTGCCCCGGTTTTGCAGTATCCACCCTGCAAGTTGCAAATCCAGCGGATAGGTCACCTTGAGGTTGCTGGCATCGGCCGCCACCAGGCGCGGCGAAAAATTCAGCGCTTCAATGGCGCTGGCCTCGTCGGTGACCTGCGGCGCAAAATCAAGGGCGTCGAGCAACAGGCGGTGCCGGAACATCTGCGGCGTCTGCGCCTGCCACAGACCATCGCGCGACACGGTCTGCAGAATCCGGCCGCCGCCGTCGGCGCGCTTCAGCGTATCGGCGACGGGCACGGCGAGCAAGCCGCCGGCATCATCCTCGCCCACTTCGGCGATCAGCTTTTCGACCAGTGCGACCGTAAGGCAGGGCCGCGCCGCATCGTGCACCAGCACCCAGTCGTTGCCAATTCCAGGCGGGGCGCCAAGCTCGCCGGCCATCGCCCTCAGGCCATTGGCGACGCTGTGCGCCCGGGTATCGCCACCGCAGCGCAGAACGCGCAATTTCGGGCCAAGCGAGGCCATCTCTGCAGCCGGCCAGAGGATATCGTCCGGCGCCAAAACCACGAATACGTTCGCAATCGCCGGAGTGGCGCACAATGTCGCCAGGGCGTGCCGGATCATGGGCTGGCCCGCCAGCGGCAGATACTGTTTGGGCATGGCGCGCCCCGAAAGCCCGCCCATGCGCGAGCCGGAGCCCGCGGCTGGAACCAGTGCGTGATAAGTCATTTTGTAATTCTATACAATCGCTGTACAGGAATTCGCGCGAGAAACAACATGTTCGCCGCAGAACCCGGATACGAAGCCTTGCAAGCCTTTGCCACCAGTATCGGCATCGGGCTTCTGATCGGCCTTGAACGTGAACGCCAATCCGACCTCAAGGCCGGCCTGCGCACCTTTGCCCTGGTGGGACTGCTGGGCTGCATCAGCGCCCTGCTGGCGCAGACCACCGACAGCGGCTGGATACTCGCCGCCGGAATGTTGTCCATCGCTGCCATGATGATCGTCGCACATGTGTCCGATCCGCTCGATACCGGTGATCCCGGCACCACCTCGGTGGTCGCACTGATGGTCTGCTACACGCTGGGCGCAATGGTCTGGTATGGCTATACCTCGACGGCCGTCATGCTGGCCATCGCCACCACCGTACTGCTGTATTTCAAGGCGCAGTTGCATGGCATCTCGAAAAGCATGACGCATATCGACCTGCTGTCAATCCTGCAGTTCGGCGTGCTGGCGCTGGTGATCCTGCCGATTCTGCCCGACAAGGATTTCGGCCCTTACCGGGCCCTGAACCCGCACAACATCTGGTGGATGGTAGTCCTGATCTCGGGCGTATCGCTGGCGGGCTACGCGGCTCTGCGCCTGACCGGAGCGCAGCACGGCGCGGCACTGATCGGCCTGTTTGGCGGCATTGCTTCCTCCACTGCGACCACCATGATCTTCGCTCGCCACGCCCGTGCCAATGTCGATCTTGTGCGCACCGCAATGGTGGTGATACTGCTCGCCAACATTGTCGTCATGGTTCGCCTCGGACTGGTCTCTTTCGCTGTCGCGCCGAACATTGCCGGGCAGCTGTTCGGCGTGCTCGGCTGCGGCATCGCGCTCGGGGTTGCGGCGACACTCCTGGGCTGGCGCCAGTTCCAAGGCGGCGACGCGCTGCCGGTGCCGAATGTCACCAACCCGACCGAAATCAGGACGGCGCTTACCTTCGGCGGCCTCTATGCGCTGATCCTGGTGCTTTCCGCCTGGCTGCAGGATGTCGCCGGCAATCGCGGAATCTACCTGCTGGCACTGGCTTCAGGCCTGACTGACGTCGATGCAATCACGCTGTCATCGCTGCGCATGTTCAGCATGGAAAAGCTGACGGCCGCGCAAACCATAACTGCGATAACCCTGGCAACGCTTTCCAACCTCGCCTTCAAGACCGGCCTGGTAGTCGTCATCGGTGGTGCGGCGCTGGCTCGCCGCAGCCTGCCGGGACTGGCCGCCATTGCCGCCGGCCTCGTCGGCGGACTTCTATTGATGACAAAATCATGACACCTGCCACCGCCATCCGTCCGCCGGCCGTTGCCGGCAGCTTCTATCCCGGCGATCCCGCCAGCTTGCGCGACGACCTCGCTACGTGTCTCGCCGCCTCTCCGACGCCCGCTCCTGCCCCGGCCGCAGCGGGCCTGCTCAAGGCTGTCATCGTGCCGCATGCCGGTTACATCTATTCCGGCGGCACCGCCGGCCAGGCCTATGCCCGCCTCGCGCCGCTGGCCGGGCGCATCCGGCGTGTGGTCCTGCTCGGGCCCTGCCACCGGGTTTCCGTGCGCGGGCTGGCGGCGCCCACCGTGCAGGCATTCGCCACCCCGCTGGGCAGCATTCCGCTCGACCGGACCACCCTCGATGCGCTGGCCGACCTGCCGCAGGTAGTCGCCAGCGACGCTGCCCACGCCCAGGAGCACTCGCTGGAAGTGCAACTGCCCTTCCTGCAAACCGTGCTCGGCCAGTTCGAACTGGTGCCGCTGGCGGTCGGCCAGACCGGCGCCGCCGAGGTAGCCCAGGTGCTCGAGCGTCTGTGGGGCGGGCCGGAAACACTGATCGTGATCAGCTCCGACCTCTCCCACTTCCACAGCTACCGCGAAGCGCAGACCATCGACCACGTCACGGCGCAGCGCATCCTGGCCCTGGATCAACTCACCAGTTTCGACCAGGCCTGCGGTGCGCTGCCGATCAACGGCCTGCTCGCCGTGGCAAGGCGACGCGGACTCAGGATCGAACGCCTGGCGCAATGCAATTCGGGCGATACGGCAGGCGACAAGGCGCGCGTGGTCGGCTATGCCTCTTTTGCACTCTATGAACCCGACGCGCAATCGATGGCCGCCGATCCCGGACCGGCGCTGCTGGTACGCGCCCGCAACGCTATCGCCGCCCAGCTCCAGCAACCGACTCAGGCCGAAGCAGCCCATCCGGCGTTGGCCCTGCCCGGTGCCACCTTTGTCACGCTGACGCAGAACGGTCAGCTTCGCGGCTGCATCGGCTCGCTGCAAGCCCATCGCCCGCTCGATCAGGATGTGCGCGCCAATGCCGTCGCCGCGGCCTTCCGCGATCCGCGCTTTCCCCCGCTGACACTCGCCGAACTGGCCCGCACCCGCGTCGAAGTGTCGCTGCTCACGGCGCCGGTGCCGATGAGCTTCAGCAGTGAGGCCGACGCCGTGAGCCAACTGCGACCACATGTCGATGGCATCATCCTGACTGCCGGCCAGCAGCGCGGCACCTTCCTGCCTCAAGTCTGGGAGCAACTGCCCGAGCCCCGCATGTTCATGGCCCATCTCAAGCAAAAGGCAGGACTGCCGGCCGACTGGTGGTCTTCCGAAGTGCAACTCCAGCGCTACGAGGTGCAGAAATGGAAAGAAGCCACGACCCGATAGCGGGTGTCCCGGCCCGCTGGTGGCATCGTCTCGACGACGGCCGCATCCAGTGCGACCTTTGTCCTCGCAACTGCCGCCTGCATGAGGGGCAACGCGCGGCCTGCTTTGTGCGAGCCATGCAGGGTAACGAGATGTTGTTGACCACCTACGGCCGCAGTTCGGGCTTCTGCATCGATCCCATCGAGAAAAAGCCGCTCAACAACTTCTACCCCGGCTCCAGCGTGCTCTCCTTCGGCACCGCCGGCTGCAACCTGGCCTGCAAGTTCTGCCAGAACTGGGACATCTCGAAATCGCGCGACATGGACCGGCTGATGGACGATGCCACGCCAGAGGCGATTGCCCGCGCCGCGCAGGTGCATGGGGCGAAGAGCGTGGCCTTCACCTACAACGACCCGGTGATCTTCGCCGAATACGCGATGGATACGGCCGATGCCTGCCATGCGCTGGGGGTCAAGACCGTGGCCGTCACCGCCGGCTACATGCACCTCGAACCAGCGCGCGAGTTCTATTCAAAAATGGACGCCGCCAACGTCGACCTGAAAGCCTTCACCGACGAGTTCTATGTGAATCTGTGCGGCGCTCATCTGCAGCCCGTGCTCGACCTGCTGGCGATGATCCATCACGAAACCGATTGCTGGCTGGAAATCACCACCTTGCTGATTCCCGGCAAGAACGATGGCGACGAAGAACTCAAAGCCCTGTCAGCCTGGGTGGCGAAGGAACTGGGGCCTGACGTACCGCTGCATTTTTCCGCCTTCCACCCCGACTGGAAGATGAGCGATATACCGGCCACACCGCCGGCGACCCTGACCCGCGCCCGCCGCATCGCCATGGACGCCGGACTGCACTATGTCTATACCGGCAACGTGCACGACAAGGCTGGCGACGAGACACTCTGCCCCGTCTGCGGCAAGCCGGTGATCCAGCGCGACTGGTATCGCATCCTCGGCTACGCGCTCGACGACACGGGCCATTGCCGACACTGCGGCACCGCTGTCGCCGGACGCTACGGAAAATTCGGCAAGCCCTTCGGCCCGCAGCGGATTCCGGTACGACTGCACGCAGGCGCCTGACTACAGCAGTACCCGCGTCCCCAGTTCCACCACCTGATTCGGCGGCAGCCCGAAAAAATCAGCCGCCGTTCGCGCGTTGCGATAAAGCGCCGCGAACAGGGCCTCACGCCAGTAGGGCATGGCGGCGCCAACACGCGGCATCACTGTTTCACGGCCGAGGAAGTAGGAAGTCGTCATCGGCTCCAGGATCAGTCCCTGCTCGGCGCACCACTCCAGCGCCGCCGGCACGTCCGGCACGTCCATGAAGCCGAAATGGATGCCGACGCGGTAGAAGCGATGGTTCAGCCGCTCGACCACCGCCCGCTGCGCATCCGGCACGCGGGGCACGGATTCGATCGTCACGGTCACCAGTGCCACCTGTTCATGGAGCACCTTGTTGTGCTTGAGGTTGTGCAGCAGGGCATGCGGCACATGCTCCGGGTAAGGCGTCATGAACACCGCCGTACCGGGCACGGTGATGGTGTCCGGGGTCTCGATGCCGACAATGAACTCCCTGAGGAAAAGCGCCTGGGTGTCGAGCTTCTCGTGCAGCAGCTTGCGCCCCGCCTTCCAGGTTGTCAGCACCACATACACCGCGCCGCCGAAGACCAGCGGGAACCAGCCGCCGTCGAGAATTTTGGTCGAATTGGCGGCGAGGAAGGTCAGATCGAGAGCCAGCAACGCGCCGAACACCGGTATTGCCAGACGCCGCTGCCAGCCCCACTGGCGGCGCGCGACGAGGTAGGCAAACAGCGTGGTGATGATCATGGTGCCGGTCACCGCGATGCCATAGGCCGCCGCCAGGTTGGTGGATGACTTGAAGGCCAGCACCAGGGCGACCACCCCCAGCAGCATCAGCCAGTTCACTCCGGGCATGTAGATCTGCCCCATCTGGCTGCCGGAGGTGTGCCGCAGCTCCATGCGAGGCGCATAGCCGAGCTGGATCGCCTGCTGCGTAATCGAATACACGCCGGTGATCACCGCCTGCGAGGCAATCACCGTGGCCGCCGTGGCCAGCCCCACCAATGGCAGCAAAAACCAGTCCGGCGCCATTAGATAAAAAGGATTGCGGATGGTCGCCGGATCGGCCAGCAGCAAGGCTCCCTGGCCGAAGTAGTTGAGCATCAGCGCAGGCAACACCAGTCCGAACCAGGCCAGGCGGATCGGCCGCCGGCCAAAGTGGCCCATGTCGGCGTACAGCGCCTCCGCTCCTGTCAGGGCGAGGAAAACGCTGCCCATGGCGAGGAAGCCGAGGGCCGGATCGGCGGCGAGGAAGGCCAGGGCATGCTGGGGCAGCAGCGCCGCGAGAATGCCGGGATGGCTGACGATCTGCGCCACGCCCATGGCTCCCAGCAACGCAAACCACAGGATCATGATGGGCCCGAAGGCAACGCCGATCTTGGCCGTGCCATGACTCTGAATCCAGAACAGCGCAACCAGGATGCCCAGCGTGATCGGCACGATATAAGGCGCGAACACCGGTGTCACCACATCCAGTCCTTCCACCGCCGAGAGCACCGAGATCGCAGGCGTTATCAGGCCGTCGCCATAGAACAGCGCCGCGCCGAACAGCCCGAGCAGGATCACCGCATGGCGCGTGCGGCCCGATGTCCCCTCGTCGGCCAGCACCCGTGCCATCAGGGCCATGATGCCTCCCTCGCCCTTGTTGTCGGCGCGCAGGATCAGCGCCACGTACTTGAAGGAAACGACGATCACCAGCGACCAGAACACCAGCGACAGGATGCCCAGCACGTTCGCCGCGGTGATCGGCACCGGATGGTGGGCGTTGCCGAAGACTTCCTTGAGGGCGTAAAGCGGGCTGGTGCCGATGTCGCCATAGACGACGCCGAGGGCAGCGAGGGCGAGAACGGCGGTGGTGTCTTTTTGTTCGTCGTGGCTCATGTATGTGTGGGCGGCAAGGCAGGTTCGATTGACGTTTTCCTGTTTACCAGAGCCTCGCTACCGATGGGCGCCAAACAGAAATTTTTACGGAATCTTTATACCGCCGTCCCGACTCTTTTCAACATCCTGAAATCTACCCGTCTAGCATTCACGGTGTCGCAACCCGTGGAGAAATGCAATGGACTTCATCTATCTCGCCGCGATGGCGATCTTTGCCGGCCTTGCCGCCGCCCTTGCCAGGGCTTGCGCGCGGCTGGCGGGAGATCGGCCATGAGTTGGCTCACCCTGGTTGCCGGTCTCGCCGCCGCCGGTCTGCTGATTTACCTGATTGCGGCGCTGCTCAATCCGGAGGACTTCTCGTGACTAACCACGCATGGCTGTTACTCGGCCTTTACATGGCCGTCCTGCTGTTGCTGGTCAAGCCGCTGGGCCTCTACATCGCCCATGTCATGGAGGGCCGCCTGGCCTTCGCCACCCGCATCGAGTCAGCCGTCTGCCGCCTCTGCGGCATCCAGCGCGACGAAGACATGGGCTGGCTGAAATACGCCCTGGCCGTACTGCTGTTCAACGCCCTCGGCATGTTCGCGGTCTATGCACTGCAACGCCTGCAACTCTGGCTGCCGCTCAATCCGCAGGCCATGGCCAGCGTCAGCGCGGATTCGGCCTTCAACACCGCGGTGAGCTTCGTCACCAACACCAACTGGCAGGGCTATGGCGGCGAATCGACCATGGGCTACCTGACCCAGATGCTGGGTTTCACGGTACAAAACTTCCTCTCTGCCGCCACCGGCCTCGTCGTTGTCATCGCCCTGATCCGCGGTTTCGCGCGCCACTCCGCGTCCGGCATCGGCAATGCGTGGCTGGACCTGTTCCGCGCCACTGCCTGGATCCTGCTGCCGCTATCGATGGTCTTCGCCATCTTCCTGGCGAGCCAGGGCGTGATCCAGAACTTCGACGCCTACCAGGACGTGATGACATTGGAGCTGACGAAGTACGACAACCCCAAACTCGACGCCACCGGCCAGCCGCTCAAGGATGACAAGGGCAACGCCGTAACAGAGCCCGCCACGACACCGACCCAGACTTTGCCGATGGGCCCGGTTGCCTCGCAGGAGGCGATCAAGATGCTGGGCACCAATGGTGGCGGCTTCTTCAACGCCAACTCGGCGCATCCCTACGAAAACCCGACGCCGCTGACGAACTTCTTTCAGATGCTGTCCATCTTCCTGATCCCCGGCGCGCTGTGCATCGCCTTCGGCCGCATGGTCGGCGACATGCGCCAGGGCTGGACGCTGTTCGCCGCCATGACCGTCCTCTTCGTCGTTTTCGCGGTTGGCGCCATGACCTGGGAGCAACAGGGCAATCCGCTGCTGGCGAAAGTTATGCAAAGCGGTATCCACACGGACGACGCTGACGGAACGGCGACCACAGTCATGAACGACGGCAACATGGAGGGCAAGGAAACCCGCTTCGGCATTGCCGATTCCGCCCTGTTCGCCACCATCACCACGGCCGCCTCCTGCGGCGCGGTGAATGCCATGCACGACTCCTTCACGCCGCTCGGTAGCATGGTGCCGCTGGTCATGATGCAGCTCGGCGAAGTGGTGTTCGGCGGCGTCGGTTCCGGCCTCTACGGCATGCTGGTGTTCGCCGTCATGGCGGTCTTCATCGCCGGCCTGATGATCGGCCGCACGCCGGAATACCTGGGCAAGAAGATCCAGGCCCACGAGATGAAGATGACCTCCATCGCCATTCTCGTCACCCCGCTCTTGGTGCTGCTCTGCACCGCCATTGCGGTGATGAGCGAAGCCGGTCGCGCCGGCATTGCCAATCCCGGCGCGCATGGATTTTCCGAAATTCTCTATGCCCTGAGCTCGGCAGCCAACAACAACGGCAGCGCCTTCGCCGGACTGTCGGCCAATACGCCCTTCTACAACGGGCTGCTGGCGGTGGCGATGTGGTTCGGCCGTTTCGGCGTGATCGTGCCGGTACTGGCCATGGCCGGGTCGCTGGCGGCGAAGAAGCGCATTCCCGTTTCTGCCGGCACCCTGCCCACCCACGGCCCGCTGTTCGTTAGCCTCCTGATCGGCGTGGTAGTGCTGGTCGGACTGCTCAACTATGTGCCCGCCCTGGCGCTCGGCCCTGTGGTCGAACATCTGGCGCTGTGGCCGATCCGTTGATTTACCGGAGAATTACATGACACGCAAAACCTTTTCCCTGTTCGACCCGGCACTGATCAAGCCGGCCATCGCCGACGCCTTCCGCAAGCTGGCGCCGCGCGTACAGTGGCGCAATCCGGTGATGTTCGTGGTCTATGTCGGCTCGATCCTGACCACGCTACTGTGGCTCGACGCCACGGGTGCAATGGACGGCCACGGCGAAGCGCCCATTGCGGAAAATTCTGGTTTCATACTCGCCATCGCTCTCTGGCTATGGTTTACGGTGCTGTTCGCCAACTTCGCCGAAGCCATGGCCGAAGGCCGCAGCAAGGCCCAGGCGGCCAGCCTGCGCGGCCTCAAAAGGGAAGCCTGGGCCAAGAAACTGCACGGTCCCAGCGTGCATGCCGAATGGCATACGGTGCCCGCTACCGACCTGCGCATCGGCGATATCTTTCTGGTGCACAGTAGCGAGGCCATACCCGCCGACGGCGAGGTCATCGAAGGGGTCGCCTCGGTGGACGAATCGGCCATCACCGGCGAATCGGCGCCGGTGATCCGCGAATCCGGCGGTGACTTCTCGGCCGTGACCGGCGGCACCCGCGTGCTGTCAGACTGGCTGGTGGTGCGCGTTACCGTCAATCCGGGCGAGACCTTCGTGGACCGCATGATCGCCATGGTCGAGAGCGCAAAGCGGCAGAAGACACCCAACGAAATCGCGCTCGTCATCCTGCTCGCCGCGCTGACTATCGTCTTTCTCGGCGTTACCGTGACCCTGCTGCCCTTCTCCCAATTCGGCGTGACAGTGGCCGGCTCTGGCTCGCCGGTCAGCATCACCGTGCTCGTCGCGCTGCTGGTCTGCCTGATTCCGACCACCATCGCCGGCCTGCTGTCCGCGGTCGGTGTGGCCGGCATGAGCCGCATGATGCAGGCCAACGTCATCGCCACCTCGGGCCGTGCGGTGGAAGCCGCCGGCGACGTGGACGTGCTGCTGCTGGACAAGACCGGCACCATCACCCTGGGCAACCGCCAGGCCGCCGCCTTCCTGCCCGCCGACGGCGTGCGCGAAGAGGAACTGGCCGATGCGGCGCAACTCGCCTCGCTGGCCGACGAGACGCCGGAAGGCCGCAGCATCGTCATCCTTGCCAAGCAGCGCTTCAACCTGCGCGAGCGCGACCTGCAAGCACTGGAAGCCAGGTTCGTGCACTTTTCGGCGCAGACCCGGATGAGCGGCGTCGATGTTCACGGCCGCCAGATCCGCAAGTGCGCCGCCGACGCCATACGCAAGCATGTCGAGGCGCTCGGCGGCACGGTGCACATGTCGGTACTCGCCAATGTCGAGGAAATCTCCCGCCGCGGCAGCACGCCGCTGGTGGTGGCAGACGGCACGCGCGTGCTCGGCGTGGTCGAACTCAAGGACATCGTCAAGGGCGGCATCAAGGAACGCTTCGCCGAGCTGCGCCGCATGGGCATCAAGACCGTGATGATCACTGGCGACAACCGCCTCACCGCCGCCGCGATTGCCGCTGAGGCTGGCGTGGATGACTTTCTGTCCGAAGCCACGCCGGAAGCCAAGCTGGCCCTGATCCGCCAGTACCAGGCCGAGGGTCGCCTGGTGGCGATGACCGGCGACGGCACCAACGATGCCCCGGCGCTGGCCCAGGCCGACGTCGCCGTAGCCATGAACTCGGGCACCCAGGCCGCCAAGGAAGCCGGCAACATGGTCGATCTGGATTCGAACCCGACCAAGCTGATCGAAGTGGTCGAAACCGGCAAGCAGATGCTGATGACCCGCGGCGCGCTGACCACCTTCAGCATCGCCAACGACGTCGCCAAATATTTCGCCATCATCCCGGCCGCGTTCGTCACCACCTATCCGGCGCTCGCTGCGCTCAACGTGATGGGGCTGGCGAGTCCGTCGTCGGCCATTCTCTCGGCCGTAATCTTCAACGCCCTGATCATCATCGCGCTGATTCCGCTGGCGCTGAAGGGCGTCCGCTACCGCCCGGTCGGCGCCGCCAGCCTGCTACGCCGCAATCTTGCCGTCTATGGACTGGGCGGGCTCATCGCGCCCTTCATCGGCATCAAACTGATCGACATGGCACTGGCCGCCGCCGGCCTTGCCTGAGGAGAACACCATGAAAATCGAAAAAAATCCGCAGGGCCACCCCGAGGACTTTTTGCCCCCTGAGGGGAGAACCGAGCAAAGCGAGGTTGTCGGGGGGGGATTATTGCGTCCCGCCGTTTCGTTGTTCGTGCTCTTGTCCGTCGTCACCGGTCTGCTCTATCCGGGCGTGGTGACCGGCATCGCGCAACTGGCTTTCCCCGCCGCCGCCAAGGGTAGCCTGATCGTCAAGGAGGGCAAGCCGGTCGGCTCCGATCTGATCGGCCAGAACTTCAGTGAGCCGAAGTATTTCTGGGGCCGCCCTTCGGCTACTTCACCGCAACCGTACAACGCCGGCTCCTCCTCCGGCTCCAACCAGGGGCCGCTCAATCCGGCCCTGGTGGATGCCGTCAAAGGCCGCGTCGAGGCCCTGCGCGCAGCCGATCCCGGCAATACGCGGCCGGTGCCGATCGACCTGGTGACGGCCTCGGCCAGCGGTCTGGACCCGCATATCAGCCCTGCGGCCGCCGACTACCAGGCGGACCGCGTGGCCCGCATCCGTCAGGTCGACGCGCAGCTCGTGCGCCAGCTTGTCGCCCAGCACACCGAAGGCCGCGACCTCGGCGTCTTCGGCGAGCCGCGCGTCCATGTCCTCAGACTAAACCTTGCGCTCGATGCATTGCCGCGGTGAACGAAGCGGTTGCCGCGAGTGATAAGCTCGCGGCAATGCCAAACGGGAGCCCGCCATGCTGATCAACTGCGTCGCCTATCAGGATGGGCGAAAGCTGGCCGATATCGACATCGAGGAAATAAGCGACTACCTGGAGCGCCCCGGCTGCTTCGTCTGGGTGGCGCTGCGCGATGCGACCCACACCGAACTCGAGAAAATGCGCGAGGAATTCACGCTGCACCCCTTGGCGGTGGAAGACGCCCACAATGGCCACCAGAGGCCGAAGATCGAGGAATACGGCTATGGCGAAAGCCTGTTCACCGTGGTCCATTTGCTGGAACAACGGCATGGAAAAATCGCCGTCGGCGAGGTGGACATCTTCGTCGGCCATAACTTTGTGCTCTCGGTGCGTAGCCGCAGCGAACAGCATCTGCTCGGCGTTCGTGAGCGTTGCGAACGCGAGCCCGAACTGCTGCGCCAAGGCGCCGGTTTCGTGCTCTACGCCATCATGGACGCTGTGGTGGATCGCTACTTTCCACTCATCGACGCGATCGAGTCTGAGCTGGAAGCTGTCGAGACGCACATTTTCGACAAGGGCGCGGCGCGTTCGAACATCGAGCGGCTTTACGATCTCAAACGCGAAGTTATGGTGCTCAAACATGCCGTGACGCCGCTCATGGAGGCCGTGGGCAAGCTCACCAGCGGTCGCGTGCCGCCGGTCTGCGCCAATAGCCGCGACTATTTTCGCGATGTTTATGATCATCTGGTGCGCATCAACGCCCAGCTCGAAACCGTTCGCGACACTGTCGGCACGGCTATCCAGGTCAGTCTCTCCTCGGTCGCCATCGAGCAGAGCGACGTGGCCAAGAAACTCGCCGCCTGGGCGGGTATTTTTGCCACCGCCACGGCGTTTGCCGGCATCTGGGGCATGAACTTCAAGGCCATGCCGGAACTGCAATGGGAATACGGCTACCCGATGGCGCTGGGCGTCATCGTCGGCGTCTGCTCCATTCTCTTCTTCCGCTTCCGGCGCATGGGCTGGCTGTGACCGACAGTACGCGCCCCGATCCCGATGCCCTGCTGGCCCGCGTCCAGCAGGAAGAGGCAAAGGCCGCCCGCGGCAAACTGAAGATATTCTTTGGCGCCTCGGCCGGCGTCGGCAAGACCTATGCCATGCTCGGCACCGCACGCCGGCAGTGGGAGCAGGGAAGCGACGTGCTGATCGGGGTGGTCGAGACCCACGGCCGCAAGGAGACCGAAGCCCTGGTCACCGGCCTCGAACGCTTGCCCCCGCGCGAGATTCCCTATCGCGGCCGGGTGTTGCACGAGTTCGATCTCGACGCGGCCCTGGAGCGCCGCCCCGCCCTGATCCTGATGGACGAACTGGCCCACTCCAACGTAGCCGGCTCGCGGCATCCGAAACGCTGGCAGGACATCGAGGAACTGCTGGACGCCGGTATCGACGTCTACACCACGGTCAACGTGCAGCATCTGGAAACCCTCAACGACGTGGTCAGCGGCATCGCCGGCATCCGTGTCTGGGAGACGGTGCCCGACCACGTCTTCGATGCGGCCGATGAAGTGGTGCTGGTTGACCTGCCGCCCGACGAACTGCTGCAACGCCTGAACGAAGGCAAGGTCTATCTGCCCCAGCAGGCGGAAAGGGCGATTCGCAACTTCTTCCGCAAGGGCAACCTGATTGCGCTGCGCGAACTGGCCCTGCGCCGCACTGCCGACCGGGTGGACGACGACATGCTGGCCTGGCGCCGGGAAACCTCGGTGGAGGCCGTCTGGCAGACCCGCGATTCGCTGCTGGTGTGCATCGGCTCGGGTGCAGGGGCCGAACGTCTGGTACGCACCGGCGCCCGTCTGTCGGGACGGCTGGAGGCACCCTGGCACGCGATCCATGTCGAAACGGAAGAATCCACCCGACATAATGAAGGGCAGCGCCAGCGCATCGTCCGGGCGCTGGAACTGGCTGCCTCGCTGGGCGCCGAGACCGTCACCCTGGCGCTGCCCGACCCGGTGGCGGCGACGGTCGATTACGCGCGGCGCAACAACCTGTCGCGCATCCTCGTCGGGCGTGACCATCCCCGCCCCTGGCGACCGTGGTACCGCTCGATCGCCGACCGTATCGGCCATGCCGCGCCGGATCTCGACGTGGTCCAGGTGGCGCGCGGCGAGGGTGGGCGCCAAGCGCCCCCACCCGCTCGCGAGTTGCCGACCGAGGACTGGCCCGCCTATGCAAAGGCTGCCGGCATCTGCGCCGCCGCCACTGCCCTGGCCATGCCGCTGGCCGGCGTCATCGAACAGACCAACATTGCGATGCTCTTCCTGCTCGCCGTAGTGCTGGTCGCCGTCCGCCTCGGCAGTGGGCCGGCGGTGGCGGCGGCTTTCCTCTCCGTTGCTGCTTTCGATTTCTTTTTCGTCTCGCCGCGTTTCTCGTTTGCCGTCAGCGACGTGCAATACCTGATGACCTTCGCCGTGATGCTGACCGTAGCCCTGATCATCGGCCAGCTCACGGCCCGCTACAAGCGCCAGGCCGAAGTAGCGCGGCAGCGCGAAGCTCGTGCCCGCGCTCTCTACGGCATGTCGCGGGATCTCTCGGCGGCCCTGATGCCGGAGCAGATCGTCGAGGCGGCGGAGCATTTCCTCGCCGTCGAGTTCGACGCCGGCGCGGCGCTGATACTGACCGATGCCGGCGACCGCCTGCTGCCGCCGCTCTTCGCCACGAAAGCCGGTGTTGGCGGCCGACCGGCGGTGGATGACGGTGTCGCCCGCTGGGCCTTCGACCACGGCGAGGCAGCGGGGCTGGGTACCGACACCCTGCCCGGCAGTCCCCTGCTCTATCTGCCGCTGCGGGCGCCGATGCGCACCCGCGGCGTGCTCGTCGTCGCCCCGCGCGATCCGCTCGCGGTGCAGAGCCCGGAAGCGAGGCGCCAGCTCGATACCTTCGCCGCGCTGATCGCGATTGCCGTCGAACGCATTCACTATGTGGATGTTGCCCAGTCGACGACCGTGCAGATGGAATCGGAACGCCTGCGCAATTCGCTGCTGGCAGCGATGTCGCACGACCTGCGTACGCCGCTGACCGCCGTGGTCGGGCTCGCCGACGCTCTGCGCCGCACCCGCCCACCCCTGTCCGCCGAGCAGGACGACCTGGCCCGCAGCATGCGCGACGAATCGCTGCGCATGAGCTCGCTGGTCGGCAAGCTGCTCGACATGGCCCGCCTCCAGGCCGGACGCGTGCAGCTCAACCGGCAGTGGCAGCCGCTGGAAGAAGTGGTCGGCAGCGCGCTCAAGACCATGGAGTCGGCGCTGGCGGGACGGCGGGTGGAAATCCGGCTCGACCCCGAGCTGCCGCTGGTCGAATTCGACGCCGTGCTGATCGAACGGGTACTGGCCAACCTGCTGGAGAATGCAGCGAAATACGCGCCCATCGGCAGCCGCATTTTGATCAGTGCCCGCGCCGATGGCGAGATGGTCGAAGTGCGCATCGAAGACGACGGCCCCGGCCTGCCTCGTGGCCGCGAGGAAGACATCTTCCGCAAGTTCGAGCGTGGCGAGAAGGAAAGCGCCACGCCGGGGGTCGGCCTTGGCCTCGCCATCTGCCGCACCATCGTCGAAGCCCACGGCGGCCGCATATGGGCGGAAAACGCCGATCCCCACGGCGCACGCTTGCTGTTCACCCTGCCGCGCGGCCTGCCGCCGCAAATCGAGCAGGAAGCTGCGTAACATGGCGCCATGAGCGAACTCCGCCCTCACGTCATCCTCATCGAGGACGAAGCCACCATTCGCCGCTTCGTCCGCATGGCGCTCGAGGCCGAAGGCTGTGAGGTGTTCGAGGCCGCCGGCGTGCAGCGTGGGCTGATCGAGGCCGGTACCCGCCGCCCCGATCTGGTGGTGCTTGATCTCGGCCTCCCAGATGGCGACGGCGTCGATTTCATCCGCGAGCTGCGCGCCTGGTCGGCAATTCCCGTCATCGTGCTCTCGGCCCGCACCGAGGAAGCAGAAAAGGTGCGCGCGCTGGACGCCGGCGCCGACGACTACCTGACCAAACCCTTCGGCACCGCCGAACTCGCGGCCCGCGTACGCGCCCACCTGCGTCGGCGCGGCGCCACCGCCGATGCTTCGACAATTGTCGGTTTCGGCGGAGTGCAAGTGGACCTGGTCCGCCGCACGGTTGAAAAGGATGGCGTACCGCTGCACCTGACGCCGATCGAATACCGGCTGCTCACCTGCCTGCTGGCAAGCCCTGGCTGCGTACTCACCCATCGCCAGTTGCTGAAGGCCGTGTGGGGACCGAGTCACGCTGAAGACGCCCACTACGTCCGCGTCTACATGGGGGCATTGCGCAAGAAGATCGAGGCCGATCCGGCCCGCCCGCGCCACATACTGACCGAGACCGGCGTCGGCTACCGCTTCGTGGCTGAGTAAGAGCCGCCATTCCCGGCGCGTATAATTGCGCCCCTTTGCGGTACCTGTTTCCGTCGTGAAACCCCTGCTGTCGCTCCCCGCCCTGCCCAAACCCGGCCAACGTCTCGATCTGCCGCCACTGGCGGCCTCTGCCGATGCGCTGGCGCTGGCGCAGCTCGCCCGGCCCGGCCAACTGCTGGCGATCGTGACCGCCAGTCCGCTCGAAGCGCAACGGCTGGCTGAAGAAATCACCTGGTTCGCGCCGGCCTTGCGCGTGCATCTGCTGCCGGACTGGGAAACCCTGCCCTACGATGGCTTCTCGCCGCACCAGGACCTGATTTCGGAACGCCTGGCGACCCTGTACGCCGCTTCGCGCAGCGAATGCGAGGTGCTGATCGCAGCCGCCTCGACCGCGATCACCCGGCTGGCGCCGCCGGCCTTTCTTGCCGGCCACACGTTCTTCATGAAGAAGGGTGAGCGGCTGAACCTCGACAAGCTGCGTGCGCAGCTCACGGTCGCCGGCTACCAGCACGTGACCCAGGTGGTCGCCGCCGGCGAATACAGCGTGCGCGGCGGGCTGGTCGACCTGTTCCCGATGGGCACGCAACTGCCCTATCGCATCGAACTGTTCGACGACGAAGTGGAGACCATCCGCAGCTTCGATGTCGATACCCAGCGCACCCTGTATCCCGTGCCCGAAATTCGTCTGCTGCCGGCGCGCGAGTTCCCGGCCGGGGATGCCGGCCGCACCACCTTCCGCCAGCGCTTCCGTGAAGCCTTCGAGGGCGACGCATCGCGCATCAGTCTCTACAAGGATGTCTCCAACGGCATCCTGCCCGCCGGCATCGAGTACTACCTGCCGCTGTTTTTTGAAGCCACCGCCACGCTGTTCGACTACCTGCCACAGGACGCAACGCTGCTGCTGCATGGCGATGTGGCCGGCGCGATCGCTGAGTTCTGGACCGACCTGCAAGGTCGCTACAAGATGCTCGGCGGCGACCGCTCGCGCCCGGTGTTGCCGCCGACTGAACTGTTTCTGCGCGACGAGGAATTCTTTGTCGCTGCCAAGCAGTGGCCGCAACTGAACCTTCGGCTCGGCGCTGGCGACGACCCGAAGGTAGTGCAGAGCAAGGCGACTTTGCCTTCGCTGGCCGTCGACCGCAAGGCGGACGATCCGCTGGCCGCGTTGCGCGGATTTCTGGACAGCCAAGGTGCACGTGGCGGCCGCATCTTGCTGCTGGCGGAATCGCCAGGACGACGGCAGACGCTCAATGACTACCTGGTCGAATACGCCTTGTTGGCTGTCCCCTGCGAGGACTTCTCGGCGTTTCTCGCCAGCGACGAGGCCTTCATGCTCGGCGTCGGCCCGCTTTCCGGCGGGTTCCTGCTGGATGGCTTCGCGATCGTCACCGAAAACGAGCTCTATGCCGCCACCGCAAGGCCCCGCGGAAGGCGCTCCGACGCGCGACGCGCCAATCTCGACGGCTGGCTGCGCGATCTTTCCGAGCTGAAGGTGGGCGACCCGGTGGTGCATGAGAGCCACGGCATCGGCCGCTACCTGGGGCTGCTGCACATGGATTTCGGCGAGGGCGACACCGAATTCCTGCACCTCGAATATGCCGATGGCGCCAAGCTCTACGTGCCCGTCGCACAACTCCAGGTCATCTCGCGCTACAGCGGCGCCGACCCCGAATCGATCCAGCTGCACACGCTGGGCTCGGGCCAGTGGGAAAAGGCCAGGAAGAAGGCCGCGGAACAGGTGCATGACACCGCCGCCGAACTGCTGCACCTCTACGCCCAGCGCGCCCTGCGCGAAGGCCACAAGTTCGAGTTCCGCCAGCACGACCTGGAAGCCTTCGCCGATGGTTTCGGCTTCGAGGAGACGCCCGACCAGCAGACCGCGATCAACGCCGTGATCGAGGACATGAAATCCGGCAAGCCGATGGACCGGCTGGTCTGCGGCGACGTCGGCTTCGGCAAGACCGAGGTCGCGATGCGCGCGGCATTCGTCGCCGTGGCCGACGGCAAGCAGGTGGCGATACTATGCCCGACCACGCTGCTGGCCGAGCAGCATTACCAGAACTTCGCCGACCGCTTCGCCAACTGGCCGATCAAGGTGGCCGAGATCTCGCGCTTCAAGTCCGCCAGGGAGCAGGATGAAGCTGTCGAACTGCTGGGCCAGGGCAAGATCGACATCCTGATCGGCACCCATCGCCTGTTGCAGAAGGACGTGAAGTTCGAGCGGCTCGGCCTCATCATCATCGACGAGGAACACCGCTTCGGCGTACGTCAGAAGGAGGCGCTGAAGGCCCTGCGCGCTTCGGTCGACGTACTGACCCTGACCGCGACGCCGATCCCGCGCACGCTGGGCCTGTCGCTGGAAGGCCTGCGCGATTTTTCGGTGATCGCGACGCCGCCTTCGAGGCGCCTGGCGATCAAGACCTTCGTCACCAAGTGGTCCAACGGCCAGGTGCGCGAAGCCTGCCTGCGCGAGTTCAAGCGCGGCGGCCAGGTGTATTTCCTGCACAATGAAGTCGACACCATCGAGAACATGAAGGAGCGGCTGCACGCCCTGCTGCCCGAGGCGCGCATGGTGATCGGCCACGGCCAGTTGCCGGAGCGCGAGCTGGAGCGCGTGATGCGCGAATTCACGCAGCAGAAGCACAACCTGCTGCTGTGCTCGACCATCATCGAGACTGGCATCGACAACCCGCATGCCAACACCATCGTCATCAACCGCGCCGACAAGTTCGGCCTGGCGCAGCTGCACCAGTTGCGCGGCCGCGTCGGCCGTTCGCACCACCAGGCCTACGCCTACCTGCTGACCCACGAGGATGCCAAGCCGACGGCGCAGGCCAAGCGCCGCCTCGAAGCCATCCAGGCCATGGAAGAGCTCGGCTCGGGCTTCTTCCTCGCCATGCACGACCTGGAAATCCGCGGCGCCGGCGAAGTGCTGGGCGAATCGCAAAGCGGCGAGATCCACGAAATCGGCTTTGCGCTCTACACCAACATGCTCAATGCCGCGGTGCGCGCGCTGAAGGCCGGCGAGAAGGTACCCGACCTGACCCAGCCGCTGTCCATTACATCGGAAATCAACCTGCGCATGCCGGCCCTGCTGACCGGCGACTACTGCCCTGACGTGCATGAGCGGCTGACGCTCTACAAGCGCCTGGCGAATTGCGACGGTGAAGAAGAGTTGCGCGCCATGCAGGAGGAATTGATCGACCGCTACGGCGAAATGCCGCCGCAGACGCTGGCCTTGCTCGAGACCCACCGCCTTCGCCTTGCCGGGCGCGCACTGGGCCTGGCCAAACTGGATGCCGGGCCCAGGACGATCCAGCTTCAATTCATTCCCAATCCGCCGCTGGACCCGGCTCGTGTCATCAAGCTGATTCAGTCCGATCGCAGCGTCCGTCTGGCAGGCCAGGACAAGCTGACCTGGACGAAGACCAGCACTACCCTCAAAGAACGCACTGACGCGGTAAAGGAGTTGTTCAGGAAACTTAAGCCCGCCGACGGAAAATAGTTCCGCGACACCATGCAGCCGGACAGGATCACCCCACCCGCACGCCCAGTGGCAAACCGAAGCAGATTGTCCTGGATATTGGAATTTATGCCTCGCCGACAAGTAAAATGGGCCTTGCGGAATGGCACGGAACAGCCGTGATGCAACCCATGCCGTCAAAACCTCACTTGAGCTTTCCATGATTGAAAAGAAGCAACCCGCCACGATCGCGCGCGAAGCGCTAAAACAGTTGAACGTGCTAAAGCTGGCCCCAACGCCGGCCAACTATCAGGCGTGTTACAACGAAATTGCCAATCTTCCCAACGTCGCCGGGTTTCCCGAGGCCCCGTTGCGTCAACTGTCGCTGGCGCTGACAGCCAGGAATCCAGACCAGGGAACGCAGCTCGAGTTGCTGGATACCGCCATCGGACAGCGCAGCTGGCAAAAGGTACAGGATGCGTTGGTCGCTTTTACCGGTGCGAGCAAGACAGGCACACCCAATGGCGGAAACACGGCACCCGTCATGAGCAATGAATGCATGACGAATCTCGCGAACGCGATCGAGAATATTCTGCCTGCGCTGGGGAATGACGACGAGCGCTTTTCAGCGCAGGTGGCGGAGTTTCTGCAGGTCCTGCGCGATCCGTCGGCGGATGCTCAAGGCATCGAGGCCATGTTCGCCGACTTCAGTCATCGCGTATCGATCGCTGCCGAGGAACAGGCGGAGATCAAGGTGGCACTGCTCAAGCTGCTGCACCTGATCATCGAGAATATCGGCGAATTGAGTCTGGACGACAGCTGGCTGAAAGGCCAGATCGATGCCTTGCTGATCGCCGTAATGCCGCCCTTGACATTGCGCCGCCTCGATGACGTGGAGCGCCGGATCAGGGAGGTCATGTTCAAGCAGACCGAAGCCAAGAGCCGCTCCATGGAAGCGCAAGAAGAGATGCGCATGATGCTGTCGGCATTTATCGAGCGGCTGTCGATGATGAATAATTCCAGCAACGTGTTCCAGGACAGGATCGAGAAAAGCGCCCGGCAGATTGAACAGGTCAAAACCATAGGAGACATGGCGCCGCTTCTGAAAGATGTGATCGACGCTACCCGCGCCATGGCCGAAGACGCCCGGAATGCGCACGATCAGTTGCAGACCTTGCAGGAAAAGGCGCTGACCGCCGAGTCGGAACTCATCAAGCTGCACCTGGATCTGGACCAGGCAAGTGCGCTGGCGCGCCATGACCCGCTGACCGACGTGCTGAATCGCAAGGGGCTGGATGAAGCCCTGGCGAAAGAGATCGCCAACATGCTGCGCAAGGATGCGCCGCTGTCGATATCGATGCTCGATATCGACAACTTCAAGAAGCTCAATGACCGCCTGGGGCATGAAACGGGCGACGAGGCACTGGTCCATTTGGTGAAGGTGGCGCGCGAGTTCATGCGTCCGGCGGACTCGATGGCGCGCTACGGTGGCGAAGAGTTTGTGATTCTCATGCCTGACACGACCCTGGACAAGGGAGTTCAGGCGATGAAACGTCTGCAGCGTGAACTGACCCGGGCCTTTTTCCTCGCCGGCACCGAAAAGATTTTGATCACCTTCAGTGCCGGGGTTGCCCAACTGACTTCCGGGGAGTCCGGCGCCGAAGCCATCAAACGCGCCGATCACGCCATGTACATGGCCAAACGCGCAGGGAAAAACAGGGTGCTCGGCGCCTGACAAGGTTCTGGCGACCGATTCAGCGGCCCTCGCGACAGGCCACTTCCGCAACTAAACGCATCAGGCAAATCTGCCCATTCATCATGCAACAAACTGAAAACCTCAATATTGAAGCCTTCGAGCCAATGCCGACTCCGGAGGAGATCCATGCCCGCGTGCCGCTGTCGGATACCGCCGCCGAGTCGGTGCTGGCGGGCAGGCGCACACTGGAACGAATTCTCGACGGCAAGGATTCCCGCATATTCGTGGTCGTGGGTCCCTGCTCCATCCACGATCCTGTTGCCGGTCTCGATTACGCGCGACGCCTGAAGCGGCTGGCCGATGAAGTGGCCGCCACCATGGTGCTGGTGATGCGCGTGTATTTCGAGAAGCCGCGCACGGCGACCGGCTGGAAGGGCTACATCAACGATCCGCGCATGGACGATTCCTTTCACATCGAGGAAGGCATGCAGAAGGCGCGCGAGTTCCTCCTCGCCGTCAATGAGATCGGGCTGCCGGCCGGCACCGAAGCCCTGGACCCGATCGGCCCGCAGTATCTGGGCGACCTCATCGGGTGGGCGGCGATCGGCGCGCGTACCTCCGAATCGCAAACCCACCGCGAGATGTCGTCCGGCCTGTCGGCCCCGGTAGGTTTCAAGAACGGCACCGACGGTTCGCTGGACGCCGCGGTCAACGCGATTATTTCGGCATCCAGTCCCCACAGCTTTCTCGGCATCAACATGCAGGGCCGCTCCAGCGTGGTGCGCACCGCGGGCAACCGCTATGGCCACCTGGTGCTGCGCGGCGGCGGCGGACGCCCAAATTACGACACCGTCAGCGTCGCGCTGGCCGAAGCCGCATTGGCCAAAGCCGGCCTGCCGCACAACATCGTGGTCGATTGCTCCCATGCCAACAGCTACAAGAAGCCCGAACTGCAGCCGCTCGTGATGCAGGACTGCGTGAATCAGATCTGCGCCCAGCGTTCTTCCGGCCATCGTTCCATTGTCGGCCTGATGATCGAAAGCTTCATCGAAGCGGGCAATCAGCCGATCCCCGCGGATCTGTCACAGCTGAAATACGGATGCTCGGTCACCGACGCCTGTGTCGACTGGGCGACCACCGAAAAAATGATCCGCGACGCAGACGCCGCACTGCGCGGTTCGCTTGCCGCCCGCCATCCAGCCTGAGAGTCACCCATGAGCCTGATCCGAGCTTTTCGCGGTCTGCGCCCGGCCAGAGGCCAGGCCGGCGCCATTGCCGCGCCGCCCTACGACGTGCTTTCCAGCGACGAGGCGCGCCGCATTGTCCATGGTGGCGCCGCCGGCAAACCCTGGTCTTTCCTGCATATCTCGAAGCCTGAGATCGATCTGCCGCCCGATACCGATCCCTACTCGCCGGTGGTCTATGCCAAAGCCGCCGAAAACCTCAAGCAAATGCTCGATGCAGGCGTGCTGTTGCGCGACGACGCACCCAGCTACTACGCCTATCGCCTGACCATGGGCGACCATGTTCAAACGGGACTGGTGGCCGCGGCCAGCGTCGCCGATTACGACAGCAATCGCATCCGCAAGCACGAATTCACGCGGCCCGACAAGGAAGACGACCGCGTGCGCCAGATCGAGGCGCTCAACGCGCAGACCGGCCCGGTGCTGCTGGCTTACCCGATGTCGGCAGACGCCGACGCCTTGATCGACGCCATCGCGCAAGGCGCGCCGGATGCCGATGTCACTGCCGACGATGGCATCCGCCACCAGATCTGGGTACTGCACGATGCGGCGCAGATAGCCACGATCACGCGAACCTTCGATGGCATGCGCGCGCTCTACATCGCCGACGGCCATCACCGCTCGGCCGCCGCCTCGCGCGTTGCCGCCGCCCGCCACCCGCATGGGCCGGAATCATCGGCCGATTCATTTCTAGCAGTGATCTTTCCTCATCATCAGATGAAGATCATGGATTACAACCGGGTGGTCAGGGACTTGAACGGTCTTGACGAGGCGTCACTGCTGACACGCCTCAGCGCAGCTTTCACACTCGAAGACAGCACGCAGCGAGTCCATCCCGCCCGCCCCGGCGAGTTCGGCATGTATCTCGCAGGGCGCTGGCGCAAACTCACCATCAAACCCGAAAAGATTCCTGACGATCCCGTCGCAAGCCTCGATGTGTCGCTGCTCTCCGATCACCTTCTGGGGCCGTTGCTGGGCATCACCGACCTGCGCCGCGACAAGCGCATCGATTTCGTTGGCGGCATCCGCGGCCTGGCCGAGCTGGAAAAGCGCGTCGATTCCGGCGAGATGGCGGTGGCCTTTGCACTCCATCCGACACGCATGGATCAACTCATGGCCGTGGCCGACAGCAACAATGTCATGCCGCCGAAGTCGACCTGGTTCGAGCCCAAACTGGCTGACGGACTGGTGTCGCACGTGCTGGACTAGAACGCCGGCACCAAGAACAAAGGGCAACCCGCGGGTTGCCCTTGTCATGTCCCCGGCATTCAGCCGGGGACAGTATCCCCGAGGGGATTTTGCTGCTCCGCCGCTGTTACTTTTTCTTGGCGGCCGGCTTCTTGGCTGCCGGCTTGGCAGCGGGTTTCTTCGCCGCGGCGGTCTTTTTGGCAGCGGGCTTTTTGCCGGCAACAGCCGCCTTCAGGCCAGCGCCTGCGGAAAACTTCGGTACCGACTTGGCGGCGATTTTCAGAACGGCACCCGTCTTCGGGTTCTTGCCGGTGCGCGCGGCACGCATCACGGATTTGAAAGTACCAAATCCAATCAGGGCAACCGGATTGCCTTTGGAAATTACGGAGGTGATAACTTCGGTCAGTGCATCGATGGCCTTGTTGACAGCTGCCTTGGACAGTTCGGCACGCTCTGCTACTGCTTCGATCAGTTCGCTCTTGTTCATCGAATTCCCCTTTGGTTTAGAAAAACGCATTGTTCCACTAAATCTGCTGTAGTTGCAAGCCCTGCAGCGAATCTTGTCGCAAAAATCCGCGCACTGTTGCGAGTCGAGGTTCCTTGGGTTTTGGCCAACCGCCGACCGGGATCCTCACAAACCCTTCACGGCATAGACGGCTGGCAGATTGCGCCACGCCCCCCTGACGTCCATGCCGTAGCCGAAGACGTAGCGATTCGGTAGATGCACGCCGACAAAGTCGGCGGCAATCGGTTTGCTGCGACCGAGATTCTTGTCGGCGAATACTGCGCTCAGCACTTCGCTCGCGCCCTGTGTCCGCAGGCGTCGGGCAATTTCGGCCATGGTCACGCCCTCGTCGAGAATGTCATCCACCACCAGCACGACCCGGCCCGCGACGGCAGACCGTGGCTCGACGATCCAGGACAATTTCCCACCAGTGGTTACATCACCGTAGCGCGTGACATGCAGGTAATCGAAATCGAGCGGAAACGCCAGTTGCGGCAGCAACTGGCCGGTGAACACCACGGCACCGCCCATCACCGCCAGCACCAGGGGGTTGGCATCGGCGAGACGCGCGGCAATCTCGGCCGCGACGCGCCGCACCGCCAGCGCCGATTCTTCCGCCGAACACAGTAGATCGGCTTCCTCGAGGATTTTCTGCGCTTCCTGCGGACTCATTTTATATCCCCGGCAGAGTGCCGGGGATGGTATCCATCGGACATCCGCTTCAGCATGGCTGCAAAGTCCTTGCCTACTTCGGGGTGACGCAAGCCGAAAGCCACCGTCGCTTCCAGGTAACCCAGTTTGGAACCACAGTCATAGCGAGTTCCCTTGTAACGGTAGGCCAGCACCTGCTCTTCGGCCAGCAGCGCAGCAATGCCGTCGGTGAGCTGAATCTCGCCGCCGGTGCCCTTGCCGATGCGCGCCAGATGATGAAAGATGCGCGGCGTCAGCACGTAGCGGCCGACCACGGCCAGCGTCGATGGCGCGTCTTCAGGCTTGGGCTTTTCGACAATCCGCAGGATCTGCTCGATCGCATCGGTCATCGGCTTGGTGTCGACGATGCCGTAGCTGCGCGTATCTTTGCGCGGAACTTCCTGCACCCCGATCACCGAGCTGCGGTAATAGTCATACACGGCTACCATCTGCTTCATGACGGGAGGATCGCCATCGAGCAGGTCATCGGCCAGCAACACCGCGAAGGGCTCATCACCTACTGCCGGGTAGGCGCACAACACCGCATGACCCAGCCCCAGGGCTTCCGGCTGCCGAATGTAGATGCAGTTGATGTTCTTCGGCAGCAGGTTCTGCACGAACTCGAGCAACTCGGTCTTGCCGCGCTGGGCGAGTTCGCTTTCCAGTTCATAAGCCTTGTCGAAATGATCCTCGATGGCACGCTTGGAGCGGCCGGTGACGAAGATCATGTCGGTGATGCCGGCCGCGACCGCCTCCTCCACCGCATACTGGATCAGCGGCTTGTCCACGATGGGCATCATTTCCTTCGGACTGGCCTTGGTCGCCGGCAGAAAGCGGGTGCCGAGGCCGGCGACGGGAAAGACCGCCTTGGTAACTTTTTTCATCCTTTTATCAACTCCCTGAATTGCGTCTCATCGAGAATACTAACGCCCAAAGCTTGTGCCTTGTCGAGCTTGGAACCGGCTTCCGCGCCGGCCACCACATAATCGGTTTTCTTCGATACCGAGCCGGCCACCTTGCCGCCCAGTGCCTCGATCATGTCTTTTGCCTCGTCGCGCGTCAGCGTCGGCAGCGTGCCGGTAAGAACGAAAGTCTTGCCTGCCATGGGCGAACTCACGGTCGCCAGCGGCTCGCCCTCGGGCCAGTTCACACCGGCCGCGCGCAACTGTTCGATTACTTCGATGTTGTGCGGCTCGGCGAAAAAGCGCGCGATCGACGCTGCCACGACAGGACCAACATCCGGCACCTGCTGCAAGCGGCCGATATCGGCATTCATCAGGGCCTCCAGATTGCCAAAGTGGCGGGCCAGGTCCTTTGCCGTCGCCTCGCCGACATTGCGGATACCGAGGGCAAAAATGAAACGCGCCAGCGTCGTCGCCTTGCTCTTTTCGATGGCGACCAGGATGTTCGCCGCAGATTTTTCGGCCATGCGCTCCAGATTGACCATGGCCAGCAATCCGAGCTTGTAGAGGTCGGCCGGCGTCTTGACGATGGCATTATCGACCAGTTGTTCGACCAGCTTGTCGCCCAGGCCCTCGACGTCCAGCGCGCGCCTGCCGGCAAAATGCAGCAGCGCCTGCTTGCGTTGCGCCGGGCAGAACAGGCCTCCCGTGCAGCGGGCGATCGCCTCGTCTTCCGGCCTTTCCACTGCCGAACCGCAGACCGGACAGGCTTTCGGCAGTTCAAAGGCCGCGTGCAAGGACTCGCCGCCGAACAAATCTTTTGTTGGCCGCCTGTCGATCACCACCGACACGACTTCCGGGATGACGTCCCCGGCGCGACGCACGATCACCGTATCGCCAACCCGCACGTCCTTGCGTCGGGCCTCCGCCTCGTTGTGCAAGGTGGCATTGGTCACCGTCACGCCGCCGACGAATACCGGCGCCAGGCGGGCCACTGGAGTGATGGCCCCGGTGCGGCCGACCTGCACCTCGATCGCCTCCACCGTGGTCAGCGCTTCTTCCGCCGGATACTTGTGCGCCACGGCCCAGCGCGGTTCGCGCGTGACAAAGCCGAGACGCTGTTGCAGCGCCAGCGAATTCACCTTGTACACCACGCCGTCGATATCGAAGGGCAACCCATCACGCGCCTCGCGGATGCCGGCGTGGAAGGCAATCAGGCCGTCCGCTCCCTGCACCACCGCGCGGTGCTCGCACACCGGCAGGCCGAAGCCAGCCAGTGCATCGAGCACACCACTGTGGGTTTCCGGCACGGACCAGTCTCGCGTTTCGCCGAGGCCATATGCATAGAACGACAGTGGCCGCTCCGCTGCCATGGCCGGATCGAGCTGGCGGATGCTGCCCGCAGCGCCATTGCGCGGATTGACCAGCGTCGTCCGCCCCAGGGTGCGCTGCTTCTCGTTGTAGCGTTCGAAATCGGGACGGCTCATGAATACCTCGCCGCGCACTTCCAGCACTTCCGGGGGATTGCCAAGAAGCCGCAGGGGAATGCGGCGCACGGTGCGGATGTTCTGCGTCACGTCTTCGCCTGTTTCGCCATCACCGCGCGTGGCGGCCTGCACCAGGATGCCTTTTTCATAGCGCAGATTGATGGCCAGACCGTCGAACTTGAGTTCGGCGGCATAGTCGATGACGGGATCGGCGTCGGTCAATCCCAGTTCACGCCGCACGCGGGCATCGAAGGCTCGCGCACCCGTCGGCTCGGTATCGGTCTCGGTACGGATCGACAGCATCGGCACGACATGACGCACCGGGGCGAACTCGGGCAAGGGCTTGCCGCCGACCCGCTGCGTCGGCGAATCGGCGCCGATCAGTTGCGGATGCGCAAGCTCGAGCGCCTGCAATTCGCGGAAAAGCTTGTCGTACTCGACGTCGGGAATGGTCGGCGCGTCGAGGACGTAATAGGCATGGTTGTGCTGCTCGATCTCACGACGCAGGTCCGCGACACGCCTGGCAGCGTCCACGCTGTCTCAGGCCTTACGAAAACAGACGCAGCGCCCGGGTACTGCCGGGGACGATGCCGCCGTCACGCATGCGTTGCTGCAGCTCGGCGGTCTTCACTCGAATCGCTTCGATCATGGCATCGGACAGCGGTGCTCGCTGCGCGTCGACGAGGACACCGCCCAGCGATGCAGCCAGTTGCCGCGCGGTGGCCAGCATGCGGTCGAAAGCCAGTGCGCCATCTGTCACGCGCGGCACATCGAGGCTCAGGGTCAGGCCATGGGTTGCCAGCGACTTGATGGACTCGGCTTCGAGTCGCTCGGCGCCAAGATTGGCCACGGTATACAGTTCGCCGCCGGCTTCATCGCGGGCACGAAACACGCCATCCGCTTCCAGCGCCAGGCCTGCCGCCTCCGCCACGCCGCGCAGCTTGGTGCCGGCGAATACCCCTCCCGAGGCTTCAACGACATGCAACACGAACTGGATGTCCACTCCGGCGCAGAATTCGTCGAGCTTGCCGGCGCGCAACACGAGTTCGCCTCGCGAAGGCAGTTCCAGGGTGGCCGCCGTCTGCTGCGCCAGTTGCTGAACTCCGTCGAAAAAGCGCGCCAGTTCCCCATCCGAAACCGGCCCGCGACGATCAACCAGTTGCAGGGCGACAGCCCATGCGCGGTAACGCCCGACCTCGTCGGCATCGACCTGCTGCCAGGCGCCATCGACATCGCTTTGGGCCAGCCAGTGCAAAGGCTTGCTCAGCGCGCCGGCCCATGCACTCTGCATGGCCCAGACGACGGGCGCCGGCAGCGGATCAACGGCGACCAGATGCAGCACGCAATCCGCCACGGCATCCGCGCATCCACCCGGCAGCGCCTGCTGTGGCGCGGGCTCCTGTTGCGCCGACTCCGATAGCGCTGGCACGTCCGTGGCAGCCGCCTCGGCAATATTCGCAGCGTCGCCCTCGTGCGAAAAATCATTGGCTTCGTCCGCAAAATGCGGTTCCTGGCGTTCCCCCGGTTCGCGGCGGATATTCCCGGCAGGCGGCACGTCCGCGCTGGTCTGCTGCTGCCCATCCAGCAGCGCATCACCCTGCCCGCCCTTGAATATCCTGTCAGCCGTCTTGCGGTGCTGGCGGTCCTGCCAGACGTTGTAGGCCCAGACACCGGCAACAGCCGCCGCACCAGCTCCGATCAAAGCGATTTGCAGTTCGCTGATTGCCATATTCAAGCCACCCTTTTTTTGTGTCCGCTACGCAGCAACTTACTCATCGGCGAGGCGCAGCGCTTCTTCGATATCGACTTCCACCACCCGCGACACGCCCTGTTCCTGCATGGTCACACCGATCAGCTGCTGGGCCATTTCCATCGCGATCTTGTTGTGCGAAATAAAGATGAACTGGGTTTGCACCGACATGCGCTTGACCATGTCGCAGAAGCGCACCGTATTCGAGTCGTCGAGCGGTGCATCGACTTCGTCGAGCATGCAGAACGGGGCCGGATTCAGCTGGAACAGAGCGAACACGAGCGCGATCGCGGTCAGCGCCTTTTCACCGCCCGAGAGCAGATGGATGGTGGTGTTCTTCTTGCCGGGCGGCTGCGCCATGATCTGGATGCCGGCATCGAGGATCTCGTCGCCGGTCAGGATCAAACGCGCTTCGCCGCCGCCGAAAAGCTGGGGAAACAGCGTGCCGAAATGCAGGTTGACCGCGTTGTAGGTCTCCTGCAACTGTTCGCGCGTCTCGCGGTCGATGCGCCGGATGGCGTCTTCCAGCGTGCCGATGGCCTCACTCAGGTCGGTCGATTGCGCATCGAGAAAGCCCTTGCGCTCCGAGGCCGTGGCAAGCTCCTCCAGCGCCGCAAGGTTGACCGGGCCAAGCGTCTCGATTTCGGCCGTGAGCCCGACAATCTCGCCTTGCAGGACATTGTCCCTGAGCTTGTCGGCCCCACCGGCGGCAAGTTCATCGGCAAAGGGCGCTTCGTCGGCCTCGGTGACCACATGCGCCTCGGCCAGACGCTCACGGAATTGCTCTTCGTTGATCTGTACCGCCTGCGCCTTGAGCCTGAGGTCATTGATTTTGTCGCGCAGCGGAACCACGCCCTGTTCGAGCTTCATGCGCTGCTCATCGAGACTGCGCAGTTCGGTGGCCGCCGTTTCGAGCACATTCCGCCGTTCGGCAAGCAGAGACTCCTTGCCCTGCTTTGCATCCAGCGCCGTGTGCAGCTGCTCCTGCAGAACGGCATCGCTGATGCCGGCCACTTCAGTGCGTGCTGCGATGGTTTCGCCGTCGATACGATGCAGCTGAGTGATTGCTGTCGACGCAGCGCGGGCATTGTCTTCCAGCTTGGACAGGCACTCGCGCTCGGAGAAACCGGCCTCCTGGGCTTCACGCCCGAGCTGGATTTCCAGTGCCCGAGCCTCGCGCAAACCCGCATCCTTTTGCCGGTGCACGTCCAGCGCCTGCTCAAGGCGCTCGCGCACTTCGCCGAGACGCTCGCGCTGCAGTTCGCCATCGGTCTCGGCACGCTCGCGACGGGCCTGTTCGGTTTCGTCCTGACGCAGCAGTTCAGCCAGGTCGCGGTCGATCTGCGCCGAGCGTTCTTCAAAACGAGCCTGCGCCTGCGTCAGCTTCAGGGCTTCCACCTGCGCCGCATGAAATGCCTGCTGCGCCTCCTGCATTGCACGCCGGGCAGCGCTTAGCTGACCCTGGGCTTCCGCCAGTTGCTGCTCTGCACTGCCCTGCACTTCGCGCGCTGCATCCTCGGCCGCAGCGCGCACCGCCAGCAAGCCGGCGAGCTCGTCGATCTCGCGCTGGCGTTCGATGACGCCGTGGGTTTTCGCATCCGGCACATACAACGTGAGGCCGGCGGGGGTCAGCAGATGACCGGCACGGGAGACGCGCTGTCCGCTGGCCAGCGGCAATTCGGTCGCCAGATCGTCGGCAACGGAGACGCCGGCAAGCCATTCATCGAGCACGCCCGACCAGCGCGGATCGTCGCAGCGCACCTGCCACAGGGGTTTGGCATCGGCCAGATGGTGCGCCTTGAGCCAGTCGCCGATCTCCCCGCTTTGTGCAACC
Source organism: Rhodocyclales bacterium (assembly GCA_026399475.1). GTDB lineage: Bacteria > Pseudomonadota > Gammaproteobacteria > Burkholderiales > Rhodocyclaceae > Sulfuritalea. Next base: position 67,855 of record JAPLQY010000060.1, read on the forward strand.
CTGGCTTGCAACTGCGCCAGCGCATCATGCCGGGCGCGGGTTTCGGTCAGGCTGCGATGGGCCGCCTGCAGGGCTTCGCGGGCCGAGCGCAGCCGCGCCTCGGCTTCCGGCACCGAGGTCTGCAGCGTCGCCAAACGCTCCTGCGCGGCGGCAAGCGCTGCCTCGGCAACGGTTTCCTTTTCCTGCGAAGCGGCCAGCAATGCCGGATCGGGCGCACCCAGGGCTTGGCGATCCTGCTCCAGCCTGCTGCGGCGCTGCACCAGGTTGTCCAGCGCACGCAGGGCGTGCCCCTTGTCGGCCTCGGCCAGACGCAGCGCCTGCTCGGCTTCGCTCAAACTGCGCCGCGCCTCGGTCACGTCGCTGCCGGCAGCCTGTACGGCCTCCTCGGCATCAGGCAGACGGGCGGCGGCTTCCTCATGGCGGGCCGTGGCGGTAGCAGAACGGGTGCGCGAATTCTCCAGCAGCAGGTTCCAGCGCGCTTCGTCCTCGGCCAACTGTCCGTGCTGCGCACGCCAATGGGTCTCTTCGGCACCCAGCTGGTTCAGGCGAGCTTCCAGCCGCGAGCGCGAATCGCGCAGATGGCCGATTTCCGACTCAAGGCGGCTGACTTCGGTGTTGGCCGCGAACATCTCGGCCTGCGCCGCATGCAAGGCATCCGACGCCGAATAATGGCTCTCGCGCGCATGTTCGACGCGCGCCTCAATTTCACGCAACTGCGCGGTTTCGGCTTCGACGCGATTGATGGCTTCTTCGACCTGGCGCGCCAGCCGCTGGCTGTCGTTCCTTGCGTCGTTGCGTTTCTTCAGCCACAGCAGGGTCTGCTTGCGCGACACCTGCTGGTGCAGGTCGCGATACTGCTGTGCAACGGTGGCTTGCGTCTGCAAATGGCCGACCTGCGTTTCCAGCTCGTTGCGAATGTCATCGACGCGGGCGATGTTCTCGCGGGCGTCTTCGAGGCGGTGTTCGGTTTCCTTGCGGCGTTCCTTGTACTTGGTGACGCCGGCCGCTTCTTCGAGGAAAAAGCGCAGCTCGTCGGGCTTGGCTTCGACGATGCGCGAGATCATGCCCTGGCCGATGATGGCATAGGCGCGCGGGCCGAGGCCGGTGCCGAGGAAGAGGTCGATCACGTCACGCCGGCGGACGTGCAGATTGTTGATGTAGTAGCTTGAATTGCCCTCACGGTCGAGCACGCGCTTGACCGTGATTTCGGCGTATTGGCTCCACTGGCCGGCAGCGCGGCCCTCGGCGTTGTCGAAAAACAGCTCGACGCTGGCGCGGCTGACTTCCTTGCGGTTGCCGGAGCCCTTGAAAATCACGTCCTGGATCGACTCGCCGCGCAGTTCGGAGGCCTTGGACTCGCCCAGCACCCAGCGCACGGCGTCGATGATGTTCGACTTGCCGCAACCATTGGGGCCGACCACGCCTGCCAACTGGCCGGGAAAAAGCACGGTGGTGGGCTCGACAAAGGACTTGAAGCCCGAAAGTTTCAGCTTGTTTAAACGCACGAGGGATGAACCGGAAAAATGAGGGCAAAAGTACAGCTCTGGAGCCGGGCCATTATAATCGGTCCCGACCCTCTTACCCGCAATCACACAGCATGCCAAACCCAGCAAAACAAGCCCGCGCCAAGTCGCTGGAGACCTTCCCCAACCCCGCGCCGCACCGGGATTACCAGATCCGCATGGAAATCCCGGAGTTCACCTGCCTCTGCCCCAAGACCGGGCAGCCGGATTTTGCCGTGCTGACGCTCGATTACATCGCCGACAAGGTCTGTGTCGAGCTGAAAAGCCTCAAGCTCTACATCTGGAGTTTTCGCGACGAAGGCCATTTCCACGAAGATGTCGCCAATCGCATCCTCGACGATCTGGCCCGGGCTGCCCGGCCGCGCTTCATGCGCCTCACCGCACGTTTCTACGTGCGCGGCGGGATTTTTACCAACGTGGTCGCGGAACACCGCAAGAAGGGCTGGAAGCCCTCCGCCAGAATTGAACTGGCGGAGTTTACGGCGCAGTCGAACACGCGCGGTTGAGGCGGCCGCTGAGCGCCGGGCGCGTCCCTATTTGAGCAACTTCCAGTCGCCGTTCTCGACGATGGCCATGATGGCGGCGCGGCCATCGAAACCGTTGTGATCCTTGGCCGACATGTTGAACACGCCATGCACCGCCGGAAGCTCCTTCACATTTTCAAGCGCATCGCGCAAGGCAACACGAAACTCGACGGTGCCGGGCTTGGCCTTCTTCAGCGCTTCAGGCACGGCGCGATTCAGCAGCAGATAGGCATCCCAGCCATGGCCGCCGAAGGTGGATCGGCTGTTGACGCCATGGGCGGCTTCATAGAGCTTGACGTATTCCAGCGCCGGCTTCTTCGACGGATGGCTGTCCGCAAGGTGCTCGGCCAGCAGCATCGGTCCTACCGGAAATATCGTGCCCTCGACGTTCTTGCCGCCGACACGCAGGAAATCGCGATTGGCGATGCCGTGCGTCTGGTAGAACTTGCCCTTGTAGCCCCGTTCGATCAACGTTGCTTGCGGCAGCACAGCCGGCGTCCCCGAACCCGCAATGAGAATCGCGTCCGGATTGGCGGCGACCAATTTGAGCGCCTGCCCGGTGACGCTGGTGTCATTGCGCTGGTAGCTCTCCGTCGCAACAATCTTGATGCCCCTGGCTTCCGCGGCGCCCTGCATTGCCTTCAGCCAGAGCTGTCCGTAGGGATCGGCGTAGCCGATGAAGCCCATGGTCTTGACGTTGTTGGCCGTCATGTGCGCTGCAATCGCAATGGCCATCTGGTTGAAGTTTTGCGGCGTGATGAATACCCAGGGCGCCTTGTCTGCGGCAGGCGCAAACGGAGCCATCGATATCTGTGGCGTTTTGGTTTCAAACGCAACTTCAAGAATGGCTATCGAGGTGGGAGTTGCTGTCGAACCGATGATCGCATCGACCTTGTCCTCGCCGGTCAACTTGCGGGCATTCTTTACCGCCGTGCTGGGGTCGGTGGCATCGTCGAGCACGATGTACTTGACTTTTTCGCCACCAATCGTCTGCGGCAGCAGGGCAAAGGTCTGCTTCTCCGGAATGCCCAGCGACGCCGCCGGGCCGGTGGCCGAAACACTGACCCCGATGGTGACGTCGGCCCAGGCCGAACTGGCTGCCAGAACCAGGGCCAGCGCAGGTACCCATACGAGTTTGTTCACTTTCATGTCTCCTCCTGTTTTTGATATTTGGTGTTCGCCGACCAATCTTATCGCCTTTCACCTTCGCCTGCCTTGATCGACCTGCCGAGCCATCTTGCCGGATGATCGCTTGACCGCTGGCAGGCTCCCGAGACGCCTATCGTCCCGTCGTTGCCAGGTGCAGGGCCAGGCCGATGAAGATCGTCCCGGCACAGCGATCGAGCCAGACAGCAAGCTGTGGTTGTCGCTGCAAGCGCGCACCGATGCTGCCGGCGGACCAGCCGAGACTGCCGAAAATCAGCACCGTCTGCATTGCGAACAACGCACCCAGCAGCAACATCTGCGGCCACACCGCACCACGTGACTGATCGACGAACTGCGGCAGGAAGGCGATGAAGAACAAGGCCACCTTCGGATTGATCACGTTGGCGATAAAGCCGCGACGCAGATGCGCGCCGATCGGCTCCTCGCTACCGTGATCGAGCGCGATGAGCGCCATTTTCCCGGCCTTGAGCCATGCCTGGACGCCGACATAAGCCAGATAGGCGGCGCCGGCCATTTTGAGGGTCGTAAATGTCGCTTCCGAGGCCAGCACCACGGCACCGATGCCCAATGTCGCCCACAGCGTATGCGTAAAGCAGCCCAGGGCGCAGCCAAGGCCAAAGCCGATCCCGGCGGAACGGCCGCGACTGATGCCCACGGACAGCACCATCAGGTTGTCGGGACCCGGCGCGACGGTGATCAGCGCGGAGGCGGCAAGGAAAGCCAGCAGGACTTCTGTTGAGATCATTTAGCATTTCACCGATTGGCGCAGGCGTCCGGCACGCAGCAACAGCCAGACGCAGAGGGCGAGCAGTATCGCAGATTCGCCGAGCAAGGTGGCGGGAGCGCTGCTCAGCGCGGCGATGCCACCGGCGATCAGTCCGCCGACCGCATCGAGACCGAAACGGATGCTGGAAAAGAACGAGACGATCCGACCGCGCAAGCGATCCGGCGCGATGGTCTGCATCACCGTATTGATGCCGACATTGGCGCCGGAAATGCCGAAACCCAGCGCCGCCAGTGCCGGCAGGGCAATTGCCAGACGGGTCGCCAGCGGGAAAATGAGCAGCGCCAGCGCCGCCAGCACCACGCAGGAGATCGCCAGATTCAGGCTGCCGCGCACCGACTTGCGCGTCGCCAGCATCAGCGTCGCGACGAAGGCGCCGCAACCGGCGGCACCCCACAGGAGGCCCAGGGTGCGCGCATCGCCGTTGAAAACTTCCCTGGCGAATACCGGCAGCAGCACGGCATAGGCCGAGGCGGTTACATTGAGCAGTGCCAGCACGATCAGCAGCGTGCGTATCGGCCAGGTGTCCAAGGCATAACGCACGCCCTCCCTGAAGACCTGAGCGACGCTGCCGCCGGCCTTGACGTTGGTCGCCAGGCGCATGGCGGCCACGCCCCACAGCAGCGCCATGTAGGAAAAGGCATTGAGCAGGAAGCAGGCCGCCTCGGACATGAAGCCCAGCATCAATCCGGCAATCGGCGGGCCGACAAAGCGACCGAGGTTGAACAACATCGCATTCAGCGCCAGCGCATTCGGCAGGTCTTCGCGGCCGCCGACCATGGCCGGAATCAGCGACTGGCGCAGCGGCGTGTCGAAGGCGTTGAGCACACCGAGGGACAGCGACATGACGATGATCAGCGCCGGCCCGATCAGGCCAAACCAGGTCAGCGCCGCCAGCACGCCGGCCTGGATGAACAGCAGGACCTGCACCTGCATCAGCAGCCGGCGCCGGTCATGCCGGTCTATCCAGGCTCCGGCCAGCGGCCCCACCACCAGCATCGGCGCCAGCGCAGCAAAGGCAACCAGACCCAGCAGTGCCGCCGAGCCGGTCAGGCGATACACCAGCCAGGCCAGCGCGACCTGCTGTATCCATGAACCGAGGATGGAAACTCCCTGACCGAAAAAGTACAGCCGGAACGGACGATGTTCCAGCGCCCGCATTGACGCGGGAAGATTCACAGGCCGGCCATGGCCAGGTACTTGATCTCCAGATATTCCTCGATGCCGTACTTCGAGCCTTCGCGCCCCAGGCCCGATTGCTTGACGCCGCCAAAGGGCGCGACCTCGTTGGAGATCATGCCCGAGTTGATGCCGACCATGCCGTAGTCCAGCGCCTCGCCGACACGCCAGGCGCGGGCTATGTCGCGGGTATAGAAATAGGCGGCCAGGCCGAACTCGGTATCGTTGGCCATGCGCACCGCTTCGGCTTCATCCCTGAAGCTGAAGATCGGCGCCACCGGACCGAAGATCTCCTCGCGCGCCAGACGCATCGCCGGCGTTGCGCCGGACAGCACGGTCGGCTCGTAAAACGTGCCGCCGCGCGTGTGGCGCTTGCCGCCGCAGAGTACCTTGGCGCCCTTCGCCACCGCATCCGCGAGCAGCTCCTCGACCTTGGCGAGCCCCGCCGCATCGATCAGCGGCCCCTGTGTCACGCCCTCCTCCAGCCCGCTGCCGACCTTGAGTCCGCCCACCGCGGCAGCGAGCTTCTGCGCAAAGGCCTCGCGCACGCCCTCCTGCACCAGGAAGCGATTGGTGCAGACGCAGGTCTGCCCGGTGTTGCGATACTTGGAGAGCACCGCGCCGGCCACTGCCGCGTCGAGGTCGGCATCGTCGAAAACGATGAAGGGCGCATTGCCGCCGAGTTCCAGCGACATCTTCTTGATCGTCGGCGCGCACTGGGCCATCAGCAGCCGGCCGACCTCGGTGGAGCCGGTGAAGGACAGCTTCAGCACCCTCGGATTCGAGGTCAGTTCGCCGCCGATGGCGACGGGTTCGCCCGTCACGATGTTGAGCACACCGGGCGGAATGCCGGCCTGCTGCCCCAGCCAGGCCAGCGCCAGGGCCGAGAGCGGCGTCTGCTCGGCCGGCTTGACCACCATGGTGCAACCGGCCGCCAGCGCCGGAGCGACCTTGCGCGTGATCATCGCCGCCGGGAAATTCCACGGCGTGATCGCGGCGCAAACGCCGACCGGCTGCTTCAGCACGATCAGCCGGCGGTCGGCCAGCGGCGAGAGAATCACCTCGCCATACACGCGGCGCGCCTCCTCGGCGAACCACTCGATGAACGACGCGGCGTAGGCGATCTCGCCGCGCGCTTCCGCCAGCGGCTTGCCCTGCTCCAGCGTCATCAGCTGCGCCAGGTCTTCCTGGTTCGCCATCATCAGTTCGAACCAGCGGCGCAGGATCTTCGCCCGCTCGGCCGCCGTCTTCGCCCGCCACGGCTGGAAAGCGGCCTGCGCCGCATCGATCGCGCGGCGAGTTTCGGCGGCGCCGAAACTCGGCACCGAGCCGACCAATTCGCCGTTGGCCGGGTTGCGCACTTCGATGCTGGCGCCGCTGGCCGGCAGCCATTCGCCATTGATCAGGCAGGTATTGCGCATGAGTTCGGGGTTCTTCATGAGAAGCTTTCAAGGGTTCTGGACAGGGGCGGATTCTGCCGCATTGCGGCGCACAGTGCTGCGGGACTGCGATTCATGCATCCGCAAACAATCGCCATGCTGTCCCGTCGAGTTGCTCAGAGGATTTGCGCGGCTTCGGCGAACGCGAGGCGCGGCCCGCGCGGCTGGGCCTTGGTCAAGTCGCCGTAGCCGAGGTTGGCAATGAAGTTGCTGCGCACGCGACCGCCGGGGAAGAATTCGGCATCGAGCTTCGCCGCATCGAAGCCCGACATCGGCCCCACGGACAGGCCCAGTGCGCGGGCGGCGAGGATCAGGTAGGCCCCCTGCAGCGAGCTGTTGCGAAAGGCCGTGACCTCGGTCAACAACGCGTTGGCGTCGAACAGAGGCTTGGCGTTGTAGGCCGGAAACTGGTCGGGCAGGCGCGCGGCGAAGTCGAGGTCCTGGGCCACGATTACGGTGACGGGTGCGGCCAGCGTCTTCTCCAGGTTGGAGGCCATCAGTGTCGGCGCCAGGCGCGCTTTCGCCTCTTTCGAGCGCAGGAAAACATAGCGCGCGGGCTGGGCATTGAAGGCCGTGGGCCCCCATTTGAGCAGGTCGTACAAGTCCTTGAGCGTCTGATCGGTGACCGGCTGTGCGGTGAAGGCATGCAGTGAGCGGGCGTTGCGGAAGAGTTGATCGAAGGCGGAATCAGCTAGCGGCGTGTGCATCGGAATGTCCTTTCTGATGGTTGATTTTTATGGTGTCGGGAAACCCGGATTTATCGGGAAGCGGCGGCGGAATCAGCCTTGCCGTCCCCAAAGGATGACGCCAGCTTCAACGCCGCGTTACGCAGCAGCGAGGTGTCGCCGCCGACCGCGATGAAACTTGCGCCGCAGTCGCGGTAATGCTGTGCCAGCCCCGGTTCGGTAACGAATACGCCGGCCGCCTTGCCACTGGCTGCAATGCGCCTCAGCGCAGCTTCGACGGCAGCCTTGACCTCGATATGTCCGCTGTCACCAAGGTGTCCGAGCGACGCAGCGAGGTCGGCCGGGCCGATGAACGCGGCATCAACGCCTTCCACCGCCAGGATCGCGTCGAGATTCGCCAGTCCTTGTCGTGTTTCAATCTGCACGATTAAACAAATTTCCTCGTTGGCGTGTTTGGCATAGTCCTTGATGCCGCCCCAATGCGCCGCGCGCGCCAGCGAAGTGCCGACGCCACGGACGCCCTGCGGCGGGTAGCGAACGGCCAGCACCAGCGCCTTCGCCTCGGCGACAGTTTCGACCATCGGCACCAGCAGCGTATGCGCGCCGATGTCGAGATATTGCTTGATCAGGGCCGCGTCGTGATTCACCGGCCGCACTGCAAGATGCACCGGATAGGGCGCGGCCGCCTGCAGTTGTGCCAGCACACTAGGCGGATTGTTGGGCGCATGCTCGCCATCGATCAGCAGCCAGTCGAACCCCGCCGTGGCGAGAATCTCCATGCTGTAGGGACTGCCCAGGCCGACGAAGAGGCCTGTCTGCCGGCGCTTTTCGCGCAGGCTCTGCTTGAAGCTGTTGCGCGGCATGTCCATGATCGGCCTATTCGAGATTCAGGCCGCGGTCCCAGTACGGATCGGGGCCAAGGCGCTCGGCGAGAAAATCGACAAACGCCCGCACTCGCTGCGGTACGAAACGGTTGCCGGGAAATACGGCGAACATGTCCAGTACCGGGATCTGGAAATTCTTCAGGATCGGTACCAGTTTGCCCTGCCGGATCGCCTCGGCGGCAATGAAGGTGGGTTCATAGGCAATGCCCATGCCCTGCAAGGCAGCGTCCTGCAGGGCGTTGCCATTGTTGGCGGTAATCGGCCCACTGATCTCTACCCAGTGGCGCGCGCCGTCGATGATGAAGGGCCAGCTGGAGCGCGAGGTCAGCGAATAGGCGAGGCAGGCCCGCTGCGCCAGTTCGTCCGGATGTTTTGGTTCGCCATGGAGCTGCAGGTAGCCGGGGGAAGCCACGACCACCGAGCGGCAGGTCGTCAGGCGCCGTGCCACCGTGGTTTCGGGCAGCAAACGATCGGTGATGCGCAACGCGAAATCCATGCCTTCCTCGATCAGGTTCACCCGCCGGTCATTGAAGTCGAGATCGATGCGGATGTCGGGGTGGGCCTGGGAGAACTCCAGTATCAGCGGCGTCAGGTGCAGCAGTCCGAAGGTCATGGGCACGCTGGCGCGAATCTCGCCGCGCAGGGTCTGACGCTCGCCGGCAAGATTCCCCTCGGCCTCGTCGATGCGATCGAGGATGTCGCGGCATTGGTCGATATAGCTTGCACCGGCCGAGGTGAGTGACAGCCGGCGCGTGCTGCGGGCGATCAGCTTGACCCCGAGGTGCGCTTCCAGCGCGGCAATCTGGCGCGTAACCGCCGAGCGTGCCACGTTCATCTGCTCTGCCACGGCGGTAAAGCTTCCCGCCTCCGCCACGCGCACAAAAGTCTGCATTGCCGCCAATCGATCCATGGATGCCCTGTTCCGCGACTAAAATTTCGATCTTCGCTCATTGTATGGGGAACGCTGTCATACAATTCCACTCAAACCCCCTTTCCACGGAGATTTTCATGAAGAGACTCGCTGCCCTGCTGTTTGCCACACTCATGTCATCGCTCACCCTGTCCGGCGTCAGCCTTGCGGCGGATGTGCAAGCCGGTCGTGAATTCAAGCCGATCAATCCGCCGCTGGCCAGTCCCAAGGACAAAATCGAGGTGATCGAGTTCTTCTCCTACGGCTGCCCGCATTGCAGCGACTTCCATCCCCTGATCAGCCAGTGGGCGGCCAAGCTGCCCAAGGATGTGAGCTTCCGCCGCGTCCCGGTCAGCTTCAATCGTCCCGAGTGGGCTCGCCTTTCACGTCTGTTCTATGCCCTGGAAGCCACCGGCGACCTGGCGAAACTCGATACTGCGGTTTTTCTCGCGATCCATGAGCAGCGTGTCGCCTTCAAGACCGACGAATCCGTGGTCTCATGGGTAGCCAGCAAGGGAGTCGATGGCAAGAAGTTCGGTGATGCGATGGTCTCGTTTTCCATGCAAAGCAAGGTGCAGCGCGGCGACCAGGAGGCCACTGCGGCCCGCATTGGCGGGGTGCCTGCGGTGTCGGTCGATGGCAAATACCTGATCAACAACGAGGCCGCCAGCAACTACGAAGAACTGTTGAAGTTTGCCGACGCCGTCATCGTCAAGGCCCGTCAGGAACACAAGGGCAAATAAGCCGTGCCCTTGATGCGCTGGCTCTTCACCCCGCGCGGCCTGTTCAGCGCGACTGGGTTTGCCGCGCTCGGCCTCGTCGCGGGCGGCCTGATTCTGGCTAACACCATGAACCTCGCCGCCTGCCCGCTGTGCATTCTGCAGAGGATGTTGTACCTGCTGCTGGCGCTCGAGGCAGGTGTAGCGTGGGCGCTGGCCGGGGCCGCGTCGCAGCGACGTGCAGCGGCGTTCGTCATGGCGGCTACTGCGCTGACCGGCGCCGGCATTGCGGCGTATCAGACCTGGCTGCAGCGCTTCGCCAAGGGAGTCAGTTGTACGGCCGATCAGCCCTGGTGGGAAGGCTTTGTGAATTGGGCCGGCAGCCAGTGGCCGCTGATGTTCGAAGCCAGCGGCTTGTGCTCCGAGGCCGGCTGGAAGTTTCTCGGCCTGTCGATCGCCGAATGGTCGCTGATCGCTTTTACGTCGATGACGATTGCCATGCTGGTGGCGCTGCTGCGGAAAAACTAGCCCCGGCGACTTGGCCCGACCTAGGTTTTCTGCCCGATCATCCGGCGGTAAAACGCCAGCGATTCGCCGACAATCCCGCGCCTGAAGGCCAGCACGCAGATCACGAAAATCGCGCCCATGATCACCGTGACCAGCGAGCCCACCTTGTCGGCGAGTTCGTTCTGCAAAGTGACGATCACGGTCGCCCCCACCAGCGGCCCGAACACCGTACCCATGCCGCCCAGCAGGGTCATCAGCACCACCTCGCCCGAGGTATGCCAGTGGGCGTCGGTCAGGGTGGCGAACTTGAATACCAGCGTCTTGGTCGCACCGGCCAGGCCGGCCAGCCCGGCCGAGAGCACGAAGGCCAGCAGCTTGTATTTCGCCACGTCGTAACCCAGGGAAATCGTTCTCGCCTCATTTTCCCGAATCGCCTTGAGAATCTGTCCGAAGGGCGAATGAATGGTGCGCTGTATCAGCCAGAACGAGCCGGCAAAGATCGCCACCACCAGGTAATAGAGGTTCATGTCATCGGCCAGTTCGAGGCCGAACAGGGTGCCGCGCGGCACACCCTGCAAGCCATCTTCGCCGCCGGTGAAGGGCGCCTGGAGAAAGAAGAAGAACACCATCTGCGCCAGTGCCAGCGTCACCATCGCAAAGTAGATGCCCTGACGACGAATGGCAAGGCTGCCGATCACCCAGCCCAGCAAGGCTGCGGCACCGGTGCCGACCAGCAAACCGGCCAGCGTGGGCAGTTCCCATACCTTGAGGGCATGTCCGGTGACATAGGCCGCGGTGCCGAGAAACACGGCGTGACCGAAAGACAGCAGGCCCGTATAGCCCAGCAGCAGATTGAAGGCACAGGCGAACAGCGCAAAGCACAGCACCTTCATCACCAGTATCGGATAGATGAAGGTCGGTGCCAGCAGCAGCAGGGCGAGACCGAAGAGATAGGCGATGGTGATGCGCCTGCTCATTTCTCTCTCCCGAACAGGCCCGCCGGACGGAACATGAGTACTACCGCCATGATCATGAAGACCACGGTGGCGCTCGCCTCGGGCCAGAATACCTTGGTCATGCCCTCGATGATGCCGAGGCCGAGGCCGGTCAGGACCGAGCCGAGAATCGAGCCCATGCCGCCAATCACCACGACGGCAAACACCACGATGATCAGGTTGGAGCCCATCAGCGGGCCGATCTGGGTCGCCGGCGCGGCCAGCACCCCGGCGAATCCCGCCAGGCCGACGCCGAAACCATAGGTCAACATCACCATCAGCGGCACGTTGATGCCGAAAGCCTGCGTCAGTTGCGGGTTTTCGGTCGCCGCGCGCAGATAGGCGCCGAGCCGGGTCTTCTCAATTACGTACCAGGTGACGAGGCAGACCGACAGCGAAGCAACGATGATCCAGGCGCGATACTTGGGCAGGAACATGAAGCCGAGATTGAAGGCGCCCGAGAGTTCCTCGGGAATCGAATACGGCTGACCGGCAACGCCGTACAGATCGCGGAACAGGCCTTCGATCATCAAGGCCAGGCCGAAGGTCAGCAGCAGGCCGTAGAGGTGGTCCAGCTTGTAGAGCCACTGCAGCATCAGTCGCTCGATGACAATGCCGATCAGGCCGACGCCGATGGGCGCCAGCAGCAGCATCCACCAGTAGCCGAGGCCGAGATACTCCATGCCCATCCAGGTCAGCATGGCACCGGCCATGTACAAGGCGCCGTGGGTGAAGTTGATGATGTTCAGCATGCCGAAGATCACGGCGAGACCGAGGCTCAGAACGGCATAGAACGAGCCATTCACCAGGCCCAGCATCAGCTGGCCAAACAGGGCCTGGATCGGTACGCCGAAAATCTCCGTCATGCGAACATCACTCCTGCACCGTCTGGGCCGCCTACTTCTTGGCGACGGCGGCGCAACGCGACGCCGACATCGGTTGGAAAGCCTGATCGCCGGGAATCACCTGCTTGATGTTGTAGTAGTCCCACGGCTCCTTCGACTCGCCGGGCTTCTTGACCTCGACCAGGTACATGTCATGCACCATGCGGCCGTCCTCGCGAATCTTGCCGCCCTTGGCGAAGGGATCGTTGATCGGCGTCTCCTTCATCTTCTTCATCACCGTTGCCGTATCGTCGGTCCCGGTCGCCTGCACGGCCTTCAGGTAGTGCAGGACCGCCGAATAGGTGCCGGCCGGCAGCATGTTGGGCATCTTCTTGTGCCGGCTGAAGAAACGGCGGCTGAATTCGCGCGTCTCGTTGTTGAGGTTCCAGTAGAAGCCCTCGGTAAACATCATGCCTTGCGTCGTCTGCAGGCCCAGGGCATGGATATCGACAATGGTGGTCAGCAGGCCGACCACAGTTTGCGTCTTGGTGATGCCGAACTCGTTGGCCGCCTTGATCGAGTTGATCGTATCGCCACCCGCATTCGCCAGACCAACCACCTTGGCCTTGGATGCCTGCGCCTGCAAGAGGAACGAAGAAAAGTCGGAAGCATTCAGCGGGTGCCGCACCGAACCCAGGACCTTGCCTCCGGCTGCCTTTACCGCATCCGTGGTGTCCTTCTCCAGCGAATGGCCGAAGGCGTAGTCGGCGGTGAGGATGAACCAGGTATCCTTGCCCTGCTTGGTTACCGCCTTGCCCGGACCGTTGGCCAGCGCGTAGGTGTCATAGACGTAATGGACCACATTGCCTGGCGCGCAATCCTCGTTGGTCAGGCGCGTCGAAGCCGCACCGGTGTTCATCATGATCTTGTTCTTTTCGGTCGTGACCTTGGCCACCGCCAGCGCCACCCCGGAATTCAGTACGTCGGTGACCATGTCCACGCCTTGCGTGTCGTACCATTCGCGGACCTTGTTGGACCCGACGTCGGCCTTGTTCTGGTGATCGGCCGAAACCAGTTCAATCTTGAATTTCGGCTTGAACTGCGCCTTGAAATCCTCGATGGCCATCTCGGCCGCAACCACCGAGCCCTTGCCACCCAGGTCGGAATACACCCCGGACATGTCGGTCAGCACGGCGATCTTGACCACGTCGCCGGAAATCTTTCCGGCAGCTTGAGCCAGCGCGGATCCCGCCACAGGCAACAGCATTGCAGAAAGGGCCAGGGCCAGCAGTTTGCGTTTCATCATGGTGTCTCCTCCTTGGTAAAAATTGACGGCGTCCGAATGCTCAAACGCCAAGGTACTCCTGCAGCAAATGCTGCTTTTCCTCGATTTCATTTTGCGCTATCTCTGCCATGACCTGTCCGTGTTCGACGATGAACATGCGATCGGCGAGCGGCGCGGCGAAGCGGAAGTTCTGCTCCACCAGAATGATCGTGTAGTCGCGCTCCTTGAGCATCCTGATGACTTCACCCAGCTTTTGCACTATCACCGGCGCGAGACCCTCCGAGACTTCGTCGAGCAGCAGCAGCCTGGCCCCGGTGCGCAGGATACGCGCCATGGCCAGCATTTGCTGCTCGCCACCTGACAGCCGTGTGCCCTGGCTGTTGCGGCGTTCCTTCAGATTGGGAAACATCTCGTAGAGCTCGTCGAGACTCAGGCCGCCGCTACCCACCTGGGGCGGCAGCAGCAGGTTCTCCTCGCAACTCAGACTGGCGTATATGCCCCGCTCTTCCGGGCAGTAGCCGACACCCAGTTGGGCAATCCGGTGCGAAGGCATCTTGATGACCTCGCGGCCATTGAGCATGATCGAACCGGTACGCCGACCGGTCAGGCCGAGGATCGCGCGCAGCGTGGTGGTGCGCCCCGCACCGTTGCGGCCCAGCAGTGAGATGCACTCCCCGCGCCGCACGGTGAAATCCATGCCGTGCAGCACATGCGATTCGCCATAGAAGGCATGCAGATCTGAGACGCGTAAAAATTCGGTGGCGCTCATGAGCCTGCCCCCCATCCCCCGTCCCGAGGACGGGGGTGACGAGAGTTCGCCGCGTTGCGGTTCCGGGTCGTTGGCTGCGCCTTCCTTGAGGCGGCTCGGCGGAAGGCACTCATCAATGCCCCGCCGGCGAAGCCAGTTCGCCGACTTCCGTGCCCATGTAGGCCTCGATCACCAACGGGTTGGCGGCGACCTCGGCATAGGGACCTTCGGCCAGTACCGATCCGCGGGCGAGCACGGTCAGGGTGTCTGAAATCCCGGCCACCACCTTCATGTTGTGTTCCACCATGAGGATGGTTCGGTTGGCCGATACTTTCTTGATCAGCTGCATGACCCGATCCACGTCTTCGTGCCCCATGCCCTGGGTGGGTTCATCGAGCAGCATGAGTTCGGGGTCAAGGGCCAGCGTCGTGGCAATTTCCAGTGCGCGCTTGCGACCGTAGGGCATTTCCACGGTCACCATGTCAGCGTAGCCTTGCAGGTCGACTGACGCCAGCAATTCCATGGCGCGGTCGTTGAGCAAATCGAGGCTGCGGTCGGATTTCCAGAAATGAAAGCTGGTCCCGAGCTTGCGCTGCAGCGCAATGCGGACATTTTCCAGCACCGTCAGATGGGGGAATACCGCAGAAATCTGAAAGGAACGAACAATGCCGCGGCGGGCGATTTTCTCCGGGGCTTCGCGGGTAATGTCGATGCCATTGAAGCGGATCTCGCCCTGCGTAGGCTCGAGAAATTTTGTCAGCAGATTGAAGCAGGTCGTCTTGCCGGCTCCGTTGGGGCCGATCAGCGCGTGAATGTGGCCGCGCCTGACTTTCAGGTCCACGCCATTGACCGCAATGAAACCACGGAATTCCTTGACGAGACCGGTGGTCTCGAGAATGCAATCTTCTGCCATCAAGCTCTTTTCGTCTTATCAGGGCGCCGACGACCAGCGCCTCTGTCTCTGTTGCGGACGATTATGCGGTGGGCCTTGAGTTTGCGCAAGCAAAGCGAGTGCGCGTCCGCGGCGAGACGCACCCGCACCTGTTTTTTGGTCCGCAGCTTGGGCTAAACTGGAATGCCACCCTCAGGAGGAACTGCCATGAAGCGACATGCCGCCATAACTCTGCTCGGCGCTGCCACCCTCGCCCTTGCCGCCACGTCAAGCTACGCGGAAGGCCCGGGAGGCGACATGAAAGCCAGGCACCAGGAACGCGAAGCCCGGCAGGAGCAGGTCAAAAAGGAAATGCGGCAGGTGGAAGACAGGCAGCGCCAGGAGCAACGCGACCTCGAAGATCGCCATCACAAGGAGCGCAAGTCGCTGCATGACAAACACGAGCAGGAACGTGATGCGCTGCGGCAGAAGATGGCACCCAAATAAGGGGATTTGTGGAGCATGGCCATGATGCCGGCACGCGTACTGTCCATCCTCTGCGTCGCTCTTGCGTTCACCGGGGCGCGCACGGTATCCGCTCAACCCGTGATCCCGGGATCGACCGCATTTTGCCTGTACGAGATACCCGCGGATGAAACCGGCAAGCGGCGCTGGATCAACCTCGGCATCGTGCAATATGTTGAGGTGACGCGTACTGAACTGAAGATCGCTTACGGCGCCGGGAGCTTCGGCAGCGGCCACGAAGCCAGGTTCGCTGTCACCAGTATGGAAGAAGCCTTGACCGTGCTCGAGAAAATGCGCCGGGTGGCAAGCGCCTGCCGTTGATGGAACAAGCCGCTCAGCTTGCCTGGGTCGCCTCGCGACCGCGTTTTTCGTCAATGCCGATCAGGAGTATCAGGCCGGCGACAAAATAAAGCCCGGTCACCGCCAGCGCGAGGCGATGATTGCCGCCGGAAAGCCAGGTCGTGATGCCATACGTCATGGGGCCGGCAATCGCCGCCAGTTTCATGGCCAGGCCCCAAAGACCGAAAAACTCGGCCCGGCGCTGCCGCGGCGCGAACAATCCCACCAGTGCCCGAGAGGCTGACTGACTGGAACCGAGGCACAGCCCGGCAATATTCGCCGCCACCCAGAACTGCTCGCGGCTGTCGGAACTCAGGGCGACGGCCGTCATCAGCAGCCAGCCCGCCAGAGTCAGGGCGATGGTGCGCACATGGCCCAGCCGATCCTGCAGATAACCGAACGCAAACGCACCGATCGCCGCCGTGCCATTCACCACGAAGAACAGCTTGATGTTGTCTTCGGCCGTGAAGCCGATCGCCTCCTGCGCGTAGATCGCCGCCAGCGCAATCGCGGCGAAGACCCCGGACTGGTAGAACAGCAGGCAGACCATGAAGCGCGCCATGTCCGGGAAGCGCCGCACCTCGCCGGCGGTGTGCAGCAGGCGCTGCGCCAGCGCGGCAAACTCGGTGCCGGCTGCAGCCACCGGCGTTGCCTGAATCCGCTCGCCCAGCAACAGGAAAGTCGGCAGTGCCGCAAGGGCGAAAAAGGCCGCCGTGATCAGCATGGTGGCAGGCACAAAGCTTTCGGCTCCCTCGCCGCGCTCCTTGGCAGCGACGATCCAGGCCAGGCACAGGCCGAGGCAGGCCATGCCACCCAGATAGCCCCAGCTCCAGCCCCAGCCGGAGACCTTGCCCAGATCCTCCTCGCCTGCCAGTTCGGGCAAAAAGGCGGCAATGATGTTTTCGCTGCTGCCGAAAAAGAAGCTGCTGACCACCACCAGTGTCATGGCCAGCAGGACATCACCGGGACCGACCCAGAACAAGGCGGCGGTGCCCGCCACGCAGCCCGTCGTGGCCACGGCCAGCAACTGCTTCTTCGCCCCGTGGCGGTCGGCGTAGGCTCCTGCACTGGTAGCGGTGAGCATGATCGCAAGGCTCGCGATGGCTTGCGTCGTGGTCCAGGCCAGCGTCGCCCAGGACGCGCCGCCGGCGACCACGGCGACGAAATAGGCGTTGAAGATCGCCGTCACTACCGTCGTCGTGTAAGCCGAGTTGGCAAAGTCATACATGGCCCAGGCCCAGACCTCGCGCACCTTGACGCCATCGGCAAGGACCTTCCTGGTCATGGCGCCCCACCTTCCAGATCGGGCTCGCCGCAGTGCTTGAGGATTTCCCGCCGCGTTGCATCGCGCAGCTGCAACGCGGCCTGCCAGCCCTCGCCAACCGGGACAATGGGCCCGCAAACCGTGACGCGAACCGCGCCGCGCCTGGGCAGCCATGATTCGTCGCGCAGGATATCGCGGGTTCCGCCAAGGACCACCGGAGTCACCGCCAGCCCGTTCTGCACGGCGATCTGAAAGGCTCCCAGGCGGAAAGGCCGCAAGCCAGGCTGACGGGTGAAAGTGCCCTCGGCGAAGAAGAACAGGGGCCGCGTGCCGGCATCGTCCGCCAGGCGGCGAACGTCATCGACCCCCTGCCTGGCGTCGAAGCGCTCGACGAACACGGCACCAAGACGCCGTAGCAGCGGACCGGCGAACGGATGCGCGGCCAGCTCCTGCTTGGCGACGAAGCTGACTGGCTGCGGCAGCGCCGCCGCCAGCACGATGCCATCGACATAGCTGGCGTGATTGGCGATAAACACGCCAGCCTGCCGCGGAAAATGTTCCAGGCCTGCGACCTGCAGGCGGATGCCGCACAGGCGCATGCAGGTCCGCGCAATCGCGCCCACCAGGCGCCAGCGCGGGGCCATGCCGGGCAGCAGCAGGATGCCCGCCACGGCAGGCAGCACCAGCAGGCAATAGATGCTCCAGGCATAGGCGCCATAGAACAGTTCCCCGCTGCGACGCAAGGCGGCAAGGCCAGCCTGCCAAAACCCGGCAAGGCTGAGCCGCACGACTTGCAGCCAGAGCGAACGACCGCCGGTGGCAAATCCCTCGCCGCAATAAACATCGCGCGTAGCCGCACGCCGGATCTTGCCGCTGGACGTTTTCAGCACGGCGTGGGGCGGCGCCAGCACCACATCGTCCGGCGGTGTACCGAGCAGATCGACCGTCAGGCCATTGATGCACCGGATCAACTCCTGCCGCGCCGCAGCGCCTGCCTCGCGGCTTTCGGCCACCACCACCAGCTTCTCGGTGCCCTGCCCGGCCACGGCCACGCCGAACACCGCGACGCAGCCGCGACGCACGCCGGGAATCGCGCCCACCGCTTCTTCCAGCTCGTAGGGATAGAGATTGCGCCCGCCCCGGATGATGGTGTCCTTGATGCGCCCGGTGATGACGATGTCGCCCTCGGCAAGATAGGCGAGATCGCCGGAATCGAGCCAGCCGTCGCGCATCAGCTTGGCACTGGCCTCCGCGTTGCGGTAGTAGCCGCGGGTCGCCGACGGCCCGCGAAACTCGAGACGGCCGACGCGACGTGGCGGCAGTTCGCGGCCTGCATCATCAACGATGCGAACCTCATGTCCCGGCAGCGGCTGGCCGCAGGCCACCTGTTGCAGGGCGTTCATGTCGTCGGATGTGGCGGGCAGCGCGGAGCCTTGGGCCAGCGGTTCGCGCTGCACACGGTCGATCAGCGGCCCGCGCCCGGGCGGCGATACCGCCAGGCCGACCGAACATTCGGCCAGGCCATAGACCGGCGCCAGCGCAGTGGCGCGAAAGCCATAGGGATGGAAGGCCGCCGCAAAGCGGGCCAGCGTCTCGGCGGCCACCGGCTCGGCGCCGTTGGCCGCATAGCGCCAGGAACCCAGGTCGAGGCCCTGCAGCCGGGCCGGGTCGAGGTGCCGCAGGCAGAGTTCGAAGGCGAAGTTGGGCGCCGCGGTGACCGTACCGCGATGCTGATGGATGGCCCACAGCCATCGTTCGGGGCGCGCCAGAAAATCCAGCGGCGACATCAGCACCAGCGGGCAGGCATGGTAGAGGCTGCCCAGCCAGGCGCCGATCAGGCCCATGTCGTGATACAGCGGCAGCCAGCTGACCACCACGTCCTTTGGCGTCAACGCCACGGCCTGGCCCCAGGCTCGAATGTTGGCCAGCAAGTTGCCGTGGTCGAGCGTGACGCCCTTGGGATTGCCGGTGGAGCCGGAGGTGTATTGCAGCAGGGCGATGTCGTGAGTCTGGCCGCGATGATCGCCGGCGGGCACTGCGTTCCCGCCGCTCGCCCGCAGATCCTCGGCTTTCGTCACCTCGCGCAGGGACGGCACCAGGCCGGAAAGAATCCGCGCCACCGTCCGTGCCGCATCGAAGGTGACCAGCGCCGCCGCTTCGCAATTCCGCAGGATGCCGGCCTGGCGGCGCAGGTGATCCTCGATCTGTCCCGGCCGCGTCGGCGGATAGATCGGCACCGGCACCGCGCCGGCGAGCAGGATGCCGTAGAAACTCTGGAAGAATTCCAGGCCGGTAGGCAGCATCAGGGCGACGCACTGGCCGGGGACAATGCCGATCCGGCGCAGGCCGGCGGCGACCTGCTGCGCGGCCGCCAGCAAAGCTCCGTAATTCAGGTTGTCGGTTTCCGTCGCACTGCGCTGAAACAGAACATGGGGCCGTTCAGGATGCCGGCGCGCATGCCATTGTAATACCTCCACCAGCGTCGTGGCGCTATCGGGGTTGCCCTCCTCCACTTGCTGCGGCGGCAGCCACGAGGTTTGCGCGCCGGCATGGCCTGCCACGGCCGGCGCTCCCGTCATAACTGCGGCGAGCAAGTCACGCGGAGTTTCTGCCGTGCCCAGCAGGTCATCCGCCAAGCGCACGCCGAAAGCCTGCTCGATGCGCGCCAGCAGTTCCACCCGCGCCAGGCTGTCCAGCCCGAGGTCCTTGTCCAGCGTGCTGTCCAGCCCGGCCTTCGCGCGAGCGCCGGGGCGAACCTCGGCCACCAGCCGATCTACGATGGACAGCAGTCGGGGCGATTGATCAAGCGCTGGAATTGGCTCCATGGTTTCAATTCCTGGGCATCGGTATTTCGTGATGAATATGCCAATAAGTTGATGCAGCGTGGAAACAAATCCAATCCATCAGATGCCTGGCCGAGAAAACCGATCCGCGGCTTCGTGCCCCGTGCGGCCACAGGATTCTTGCACAGCCGCTGGCTGGTTCACATTGCTACGCGGCCACCCCCATCACACCATATCTTTTCTTCATCGAGTCTTGGCGATCAGGCCGGAACCACCTCGGCAGACTTCTGCAACCAGTGCAGCACAATCGTACAGAGGACATCCGGTTCCACCGGCTTGCCAATGTGGTCGTCCATCCCGGCGGCCAGACAAACATCGCGATCTTCATCGAAGGCGTTGGCGGTCAGGGCCAGAATCGGGACGCCCACCATGCCGGGAAATTTACGAATGGCGCGGGTCGCTTCCAGTCCGTTTATCACCGGCATCTGCACATCCATGAGGATCAGGGCATAGCCGCCACGACTGGCCTTCTCCACTGCCTCCTGCCCATTGCACGCTACGTCAGGCGCGAGGCCGGCGTCCTCCAGCAGGAACAGCATCACCTCGCGGTTCACGGGTTCGTCTTCCGCCAACAGCACGCGGGCGCCGGGGAACAGCCTTGCCAGTGCCTTGCGTGGGGATTCGGCGGGTTGAGGTCTCTCGGCCTGCGAAATGCTCGTCGCCCGCCTGAGCCGCACTGTCGCCCAGAAGGTGCTGCCTTGACCTTCCTCGCTGATCACCCCCGCATCGCCGCCCATCAACAGGGCGATGCGCCTGGAGATGATCAGGCCCAGGCCGGTGCCGCCGTACTTGCGGGTCATCGAGCCATCGGCCTGGGTAAAGGCGCGGAACAACCGCGCCTGTTGTTCGGTGCTGATGCCGATGCCCTGGTCGCTGATCTCGATGCGCAGCAAGACGCTGAGGCTGTCTTCCTCTGCGGCGCTGGCGCGTACCGTTATCTGGCCGCGCTCGGAGAACTTGATGGCGTTGCCGATGAAGTTGAGCAGGATCTGGCGCAGGCGCATGGCATCACCGCAAAGCAGGTCGGGCAGGGCCGGATCGATGTGCCACGACAGGCTCAGACCCTTGCCCTGTGCAGGCGCGTCTTGAATGTGCATGGCATCTTCAATGGCTTCTGCAAGCGAGAAGTCTTTCTCTTCCAGAGTCAGCCGGTCGGACTCGATCTTGGAGATGTCAAGGATGTCGTTGATGACCGAGAGCAAATGTTTCGCCGCACGCTGGCTCTTGTTGAGCCAGTCGATCTGTTTCGGATCGGTGGCACGGCGAAGTACCAAATCGGTCATGCCCATGATGCCGTTCATCGGCGTGCGCAGCTCATGGCTCATGTTGGCGAGGAAGATGCTCTTGGCGCGGTTGGCGGCTTCGGCATCGTCTTTGGCTGCCAGTAGTTCGGAGGTACGGGACGCTACAAGCTCTTCAAGGTGGAGTTGGTACTGGAGGATTTGGGCCGCGGTGCGTTTATGATCGGTAATGTCGCGCATCGCCACCTGAACGGCCGGTATTCCATCATAGACAATTGATATGCTCCGAACTTCCACGTCGATGGTCGTTCCGTCCTGCTTGATGAATTTCTCCTCGATCATCGGCAAGCCAACGTCATGGTCGATCGCGTTCTTTGTCCGCGCCAGCACAATTTGACGAAAATCCGGGTGAACAAAATCGAGGACGGGCCTGCCTATCAGGTCTTGCGCAGACTTGGCGCCGAGCATCTTGATGGCGGCCGGATTGACATAGAGCAGTATCCCGCCCCGATGAACTGCGATAGATTCAGGCGACCAGTCAATCAGCGTGTGGTAGCGCTCCTCACTCACGCGGAATTCTTTGGTCATTGTCGCGGCCAGCCGCATGGCGCGGTCGCGGCTGGTCGCCAGCAACCAGGCGAGCAGCGCCATCAGCAGGCTCAAACCGGTGCCGGCAATGGCAATCTGCCGGTCGGCGGTACTGCCGAAAATGACTTTGAAGTCATCCTTGGCACTCATGGAGAGCGTCCATGTATGTCCGGCGATGACCATGTACTCATTGGCGGCGATGGTGGCCGGATGGGGTGGTTTGCCGACATCATCGGAGCGGTATAGCAGCGTGGCGGCAGACGGTTCGACCCCATCGTAAATCGCCGAGGCAAGGCCGGAAGGATTTTCTCCGTAAAGGCTGGCTATCAGGTCGTTCATCCGGAACGAGGCAGAAACCCAGCCCGTCAGGTGGGTGCGGCGCCGGTCTACGCTATCCAGTGACTGACCCTTTGAGTAGAGCGGCAGGAACATGACGAAGGCAGGCTGTGTGTCCGCACCGGTATCAACCGCCAACTGCAACTTGCCGGAAATTGTTGCCATGCCTGAGTCACGCGCCTTCTCCATCGCAAGTCGCCGCACAGGATCCGACCACGGGTCGAAACCAATGTAGATATGATTGCGGCCGATGTTGGGCTCTCGCTGGACGATAGGCGCGTAATGTTCTCTTTGGCCCACAGGCTGAATCGCGTAATCGGCGAAGCCGAGCCGGCGCATGGCTTCGACATGGGAGTCCTTGCGCGCCGCCGGCACCCACTCGACAACTCCGATCGACTGAAGGCCTGAAAAATTGGCATCGAGCTGCAGCGAATCGACGTAGCTGTGGAAACTGTTCCTGTCTGACTTGGTGGTTACCGCAAGCAGGCTCTGCACACCGCGCAGCATCTGCTCGTAGGCGGCCATGCGCTGTTCGATATGGCTAACTGACTCGCGGAGTGAGAAGTCGAACTGCAACCGCAACTGATTGCGGACGGCTTGTCGCTCGTGATCCCATACCAGCCAGGTCACGCCGAGCGCCGCGATCAAGACCAGCCAAGGAAGCAGTATCGGGCGGATTCGAGTCACGGCGGGGCCTGAAAATCGACCATGGCCGCTGCGATGGCCGGCTGAAAGTATTTGTTGAAGATACGGCGCACTGTCCCGTCCGACCGCATGTCGTTAACCAACTTGCGCCATTTATCCTGCTCCGCCGGCGATAGCGCCTTCTTCGACATGATGAGACCGTGAGGTACAGATGGATCGTTGAACTCGATGATGGTCGACATTTCGCGGATCTTCTTTTCTTCCAGCGCCGGATAATCAAAGGGCTCGATGATCATGCCCTGGATGCGGTTAAGGAGCAGCGTCTGATACAGCGGCGCGAGGCCGCTGGCTTGGCTGATACGGTTGGCAGCAGTCAGTCTATCAACCAGGCTGTTGCCGGATTCGCTATATCGAAAGCTGCGGATGACACCGAGTTGAAACTGATCGTTGCGCTCGAAATCAGCCAACTGGCGCACACCGCTATCCTTGCGTACCAGCAGATAGTACTTGTTGCTGAAGTACCAAGCGAACGCCGCGAACTTGTCCCGCTCCGGATTGGTGATGCCTGACAGGCTGAAATCGAGCGCGCCGGATTCGATCAGTTGCCAAATGCGGGCCCGAGGCATCAGGCTGACATTGACTTTACAGCCGCTACGGCGGATCAATTCGTCGGCAAAATCCTTGTCGATCCCCGTGTTGGTATCGGCGGAATACAGCAGGCCATGATCGTGCAGCGCAAGCATAAAGGGGCGCAGGCAGTCAGGGCCTGCGGCGACCGCGCGGCTCAAGCCGCACAGCACGAACAACACGCCGGCAAAGTAATGTCGGATCATGGGTTCAACTCGATTGCAGCCACTGAAGGAAAAGCGTATCTGTTAGGCATAATTCCAAGTGTCCTCGCCCGCAGCATCCAGGTCAATGCCGGTTTTCCCGAGGATGCCGGACCTCAGAGGAAGTTGGGGGCATGCGACTGGTTTCTGATTGGATTATGTTTCAGCCGTCCTTCCACTCCGGCTTGCGCTTCTGCATGAAGGCGTCGATGCCTTCCGCCGCATCGGCCGCCATCATGTTGCAAGCCATGGTTTCCACCGCCAGCTGATAGGCGCCGTCGAGACCCATCTCGAGTTGCTTGTAGAACATCTGCTTGCCCATTCCCACCGCTACGGCAGATTTGGCGCAGATCGAATCGGTGAGTTTTTTCACTTCCACGTCGAGTTGATCCAGTGACACCACGCGATTCACCAGGCCGCGCCGCTGCGCCTCGACGGCATCGATGAAATCTCCGGTCAGCAGCATTTCCATGGCCTGCTTGCGACCCATGGCGCGCCCCAGCGCGACCGAGGGTGTCGAGCAAAAGAGGCCGACATTGATACCCGAGACAGCGAACCTCGCCCCCTCCGCTGCCACCGCCAGATCGCACATGGCAACCAGCTGGCAACCGGCTGCCGTGGCAATGCCATGGATGCGCGCAATCACCGGCTGGGGCATTTCGACGATGGTCATCATCATCTTGCCGCAAGCCTTGAACAACTTCTGCATGTAGGCCTTGCTGTGATTGGCTCGCATCTGCTTGAGATCGTGACCGGCGCAAAACGCCTTGCCGGTGCCGGCAATCACCACGGCCCGTATCGACGCATCCCTGGCAATGGCGTCGAGCGCGGCCTGCAGTTCGCCCAGCATCTCTTCCGAAAGAGAGTTGAACTGCGCCGGGCGGTTCAGCGTCAGGGTGGCGACACCCTCGCTGTCGGTACGCAGCAGGATGGGTAATGTGGTTTCCGGTGCATTCATGGCGCAGCCTCCTTGCCGTTCTTCGGTGACGGGCTCATTTTGCCCCATGAAGGACGAGGTTGCGATTCCCCCTGCCCCACAGCGGTAGATCGCTCACCGCAGCCCATGGCGCCACAAAACCGCGGTATTCCGGCGCGAGGACCAGCCCGGACTGTCCGCTGGAATGCATCATGCCGGAATTGCCCGGATCGCCCAAATCGTAGATTGCGCGCAGGCTGGCAGCGTGTTCGTTGAGATAGGGCTCGTCGCCCTTGAGGTGATAGCGGGCGACATTGACGGTGTAGTTGTCGCCGCCGGTCGCAACGCGCAATTCGAACCACGGCGCCAGCGCCTTGACCCTGGAGAATGGTCGGTGTTCCGACCGCGCCTGATGCACCGTGCCCCACTGCCAGCGCGCCATGTCCGCGCCGAGGCGCTGCTGCAGTTCGTCCAGCGCCCGGTCGAGCGAGCGGCTGACAAGCCCGGCGCAGGTTTCAACCGCAGGCGTGGTCTTGTCGTCGCACCACCAGGCGTCGTTTCTTTCGAGAACGCCTTCGAGTGCGGCGCGGAAATCGCTGCGGCCCACCTGGCTGAAATACATTGCATCGCCGCCCATCTCGTCGGCGAAAACGGCCCGCGTCAGCTCTCTTGCCCAGGCCGCGAAGATCAGCGGTGCCGCATCGGCGGCGCGCATCTCGCCATCGAAGGCAGCCAGTTTCTGCATCGCCGCAGCGCCCAGTGCATGCGTCGGCCTGGCCTGCCGCAGCCAGGGCAGCAGGCGCTGTGCCGCCAGGGACACGACATCGGCCTGAATCCGGCGCAGGCTTTCCTTGTCGTGCGTCGGCCGCGCCTTGAGTAGCATTTCGATGCTCTGCTGGCGATAGGGCAGCGCCCATTCGCTGGTGATGTAATGCGGGTAGTCGGGGCCATGAATGCGCTGGTTGGCCGTGGCGATCCAGCCGCGTGGCGGATCGATCTCGCGCGGCGTCTGGCCTGGATCGAGAAAGCCGGCCCAGTCGTAGCGCAGATCCCAGCCTGGCGCAGGTACGAGTCCATGAAGATCGTTGTCGGCGCGGCGCAGCGGCACGCGACCGGCGGCGATGAAACCGATACTGCCGTCGACATCTGCCACCACCATGTTCTGCATCGGCGCGACATGCTTTTCCGCCGCGGCGATGAATTCCACCACCGATCCGGCCCGGCTGACCGCCAGCCCGGCCTCGATGCCGCCGGCATCGACATCCAGCGCGGTCCAGCGCAGCGCCAGCGCGTAGGTCGGTGCGGCAGCATTTCCTGTGAGGCCGGCAACAACGGCGGTGCCGGAATCCGAAATCACCGGTCCGTGGCGTGTGGCGCGCACCATCAGCTTCACGTCGTCCTGCCCCTTGACGCGGATGGTTTCGCTGAAGGAGTGAAACACTGCCCATCCTTCCGGCGTGCGATAGCGGGAAGCATCGTCCGGCTTGACCTGCTCCAGATAGATGTCCTGCACATCCGGGTTGGTATTGGTGGCACCCCAGGCGATGCGTTCATTCTGTCCCAGCACGACGAAGGGCAGCCCGGGCATCGTGGCTCCCGCCACCTTGAAACCCGGTGCCTCCATGCGTGCGAAATACCACAATGCCGGCGTCGTCAGCCTGAGGTGCGGATCATTGGCCAGCAGCGGTTTGCCCGATGCGGTATGCGTACCGGCGACCACCCAGTTGTTGGAGCCGACACCTTCGACTCCTGATTCCGGGGCATCCAGCAGGGCCTGCCTGCCGAGTTCGCCGCTGACGTTCAACTCACGGTACAGAGCCGCGTAGTCGCGCACCGGCAGCGGCTTCTCGCCCGGATAGGGCGGCATCAGCTGGTCGATGCGGGCAACAGGCAAGGCCAAAGCGAGTCGCATGCGCAGCAACTCGTTACCCCAGTTGCCGCCCAGATCCCAGGCCATCATGATGCCCCAGGCCAGGCTGTCTTCGGGTGTCCAGGGTTCCGGTTTGAGGCCGAGGATGAGGAACTCCGGAGGCCGTGCGCGCAGGTGGTCGCTGATGAAGGCGTTGATGCCGGCCGTGTAGGCCAGCACGGCGGCACGAGCATCGGGACCCATTTGTGCCCATTGCGCCGACGCGGCGCGCCGCACGCCGAGCGCGCGCAAAAACCTGTCGTTGTCCAGGGCACCCGGGCCGAAAGCTTCGGCTAGCCTTCCTGAACCAATGCGGCGATGGGTTTCGAGTTGCCACAGGCGATCCTGCGCATGAACAAAGCCAAGTCCAAAAAGGACGGCATCGCGACTCGCGCCGCGCACCGTTGGAATGCCGGCTTCGTCGCGCTCGATGCTGAGTTCGCCATTCAGGCCGGCGACTTCCAGCCGACCCTCCGTCATCGGTGCGACGCGCTGCCACCAGACGACGGCGACAAGCACGATTAACGCAAACAGCGCCAGCAGTGCAGCACCAATGCGCGGTAGCCAGATCACGAACGTGTGCCTGTTATTCGAAAGACGTGGCTGACTTGGCCTTCTCGCGCAGTACGTATTTCTGGATCTTGCCCGTCGAAGTTTTCGGCAAGGCTTCAAAAATGAAATGTCTGGGCACCTTGAAGCGCGCCATGCGCTCGCGGCAGAACTCGGTCAACTCTTCCGCCGTGACGCTGGCACCCTCGCGCAGTTCGATGAAGGCGCAGGGCACTTCGCCCCATTTCGCATCAGGCGTCGCGACCACCGCCGCACCCATCACCGCCGGATGTCGGTACAGCGTGTCTTCAACCTCGATCGAGGAAATGTTCTCGCCCCCGGAAATGATCACGTCCTTGCTGCGATCCTTGATCTTGATGTAGCCGTCAGGCTGCATCACGGCAAGGTCGCCGGTGTGGTACCAGCCGCCCTGAAACGCCTCGTCGGTCGCCTTCGGGTTCTTCAGGTAACCCTTCATCACGATATTGCCGCGGAACATGATCTCGCCCATGGTCTGGTCATCCCAGGGCACCGGCTGCATGGTTTCGGGATCCATCACCGTGACCCCTTCCTGACAGTGATAGCGCACACCCTGCCGACCGTTGAGGCGCACCTGCTCATCCAGCGGCAGATCCAGCCAATCCTCGTGCTTGGCACAGACGGCAGCCGGGCCGTAGGTTTCGGTCAGGCCATAGACGTGGGTGATGTTGAAGCCGATCTTGCCCATGCCTTCGATCACTGCGGCGGGCGGCGGCGCGGCGGCTACCAGTGCCGAAACCTTGTGGTTGATGCCCTCGCGCCACTCCGCCGGCGCGCTGATCAGCATCGAATGCACAATCGGCGCACCGCAGTAATGGCTGACCTTGTGCTCGCGGATGGCATCGAGAATCAGCTTCGGATCGACGCGGCGCAAGCAGACATTGGTGCCGGAATTGGCCGCCACGGTCCACGGAAAGCACCAGCCGTTGCAATGGAACATCGGCAGCGTCCACAAGTACACCGACTGCGGCGGCATGCCCCAGGAGACGATGTTGGATAGCGCATTGAGATAGGCTCCGCGGTGGTGATACACCACGCCCTTGGGGTTCCCCGTTGTGCCCGACGTGTAGTTGAGCGATATTGCTTCCCACTCGTCAGCCGGCGTCTTCCAGGCGTAATCGGGGTGGCCGGCGGCCAGCAGGGCTTCATAATCGATACTGCCGACGCGCTCTCCGGGGCCCGTGTATTCGGGATCATCGACATCGACGACGAGTATCTCGCGGCCCAGTTCGGCCAGGGCTTTCTTCACCATCGGCGAATACTCGCGGTCGGTGATCAGTACCCTGGCTTCGCCATGGTTGAGCATGAAGGCAATGGTCTCGGCGTCGAGACGCGTGTTCAGCGTGTTGAGCACCGCGCCGCACATCGGCACGCCGAAGTGGCACTCGAACATCTCGGGCGTGTTGTTGAGCATGACCGCCACCGTATCGCCAACACCGACTCCGCGCATGGCCAGCGCCGAAGCAAGGCGCCGGCTGCGCTCATAGGCCTGCCGCCAGGTAAAGCGGCGCTGGCCGTGGATCGTCGCCACGCGTTCGGGATAAATGTACGCCGAACGCTCGATGAAGGTCAGCGGCGTCAGCGGAACGTAGTTGGCTGGATTCTTGTCCAGTCCGTTGGCATAGGGATTGCTCATGGGATTCCTCGCTCTAGGTGCGGCAGCGTTCAACAATGGCCGGCCGCTCACGGCCGATTTCGTCCAGCCAGCGCCCAAGGTCACCCGCCAGCGCCTGCGCCGCGTCGCCGGCCGCTGCCACTCCGCCGCGGGCAGCCCCCGTTGCCGTTGCCTTCCGGATCGCGAAAGCGCGCCTCGACAGTATTTCCGTGCCCCGCAGAGGCGTCAGCAGCGCATGCACTTCGAGCACCATCTGGCTGCTTTGCGGATCGTCGAAGCGCTGCTCCAGTTCATCCAGAACCAGTTGCAACCGGCAGCCGGTGCCCATGTTGTCGGGCTGCGCAAAAACAATCCGGCGTTTCAGGAAGGCTTCGAGCAACTCGCCAGGCGGCGCAGCCCAACGGCTTTCGACATAGCTCTGGCGCCTGAAGGGCTCGGCATAGGCGAGACGAAAATGCATCGCCGGCCCGGACAGCCATGACGCTGCCTGCACGTCTACCGCCGCGATCGGGATGCGCGACCCCGACCAGTTGCCGCCGGGATTGCCGAAATCGTACTGAACCATCTCGGTGGTCCGCACGTTGCCGCCGCAGGCCGCCAGCAGCAGGCCCGCAAGAATTGAGACTGCCCGCTTCATCATCGCTCTCCTCCCTGTTTGCTTGGGGCAGAAAAGCCGGCCTCACCGGGACCAGGCGCTGCCACGCCGCGGCCGAAAATCAGCATTTGCGGGTTATTTTCAAGACCGTCCAGAACGCGCGAAAGCTGGCGCGAATTGGTCGTCAGCTCACGCATCAGGGCATTCGCACGCGGCAGCGTGGCCGTCGTCAGTTCATCAGCGGTACTGCCTGCAAGATGATCGAAGCGCCGCGACAGGGCGCTCATCGACTTCACCAGTTCCCGCATTTCTGCGGTCAGCGGCGCGCTCTCGCCCGCCGTCCTTTCGAGATGCACCAGGATCTGCCGCAAGTTGCGCATGTTGCTCTCGGAAAGCGCCTCGCGCATCGATGCCAGTATGGTCGGCAGCTCGCGCAGGCCATCGGATGCCGACGCCATATTCTCCAGCGTGCGCGAGAAATTCTGCACGTTCTTCTCGTCCAGCACCTTGCCCAGCCGCAAGGATGCCGTGCTGATCTGGGTCACGATATCACCCGCCTTCTCATCCAGCGTGTCGAATACCGTGGGCCGCAGCGCGATGCGCGGCGGCCCGCCGTCCTTCTCGGCCAGCGGCTCGATTGAAGATCCATCGTCCTCGATCTGTATATAGGCCAGGCCGGTCACGCCCTGATAGCCAAGCTGGGCGGTGCTTCCCTTGGTCAGCTTGAAGCGGGTATCCATGTTGATGCGCACCAGGATCAGCCGTGGATCTGCCGAGTCCGGCTCGATGGCTTCCACCTTGCCGGCGCGAATGCCGCGATAGCGCACCTGTGCCTCGACATTGAGTCCGGTCACGTTGCGCCGGGTTTCAAGAACGTAGGTCGTGGTCGACTCGTCGCTCTGTCCCAGCCACCAGATGGCAATGGCGGCGGCAATGCCGAGCAGAATCGTGAAAATGCCGGCCGCCAGTGCATGAGATCGGTTTTCCATGGTTGGGTACTCTCAGTTTGGCGCGACCGCTTGCCCGAAATTCTGCAAGGCCCGCACGCTGCGCTCGGAAAGGAAGAAGTTGCGAATGAAGGGATGATCGAAGTGCATGATCTCGTCGGTCGTGCCATAGGCGAGGATGCGCTGCTCGGCGAGCACCGCAACACGGGTTGAGAGCGCTGCCAGCGTGTCCAGGTCGTGCGTGACCAGCATGACCGTGAGACCGAGTTCTTCGCCCAGCATGCGGATCAGGCGCACAAAACTGTCGGAGCGATCCGGATCAAGCCCGGCGGTCGGCTCGTCGAGCAGCAGCAGTTCGGGCTCGAGCGCCAGCGCACGTGCCAGTGCGACACGCTTGATCATGCCGCCGGAAAGCTCGGACGGCATCAATTTCCCATGACGAGGCAGCAGTTCGACCATCGACAGCTTGAGCATCACCAGATCACGGATGGCGGCCTCATCGTAGCGTTTCAGTTCGCGCAAGGGAAATGCGATGTTGTCGTACACGTTGAATGCCGAAAAAAGCGCCCCCTGCTGGAACAACACCCCAAAGCGCTGCCGCAACGAGCGTTCGCGCGCCACGCCACCGCCGAACAGGGGCTCGCCGAAGAGTTCGATGCTGCCGCTGCTGGGCAGGAGCAGGCCGATGACCATGCGCAGCAGCGTGGTCTTGCCGCTGCCGGAACCACCTACCAGCGACACCAGTTCGCCGCGCTGGATGTCGAGGTCGAGATCCTTGTGAATCCACACATCGCCAAAACGGGTGGAGAGGTCGCGAATGCGGATCACGGAAGTCGTCATTTCCATGCGCTCATCCCGGGAGGCCGATGCTGCGCGTGGCAATGGCAAACGCAGCATCGAGGATGATGACGATGGTGATCGCCGAAACCACCGCGGCGGTCGTATTGCTCGACAGACTTTCCGTGTTGGGTCGCACCCTGAGGCCGAAATGGCAGGAGACCAGGGCAACGAACATGCCGAATACCGCACCCTTGGCCAGCCCGATCCACAGGTTGGCCGCCGGCACGACACGCGGCAAAGTCTGAAAGAAGAACCCATAGGAGATATCGAGCTGCATCTGGGCCGAGACCATGCCGCCGATCAGCGCTATTGCCGTGCTCCACAGCACCAGCAGCGGCATGGCGATGGTCAGCGCGACCACCTTGGGGAATACCAGCCGCATCCCGCGTGGTACGCCCATGGTCGCCAGCGCGTCGATTTCCTCGGTCACGCGCATTACGCCGAGTTGTGCCGTCATCGCAGAACCGGAGCGCCCCGCCACCAGGATCGCGACCAGAACCGGTCCGAGCTCTCTGACGATTCCGAGACCGATGATATTCACGATGAAAATATCCGCCCCGAACTGTTTGAGCTGCAACGCCGACAGATAGGACAGCACGACACCGATAAGAAAACCCACCAGGGCGGTAACCGGCATCGCGCGTACGCCGCTCTTGTAAAGATTGGCGGAAATCTCCCGGCGCGGCAGGTCGACCGGATAGCGCAGGACATGCGCCAGGTCCAGTCCGAATTGACCTACAAGTGCCACGAAATCCATCAGATGGCGGCCAATGCCGATCACCGCCGTGCCGATCACCATCGCGCCATGCAAGGGCGATATGGGCACCACCGGCGCCTGCGGGTCGTGATCGGCGGCATCGATGCGCTCGAAGACCCGCCAGTGTTCAGGCTTGATCGACAACTGCAGGGGCACTGCACGGCCCCAGGCGCGCCATAGCAACATGGCGCCGGCGCTGTCGATTGCCTCGATACCCAGGCAGTCCCAACTGCTGGCCGGATCCGCGACGCGACTCAACTCGTCCGTCCAACCGGCAGCATGCTGCGAGGTGGTCGCCAGTGTCCAGCGTCCTGACAGCCTGACGACACGCCCGCCTTCGCGAACGATCACTTCAATGTGCGCGGCGGACATCAGGCAGGTACTTGCGTTGGCTGTACGAAAGGGGTTCGATTATAGCCACGCTTCATATGCGCAATATCAGGCGTCGCGAAGAATTCGCAGTTCGCGGCCAATGCCGGCCCATTGCTGCGCCTCATCTTCCAGCGACGCCGCCGTGAGCGGCAAGGCCTCCAGCCCGCACGCCCCCAGGGTCAGATGGAATCCGCTGCGGGAGGACCCGGCGGAAAGCGGCGGCAGAGGCTGGTCGTCACGCGATCGATGAAGCAGAACGGCTGCCCGCAGGCAAAGAATCAGCATCCATTCCGGGGCTTCCCCGCGCAAGGGCTGGGCTCGCTCCAGCTTGCCGCGATGCGCCAGCACCAGCCGCGACAGGCGTGCCTGGTCGCGCCGGGAGAACCCGGGCATGTCGGCATTGGCGATGATGTAGGCGCTGTGCTTGTGATAACTCGAGTGCGCCACGGAAATCCCGACCTCGTGCAGGCGGGCGGCCCAGACCAGGAATTGCGCATCCGGGTGCCCCGCCTCCCGGCTCTCGGGAAGCATCTGCTTGAGCAGGGCGAGCGCGGTATGGGCAACGCGCGACGCCTGCCGCCGATCCACTTCATAGCGCTGCATGAAACGATTCACCGTGGCTTCGCGCAAATCATCATGATGATAGCGGCCGAGCTGGTCGTAAAGCACACCCAGGCGCAAGGCGCCTTCGGAGAAGGCCATGCGCTCCAGCCCGAATTCCTTGAATACCGCAGACATGATCGCCAGGCCGCCGGGCAGCACCGGAATCCGGTCGGCGCGCAAGCCCTGCAGCTTCATGCGCGAGGCCTCGCCGGCGTGGAGCAGTTCGTTGCGCAACTTCTCCAGTCCCTCGCGGGTAAGGCCGTGATCAGAAAAACCGTTCAGTTCCAGCAAATCGACAATGGCCTTGGCCGTGCCCGACGAACCGATGGCCTCGTCCCAGCCGGCTTCGCGATAGGCGTGGACGATGGTCTGCAACTCGCGCCGCGCTGCCAGTTCCGCTTCCTTGAATGAACGCTTGTCCACGCGCCCGTCAGGAAAGAAGCGCAGGCTGAAACTGACGCAGCCCATGTAGAGCGATTCCAGCCGGATCGGATCGATGTTCTGGCCGATGATGAATTCGGTGGAGCCGCCGCCGATATCGACGACCAACTGGCGCGTTTGCGGATTGGCCAGGGTATGGGCAACGCCGAGATAGATCAGACGCGCTTCTTCACGCCCGGCAATCACTTCAATCGGAAAACCCAGCGCGGCCTCAGCCTTCTCCAGGAATTGCTCGGCGTTCTTTGCCACGCGCAGGGTATTGGTTGCCACGGCACGCACGGCTCCCGGGTCAAAGTCACGCAGGCGCTCGGCAAAACGCGACAGCGCCGCGACGCCCCGCTGCTGGGCCGCCGTGTCGAGCCGCTTATCCGGGGTCAGTCCGGCGGCCAGCCTTACCGATTCCTTGAGTCCGTCCAGAGGGTAGATCTGGTTGGCCACCACCCGCCCCACCTGCAGGCGAAAGCTGTTGGAGCCGAGATCCACGGCGGCGATCAGTTCGTAAGCCATGGCTGGATTCTACCTCCTGCTCCAAGTTTGATCCGCGTCATGCTTCTGCAACAGAATTGACACATAATCATGCAATTCGAATCGTCTGAAAGCCTCCATGCCGACCTCGCGCCGATTTCCCCGCGATCACTTCCTCAATCGCGAACTGTCCCTGCTCGCCTTCAACCGGCGCGTCCTTGCGCAGGCGGCCGATGATCGGGTGCCATTGCTGGAGCGGCTGCGCTTTTTGTGCATCGTCTCTTCCAATCTCGACGAGTTTTTCGAAATCCGCGTCGCCGGCCTCAAGGAACAGATCAAGCTGGGCAGCCATGCCGCCGGCGCCGACGGCATGCCGCCGCTGGACGTCTATCGCCGCGTTACGGAGCAGGCACATCAACTGATCGCCGAACAGTACGCGCTGCTGAACGAAGCCATACTTCCGGCACTTGAAGCGGAAGGCATCGCCTTCTTCCGCCGCAGCCTCTGGAGCGACGAGCAGCGCGCCTGGATACGCGAGTTCTTCCTCAAGGAAGTGATGCCGGTGCTGACTCCGATCGGACTCGATCCGTCGCATCCCTTCCCGCGCGTGCTGAACAAAAGCCTCAACTTTGCCGTTGAACTGGAAGGAACGGACGCCTTCGGCCGCAGTTCGGGCGCCGCCATCGTTCAGGCGCCACGCGCCCTGCCGCGAGTGATCCAGCTACCCAGGGAACTCTGCGGTCTGGACTACGGCTTCGTCTTTCTGTCGTCGGTGCTGCATGCCTACGTCGGGGAGCTGTTCGCCGGCATGAACGTTCTCGGCTGCTATCAGTTCCGCGTCACGCGCAATTCGGACCTGTTTGTCGATGACGAAGAAGTAAAGAACCTGCGCATTGCGCTGCAGGGAGAGCTGCCGCAGCGCCATTTCGGCGATGCCGTGCGCCTGGAAGTCGCCGACAACTGCTCGGAGATCATGACCGACTTCCTGCTGCAGCAATTCGGCCTGGAGCGCAGCGACCTCTATCGCGTGCCTGGCATCGTCAACCTGGTGCGCCTGATGTCGGTACCGGACCAGGTTGACCGCCCCGACCTGATGTACGCGCCATTCCAGCCCGGGCTGCCCAAAGTGCTGACCAAGCGCTACGACATTTTCGCCAGCATCCGCAAGCATGACATCCTGATGCATCACCCGTTTCAGTCATTCAGTCCGGTAATCCAGCTGTTGCAGCAGGCCGCGGATGACCCACAGGTGGTGGCGATCAAGATGACCGTGTATCGCACCGGCACCGATTCAGTGCTGATGGAGCACCTGTTGCGCGCCGCGGAGAAAGGCAAGGAAGTTACCGTCGTGGTCGAACTGATGGCGCGCTTCGACGAGGAAGCAAACCTGTCCATTGCCGCACGACTGGAAGAGGTCGGAGCCCATGTGGTCTATGGCGTGGTCGGCTACAAGACCCACGCCAAAATGCTGATGGTATTACGCCGCGAGGATCATGGCTATCGCCGCTACATCCACCTCGGCACAGGCAACTACCATCCGCGCACCACGCGCTTCTATACCGACTTTGGCCTGCTGACGTCCAATCCGGAAATCGGCGAGGACGTCAATGAAGTATTCAAGCAGTTGACCGGCCTGGGCAAGGCCAGCGCGCTGAAACACCTGTGGCAGGCCCCTTTCTTCCTGCACTCGAAGGTGCTGGCGGCAATTCGCGCCGAGACCGAGGCAGCCCGTGACGGCAAGCCGGCGCGGATTATCGCCAAAATGAACTCCCTCCTTGAACCGGAGATCATCACGGCCCTGTATGAAGCCAGCGATGCCGGTGTCACCGTCGATCTGATCGTTCGCGGCGTCTGCTCGCTGCGCCCCGGAGTAAAAGGCCTCTCGGAAAACATCCGGGTGAGGTCGGTGATCGGGCGCTTCCTCGAACATCACCGCATTTTCTATTTTCACGCCGGTGGCAAGCAGAACATCTACCTGTCCAGCGCGGACTGGATGGAGCGCAATTTCTTCCGCCGCATTGAAATCATCTTCCCGGTACTCGAACCGAAACTCAAGCGGCGGGTGCTCAGGGAAGGCCTCAAGCCCTATCTGGCGGACAACTGCCAGGCTTGGGAAATGACCGGCAACGGTGAATACCGCATCAAGCCTACGCGACGCGCCCGCATCTGCGCCCAGGAACTCCTTCAGTCCGACATGGGGGTCGGCGCAATCAACGTAGCGTAAAGCGCGTCAGGGCATTCGCCATGCTATCGGCCATGTCTGCGCCGAACTGCTTGGCAAACTTCTCGGCAAAGTTCTGCTTGACGCTGAAATCGCGCACGTCGCTCGCCTTGAAAACATCGCGCGCGACGCTATCGACGGTACCGTAGCCATCGGCCAGCCCCAGTTCGATACTCTTCGCCCCGCTCCACATCAGGCCGGAAAACATCTCGGGTGTTTCCTTGAGCCGTTTGCCACGGCCTTTCCTCACTACGTCGATGAACTGCTGGTGAATCTCGCCCAGCATTTGCTTGGCATGGTCCTTGTGATGCTCGTTCTGCGGCGAAAAAGGATCGAGAAAGCCTTTGCTCTCTCCGGCAGTCAAGAGCCGGCGCTCGACACCCAGTTTCTCCATGGTGCCGGTAAAACCGAAACCATCCATCAGCACGCCGATCGAGCCGACGATGCTGGCCTTGTCCACGAATATCTTGTCCGCCGCCGCCGCCACGTAGTAGCCGCCGGATGCGCAGACATCCTCGACCACAACGTGAAGCGGAATCGCCGGATGCGCGGCACGCAAGCGCCCTATTTCGTCGTTGATGATCCCGGACTGGACCGGGCTGCCGCCCGGACTGTTGATGCGCAGGATGACGCCCGCCGTGTGCTTGTCCTCGAAGGCGGCCTGCAGCCCGCTGATGACATGCTCGGCATTGGCATCGCCCTTGGCCTTGATGACGCCGTTCAGATTCACCAGCGCCGTGAACTTTGTGCCCTCGGCAAGCTTTTCCGTCTGACCCCAGTCAACCACCAGGCCGAGGATCAGGGCCAGATAGCCAAACCCGAGCAACTTGAAAAAGATACCCCAGCGACGACCACGCCGCTGCTCGGCAAGGGCTTCCAGCGCGAGCTTTTCAAGAACCTTGCGTTCCCACTGCACATCATTGCTATCCGACACTTTGCCTGCCTTCCTCAATCACGAAAATCAATCTGTCCTGCTCGATCACGGCTACCGCCACGAGTCCTTTGCCATTGCAGCGTCCACCAAGGCAAAGCCCCGATTCCGGGGCATAGAGCGCGCCGTGCGTAGCGCAAATCAAGTATAAGCCTGAATGATCGAAGAACTCGCCCTGCTGCCAGTCCAATTCGACCGGCACATGGGCGCAGCGGTTCAGGTAGGCATGAACCCGCCCGCCAAACCGCACGACGAAGGCTGGCTCCCTGACTCCTTGGCGATCCACCATGAAGCGCACACCGCGTCCACCCTCAATGAGTTCATCGCTGGCGCAGATCCGGCGCTGATTCAAGCTTGTTGCCGCAGCCAGGCCGCCAGCTCCGCAACATTTCCCGCACAGTAGAGAGGGGCTTCAGCCTCCAGGGTTTCGCGCGGATGGGCGCCGTAGGCCACCCCAAGGGCCGCGACACCCGCATTTTTCGCCATCAGCAGGTCGTGGGTGGTGTCGCCGATCATCAGCGTTGCCTCCGGCTTCACGCCAAACTCGTCCATCAGTTCCTCGAGCATCTGCGGATGCGGCTTGGAATGGCATTCGTCGGCACAGCGCGAGGCATGGAAGCGCGCGCCCAGTCCGCTGACCTCGAAAGCCCGATCCAGCCCCTTGCGCGTCTTGCCCGTGGCCACGGCAAGCTGGTAGCCCGCCTGTGCCAGTTCCTCGATCAGATCCGCGGCACCGTCGAACAGCAGCAACTCATGGTCGCGTGCCATGTAGTGCTGACGATAGCGTAGCGCAACGTCCTGGTAGCGCTCGCTAGGAATGTCGGGCAGGGCATGGCGCAAGGCATCGATCAGGCCGAGGCCGATGATGTGGCTGGCTCGTTCGTCGGAAGGCGGCTCGATGCCGAGATCCCGCGCCGCGGCCTGGATGCTGGCGACAATGGCGCCCGTCGAATCCATGAGGGTGCCGTCCCAGTCGAAAACGATCAATTCAAAACGTTTGCCCATAATCTCTCGCTTCGTTCTTGTCGAGTTTGTCGGTAAAGCTGCGCAATTCTGCTGGCAGCGGCGATTCAAGCTCAATCAGCGCGCCGGAAAGCGGATGGGACAACGCCAGCTTCGCCGCATGCAGGAACATGCGGCCGAGCCCGGTCTTCTGCAAGGTCTTGTTCAGGGAAAAATCGCCATACTTGTCGTCGCCGGCAATCGGAAAGCCCAGATGTGCAAGATGTACCCGGATCTGGTGGGTGCGCCCGGTCTTGAGTTCCACCTCGACCAGGCTGAAGTTCTCCCAGCGCGACACCAGCCGCACGATGGAATGCGAGGCCTTTCCCTCCGGATCAACGCTGACTCGCCGCTCGCCCTCCGCCGTCAGGTATTTGAGCAAAGGCAGGCGGACATGCTGCAATTCGTTGCGCCAGCGTCCCTTGACCAGCGCCAGATAGCGCTTGCCGATGCCACCATCGCGGAACTGGTCATGCAATTTGGTCAGCGCCATGCGCTTCTTGGCCACCACCAGCAGGCCGGAGGTCTCGCGGTCGAGCCGATGGGCCAGTTCGAGAAACTTCGCCAGCGGCCGCGCCCGACGCAACTGTTCTATCACGCCGAAGGACACCCCGCTGCCCCCGTGCACCGCGACGCCGGACGGTTTGTCGACCACGATGAGCGCCTCATCCTCCCAGGCAATTGCAAACTCCCGTGCCGGAACAGCGGCTTGCGAAGGGCGCTCGGCGGTGCGCATGGGTGGCACGCGCAACTTGTCGCCGACCTGAAGTCGATATTCGGCCTGCACCCGGCCCTTGTTTACCCGCACCTCGCCGCTGCGCAGGACGCGATAGATATGACTCTTAGGCACGCCCTTGGCGATGCGCAGCAGAAAGTTGTCGATGCGCTGGCCTTCGGCCTCCTCGCCGACTTCAAGCCATGTAACCGAATCTTTGCTTAAGTCCTTCATTTGCAATATACTGATCGCTTGGTTAGCCGTCCCGTGACGGTGTGCCCGGCGGCCCGAAGTGGCGTCGGTGGCACGGATCCCGGGGTGTTGTTGCCACCGTTGCTTGTCGCTTGTCAGCGATCGAATGCACAGTGGCGACAAGGGCGCGAAGGCAACAGAAGACAGCCGCCGGACTCACAATCCGACCGGTAACGCGACCAGCCGACCACAGGGTGTTTCGCTCGCCCGAAAGAGCGATACTACTTGATTGCGCGCAACACACGCACAGAT
>JAPLQY010000099.1 GCA_026399475.1 Rhodocyclales bacterium
GTGCCAACAGCGTGACACTGGTGCAGCAGGTCGATCCGCGCCTGCGTGCGACGCTCACGGTCGATCCGCTGCGGCTGTCGCAGGTGCTCAACAACTTCGTCAGCAACGCCGTCAAGTTCAGCCACGGTGGCCGCGTCGAGCTGCGGGCCGAACTGCTTGAGCGGCACGAAGGCGCCGAGCAGGTCCGGTTTTCAGTCAAGGACACGGGCATCGGCATCGACCCGGAGGCGCAACAGCACCTGTTCCAGAGCTACGGCCAGGCTAGCGCCGATACGGCGCGCATGTACGGTGGCACCGGGCTCGGGCTGGCGATCTGCCGGCGTCTGGCCGATTTGCTGGACGGACGGATTGAAGTGGAGAGTGCGCCGGGTCACGGCTCCACCTTCAGCATCACGCTGACGCTGCCCATCGCGGAGACTCTGGGGGAAGCAGGAATAACTCAGCCCGGGATCGTCGCGGCCGAATCCGTGGCGCCCCTCTTTCAGGGTGTTGCGGCCGCTGACGCGCCGCTGGTTCTGATCGTCGATGACCATCCCATCAATCGCAAACTGCTGGCGCGCCAGATTGAACTGCTCGGCTTGCGCGCCGAGACAACGGAAAACGGGGAAGCCGCGCTGGCGCAGTGGCGCACCGGCCGCTATGCAGTAGTCATCACAGACTGCCACATGCCGGTGATGGACGGCTACGCGCTGACGCGCGCGATCCGCGGAATCGAAGTCGATGAGGCACGCTCGCGCACGCCTGTCTTCGCCTGGACCGCCAACGCGCTGGCCGATGAAATCGAGAACTGCCAAGCCGCCGGGATGGATGAGCTGCTGGTCAAGCCGGCCGATCTGGTGCAATTGAAAGCGGTGCTGCGAAAGTGGCTGCCGACCGGTGTAGCGGGCAGTGTGGATACACTGGCCGCCGTGTCGCCAGCGCCGACTCTTGTGCCGGTTGATGTGAGCGTCCTCGCCGCGCTGGTCGGCGACGACCCGGCGACGATTCGCGAGTTTCTGCTGGATTTCCGCACCAGCGCGACGAGCATTGCGGCCGAGCTTTCCGCCGCCTGTGCCGCCGGCGCTGCGGCGCAGGCGGAAGCGTTGGCGCACAAGCTGAAGTCTTCGGCGCGGGCGGTCGGCGCGCTGGCGCTGGGCGAGTTGTGTGCCGAACTGGAGGCGGCCGGCAAGACGGGGCAGGCTGCAGCGCTGTCTGGCGTATGGCCTCGCTTTGAGGCAGAGATGGCCGCGGTCGATACCACGCTGGCAGACTTGACGGCGCTTGACAAGGAAGCAGGAGAACAGCCATGACAAACAATTTAGCGGTAAGAATCGTGCTGCTGGACGACGAACCCTTCATGCTCAAGCTGATCGGTCACATGCTGGAAAATCTCGGCTTCACGGCGGTGTCGCCATACTCCAGCGGCGTTGCCGCGCTCGCGGCGCTCGATGCGCCGTCCGGCCAGCCGGAGCTGATCCTGCTCGACCTCAACATGCCGGAAATGGACGGCATCGAATTCGTCCGCCATCTGGTCCAGCGCAATTACGCCGGCAGCCTCGTGCTGATCAGCGGCGAGGACGAGCGAATGCTTCAGGCCGCCAGCAAGCTGGTGCAGGCGCACAAGGTCAAGCTGCTCGGCCACCTGCAGAAGCCGGTCTCGGCGGGGGCGCTGGCGGCATTGCTGGCGCAATGGACGCCGCCCGCATCTGGTCGATCACGGGCGGCAAAAGCCGCCTATGGCGCTGACACGGTGCGTGCGGCCATCGCCAACGGAGAACTGGTCAATTACTACCAGCCCAAGGTGGCGGTGGCCGACGGCCGCGTGGTTGGCGTCGAGACCCTGGTGCGCTGGCGGCATCCGACCGACGGGCTGGTCTTTCCCGACCAGTTCATCGGTGTCGCCGAAGCGCACGGCGAAGCGCTGGCGCAGACACGCGTCTGGCGCGACGCGGGAATCGCGCTGCGCGTGGCAGTCAACCTGTCGATGGACAGCCTTGCGACGCTGGACTTCGCCGATCACGTTGTCGCCGCATCCGTCGAAGCTGGCTTGGCGTCTGCTGAGATCGTCCTGGAAGTGACGGAAAGCAGGCTGATGGCCGATCTGCGCGTACCGCTGGAAATCCTCACCCGACTGCGCCTGAAGCGCTTCCGGCTGTCGATCGATGACTTCGGCACCGGCCATTCTTCGCTCGCTCAATTGCGCGACATTCCTTTTGACGAACTCAAGATTGACCGGAGCTTTGTGCATGGCGCCTACGCCGATCCGACGTTGCGCGCCATCTTCGAAGCGAACCTGAATCTGGCGCGGCAACTGGGCATCGAAGTCGTCGCCGAGGGTGTCGAGGACAGGAACGACTGGGATTTCCTGGGGAGCAAGGGATGCGACCTGACGCAGGGATATTTCATCGCCCGCCCGATGCCGGCTGCCGAACTACCGGGCTGGATAGATATTTGGAAGACGCGACTGCGGGACGAAGCCCTGGTCCTGTAGCAAGGGAATTCCCTGATTGTCGATGACGGCGATCTCTACCTCACTGAGCGAAGATTCAAGGAATGAACATACAACGTCTCAAACTCTTCATTGGCGGATATGTCGTTCTGGGCGTTCTGCTCATCGGACTGATTCTGTTTGCCGCGATCACGACCTTGGGAGAAGTTCGTCGCCAAAGAGAATTCGAGCATCAGGTGACAGAAAAACTGGTTAGCAAATTGGCGGAAGCCAAGCTGGAGGCCAGACAGGTTCAGCAATATCTG
This sequence comes from Rhodocyclales bacterium, assembly GCA_026399475.1. GTDB lineage: Bacteria > Pseudomonadota > Gammaproteobacteria > Burkholderiales > Rhodocyclaceae > Sulfuritalea. Next base: position 2,734 of record JAPLQY010000099.1, read on the forward strand.
ACAGATTCCGCAGCAACCGGCGCCGATGACAGCAAGGAAGACGCCGCCAAGTCTCTCCGCCATGCGCAACTGCTGCTGAGAGAAGTTGCCGAGATTGATTCCGGTCTGCGCAATGAGGCCGACAAGCTGGCTCGCCGTATTGAAAATCTTCACGAGAGCGGTCTTCGTATGCTGGGTGCCTATCGCATCAGCCAGGAAGCGGGCAACGCGATCATGAAGGCGCCGGACGGGTTTGACCAGCAGTCCGACGAAATCGCCGCACTGCTCGATCAACTTGGTCAGAAAGTCGAGGGATTGCAAAATGCAGCGGTTGAAGCTGAGCACAGGGCCATGACCCGTTCGGAAATTGTCTTATTCGTGCTTGGCGGCATCTTTTTTGTGACCAACATACTTGTTGGAAAGGCTCTATACCGTCAGGTTTTTTCTGCGTTTGAGACCCGCGAGCGGGCACTGGAAAGCGCCAAGCTGGCTGACCGGACCAAGGATGCCTTCCTGGCGAACATCAGTCACGAACTGCGTACCCCGCTGAACGCCGTGATCGGCATGGCGGGATTGGCCCAGGGCCTCAGTAGCGATCCCAAGTTGCGCAGCTATTTGGACAAGATCGTCAGTTCCGGCAAACACCTCAAC
>JAPLQY010000041.1 GCA_026399475.1 Rhodocyclales bacterium
ACGAAAAAATCCCTCGGTACTGCCCATGACACCCGCATCGCAATAGAGCGCCAGGGCCAGTCGCGGATTCTTCTTCAGGCCGACTCCCATTTCGGCAGCCAGCCCCTGTTCCAGCGCCGCCACGACGCGCGGCGCTTCCTCCTCATAAAGCGCTGCGGCACGCACCGCCCCCGCTGCCAACAGGCCCGCAAAAGCCAGCAGCAGGGCGCGACAGAATGCCCGCCCGCGCCCGCCAGCTTCAGGCGGCCGACAAGTCACTTTTGCAACGTAGCCTCTTCGACGAGAACCTTGTACGCATAGCCGGCACCAAAGTCCTTGTCGGTGCGCACCAGGCCTTTGACGACGACCACGTCACCCACCTTGGCCTGGTCCAGAGTCGTCACCAGCAGGTCGTCCGTCTTGTCGGCGGCCGAACCCGACCCATCGCGCAGATGAATCCAGTTCTTGCCCATGATCCCGCCGGAGAATTTCACCACCTTGCCGCGAATCAGGACAGTCTTGTCCTTGAGTTCGCCGCTTTTGGCAATGACCTCGGCCACGGTCCGCGCATCCGGACCGCTGGCCTTCGGCACCTTGACGTCGCCCGTAAACTCCGCCTTGGGCTGGCCCGAGTGAGCCGCCGCCATCTGGCTTGCCGCACCGGTGCCGGCGCCGGCCAGGGTGCCGAACACGATCTTGGGGAAGGTCTTCTTCAGCGCCTTGCTCTCGAAATTGGTCATCACCATGGTGTTTTCAATCGTGACCTTGGCCCCCTTCTTCAGCGGCGCCTTGCCAACCGCCGCCCAGGTTTCGCCATCCGCGGTCTTCAGCCGCAGGTAGCTGTAACTCTCGACATCCTTGACTTCCAGAACCTCGCCCTTGAGCACGGCCGCCGCAGCAGGCGCCGCCTGGTCGGCACTCCAGCCGGCACTCGCACAGAGAAGCATAACGACAGCAAAAAGCAATTTCATGACTTACCGATCCCTTCTGGAAAGAAAACATGCAAATCCGCGGCACTTCCGGCCCAAACAATCCGTACCGATCCGCAGGGCTGCATTTTACCCGTCGCCGGCGACCGTGCGGCGCGATACAGGCCGCGCCCGGCGACGGCTCGTCACCGGCCTTCGACCCGGGTTCGTTGCGTGTTCGAGCCCTATTTGCCCGGCGCGCGCGGTGCGTTCTGCATGTGTTCCTTCATCCCCTCGCGATGCTCGTGGCGCTGCTCGCGGCGTTCTTCCATCTTCTCCTTCATCTGCGCCTTCTTCTCTTCGCAGGCCTTGGGATCGGCATCGCACTTCTTCTTCCACTCCTCGCGCCGTTTCTCGATGTTCTCCTTGATCTGCGCGCACTTCTCGGGATTGGCCTGGCAACGCTTTTCCTTCTCTTCGGCGCTGAGTCCGGGGCCCTTGCCAGGACCCGAACCGGACATCTGGGCCGTGGCGGCACAGACGCCCAGCGACAGCAGCGATGCGACAAGCAGGCGAACTTTCATTTGCACTTCTCCTCTAAGTTGAATGTGATCCTGTCACCGCCGGAATCGTACTCCTCGCCGGCAGGTGTTGTCTCTGCGGCCCCGCCGGCTTATAGTTCGCGACACGATGAAAGCCCGCATTATCCCTATTGTCCGTACGCCCAATCCGCTGCCGCACGGCAACGACGAACTTGCGGCGCCGTTCGACGGCGAACTGATCGACCGCCGCCACCGGCGCGTGCGCGACTTGCGCATTTCGGTCACCGACCGCTGCAATTTCCGCTGCGTGTACTGCATGCCGAAGGAGGTATTCGACCACGAATACGCCTTCCTGCCGCGCAGCAAGCTGCTCTCCTTCGAGGAGATCGTCCGCGTCGCCAGCGTCTTCGTCGACCTCGGCGTCGAAAAAATCCGCATCACCGGC
>JAPLQY010000091.1 GCA_026399475.1 Rhodocyclales bacterium
CCTTCTCGGCGCAGATGTTGAGCATGCTGTTAGTCATGGTGCGCCCCATGAGAAATTCCATGGAGAGGTAATAGACCCGCTTGCGGTCCTCCACATAGTAGCTGCGCATGGTTTCCATCCAGCGCTCGATCATGCGTTCCCTCACCACCGCGGCGGCAGCGTAGAACCAGTCGCGATCGGTGGCGGTGATGGGGTCCTTGCCGATGGTATAGATCAGGCGGTTATACAGCGAGCGCCGGATCGACTCGGCATCGAGCGTCGGGTGGTCCAGGTCCGGCAAAGCGGCAGGTTTTTGCATGGCGGGCTCCCACGAGAAACACTGCCAACATCATACTCGCCGCGCCGCATTTACCGCGCGGATGCCACTGCGACTAGGGCCGCAAAGCCTCGCGCCAGCGCGCGAGCTTCTCCTCAAAGCTCATGCCGGCGTGGGCCGGACTGGTCGAGGGCAGGACCAGGGCTTCGAAGCCCAGCGCCTCGACTTCGCGGATGCGGCGCGCCGCCATGCGGCCGTTGAAGCAGATTCGCCGTAGCGTGGGCGCCGACTCCTGCAACTTGGCCAGCGGATTCGGCACCGCGTCGCGAATCGCCGTATCCAGGCTGCCGTCCCGCGAACAGGAAGCGAACACGTCCCAGATGGCGATGCCCGCCGCCTGGACCGCCGCGATGCGTGCCGCATAGTCCATCTGTTGCAGCGGCTGCCCCAGCACCTCGCCGAGGATGCGCCAGAACTGGTTTTGCGGATGGGCGTAATACTGCTGCGCGGCCAGCGATGCGGCGGAGGGAAAACTGCCCAGAATCAGGACGCGGGCCTGCGCGTCGATGATCGGCGGCAGGCCCTGCAAGCGCTCAGCTTCCACTCATCTCCAGCATCAACTGATTCATGCGTTTGACGAAGGTCGCCGGGTCGTCGAGCTGACCGCCTTCGGCCAGCAGCGCCTGATCGAACAGCACCGCCGCCCAGTCATCGAAACGTTTGTCTTCGTACTTCAAGCGCAGCAGCACCGGGTGACGTGGGTTGATTTCGAGAATGGGCTTCGAGGCCGGCGCCTTCTGCCCGGCCGCCTTGAGGATGCGCGCCAGATTACCGGAGACATCGTGCTCGTCCGCCACCAGGCAGGCCGGGCTGTCGGTCAGGCGATGCGTCACGCGCACTTCCTTGACCTTCTCGCCGAGGCTCTTGCCGATCTTCTCGGTGAGATCCTTGAATTCGCCGGCCGCCGATTCCTGTTCCTTTTTCTCGGCCTCGTCTTCCAGCTTGCCCAGATCGAGCCCGCCCTTGGCCACCGAAACCAGCGGCTTGCCTTCGAACTCGGTCAGGTGCGACACCACCCATTCGTCGACCCGGTCGGACAGCAGGACCACTTCGATGCCCTTCTTGCGGAAGACCTCCAGATGCGGGCTGTTCTTCGCCGCGTTGAAGGTCTCGGCGGTGACGTAGTAGATCTTTTCCTGCTCCGGCTTCATGCGGCCAATGTAGTCCGCTAGTGACACCGTCTCGTCGGTGGTATCGGCCAGCGTCGTGGCGAAGCGCA
>JAPLQY010000052.1 GCA_026399475.1 Rhodocyclales bacterium
CCGGCGCGGCGCTGAGTTGGGCGCCAGTAGTCAGCCACAGGTGGAAGAGGCCAGGACCAAGTATGACCAGGCCTTATCGGATGCGGTGGTGGCTCGAACGGACGGCGAAATCAAGCAGGCGGCCCTGGAGCAGCTGGTCGGCCCGCTGCGTCAATTGACGACTCCATTTATGCGTGAGCGCGCTGTCCTGGCCGATGTCAGCAAGGAAAAAATGGATACCTGGCTGAGCGCGGCGGAGACGGGCAACCCTGCCATTCTGGCGGCGACGAAGGCGTTCGAGGCAGCGGACGCGGAGGTGCGCAAGCAATCGGCGGGGCATCAGCCCACTCTCGATCTTGTCCTCAACTACAACAGGAATCGGCAGGCGGTCGGCGGCTTTCCGGGGCAGGCGGGTTATGACATTGCGCAGAATGCCGTCGGGCTGCAACTGAACGTTCCAATCTTTTCTGGGGGGACACAGTCGGCCAAGGTGGATGAAGCGGTGGCGCAGAAGGAGAAGGCCCGCCTGGACATCGAGGCGGCAAGGCGCGCCGCCGTGTTTGCCGTCAAGCAGGCCTGGTTCGGCTGGCAGAGTGCCTATGCGCGTGCCCGTGCCGGTGCGCAAGCGATCCAGGCGGCGCGGGCGGCGTTGGCCGTGGCGCGTGGCGGCCGTGCCAACGGACTGAAGACGGAGCTGGATGTGCTGCAGGCGGAGCAACAAATGCATGCCGCGCAGCGCGATTTCAGGAAAGGCCGTTACGATCAGGTGGTCGCCCATGTCAAGCTCAAAGCCGTGGCAGGGACGCTGAGCACGGAAGACGTGGCGCTGTTGGACGCTCTATTTACAAATTCACCCGAGGACTCGGAAGCGATGGTTCAAGGCTCCCCAACGGTAGTGGTTGCCCGGCGATGATCGATCACCAGACGTTGGTACCCGAGGTAGAAGATCCGACGCCCCCGGCACTTCTGGGTTGGGAAGAATTCGTTTCGGCCAAAACCGCCGATGCGCGCTGCCGTGCCTGGCTGAGCCTGGTGTGCGGGCAGATTCCCGGTGCCCGTGCGGCGGCTGTGTTGGTGGAGAGTGTGGAGGCGCATACCTACGTGCCCATGGCGGTCTGGCCGGATGCGATGCAGAGTCTTGGCCGACTGGCCGAGGTGGCCGAGCTGGCCTTGCGCGAGAAGCGCGGCGTCATCAGGCCCGCACCGCCGTTGGAAGACTCCGTCACCGTGATCGGTGATTCAAGCTCTGACCAAGCGACCCACCTGGCCTATCCCCTGATGCTCGGTCAGCGCGAAGCCGGGGTCGTGGCATTGGAAGTGGTCTGCCCGGATGGCGAAGTCGAATCGGCCATGCGCGAAATCCACTGGGGCAGTGCCTGGCTGACCAATCTGCTGGCGGGTCGTGAGCTGGACGAGGCTATCCGGAGCCGGGATCGCGTCGGCTCGGTGCTGGAAGTGATTGCGGTGGCCTTGCGCCATGGCAAATTGCAGCAGGCCTTGTTCGAGATGGTGAATGACCTGCGGCAGCAGTTCAATTGCGCGCGGGTCGCGGTGGGTCTGGTCGACCGC
>JAPLQY010000048.1 GCA_026399475.1 Rhodocyclales bacterium
CAGGCTCTCGGCTGCCGCCGCGGCTTCTTCGACCAGCGCCGCATTCTGCTGGGTCACTTCGTCCATCTGACCGACTGCCTGGGTGGTTTGTTCGATGCCCGAACTCTGCTCACGCGAGGCGGCGGCAATCTCGGTCACCAGACTGGCCACCAGATCGAAAGAGGTCACCACATCGTCCATGGTCTCTCCTGCCTCGCGCACCAGCTTGGCCCCGCTTTCCACCTTGTCCACCGACTCGGCGATCAGGGTCTTGATTTCCTTCGCCGCCGTGGCGCTCCTCTGTGCCAGATTGCGCACTTCCGTCGCTACCACCGCAAAGCCGCGCCCCTGTTCGCCGGCACGCGCGGCTTCCACCGCTGCATTGAGCGCCAGGATGTTGGTCTGGAAGGCGATGCTGTCGATGACGCCGATGATGTCCGAGATCTTCTTCGAACTGGCCTGGATCTCGCCCATGGTGATCACCACCTGCTTCACCACGTCGCCACCTTTCACCACGCCGGCATTCGATGTCTTGGCCATTTCATTGGCCTGCTTGGCGTTCTCGGCATTCTGCTTGACTGTGGCGTTGAGCTCTTCCATGGCCGAGGAGGTTTCCTCGAGACTGCTGGCCTGCTCTTCGGTGCGGCTCGACAGGTCCTGATTGCCGGCGGCAATTTCCTGCGAGGAAAATGCCCTGATAGTCGGCTTCGATTTCCTGTGTCAGGTCTCCCGCGGCGACGAGTTGCAGGACCCGCGCCACATCGGAAAGGCCTGTCTGGGTCACGTCGGACAACTGGTTGAGACCCTGCGCCAGTTGTTTGAAAAAGCCCTCCTTGCCTTCCAGGCTGAGGCGGGTGAGGAAGTCGCCGCGCGAGGCGCCCTCGACGATGTTCGCCACTTCCCTTTCGACCAGAACTTCGTCGGTGCGATCCAGCCATTCGGCTACGGCCCCAAGGCGCTCGTTGCGATCGTTGATGACCGGGCTTGCGCTCACCCGCAGATGGCGTCCGCCGATCTCGAGGTTGGCGACATGGGTGCTGGCAAAGGTCGCCAGCAGCCTGGCCTGGTGTGCCGGGTTCTTGTGGAAGGTGTCGATATTCACGCCGATCATCTTCTCTGCATCGAAATTCGGCAGTTGTTGCCGAATGGCGGCTTCCGCGCCCTTGAGAATCTTTTTCACCGAGTGGTTGGCGTAGATGATCGTCCTCTCGCTGTTGGCGATCATCACGCCGGTGCTGACGTTGTCCAGCGCGATCTTGATGCGCAGCGTTTCGTCGGCCTGACGCTTGGTTTCGGCAACCTCGAACCCCAGGCGCGTCTGCATCGACTGCAGGCCCTGCAAGGTCTTGCCGATTTCGTCATTGCGGCTGACGTCGATCTTGTTGCTGTAATTGCCCTGCGAAACGTTGCCGAGCGTATCCACCACCAGCGACAGCGGGCGGGTGATCGAGCGGATCAGCATCAGCGCCAGGAAGATCACCAGGCCGTTGACTCCCAGTACGCCGAAGATGGTCAGCAGGCGCACGCGCTCGTACTCGGTCTGGGACTCGACGAACTGTTCGCGGGCGCGATCGGTGTGGTACTTGAAGATGGTGTCGGCCCTGGCCGAAGCCTCCGCGTACAGGGGATTGATCTTGCGCAACAGGATCTGGTTGGCGGCATTGAAGTCGCCCTCCTGCTGCGCCTTGACGGCGGGCAGCAGCCCCTCCTGCACGTACTTCTTGCGCGCCTCGGCATAGGCCGCGGCATCCTTGCGGTGGCCGTCGCTGTGTATGGTCTTCTGGTAATCCGCCCAGAGCGCGGTGATTTCCTCGATGTTTTTCTTCACCTGTTCGTGATGCACGGTCACGGGATGATCGTGCAGCTTGGCGTAGGCGCCGGCAGGATCGTGCTGCAGGCCGAGCAGTATCTGTGCGCGGTTATCTGCCATCAGCTTGCCGATACTGCCCATCATGCGTACCGGTTCCGTGCGGCGCTCGTAGATGTCTCTGACTACGTCGTTGGTGCGCGATATCACGAAGAGCCCTATCGCTCCCTGCACGATCAATGTCAGGGCAAGGAAACCGAGCACCAGCCCCAGTTTGAGTCCGATCGACTTGTTCTGCCATAGCGGGCCGCGGCCCTTGACCACGGCGCCGTGCTGGATGCGCAGCTTGCCCTGGCGCTTTTCGCGGAACTGGCGATAGATCACATCCACCTCGGAGATGGCCGATTCGGAAGCCTTGCGACGCACCGACATGTAGCCGCTGATCTGACCGCTTTCGTAGATCGGAGTGGCATTGGCCAACACCCAGTAATAGTCGCCGTTCTTGCAGCGGTTCTTGACCAGTCCGGTCCAGGGACGTCCCGCCTTGAGGGTCTCCCAGAAATCGGTGAAGGCCTCGGGCGGCATGTCCGGGTGGCGCACGATGTTGTGCGGCTGGCCGATCAGCTCGGCCTCGGTGAAACCGGAGATGTCGAGGAAATCCTTGTTGATGTAGGTGATGCGTCCCTGCAGATCGGTCTTGGACACGATCAGCGTGGCATCGCGCAGCTTGATCTCGTTCTGGGTCACGGGCAGGTTGCTGCGCATTTTCTGGACTCCTTTTGCGGTGCGGGCTGTGCGTAGTATTTACTGTGCATGTTGAGCGGCATCAACCAGCGCCATCTCCTGGGACAGCATCAGCCGCTCGATGTCGACCACGATGAGCATGCGCTCGTCGAGGGTGCACAGGCCGTTGATGTATTTGGTATCGACCGTCGCGGCGAACTCCGGCGCGGGACGGATCTGCTCCTGGCGCAGCATGGTGACGTCGGACACGCTATCGACCACGACACCGACCACGCGTGTACCGATGTTGAGGATGATCACCACGGTAAAGGGCGTGTAGTCGGCCGTGCCGACATTGAACTTGATGCGCAGATCGACGATCGGCACGATGGTGCCGCGCAGGTTGATCACGCCCTTGAGGAAGTCGGGAGCATTGGCAATCGTGGTGGGAGGCTCGTAGCCGCGGATCTCCTGCACCTTGAGGATATCGATTGCGTACTCTTCCGGCCCCAGGGTGTAGAGCAGATATTCCTGGGCGTAGCCACCGTCTTGGCTGGCACCCTTGCCTGTGGCTGCATGTTCCTGAACCATCATTTGCTCCTCGCTTGCGCGTTCTGTTGGGACTGCTTCAGGCCGCTGCTGGCAGGGCACTTTTCGCCATCTGCACCAGTGCGGCCACATCAAGGATCAGGGCGACGTGGCCATCACCCATGATCGTTGCGCCCGATATTCCTGCGACCTTGCGGTAGTTGGCTTCCAGACTCTTGATGACCACCTGGTGCTGGCCGACCAGTGCGTCAATGAACAGCGCCGCCTTTATGCCATCGGACTCGAGGACCACCATGATTCCCTGATCTAGCCGGGTGACGGTGTCCGGAATCCCGAAAATCTCGTACAGGGCCACGACCGGCAGATATTCGCCGCGCACCTGGATCAGGCGCTCGACCCCCGATACGCTCTTGATCATTCCGCGCTCGGCCTGTAATGACTCGATGACATAGCCGAGCGGGATGATGTAGGTTTCCTTGCCCGCGGCGACCGACATGCCATCGAGGATTGCCAGCGTGAGCGGCAGACGCACGGTCATGCGGGTGCCGATGCCGCTCATGGACTCGATTTCGACCCGACCGCCCATCGCCGTGATGTTGCGCTTGACCACGTCCATGCCGACGCCGCGTCCGGAGACTTCGGTGACCTGGTCGGCGGTGGAAAATCCCGGTTCGAAAATCAGCAGCCAGACCTCCCCATCGCTCATCTGCTCATTTGCCGCGAGACCCTTTTCACGGGCCTTGGCAAGAATTTTCTGGCGATTGAGTCCGGCGCCGTCGTCGCCCACCTCGATGACGATGTTGCCGCTCTGATGGTAGGCCTTGAGCGTGATGGTGCCGATCGGCGACTTGCCCTTCGCGGTTCGCTCCTCGGGCATCTCGACGCCGTGATCGAGGCTGTTGCGCACCAGATGGGTCAACGGATCGCTGATGCGCTCGATCAGGCTCTTGTCGAGTTCCGTGCCCTCGCCGATAGTCTTGAGTTCAATCTGCTTTCCCAGCTTCTGGGCAAGGTCACGCACCACGCGCGGGAAGCGCGAAAACACTACCGAAATCGGCATCATGCGGATCGACATCACCGATTCCTGCATGTCGCGCGTGTTGCGCTCGAGCTGGGCAAGCCCATTGTGCAGGCGCTCGAACTCGACCAGGTCAAGCGTCGAGGCGGACTGCTTCAGCATGGCCTGGGTAATCACCAGCTCACCGATCAGATTGATCAGCTGGTCGACCTTGTCCACATCGACGCGAATCGAGGTTTCCGTGCCTGCGCCGCCCCTGGGCGTGGCACGCCTGTCTGCCACGGGGCTGGCCGGTAGCGCCGAGTGTTCCATGACGGGGGCGGCCCCGGTAAGTGAGGGGCTGGATGGAGTGGCCACGGGAGCCGGCACATCGACGAAGAAACCGAACCCCTCGCCTTCGCTTCCTGCTGAGGCGGCAAGGGATGGCGCTGATGGCGCGGCGCCAACCGATTCCGGTGCGGGCAGATCGACAAAGAACCCGTAAGAGTCATCGGCTGCAGGACTTGCCGCCGCTACGTCTGCGGGAGCATCGCTGAAGAGCCCCCAGGAATTGTCGGCAGCCAGACTTGCGGCTGGAGGTACATCATCGAAAAAGCCATATGCACCCTCTCCGCTGTCCGCAGTGAGGGCTGTGGAACCGCTCGGTTCGATGCGAATGCTGTCACTGCGGGCAATGAACTCCAGCATGCCGCGCACAATCTCCAGATCGGCGTCGGCTGCGATGCGCAAGTGCCACGGAGCGTCAGCAGCACTAGCCGGTGCGACCAGCGCAACAGCCCAGTGCTGAGCCAGTTCCGCGACCAGATTGTCAACCGTACTGGCGGCGGCCTCGGCATCCATGTCGAGAACGAAACTGACGTCCAGTTCCACGGGTGACACAGGAGTGGTCGTCGGCACCACCGCTTCGACTGCGACCGGAGCTGGCGAAGGCGCGCTTGTGGTCAGGTCGGAAAGGCGCTTGCACATCGTCGCAACCAGCGCCGGATCGGCTGCGCCATTGCCGCGATGCGCTCCCAGCAGCTCTTTCAGGACATCGCCGGCATCCAGAAAGGCATCGATCATTTCGGCGCGCAGGGCCAGCTCTCCCTTGCGGATGCGATCGAGCAGGTTTTCGAGGATGTGGGTGACTTCGGCAAGGTCGGTGAAGCCGAAAGTGCCGGCCGAGCCCTTGATCGAATGTGCGGCACGAAAAATCGCATTGAGCTGCTCGGCATCCGGATTGCGGATGTCCAACTCCAGCAGCATGGATTCCATGCTGTCCAGATGTTCCTGCGATTCCTCGAAGAACACCTGATAGAACTGGCTCATGTCAATCGACATGTCGCTCCCGGCCATGGTTTGCGCGACTTAACCGATGACTTTTTTCACTACTTCGATCAGCTTTTGCGGATCGAAGGGCTTGACCAGCCAACCCGTTGCACCCGCTGCCTTGCCTTGCGCCTTCATGGTGTCGGACGACTCGGTGGTCAGCATCAGTATCGGCGTAGTCTTGTACTGGGCCAGGGCACGCAGGCTCCTGACCAGCGTCAGTCCGTCCATGCGCGGCATGTTCTGGTCGGTAAGAATCAGGTTGAAGCTCTTGAACTTGGCCTTGTCGAGTCCGTCCATGCCATCGACGGCTTCAACCACCTCGTAGCCGGAACTCTTGAGGGTAAAGGCGACCATCTGACGAATGGAGGCGGAATCATCGACGGCAAGAACGGTTTTTGACATAGGAATACTCCCTCAGGATACGGGCAGCGGATCAATTCAGAAAAGTTCGATTTCACCCCGGCGCATCTCTTTCTGGCTAACCGGGCTGTTCGCGGTTGTCTGCGCCATGTCCAGCAGCCGCTCGGAAACGCGACGGGTTTCGGTTTGCAACGATTGCAGGGCATCAGCGGCATCGGGGGTCGCGGCGTTGCGCTGCAGCGTCTTGGCCAATACCCCCAGATGCCTCGACACATCGTCGATGGCGTCAACCCGCCGCCCGACGTGGCCAAGCAACTGGGACACGATGTCCTGGAATTGCAGTGCGGTTACAGCACGCCCGACCTGGATGTCGACCTCATCCGCGATGCCGCCGAGCTGTCCCAGAGCTGCGCCGCGCCGCTGGCCCTGCGCCTCCATGGTGGTGATGATCTCCTCGATGCTCTGCTTCGACTCGAAGGCGAAGGTAAGGTCATGGCTGGCCATGCGCTGGATAGCCACTTCCGTCTGCTTCACGGTCACTTGCATGTTCTGGATCACCTTGTTGATCTGCTGGCTGAACTGCGAAGTGCGTCCGGAAAGATCGCGCACTTCATCGGCCACGACAGCAAATCCGCGCCCGGCTTCACCGGCACGGGCGGCCTCGATCGCGGCGTTGAGCGCGAGCAGGTTGGTCTGTTTTGCGATCGAGCCTATCTCCGACAGAATCGACTGAATATCCTGCGTACGCGCGCCGATGCTGTCGGTCAGGTCGACCAGTTCCATGCCCAGCTTGCTGTTGCCGACGATGTTGTCTACCACCCGCTGCATGACCGCCGACGTATCTTTGACGAAATCGTCGAAGCGGTTTCTGCTCTGTTCGCTGTCGGCGCCGGAGGTGACTGAAATCGTCACTTCCCGCTGGCGGCTGGTATGCTCATGCATGCTGTTGAAGCTGCCGGTCAAACTCACGATCGCCTCGGCCAACAGGTTTTGCACCTGGCCAAGTTCGCCGCGTACAACGTTCATTTGCCCGGAAAACTGGCTCGAACACTCTTCCAGCAGGCGATGAAACTCATCCAGCAGGGCCTGTTCCTCACTTTTCATGCGCTGTTGAGTCGCAGCAGCCTGCGCATCGCCCAGGCCCGGGAGCATGGCAATGAACTGCCATCCAATGGCTGCCAGCAGCAAGGCGGTCCAGGCCGAAAGTCCGAAGCCGACATCTGACGCCAGCGATACGCCGTTGCCGACCAGAACGACCCAGCCCAGGCCAAGCCAGAAGCTCTTGTTGAAGAAAGTCAGGATCCTGGCGGAAGCGGGTGGCGGCATGTTCATGCTGTCCAAAGGGCGGGGGGCATGGCGTTGCTGGTGTCCGGCGGGCATTTCGCTTCGCCGGGTCCACGGATCGACAGCAGTATCGTTGCCAAGTTGTCCTCCAGGATGATCGTGCTCATAGCGTCTGCCCCCGTACAAATGCCGCGAACCCCGGCGCCTTGGATTTCATGGATGGCCGCCGTGATGTTCGCGTTCCATCGGATGGCATAGTCTCAAAGCGGCAGGGTTTTGTTTATCCGTGAATTACGCGACAAACTGCGGTATCTACGTAGGGCAGAACCGGAAAGGAGATGCGAAAATGCCCAGGACTTGTCGGAAAGGATCCAGCATGCAGATAACAGTGAGGGCAGACGGAAAACGGGCTGTCGTCCGCCTGTCGGGACGATTCGAATTCAGCGCGCACCGCGAGTTTCGCGAAGCCACAGATACGGCTTTGCAGAATAATGATCTCGAAGATCTCGTCGTCGACCTGGCGGACGTGGACTTCATCGACAGTTCGGCGCTCGGGATGCTGTTGATGCTGCGCGAAAAAGCCAATCGCGCAAAGAAAGGGCTTGCTCTCGCCAATCCCCGCGGCATTGTCAAGCAAGCCCTGGGGATTGCCCACTTCGAAAAGCTCTTCTCCATCGCCTGACCCCGTGTCGCCTGGGTCTTTATGTTTCGTGAGCGAGATTCAATACCGGGCGCGGACAGAATGACACCGTCACTTCCTGATACCGGGATCAAGATCCTTGTAGCCGATGACCAGCGTGTCAATCAACGCATACTGGAAGTGTTCCTGCGCAAGGAAGGACATACCGTCGTTATCGCCAGCGACGGCAGCGAGGCCGTGGAAGTTCATCGACGGGAGCGTCCGGATCTCGTCCTGCTGGACATCATGATGCCGGTCATGGATGGCCTCGAAGCTGCGCGCCGCATCAATGAGGCGGCTGGCGACATCCGCACGCCCATCATCTTCCTGACGGCCATGAGCGACCAGCAGACGATGCTCGAAGGCCTGGAACTGGGCGACGATTTCATTTCGAAGCCGATTGATCTCGCCATCCTGCGCGCCAAGCTGCGTGCATTCATACGGTTGGTGCAGACCCAGCGCACGCTCAGGATGCAGCAGCAGCGCATCGAGTTGCTCAACGACGAAATGCGCAACGAGAGCGAGGTTGCGTCATTTGTCCTGGGACGGGTTCTGGCGAATACGGAACCACCCGACGGCCATTCGCTCCAGTACAGGGTCGTTCCCTCGGTGTTGTTCAGCGGTGACCTGATCCTCGCCAGACGAACACCCAGCGGTCGGCTGAACGTGTTGCTGGCGGATGCGGTCGGACACGGTTTGCCGGCGGCGATCAATATCCTGCCGCTGTTCTTCCCGTTTGATGGCATGTCGCGCAAAGGGCTCCCATTGGCGACCGTGGCACGCGAACTCAACCGGCGAGTACGTGATCTGCTGCCTGTTGACCGTTTTATTGCGGCGACCCTGATGAGCATCGATTTCGATGCCGGATTCATTGACGTCTGGAATGGCGGCAACCCTCCTGCCTTGCTCGTCCGGTCCGGCGGGCAGATTGCGGCCCGCGTGGACTCCATGCAAATGGCACTGGGCGTCAACGACGACGATCCGGCTCTGTTCGAGCCGCGGCGTATTGAGTTTGCTGCCGACGATCAACTGATTCTGTTTTCCGACGGAATCTGGGAAAACTCGGCATTTTCCGGAGACGATCCGGCCGTCCGGATGGAAGGCCTGCTCACCGCTACGCCACCGGCCGGCCGGATGGACGCGCTGATCGAGGCAGCAATTGCGGCCGGGCAGGCCGACGACTTGTCGACTGTAGTAGTCACGGGGAGGGAAACGCAGTTGCCGAGGAAGCGGCATGGTATTGAAACCATCCGACTATCCGCGACGCGCCTTTCCTTGCGGCTTGGCGTCGAGGCCTTGCGCCAGCCGGACATTATCGACGCGATCCTGTCCATGGCCCGGGCACTTGGCTTTGTCGCCAATTTCCCGAACCTTTCATTCATATTCACCGAGTTGTTCGCCAATGCGCTTGAGCACGGCGTACTGGATCTGCCTTCGGAGATCAAGTACCAGTCCGGCGAGGGCTATATGGAGTTCTTCGAAGAAAAGCAAAGGCGACTGGACGTGTTGACTAACGGGTTTATAGCGGTCGAGATGGAGCTTGATACCGTCGATGGAGATCAGGTTCTCCGACTTATGCTGTCGGACAGTGGCACGGGGTTCGATGCGCACGACCTCGGGCATGCTGCCGTGGCCGATGACGCGATGACTTCCGGCCGTGGCCTCGTGCTCGTGCGCACTATGGTGACACGCCTGACCTACAACAATCAGGGCAACGAGGTGATTGCTCTAATCAGATGCGCTCAACCGGCCGTCTGACCAATATTGTGCCTGCATCGGAGGATTGAATATGGCGGCGAGGTTACTGGTCGTTGATGATGACGAACTGATCCGCATGTTGACGCGGGATGCGCTCGAGGAAAGCGGGTATTCAATTGACATTGCCGAGGATGGCCTGGTTGCCTGGGAAAAGATAGACGGCGATCCCTCTCGCTTCGATCTGATGCTGCTCGACAAGCAGATGCCGAGACTGGGCGGCATTGCCCTCTTGAAGCGGATGAAGGAGGATGGCCGCTTCAAGGATCTGCCGGTGGTCATGCTGACCAGCGACAGCCGCCAGGAAGACATTATCGAGGGCCTGGCTGAGGGTGCCCGTTACTACCTGACCAAGCCCTCGACCGAAGATGTATTGAAGCTCGTGATCAAGAATGCACTGGACGAGTTTCGCCAGAAGCGCGAGTTGCGCGCGCTGATCGGTCGCCACACGAACAACCTGAATCTCTTGCGGCGGGCCGAGTTCTGTTGCAGGACCTTGTCGGAGGCCAGAGACCTGGCACTTTTGCTGGCGGATGCCAGCATGGATCCGGCGCGCACGGTGGTTGGCTACTCGGAACTCCTGATCAATGCCGTGGAGCATGGCAACCTCGGCATTTCCTATGCCGAGAAAAATCAGTTGCTGATTGACGGGCGTTGGCTGGAGGAAGTTGAAGCCCGCCTCGAACACCCTGACTATTCAGGCCGCCTGGTCAGCGTGGTGCTGGAGAAGACTGCCACCGCTTGTCGCGTGACCATTACCGACCAGGGCAAGGGCTTCGACTGGCAGACGTATGTGGAGTTCAGCCCGGAGCGGGTTTTCGACCTCAATGGCAGGGGAATAGCGATGTCGAGAGCCGTCAGTTTTGACAAGCTTGAATACATGGGGAACGGCAGCAGCGTGGTAACCACCGTTCACTGGCCTGATATTGCTGCCACGTGAACACCTGGCTGTGCAAATTTCGGAAATTACGCCGGCCGACGCGGAACCGGATCGGCAACGTCCTTGGCTGCGCTGCTCAGAAGGTGCTCACTTTTGGCAGGGCCGCACGTCTGGCCGCTGTTTGCCGTTATGATTACGCCCTAGCGCTACGCGGCCGGACGAATCGATGTCCGACGCGTCAACTCCGGATGAAATAAAAATGTTCCTGATAATTGGTTACATCATCATTCTGGCAGCTTCGGTCGGCACCTATGCGGTCCACGGCAGCCTGGCGGCATTGTGGATGCCTATGGAATACGTGGCGATCCTGGGGCTGGCAATGGGCGGTTTCATCGCCAGCAATGGCATCAAGGCGATCAAGGCTACGGTGAAGGCTTTGCCAAAGGTGTTCAAGGGTTCGCACCTCAACAAGGCGCTGTACATGGATCTTCTGGCCATGCTGTTCGAGATTCTCGCCAAGGTGCGCAAGGAAGGATTGATGTCCATCGAGAACGATATCGAGAACCCGGGCGACAGCGCCGTATTTTCGAAATATCCGAAGATCGTGCGCGATCACCACGTCATGGAATTCGTTTGCGACTATCTGCGCATGATGGTGGGAGGCAATCTCAATGCTTTTGAAATCGAGAACCTGATGGATATCGAAATCGAGACGCATCACCAGGAGGCGCACGTTCCCGTCCATTCGGTGTCCAAACTTGCCGATTCGACGCCAGCCTACGGTATCGTGGTCGCGGTGATGGGTGTGGTGAATGTCATGGGCTCGGTCGGTGCTCCCCCTGCGGTTCTCGGCAAGATGATCGGTGGCGCCCTGGTCGGCACTTTCCTCGGCATCCTGCTGGCCTATGGTTTCGTGGCGCCGATAGCAGGACAACTCGAACAGAAGGTCGAAGAGGAGGGCAAGATTTTCCAGGTCATCAAGACCGTGCTTCTGGCCAGCATGAATGGCTATGCGCCCCAGGTTGCCGTTGAATTCGGCCGCAAGGTGCTCTATTCCGGTGATCGCCCCAGGTTCATTGAACTCGAGGAAGATCTTAAATCGCGCAAAGGCAAGTAACGACCTGCCCGACTTTAGTCAGACTGCAGCATGAGCGACGATACCCAGCAACCCATAGTCATAAAGAGGATCAAGAAAGGTGGCAGCGCTGCACACGGCGGCGCCTGGAAGATCGCCTATGCCGACTTCGTCACGGCGATGATGGCGTTCTTCATGCTGATGTGGCTCCTGGGCTCCACGACACAGGGCGATCTGCTGGGCATTGCCGATTTTTTTCAGAATCCGCTCAAGGTGTCGTTGCAGGGCGGAGCGGGTTCGGGTGATTCCTCTTCGTTGATTCAGGGTGGCGGCAAGGATCTGTCGGCTTCCCATGGGCAGGTCAAGGCAGGGGATGTCGTCGCGCCGAAAAAGACCATCAATCTGCAAAAGTTGAAAGCCGAGTTCGAAAAGGCAGAGAAGGTCAAACTTAGCGGATTGAAAGGGGAACTGGAAACCCTGATCGATGCCAACCCGACGCTCAAGCAGTTCAAGAGCCAGATGCTGCTCGATCTCACCAGTGAAGGCCTGCGCATCCAGATCGTCGACGAAAAGAACCGGCCGATGTTCGATTCCGCCAGTTCGGAAGTGAAGCCCTATACGCGCGTCATTTTGCGCGAGATCGGCAAGACTCTGAACAAGGTGGATAACCATGTCAGTCTGTCCGGGCACACCGACGCCCAGCCCTTTGCCGGAGGCCGGCTGGACTTCAGCAACTGGGAGCTATCCACCAACCGCGCCAACGCCTCGCGCCGCGAACTCATTGCCGGCGGCATGCGCGAGGACAAGGTGATGCGCGCCGTGGGCCTGGCTTCGACGGTACTTTTCGACAAACAGAACGCCTACAACCCGATCAACCGTCGCATCAGTATTGTCATCATGAACAAGCGCACGGAAGATGCGATCCTGGCGGACGGAAGAGTAGTCGAAGTCGAAGACGCGCAGGGTCTTGAAGACGGTGCGCTCAGCCAGCAGGCGGCCGGTACGACGGCACGTTGAGACTAGGCAACCACGACGGACTCATCGATTGGACGAGCGGCATCCCGTTGCGCGGCTTCGGCTGCCTGTACTTCCTCAACCTTCTTCAGGAATTCATTGACCGGCGGAAAGTTGTTTTGCAGCGCGACATCGGAAGCCCGACCGGATGGCCCGACAAGCAGAGGTGACGCCCCGCGTTTGATGAGCAACTGGACTATCTTGAAATTCCCGTGCTGAGCGGCACGCATCAGGGGAGTCATGCCTTGATCATCGATAGTGTCGAGATCGAAATCCATGGTCAGCAGTGTCTTGACGTAGGGAAGATTGCCGCGCTCGATGGCGTCGAGCAGTACGTGGGTCGCTTCGGGGTTCTGTTTGCGTTTTTTCGGTTCCAGCCCGGAGGGCAGCATCTTGGCGCCATAGTTGAGCAGGGACAAGGCGACCATGGCAATCAGTGCAGCCAGCAGAGGTGCCTGGCTGATGCCCAGGCCTTCGGCCCATTTTTCAGGCAGATTGGCGCCGACGGCCAGCAGCGCATAGAGCAAAAAGAAGAAAAACCGCACATAAAGAAATAGGGCGAGAACCACCATCAGGCCCAATCCGCCCATAAGCAGGCCGGTTTCCACGCCGATGCCGGCGAGTACGTGGCGGGGAAGATTGGCGACCAGCGCCATGGTCGCAACCAGCCCAAGCAGCGCCCACTCCCTGATTTGCTTTTGTTTGACGATGTCCATATCGATCTGAAGTCAGAAATACCTGCTGCAGGAAAGTGGAAAGTAGATCACGAGTCGACGACAATACACTGATTCAGGAGCATTCAATCAGGAATCCGGGTCTTCCGCATTTGTTTGCGACGAGTTTCGGGTAATTTAGCGCATCTTGGGTCTTCATGGAATTCCCTTATGGAGAAGAAAGTCGGTTTCGCTGCGAAATTATCCCGCGGGAAACGATAGAGTGGCAAAATTTGTGCATAGCGGCAATCCAATGGTACGCATACAAGGAGAAGTAGTCATGAAAGGGAAATGGGTATTTGCTTTCGAGGAAGGCGATGGCAAGAACAAGATGCTGCTCGGCGGCAAGGGCGCCAATTTGTGCGAGATGACACAGATCGGCCTCAATGTGCCGCCTGGCTTCGTCATTACCACGGATGCCTGTCTCGCTTTCCTGGAAAAGGATCGCCTGCCCGAGGGCGCGATGGACGAGACTCTGGCGCACATGAAAGCCCTGGAGAAAAAGACCGGCAAGACCTTTGGCGGTGCCGACAATCCGCTGCTGGTCTCGGTGCGTTCGGGTTCTTCGATGTCGATGCCGGGCATGATGGACACTGTACTCAATCTGGGCCTCAACCCGACCACCCTCAAGGGCCTGATCGCCCTGACCGGCAATCCGCGCTTCGGTTATGACGCCTGGCGCCGTTTCATCCAGCTGTTCGGCAAGATCGCCCTCGGCATTGGCGACGAGCATTTCGACGCGGCGATGACACTGATCAAGACCCGTTACGGCGCCAGCCAGGACATCGATCTGAAAACCGAGCATCTTGCCGAACTGGCCAACGAGTTCCTCGCCATCGTCCAGCGGCATACCGGCAAGCCTTTCCCGGAAGATCCCTACCAGCAACTGGAGATTGCCATCGGTGCAGTATTCCGTTCCTGGAACGGCAAGCGTGCCATCGACTACCGCCGGCAGTTCAAGATCACCAAGGATATGGCCAGCGGCACCGCCGTCAACGTCGTGACCATGGTTTTCGGCAACATGGGAACGGACTCGGGCACCGGCGTCGGTTTCACGCGCAACCCCGGTACCGGCGAAAACCTCATCTACGGTGAATACCTGGTCAACGCCCAGGGCGAAGATGTGGTGGCGGGGATTCGCACGCCCAAGGCGATCGCCGAAATGGAGCAGGAAATGCCGGAAATCTACCGGCAGTTGCAGGAACTGCATGCGCGTCTCGAAACGCACTACGCGGAAGTGCAGGACTTCGAATTCACCATCGAGAAGGGCACGCTCTACTGCCTGCAAACGCGCAATGGCAAGATGAATGCACGTGCCATGTTGCGTACCTCGGTCGAAATGCACCGTGAGGGCCTGATCACCCGCGAGAAAGCCCTGATGCGGATTGATCCGATGCTGCTGGAACAAATGCTGGCGCCCCAGCTCGCGGCCGATTTCAAGGGCAAGCCGCTGGCTACCGGCCTGCCGGCTTCGCCCGGCGCTGCCTCGGGCAAGATCGTGTTCGATGCCGACACGGCGGAAGAGCGCGGTCGGGCAGGGGAGCGCATCATTCTTGTCCGTGAGGAAACCAAGCCCGAAGACATCCACGGCTTCTTTCAGGCACAGGGCATTCTGACCAGCCGTGGCGGCAAGACCTCGCATGCAGCGGTGGTGGCGCGCGGCATGGGCAAACCCTGCGTCTCGGGTTGCGAAGCCATCGTGATCTCCGATACAGCGCGCCGCGCCATCATCGGCGAAACCACGCTGCATGAAGGTGACGTGATCACCATCGATGGCAGTTCCGGCAACGTTTACGCCGGCGAAGTTCCCACCGTCGAAGCGGTGTTTTCGGAGGACATGGAAACCCTGCTGGGCTGGGCCGACAATGTGGCGCGGCTGAGGGTGATGGCCAACGCCGACACGCCCGACGATGCCGCGCGGGCGCGTGTTTTCGGCGCCATGGGCATCGGCTTGTGTCGCACCGAGCGCATGTTCAACAGCTCCGATCGTCTGCCCATCGTGCAGGAGATGATCCTCGCCGAATCCGTCGAGGAGCGTCAGGCGGCGCTGGATCGCTTGCTGCCGATCCAGCGTTCGGACTTCAAGGGCATCTTCAAGGCCATGAAGGGGCTGCCGGTAACCGTGCGCCTGCTTGACCCGCCGATGCACGAATTTCTGCCGACAACTGCGCAACTGGAACTGGAGATCGCCCACCTGCACCATTTGCGCGATTCGATCAAGTCGCTGGAAGAATTGCCGGAAACCCTCAAGCTGCTCAATCCGAAGCTGTACCAGCAGTATTCGGACGGCCTCAGCAAGCTGTCGCTTGCCATGTCGGATTTCAAGGACAGCCATCTCGAGGAGGATGTAATCCACAAGAAGGAAAAGATACTCAAGAAGGTCCGTGCGCTGTCGGAGGTCAACCCCATGCTCGGCCATCGCGGCGTGCGACTGGGCATCACCTATCCAGAAATCTACATGATGCAGATCCAGTCGATTCTGGAAGCGGCGGCCCTGTGCGCCAAGGAAGGCATCGAGGTCCATCCGGAAATCATGGTGCCGCAGGTGGCGACCGTCGAAGAGCTGCGCCGCATCCACAGCTATGTGCAGCGCCTGCACAAGGTGGTGGAACTGACTCACGGCATCAAGGTGGACGTCAAGTTCGGCAGCATGCTGGAAGTGGTGCGCGCCTGCCTGCGTGCCGGGCGCATGGCCGAAGATGCCGAGTTCTTCTCCTTCGGTACCAACGATCTGACGCAGGCCACGTTCTCCTTCAGCCGCGAAGACGCAGAAAACAAGTTCCTGCCCGCCTATATTGAAACCGGAATCCTCCAGGACAACCCGTTCGAGGTGCTGGATCAAAAGGGTGTCGGTGAACTGATGAAGCTGGCGGTGAGCGAAGGACGCAAGACCAAGCCGGATCTCAAGGTAGGCATCTGCGGCGAACACGGCGGACATCCGGCGTCGATTCGCTTCTGCCATGACATCGGGCTCACCTACGTGTCGTGTTCCGGGCCACGCGTGCCGATCGCGCGGCTGGCTGCGGCGCAGGCCCAGTTGATGGAAGCGGGTGGCGCGGTCACCAAGAACGCCTAGGGCATTCGCACGACTGACGCAGCGCGCGGCGGCGGTGATGCCATAATCGGCCTCATGGACGATAGCGGATTCATGGGGCTGGCGCTGGATCTGGCGCGTGAGGCGGGTGCCGCCGGCGAAGTGCCGGTGGGTGCCTTGGTTGTCCTCGATGGCGAAGTCGTCGGGCGCGGTTTCAATCGGCCGATCGGACGCCATGACCCCACCGCCCATGCCGAGATCATGGCGCTGCGCGATGCTGCGATGCGCCTCGACAATTACCGTCTGCCCGGCTGCACGCTGTATGTGACGCTGGAACCCTGCGCCATGTGCGCCGGCGCGATCATGCACGCACGCATCGACCGCGTCGTGTTCGGCGCGCGCGACCCCAAAACCGGCGTGGCCGGCAGCATCATCGACCTGTTCGCCGAAGTGCGCCTCAATCATCACACCTCGGTGGTCGGCGGTGTGCTGGCGGAGGAGTGCGGTCGCCTGCTGTCAGGCTTCTTTGCGGCGCGTCGTGGACGCACGCTGGTGGCCTGAACCAGTCCATGCATATCCGCATCAGCCTGCCGCAGCAAAGCCTGGAACTCTACGACGCGCGCGGCGCGCTGCTGCGCCGCTACCTCGTGTCCACGGCGAAGAACGGGGCCGGCGAGCAGAATGGCAGCTTCCGCACGCCGCGCGGTCGGCACATCGTTCGGGCAAAAGTCGGCGCTGGCGAGATGGCAAATGCGGTTTTCGCACGCCGCCGGCCCACCGGCGAGACATGGACACCGCAACTCGCGCAGCAATTTCCCGATCGCGACTGGATCCTGACCCGCATCCTGTGGCTGTCGGGCAAGGAACCGGGGCGCAATCGGCTCGGTGAAGTCGACACCATGCGCCGCTACATCTACCTGCATGGCTCGCCCGATTCAGTGCCCATGGGCACGCCGGGGTCGATCGGCTGCGTGCGCATGCGCAACCAGGACATCGTCGAACTGTTCGACATGGTCCCCGCCTATACGCCGGTCGATATCGTCGAATTCGGCGTCGAAGCGGGCTCATGGAGCGAGCTCGGCGAACAGGCGCGGCAGGTGCGCGAAGCGGTCTTCGTCGACGAGCAGAAGGTCTCGCGCGACATCGAGTGGGATGAGCACGATGCCGTGAGCCAACATGTCGTCGCCCTCGACAGCGATGGCGGTGCTATCGGCACCGGACGTCTATTGATCGATGGCCATATCGGCCGCATGGCAGTCCTCGCGGACTGGCGCGGCAAGGGTGTCGGTCGCGCGCTGCTGGAGCGGCTACTGGATGAGGCAACCCGGCTGGGCGTCGAACATCTGGCGCTGCACGCGCAGATTCAGGCCAGCGGCTTCTATCGGCGCTTCGGCTTTGTCGAGGAGGGGCCCGAGTTCATGGAAGCCGGGATTCCGCACCGGACCATGGTTCGTTCAACCTGAACCGATAACGCAGCCGTTCGCCGCGCTGCGCGCCGGGTAGCCAGGTCTGCTCGTCGAAACTGGCCCAGCCATTCCTGTCCATGCACAGAACGGTTGAACCGCGCGTGCCGTAGTCGGACGATTTGACGAAGGCTGCCGACAGCAGGCGCTCCCAGTCGAGCGGAATCCCGGTTTGCGGCAGGTGCTCGTCGGCATGGATTCCATCGTCCTGCAGCAGATCGAACAACGCCTCGTCATCAGGCAGCCGTTCGAGGGCTTGCGCCAGCGCCGTCTTGCCAGCACCGACTTTTGGCCACGGCGTGTCGAGCAGATGATTGGATACGCCATACACTCCCGGTTCGAGCTGCCGCGGCTCGCCACCCATATTCGATGACCACCACAGCGCTGCGCCATCGCTGACCAGCAGGTTGTAGCCATTGCACTGGCTGCCCCGCAGGGCAATGCGTTGAAGGTAGTCTTGCGGCGCCTCGTTTCCGGCCAGAAAGTCCGCCACCAACCCGCCGCGGGAAGGCGCGCCACTGCGGATCTGCGCCGGATCGCGGAAATTGGTCAGGGCGGCGAAGCGCCCCTTGCAGGTGACGCCCATCCAGGTGCCGCCGGCTTCAAGATCGCGCCCGGCCAGAAGCTGGGGTGTGTCTTTCCAGAAAGCTGCAGGTGCTGTCGGTCGGGCGAAGAATTCATCACGATTGGCCGCGACCACCAGCGGATAGTCGGCATGAACCCGCCATGCGACGAGGATGAGGCACATCTTTGGCGTCAGGCTATCTCATACGGCAGGGGCAGAAACTCCATGCGCTCGCCAGCGAGTGCACCGACGTGCACCTCGCCGGTTTTCACTGCGCCACTTTGCACGCAGACAAGGCACTCAAAGCCTCCAGCCGGGGAGGGCGCGACACTTACCACTGCGCCGCAGTGCTGGTCGCCGGTTTCAGGGGCATAGACATGAGCCCCGGCGGCTACCGCGGTGGTCAGTCTGGCGCGATAGGTACGCCGTTTGATCTTGCCCAGATACTGCGTGCGGGCCACGATTTCCTGCCCTGGATAGCAGCCCTTGCTGAAGCTCACACCTGCCACGGCAGACAGTTCCATGTTCAGCATTTGCGGTACGAAAGCCTCCTGGGTAGCCGCAACGACACGCGGTTGCCCGGCGGCGATTTCCAGCCATTGCCACGCAGCAACACCCACTGGTCGTGCGGCACTCGCCAACTGTGACCAGCGCGAGCCCGTCGCAACGGCATTGAGCGCCAGCAGCCAGCGTGTGTCATCGAGCCTGAGTGCCTGTCCGCCTTCGACTGCGGCGACTCCGAAGCGCGTCAGATTGGCAGCCGTTTGACCAAGAGCCGTCGCAGGTGTGACGGCAAGCGGAGCCGAATAGCCGATCAAAGCCCTCTCCTGTGTCGCATCGCTTAGTTTCACCTTCGAGCGCAAGACGTACATCGACAGCTTTTTCAGAATCGCCGGCAGGATATCGCGTGGCAGCATCAGCAGGAAATCATCGCCCTCGCGCCAGATCAACAGCAGTGCCAGCAAGCGTCCCTTGGCCGTGCACAGGCCGGCAAAGCGTGCGCCATCCGGCGTAATGCCGTTGATATCGTTGGTCAGCAGGTTGTGCAGAAAACCGGCGGCGTCGACGCCACTAGCGCGTATCAGGCCCAGATCGGTCAGGGGCGCTACAACCGCTCCATCACGCGCCGCGACTAGTTCATCCGCGGCGGCGCCAAAGCTGCTGCCATCTGGCGCCAGCCCCTGGGTGGCAAGCAAGGAAATCCAGTCTTGAGTCATGAGCTGCGTCCGGGTTGAGGGGTTTGAAATGCTATTATCGCTGGCCCGGTGCAGATTGCGCCCGCTCCGACCTTATTCAAGTCTTCATGCGTACTTTCAAATCAATCCTGCTGGTGCTGATTCTCGCATTTGTCGCGGCGATCGTGGGAGTCAGCTGGTTTACGACACGTCACCTGCCCATGCGCAGCGATCCGACGGTTTTCTCGGTGCCGGCAGGTGCCAGCTTGCGTGCGGCGGCACAGGTGATCGAGGCAGCGGGTGTCGATCTACCGGCGTGGCAGCTGGAACTGCTGGCACGCGTGATGGGCCGCTCGTCAAAAATCAAGGCAGGCAGTTATGAGGTGGATGAAGGTTTGACGGCGCTGGCGCTGCTCGACAAGCTCACGCGGGGTGACGTTACGCAGGGAGAAATCGTGCTGGTGGAAGGCAAGACCTTTCGCCAGTTCCGCGCCGCAATGAATGAGCACCCCGATCTCGCCCATGACTCGCTGAAACTGAGCGATACGCAAATCCTCGCCCGTTTGGGCGCCAAGGAGCCTCATCCGGAAGGGCTGTTCTTTCCCGATACCTACCTTTTCAACAAGGGCGGCAGTGATTTTGACGTCTTGCGCCGTGCTTACAAGGCGATGCAGCCAAAACTGGCGGCGGTATGGGAAAGACGCGAGAGCACTTTGCCGGTAAAAACGCCTTACGAGTTGCTCATCCTGGCTTCCATCGTGGAGAAGGAAACCGGTTTGCCCGCCGATCGACCCCAGGTCGCTGCGGTCTTCGTCAATCGACTACGGCGCGGCATGTTGCTGCAAACCGATCCGACAGTGATCTACGGCCTTGGCGAGCGCTTTGACGGAAATCTGCGCAAGGTCGATTTGCAGACCGATACGCCGTGGAATACCTATACGCGCCCTGGCCTGCCGCCATCGCCGATTGCGATGCCGGGACTGGCTTCGCTGCAAGCCGCGGCGAAGCCGCCGCCGAGCGACATGCTGTATTTCGTCGCCCGTGGCGATGGATCGAGCGAGTTTTCGGAATCGCTGGACCAACACAACAGCGCCGTCGCCAAATACCAGAAGCACTAGGCAAGATGTCGCGAGGCCGCTTTATCAGTTTTGAGGGCATCGATGGTGCCGGGAAAAGCACACAGCACGCCTGGTTGGCGGAGTACTTGCGCGGGCAGGGACATGTCGTGGTCGCCACGCGCGAGCCGGGCGGCACGCCACTGGGAGAAAAGCTTCGCACCTTGCTGCTGGCAGAGCCCATGCACCTGGAAACCGAGGCGCTGCTGATGTTTGCCGCCCGGCGCGAACATATTGCGCAAGTCATCGAACCGGCATTGAAGCGTGGCGAGTGGGTAGTCTGCGACCGTTTCGTCGATGCCTCGTTTGCATATCAAGGGGGAGGGCGCGGACTCAGCTGGAAGAAGCTCGAAGAGCTTGCGGCTTGGGTGCTGGGGGACTTGGAACCGGATCTCACGCTGATCTTCGATGCACCGGTCGCAATTGCCCAGCAGCGCCTGCATGCTGCGACGTCCCAGCCGGATCGATTCGAACAGGAACATGAGGCGTTTTTCGAGCGAGTACGGGCTGCCTATCTTCGAATTGCGGCAGAAAGCCCCGCTCGCGTGCGCCTCATCGATGCCACACAGACTCCTGACACAATTAATAAAGTACTTGAGAATATAGTTGCAATACTTTGATATAAAGCAACTACATTGGAACGGCCTGATACGGGATCAACTGCTCGGACAGGGGCTCGACCGTCTCCCGCATGCCGTCCTTCTGGTCGGGCTGGCGGGAGTCGGCAAGACCGCTTTCTCTGAACAGCTTGCCGCGCTTCTGCTCTGCGAGTCTGTTGGATCGGATCTGACTGCCTGCGGTGATTGCCAGGCGTGTCGTTGGCTCGATGCCGGCAATCATCCCGACTTCAGGCGGGTCGCGCCGGAGGGCGATGACGAAGCCGAGGAAGGTGCCGCCGAAAAGGCTAAGAAGAAAACCCCCGGAATTATCCGCATTGCCCAGATCCGCGAACTCGAAGCCTTCGTTTTCACGGGTAGTCATCGCAACGGCAACCGCGTCGTGCTCGTCACCGAAGCCGACGCCATGCCTCCTGCGGCCGCAAATTCTCTTCTTAAGATGCTTGAGGAACCTCCGTCAAGTGTTTATTTTATATTGGTTTCATCAAAAACAAAATCCATCTTGCCGACCATCCGCAGTCGCTGTCGCGTGATTCCCTTTGGCGCTCCCGACGCTGCTGCGGCGACCGCCTGGCTGGCCAGTGCCGGGCTGGAAAAACAGGCCGCGCGCTACCTTCAATTGGCCGGTGGCGCTCCCATGCGCGTCGCGGAATGGAAGGATCAGGGCCAATTGGCGCCGATCGACGCGCTGGTCGATTCCCTGATCTCACCGCCTGCCGACCCGATCGCCCTGGCGACGCGCTGGGACGGCTTGCTCAAGGGGGATGCGGTGTTCCGCATGGAAAATCTGGTCGAAGGCGTGCAACGCTGGCTGTTCGATCTGGCGCAGGAGCGCATGGCGGGCGAGGTTCGCTACCACGTCGGCTGGCCGCGCCCAAAAGGAGTGGAAAACCTCAGTCCGATTGCCCTGATGGCCGCTTGGCGCGAGATCAACCAGTTCCGCCGCAGCGCGCGCCATCCATTGAATCAATTGCTGTTCCTTGAGAATCTGGCTGCTCATATCTTGCGCGCCCTGCGTCCCGCAGTCCCATGAGCGCCCTGCTGGTTGACTCGCACTGTCATCTCGATTTTCCCGATTTTCAAGGCCGGGAAGACGAATTACTGGCCGCCATGAAAGCCAACGGGGTTGGCTGGGCGCTGATTGCCGGGGTCACGCTGGAGCACTTTCCCGGAGTGCTGGCGCTAACCCGGCGCTTTCCGAACCTCTACGCGGGGGTCGGCGTTCATCCCGATACTCAGGACGGTCAGGAAGCCGATGAGGACACGCTGATTCGCCTTGCGGAGCACCCCAAAGTGGTCGCGATTGGCGAAACCGGGCTCGACTATTACCGGCTGGAAGGCGATCTGGAGTGGCAGCGCGAGCGTTTTCGTACCCACATCCGCGCCGCGCGCCGCAGCCGCAAGCCATTGATTATCCATACACGGGAGGCGGCTGCCGATACTTTGCGAATTCTTGAGGAGGAGGGCGCAGGTGAAGTAGGGGGTGTATTTCACTGCTTCACCGAGACTCTCGCCGTAGCCGAAGGCGCGCTGCGACTGGGCTTCCATATCTCGTTTTCAGGCATCGTAACCTTCAAGAACGCGCTGGAAATCAAGGAGGTGGCGAGTTTTGTGCCGCTGGATCGGATCCTCGTCGAGACCGACGCCCCCTATCTATCGCCCGTCCCGCATCGGGGAAAGCTGAATCATCCGGCCCTGGTGCGCCATGTCGCCGACGAAGTGGCCCGGCTGCGAGGCATCGACACCGAGGCGCTGGCGCACGCCACGACCGCCAATTTCTTTCGCCTGTTCGGTGCTGCCCTCGATGCGTAAGCTGCTGATTGGACTGGTTTTGCTCGCATCCGCAAGCTTGGTGCGGGCCGGCGCCTACGACGAAATAGTCACTGCAGCCAACAATGGCGAAACGACAACCGTTATTGATCTGCTGAAGCGCGGCATGGACGTCAATACCGCCGATCGCAACGGTTCGACCCTGTTGATGATTTCTGCACGCAACGGGAACATGCCACTGCTGGAAACACTGTTGGCCAACCGGGCCAACGTCAATCGGCGCAATCAATACGGCGACACGGCATTGATGCTCGCGGCACTGAAGGGTCGGCTCGAAGCGGCGCAGGCGCTGATCGAGAAAGGCGCGGATCTGAACCCGTCTGGCTGGACGCCTTTGCATTATTCGATTTTTGGTGGCAGTGAGGAAGTTGCGAGTCTGTTGATCGCCAAAGGCGGCAAGCTCGATACACGTGCGCCAAACGGCCAAACACCGTTGATGCTAGCGGTCAAGCTCGTAAAGCTCGACTTTGTTCGCTTGTTGATCGATGCTGATGCAGATATGGATCTGGCCGACTACGAGGGTCTTACGGCTTTGCGCCTGGCTCAACAATCTGGAAATGTCGAGATAGTGGAATACCTGCGAAAGGTCGGCGCTGTCGAGTAGTTGTGTCTGAGATTCGAGCTATTGCCATAGCTTTACTTCGCATAATTGTCATTATGTCAACAAGAAGGCTAGCCCGTTTGTTAGCCCTTGTGCGATCGTGGTTTATACTGCCGTCATTTTCTTATGACGCGTAAAAAACTGCCCTATCCACTTCCCCGTGCCCGTGATCTGTTTAAGCAAGTGCCCGTTTTAGATAGCGAAATTCTGCAATGGGTACAACATTTCGCGCCGCATATTGCACATGCTGAATGGAGAATAGCAGCCTACGCTCGAGGTTACAACGTTGCCGATAAGATAAGAGCCGCCAAGCTGGACGGCTCTTTTTTTGTTCTAGTTTTTGTTGAGTAGACCTCATCGGCTGTTTTTGGCTTGCTCCTGTAAGTCGCGCCGGGTCCCCCGGCAATGAAAACGCTCCCTTAATCTAAACGCCTGCCGGCAGATCAAGGCAATTGGTCCGCTGCGCGGAGTCACCGGCAAGAGTGGCGGGCCTTCATCCCACTACAAGAACGCCAGAGCGCTTTAAATCCAAGAGTCCCGCCAGCGATAAACCATGCTGTCATGACTCTTGACGCGCTCTCCCTCGGCATTCTTTCCGTTCCGTTTGGCGAAAGGCCCGCCACCCTCGCCGGTGGTCCGGTAGTAGGTCAAAGACAAGGCGAAAACCGAACAAAACATTTCTCAGGAGAAATCAATCATGACAATCACAACTTACAAAGGCGACCCCCGCGCAAACATGAGCATCGGGACCGTGTTAAATATTCCCGTTGAACTGATCGACACGGCGCCGCAGGTACGGACGAAATTCAAGGAAGAGACAATCGCAGAGCTTGCGGCAGACATTCGGGCACATGGGATATTGCAACCACTTGTGGTGCAGCAACGCGGGCAGCGTTTTACGCTATTGATCGGGGAGCGCCGTTTGCGGGCTATTCGATACCTGGGGGATACAACAGCGCCCGCGATCCTGGCTACCGTATCGGCTGACATGGCCGAGGAAGTCCAGCTTATGGAGAACATCCAGCGCGAGAACTTGAACACCGCCGACCTTGCGGAAGCCATCAAAGGACTTTGGAAGAAACACGGCAGCGTGACAGAGGTTGCCCGACGTTGCAATAAGTCGCCGTCATGGGTATCGAAGCGCCTTGCCCTTGCCCTGGATGTCGGGATAAGTACCGCCGCGCTGCTGGATGCGAACGTGAAAGACGTAGAAATGCTTTACACGTTCGCCAAACTGGAAAAGATCAACCCGAAGAAGGCGCGACAGATCATGACAGCAGTTATGGATGGAACGCTAGGACGCGAGGACGTCAAAGAATGGTTATTGGCCAATGACGACGCGCCAGCGTTACCAACCATCGACCCGGAAAAGAACCTCAATCTGCCATTGTTCCAGCAAACGCTACAAACAGACGCGCCGGCCGATCCGATCGAGGCGGCGCCAGTCCCGGAGAGCGTCTATTCAGAGCATTTGAGGCAACAATACGCCGTGATGTATGAAGCGCTCGAGGCGATCCGGGATTTTGACAAGACCCTACGACCACAGCAGAAGGCCGAAGCAATGCGAAACATTGCGCGTAATACGCTGAACAGCTTCAAGAATAGCGTTTGAATTTCTCATGAGAACGCCCTACACTGCCGACCTAGGAGAAACAAGCCATGACTGACGCAATCGAAAATCTCGTACTAGAACACTTGAAACGAATGCAAGCCGAATTAGCCGATATCCGAAAAGATACCACCGAGATTAAAAGCCGACTCGGCAGCATCGAAACCGGCATCGCACGTATTGGACGCGACGAAGCAGGCAACTACAGCGAAATCATCCAAGATAGACACATCGTCGATCGGCTTACGGAACGCATCGAGCGCATCGAACGCCGGCTTGAAATTGTGGGTTAAAAATACCCATACAAGGTTTCACAATCAAACAACAGCCGGCTTTCGCCGGCTTTTGTTTGATCTACCCGAACACCCCCAAGGCTTCCAGCTTGCGAACGGCCAACATGCGATCTTCCGGCCGCATCTTCATTACAGCCGCCACTACAGGATGTTTAGGCTTTATAGAAAGCTTTGGGCGAGGCGGACCTTCAATCGCCAACCGCTTAAATTCGCGCCACTGTTCAACGAGATTGAGCGACGGCCCAGCATGACGGCCCGCCGTATGCCACGGCGACAAATACGAAAAAGCACCGGAAGCGACACCACCAACGCCCTGCCCTACCTGATAGGTTTCCGTGCCCCGCTCATCTTTAAACACCTGCCGGGTATCGTAAGCGCGATACATGTCCTTCGCTCGATAAATCCAAGTATCCGATACCATCGCTTGAGCATCAAGACCATATCTAACACTGGCAATATGCACTTTCGGCATCATGAGTTTCAAGCCAAACAGAGAGAACAAGCGCCCGAGTAAAGGAATGCGCATGCGGTCAAGCCGCTTACAGGTAACAAGAAACTCAGCAAGCCCTTCCCTTACCTGCTTGTCAATCATGTTTTGATGCTGGATGATGAAGTAGACATCCCAGCCTTTTTTCCCGCTATGTAGCATCCAGTCAATCACCGGCATTCGTTGCTTGTCCTGAAATGTCCGGGTATTGAGCCAGGCCCCCAGCTCATCAAGGACCAACAAACCATTTTTGTTCTCGTCATACTCACCTTCAAAGCCCGGTCCGATCGCTTCCAGATCGGCCACGGTCGGCTTGTCAGGTATGCGCACCAAATCAAACAGATTGCGCCGGTCCTTGCCTTCACCCCTTAACGGCGTACGGTGCGGAAGCATGGCCTCGAGGTTCAAATCCAAATTGGTCGCAACCCGCTTACCGTCAAGTAAAGCATCACGAATACGCCCGACGCACGCCAGCGTTTTACCGCTGCGCAACTTTCCGGTTACAAGATAGATAGCCATTGTTTAAGCTCAATCCGGTTTGTGACTAAGAATCAATCGCTCGCGCTCCTCGCTCCTCGTTCGCTTCGGGCAAACCCCTGCCCTCCGCTACCTCGTCGCTCCTCGCGCTCACTCTTTCCCTTTATTCTCTGACTTTGCGAGCCTTTAATTGGCGCTATTGATTACCTTGACTTTACCCATTGCCAAATCATAGGCAGCGCCGACGATCCGCGCAGATACTATAGCCGCCACCGTTGCACCGAACGAAGCCGGGACCAACGCCCCAATACCGCTAGCGAGCCACGCCGGAAGAATTGCGGCAGACAGCACAGCGGAATAAATACCATTGATTGCGGCAATCATGCCCGCCGTCAAAAACAACATGGTTGCAACACTGAGCTTCCCCCGAAATTTCGTCTTCCAAGAGATGGGGTATAACGCCCCGGCAAATTGGAAGGAGAAGCGAAGTTGAAGAAGATACCGAAGCAGGAGTACACACCGGAGTTCAGGGAACTGTCGGTGAAACGAGTGAAG
>JAPLQY010000063.1 GCA_026399475.1 Rhodocyclales bacterium
ACGCTTCGAGGCGGCCCGAGGTTAAAATGACCACCGACTTTCCCACCGCGCCGCCCGCCTACGGTCTAGAGGGACCTTCGGCAGGCCGCACCGTGGAAAAGTCTCCGAGCGCCTCACACACAAAAAATCTGACACCCCCGAAGGCCGCCAACTCGCCACACATCTGGCTCAGGCCATTTCCCGCTTCGAGTCCGGTATTGACGGGCTCGAGCATGCCGTGGCTGATGAACTTCTGGCACTGGCGCTCGAAATTGCCCGCAAGGTGATTCAGCAGACCACCGCGGTACAACCCGAGGCAATTCTCGGCGTAATCCGTGAGGCCCTGGTCCAACTACCTTTGCAGCACACCACGATTCATCTCAGCGTGCAGGATGCCGCGCTGGTGCGCAGCCATGCCGGCGCGGAACTGGCACATGGCGGACACCGCATTCAGGAAGATCCTCAACTCGCACGCGGCGATGTCGTCGTCGAAGCCGGCGGCACGCATCTGGACGCTCGTCTCGCCACGCGCTGGCAACGCGTCATCGCCGCGCTCGATCAAGGCACGCCGTGGCTTGCAGCGGACGAGACGGGGCAATCATGAATCCGCAGCGCCTGACGCAGTATCTCGATCAATGCCGCGTCCAGGTCGCCGCGGCCCAGGCCTGGCAAACCGCCGGCAGGCTGACCCGCATCAATGGGCTAGTAATGGAGGCCTCGGGCCTGAAACTGCCGCTGGGTGCCGTGGTTCGCATCCAGACGCCGGGCGAGGGAATGGTCGAAGCCGAAGTCGTCGGCTTTGCCGGCGACCGGCTGTTCATGATGCCCGCCGAAGATGTTTATGGACTGGCTCCCGGCGCCCTGGTCCTGCCGCAGGATCCGCCTTCAGCAGGCCCGGTTCTCGGACAAAGTCAGCCAGCGAAGCGCCGTGCAAGGGATCGCACCAAACACTTGCCGGTGGGTGACGAATTGCTCGGCCGGGTAGTGGATGGCAATGGCCGGCCGCTCGACAACCTCGGCCCGCTGGTCACCCAGCGCCTGCATTCGCTGGCCAGCCGGCCGCTCAATCCCTTGCAGCGGGAACCCATCCGGCACAGCATGGATGTCGGCATCCGCGCCATCAACGCCCTGTTGACCGTGGGACGCGGTCAGCGCCTGGGGCTGTTTTCCGGATCCGGTGTGGGCAAGAGCGTGCTTCTGGGCATGATGGCGCGCTACACCGACGCCGACCGGATCGTGGTCGGACTGATCGGCGAACGCGGTCGCGAAGTCCAGGAGTTCATCGACCAGAATCTCGGCAGCGAAGGCCGCGCCCGCTCCGTCGTCGTCGCCGCGCCAGCCGACGTCAGTCCGTTGCTGCGGCTACAAGGCGCGGCCTATGCCACCGCCATTGCCGAACACTTCCGCGACGAAGGCCGGCACGTGCTGCTGATCATGGATTCCCTGACCCGCTACGCCATGGCCCAGCGCGAAATTGCCCTGGCCGTCGGCGAGCCGCCCGTCACCCGTGGTTATCCGCCTTCGGTCTTCGCGCGCATGCCACAGCTGGTGGAGCGAGCAGGGAATGGCCCCCCCGGTGGCGGATCGATCACCGCCTTCTATACGGTACTCACCGAAGGCGACGATCCGCAAGACCCGATTGCCGATGCCGCCCGCGCCATTCTGGACGGTCACATCGTGCTGGGACGCCAACTGGCCGATGCCGGGCATTACCCGGCCATCGATATCGAACAATCCATCTCGCGCGTAATGAACCAGCTCATCACGCCGGAGCAACTCGAACTTGCACGCCAGTTCAAGCAGCTGTATGCGCGCTACCAGCGCGCGCGCGACCTGATCGCCGTTGGTGCCTATGCCCCCGGCTCCGATCTCCTGCTCGACCGCGCGATTGCGCTCTATCCCAGGCTGGAAGCCTTTCTCCAGCAACCGATCGGCGAACGCGCCGACAGTCAGAGTTCGCGGCAGCATCTTGGCGAACTGTTCGCGCTGTGACATCAACACTACCGGCCAAATATTTCTGAAAGCTCCCCATCATGTCCCCACATTTCCATCTTCAGCCCCTGCTCGATCTGTCCCATTTGCGTCTTGACGAAGCTGCGCGTGAATTGGGCAAACTGATTGCCGGCGAGCAGGAAGCCTCGCAGCGCCTTAGCCTGCTGGTGCAGTATCGCGAGGAATACCATGCAAGGTTTCTGGCGGCGGCAAAGAATGGCATCGGCCCCGGCGAATGGAGCAATTACACCCGTTTCTTTGCCCGCATCGACGATGCGATCATTCCGGCTGCCCAGTCGGTCACCCTCACCCAGCAACGCACCCTCGCCGGGCAGCAGCATTGGATGGGAAGAAACGGACGCGTCAAGGCATTCAATACGCTGGCGGATCGGCATCGGTCACAACTCACCTGCCA
The DNA here is from genome assembly GCA_026399475.1 of Rhodocyclales bacterium. Lineage (GTDB taxonomy): Bacteria > Pseudomonadota > Gammaproteobacteria > Burkholderiales > Rhodocyclaceae > Sulfuritalea. Next base: position 2,387 of record JAPLQY010000063.1, read on the forward strand.
GGAACAGCGGACGGAACAAAAAGCCAGCGACGAGCATGGCGCGCGCCGCCACGCCGAGAATAGCAGCGCAATAACACCTGAAATCCATTCCTGATGGTTTTACCGGATTTTCCTGCAGGGAGCACTATCTGTTGAACTCATGGCACAAGCCTTGCGTTAGGTAGTGCACGATGATCCAGGCCGGAAGGAAAACCACATGGCTGAAATACTGATTGCACCCCACGCTGTAACCGCTTCGTCACAAGTGACCGGTCGCAGCAATGAAGGGCGTACCAACGAAGCGGTCCGGGCCGATACGGAAGCCGAAGCGCCCACGCCGTTCGCCGCAGTGCTTAAATCAAAGAGCGAAACCAAGGCGGCGGACTCCACCAAGGAGAATGCATCTGCGACAGAGGTGCAAGCGGCTGCGGACGAAACCGCGACAGCGGCAGCGCCCCCGGCGCCGACCGATCCATCCGCCCTGCTATCCCTGCTGATCGTGGATTCACCTCGCACCGCGCCTGTGGCACAGACTGAGTTCGCATCCACCCGTTCGACAAGGATCCCGGACGTGGCCGATACCCTCACCGTCACGGCCTCAGCACCCTCGTCAGTGACTGCATCCACGGTTGTTGGTGCCTTGTTCCCGGCGCCGACCGCAGAGCCGGCCAGTTCCTTGCCCCCTGAGCCGACAGTTGCCACTGCCGGCTCGATATCACCCAATGGAATCTCATTCGAGGCATCGCCAGCGCCGACGGTCTCCATCGGCGAAGCGCGAAGCGCCGAAAAAAATCGCCCAGATCAGCGCAACGCAGTATCGGCAGACCTCGCCAGGGAGCGCAACACCTCCCCGGACAAGCTTGCCGTCGACGCGGCAATTACTGCCGAATCAGGCAAAACTGGCGCCGCATCGACTGCCAGTGATTCCGGTGGAGGGGACTTCCGGGCCCTCATGGAACACATGGCAAACAACCCCGTTAATGTTGCAGTGCAGACAAGCGCAACATCGACAGCCGCATCGTCAGGCCCTGCCCTGCGGGTAGAAACACCGCTGGGCGAGGCCGGGTGGCACGACGAGATGGGCCAGAAGCTGACCTGGATGGTGAGCAACAACCGGCAACAGGCGGAACTCGTGTTGAATCCGCCGCAACTCGGTCGCATTGAAGTCACCTTGACCATCGATGGCGACCGAGCCAGCGCGAGCTTCGCCTCGCCCTATGCGAACGTGCGCGAAACGCTCGAAAATTCAATGGCGCGACTGCGCGAAGCGCTGGCGGACGCCGGTGTCACCCTCGGTCAGACCCATGTTGGCGCCGACTCCCGCCATGATCCGAATTCAATGGACCCGAAGAATGACGAATTTGCATTCGGGCGAAAGGATCGCGAACCTTATGCCGCGACAATAGGCGAAATGACCAGCGGATCGGCATCTCGCTTTGCAACTGGTCGCGGCATGGTGGACGTTTTTGCATAGAACGGGATGACACGTGGGGCCGGCACGGGCAGCCCGGTTGCGGGACGGCATTTCGCGGCAATGGAACAAAAATATGGGTCGTGGAGAACACCTCGTGACCATGTACCGATGACCGAACTCTGGAGAAAATAAATGGCAGATGCCAAAAAACCTGAAGTGGAAGCCGTCGCAGCGCCGCCCAAGAAAAAAGGCAAGTGGATACTGTTCGTCATCATCGGGATTGTCGGCTTGTCACTGGGTGGTGGCGCCGCCTTTTTCCTGCTGAAGAAAAAGGCTCCACCGGAAGGCGAGGATGCCACAGAGGGAGCGACGCGTGAAATCGTCAAAAAGAAGAAGGCCGACAACGGCGCGCCGCCCACTTTCTACAAATTCGACAAAGCATTTACCGTCAAGCTGCAAACGGAACAGCAGGAAGCCTATCTGCAGACGGAAGTGCAAATGAAGCTGCAAGACTCGCATGGTCCGGACCTGGTCAAGCAGTACGAACCAGAGCTGAAACATCGCATTACGCTGGTCTTGATGGGGAAAAAGGCTTCGGAGCTTGGCACGGCAGCGGGTGTCCAACGGCTGGCCAACGAATTGAGGGATGTCACCAACCAGGTCATCACGCCTCAAGCGGCGCAGAAGACCAAGCCGGCCGGCGAAGCGGGGCCCGCCGACACAGCTGAACCCGATGCCATGGTGCAATCCGTGTTATTCTCAACATTCATCATCCAGTAACTCATCGCCTTTTCCGGACTCGGACCCTTAATGGCCCAGGATTTTCTCTCCCAGGAAGAAGTCGACGCGCTGCTCAAGGGCGTTACCGGTGAAACCGACGAGGCGCCAGCGGAAGTCATTGATGACGGGGGCGTCAAGCCCTACGATCTAGGGCGTCAGGAACGTATCGTTCGCGGGCGCATGCCGACGATGGAACTTATCAACGAGCGCTTCGCCCGTTATCTGCGCATCGGTCTGTTCAATTACATGCACAAGGGCGTCGAGGTTTCCGTCGGCCCGATCAAGGTGCAAAAATACAGCGAGTTCATCCGCAATCTGGTGGTGCCCACCAATCTCAACCTGATTCAGGCCAAGCCCTTGCGCGGCACCGGTCTGATTGTGCTTGATCCGAACCTGGTCTTCCTTGTGGTCGACAACATGTTCGGCGGCGACGGTCGCTTCCATACCCGCGTCGAAGGCCGCGACTTCACGGCAACGGAGCAGCGCATCATCCAGGGCTTGCTCGGCGTTGTCTTCAAGGAATACCAGAAAGCCTGGCAACCGGTGTATCCGCTGGCATTCGAGTTTGTGCGCTCGGAAATGAACACGCAGTTCGCCAACATTGCAACGCCATCGGAAGTCGTGATAGCGATTACCTTCAACCTCGAGTTGGCCGGCAACACGTCGGAGCTCCACATCTGCCTGCCCTATTCGATGGTGGAACCGATTCGGGACATTCTCTACAGTGCGATGCACAGCGAGCAGGCCTCCTCCGACAATCGCTGGACCAGCATGCTGACACGGCAATTGCAAACGGCGGAAGTGGAACTGGTGGCCACGCTGGGAACCACGAGCGTAACGTTTGGCGAGATCATCAACATGAAAGTCGGCGATATCATCCCGCTGACAATCGAGGAAAACGTGCAGGCCACAGTAGACGGAGTGCCTGTCGTCGAGTCCCGCTACGGCATTCAGAACGGGCAATATGCGCTGAAGATCAAGCGCTTCCTCGCTGAGGAAGAAACATGATCGTTATAGCTGACGCTGCGCCTGGCGTCATGATGTCGGGGGCATAAAATGAACGAAACTGCTGCATCCACAAACGTCGAAGAACCGATTTCCGAAGACGACTGGGCCGCCGCCATGGGCGAACAGGCCACTGCCGGGACGGCGCCCGGCCCGGGTGTGCAGCCGGCGCAGATTTTCGAAGAGTTTTCCGAAACGGGCGGGAAACTCCCTGCGCCGCAAGGATTCGACATGATCATGGACATCCCGGTTGCACTCACGGTGGAACTGGGGCGCACCAAGATCTCCATCCGCAATCTGCTGCAACTGGCGCACGGCTCGGTAGTCGAACTCGACGGCCTTGCCGGCGAACCTATGGATGTACTGATCAACGGCACGCTGATTGCGCAGGGCGAGGTTGTCGTGGTAAACGACAAGTTCGGCATCCGCCTGACCGACATCATCACCCCGCAGGAACGCATCCGCAAACTGAACCGCTGATAAGTCGGCGCTTAGCCCCTTTGCTTCGCGGCTTTTTGGAGCCGTCGTCGCATTATGCTTGCGCCACTATTTCCGCCGCTATTTCGCCGTCACGCGGCGTCGCGATTTCAGGTGCGCATGCGCAAACTTTCCGCCCTCTTCGTCATTCTTTTCCTGTGCGCCGCCGATGCGTCGGCGCAGGCGGCGGCTGTGCCTTCGGTGAGCGCCAGCCTGATGCAGATGTTTCTTGGCCTGGTCGGCGTCCTGGCACTCCTGGTCGGCAGTCTCTGGCTGCTGAAAAAACTCACGGCGCAGCGCGGGGCCGCTGCCGGACTGATGCGGGTCGTCGCCGCCACCGCGGTTGGCGGACGCGAGCGCGTTGTCATTGTTGAAGTTGGCAGTACCTGGCTGGTGCTGGGAGTGGCCCCGGGCCGTGTTTCCGCCCTTGCCGAAATTCCCCGGCAGCCTGTTCCCGAGCCGCCGCCCGGATCGGGAACGATCACCGTCCCGCGCTGGCTGCAGCAGTTGATGCAAGGACGGTGAGCATGCTGGCGCGCATTCTCATGATCTATCTGCTCTCGCCGGCCCTGGCGATTGCCCAGGCATTGCCTGCGCTGACCAGCACCCCGACAGCGGGCGGTGGCGTCCAGTGGTCGCTCTCGATTCAGACCCTGCTGCTGCTCACCGGCATCACTTTTCTGCCGGCGCTGATCCTGATGATGACCAGCTTCACCCGCATCATCATCGTGTTCTCCCTGCTGCGCCATGCACTCGGAACCCAGACCTCGCCTCCTACCCAGGTATTGGTCGGCCTTGCGCTATTCCTCACTTTTTTCATCATGGCGCCGGTCGGCGACCGCATTTACAACGAAGCCTATCTGCCGCTTGCCGAAAGCAGGATCGGCTTTCAGGAAGCATTGGAGAAAGGGGCTGTACCGCTGCGCACATTCATGCTCAAGCAGGTGCGCGAGGCCGATCTCGCCACTTTTACGAGAGTTGCCAAACAGCCCGTGCCGGCGAAACTCGATGAAATCCCCATGCGTGTCCTGATTCCGGCCTTCGTCACTTCAGAACTGAAAACGGCCTTCCAGATCGGCTTCATCGTTTTCATCCCATTCCTCATCATCGACATGATCGTGGCTTCGGTGCTGATGTCGATGGGCATGATGATGATGTCGCCCGTCATCGTCGCCTTGCCGTTCAAGATCATGCTGTTCGTGCTGGTCGATGGCTGGAACCTGCTGATCGGCTCGCTCGTCCTCAGTTTCGGCCAATGACTCCGACGGCTGTCATCGAGATCGGCCGCGGTGCACTGGAACTCACCTTGCTGATTTCGGCACCGCTGTTCATCGCGGCACTGGTGACCGGACTCATCGTCAGCATCTTTCAGGCGGCAACCCAGATCAACGAAGCCACGCTCTCCTTCGTGCCGAAACTGGTGGCCATTTTCATCACGCTGATTCTTGCCGGACCGTGGATGATCACCATGATGACCGACTACATGCGCCGCCTTTTCGAATCGATTCCCGGAGTCATCGGCTAGTGATTTCCGTCAGCTCGGCACAGCTCGACGCCTGGCTTGGCCTGTTCATGTTCCCGCTGACGCGCATTCTGGCTTTGCTGGCTACGGCACCGATATTCAGCAATGCAGCATTGCCCATGAACATCCGCCTGGTCGTGGGCCTGGCCATCGCGTTTGCGCTGTCAACTGCCCTGCCTGCACCGCCGTCGATTTCTGCCGGCTCCTGGCTGGGTCTGGCTGTCATCGGCGAACAACTGCTGATCGGCGCAATGATGGGCTTTGCCCTGCGCATTGCCTTCGCCGCCCTCGATGTCGCCGGCGAACTGATAGGCCTGCAAATGGGGCTCTCGTTCGCCACTTTTTTCGATCCCGGCAGTGGCAGCGAGACTCCGGTAATCTCGGAATTCCTCGGGCTCCTGACGGCGCTGATCTTTCTCGCCATGAACGGCCATTTGCTGACGCTCACACTGCTGGCCGAAAGCTTTACGCTGCTGCCGGTGAGCGCCACGCCCTTTCACGCGGTAGCACTGTCATCGCTGTTGACGGCCGCGGCCATGATGTTTTCTCTGGGGGTGATGTTGGCCTTGCCCTTGATTACCGCCCTTCTGGTCACCAACATCTCGCTGGGCGTTCTGGCGCGCGTCGCGCCGGCCCTGAACCTGTTTGCAGTCGGGTTCCCGGTGACGCTGGCGCTGGGTTTCATCGTTCTGTTGCTGTCGCTGCCCTATATCGGCGCCGCCCTGGAAGCGGTGTTCACCAGGGGTTTTACCGCTCTGGAAATGCTGCTGCATGCAGCAGCATGATGAACAGGACGGTTTATTTGCGCGTCAGCTGAATCACGCCCTGAGCTACCCGTTGCGAGCCAAGTATCGACGAGTCCAGCCCTTCGGTATATTCCACCACCGTATAGGCATCGAATCCATTCTGCCGCATCAGTTCCTTGGCCCGCTGGTGAAATACGACGCGCGACTCACCTGCACCACCTGAATATACGCGCTTCATCTTCAGCGACAGATGGTAGTAACGATCCGGAAAGCTCGCCTGCTCGATCTCCCAGTTGGGCGCGAGGGGGTCGAGAATCAGCCAGGCTGCACCTGCGTACAAACCCCACCCCACGATTTTTTCCAGTGGAATCTGCACCGAGTTCGAGAGGTTGAGTGCGGTATCGGGAATGAGCGGCCCCTGCGCGGGGAAATTGCCGCTGAGACTCGTCGGACCGGGGTAATTGAGAGCGCTACAGCCTGCCATCCCGCAGGACAGGACTGTGACAAGCAAGAGTCGGCGCTGAAGGAATGTCATCATAGATAGTTAAACAGTGAAAGCTGCGCGATCTTGACAAACGACTGCTGCGCCGCCTGCAAAGCGGTCTGAGTGCGCGTGAGATCGGAGATGGTCCTGGCGTAATCGACGTCCTGCAAGTTCGACAATGTCTGCTGATATTGCAGGCTGAGGTTGTCGGCCGCGCTGCCCAGCGAGTCGAGCTCATTCATGCGCGAGCCGACCTGGGAACGAATACCCAGAATATTGTTGCTGGCCTGATCGAGGTTGTTCACCGCGAAACCAATTTCATTCATGTACCTGGCATCACCAGCCGCTGTTCCGGTCGGCGCCTCAAGCGCGCCGATCAAATTGGCCAGCGTGGCAAACACGCTCTGCGATGTGCTGGGAGCGATGGAAAAGCTGTCCCCGTTCGCCGGCGCACCGTTGATGGTAACGCTCCCGCCAAGATCGAAGGCCGGCGGACTCGCCTGACTGAGCACGATGGCCTGGCCACTCTGGAATGTCCGCTGGCTTGCTGCGGGCGCCGGAGCTGCTCCTCCAGTCAGCAACGAATTGCCGCTCACGGTATCCACCAGGTCATAGGTCGTAATGCCCGCTGCCACGGTGAATTGGACCGCAACATTTTTCGTGCTCGCCGCGGCCCAGGCCGCGGGGTTGGTTACCGTACCGGAAGTGATGATCCCTGTACCTGTATTTCCAGCGGCATAGTCGGTGGCGAAATAGCCATTGCCATTCCTGATACGCTGGAATACATCGCTGCCTGAATCTGCTACCGGGACAGAGCTTCCCGGGGAGACTTGCAGCTTGCGCTGACCGTCATCGCCCTGATAGAGGATTTCATTTCCGGCAAGAATGTTATCGACCGCGCCGCTGAAAGGCGTGGTCGCCCCCATGAAACCGGCAAAAATGTGCTGTCCATCACCATCGGTAGCATTGGCAATGCCGAGCAGTTGATCGAAACTTGCGCGCAACTCGGTGGCGATTGCCTTGCGGCCGGTCGCCGACAGGGTCGTATTGCCGCCCTTGATCGCCAGTTCGCGCGCCCGTGCCAGCACGTCGCCGGCACCTGTCAGTTGCGCTTCTTCGATCCCCAGTGCGGATGTGGCGGCGTCCTGATTCTGCTTGAACCGGGCCACTACATCGCTGGCCTGCGTTACTTCCAGTGCCCTTGCGGCAGCAACCGGATCGTCGCTTGGCCTCAGAATTCTCTGGCCGGAAGACAGCTGCTGCTGCGAATGCAGGAGCGAGGCTGTTTGCCGGTTCATGCCGGATATCCCGGCATCAAAAATCATTCCGCTACTGACGCGCATCACTCCACTCCTTCCAGCCCGGGGGGGTCATCGGCCCAAGGCGATAATTTCATCAAACAGCTTGCCGGCAATTGCAAACACCTTGGCCGATGCCTGAAAGGCTTGCTGATAGCGCAACAGGTTGGCCGCCTCCTCATCCAGGTTGACGCCGGAAATCGACTGCAAGGCTTGCGTGGCATGATCGGCCAGCCCCTGCTGCGCGGCTCCAATCGCCTGAATTTCGTTACCCTTGCTGCCGACCGCATTGACGATCTGCGCATAGGCCGATCCGTAGGATGCAGTAGCGACCGAGGTCGCACTGCCCAACATGGTGCTGCGCGTCTGCAACCCTCCCAGCAAGGCGGCATTGCGATTATCGCCAACGCCATTGGCATTGGCATCGATGGTGAACTTGTCGCCTGTCGCCGGAGTGCCGGAGATCTTAGCGGTCCAGCCGTTGTAAGTCATATCGGCACCGGCGGTGTAGGTGAGGCCGCTGGCCAGCGACGTCGCAGTGGTGACATCGAACACATCGAAGGTCGTCGCGCTGGTAAAAGTCAGCGTCACCTTGTGCTGGAGATCGACATCGATCGGCGGCGGTGCATTCACGGTCCCGGCGCTGATGGCTGCCGTGCCGGTATTGGTCAGTGCTGCGCCCGTACGTATCGGCGCGGCGGCGGCGATCTGGCGCGCATCCGAAATGGCCACGGCAATACTGCCGGCACCTTTGCGGGCGGGCTGGATCAAAACGCTGTCGTTGGCGGCGGGAGTCCATGCGCCTAAGGCTATCGTCATTCCGTCGACCGTCTGCGGCAGGGTGGCAAAGCTTTGTACCTGGTTGTCGGCCAGGCGGATCAGGTTGTAGTTGCCGCCAAAAAAGCTTAAGCGGTAATCGCTGCCGCTGAGTCGATCGATTGTCGTGGCATCGATACTTACCGTTGGCGCACCTGTTCCGGTATTGAGGCTGCTGGCCCGCACGGTCGGTCCAGAGATGCTGAAGAAGTCCTGGCCGAGTGCGCCGGTCAAATCCTGTCCGAGCCGGTGTTGATCATTGAAGTTCTGCGCCAGAGTCAGCGCGATGCGACCGAGGGAATTTTGTGCCCCATCGAGGGTCTGGCTGCGAAAGTTGAGCAGGCCGCCAAGGCTGCCGCCGGTAACTTGCGACTCGGGCAGAATCTGGGCCGTACCGCCGGCACCGGCAACGGCAACGGTGGTACGGTCGGGATCATCCGTGGCCTGAACCGCCTTCAATTGATAGGACTGAGCTCCAACCACCAGCGGCTGCCCGGTGCCGATAAACACGCTGAAGCTGCCGTCCGACTGGGTTACCGTATTCACCCGCACCAGTTTGTTCAGGTCCTTCACCGCCTGGTCGCGCTGATCGAGCAGGTCATTGGGTGGCTGATTGCCGCCACCTGCCTGCGCCAGGTTTATGTTCTGATTCATGGCAGCCAGTTGCGAACTATAGGCGTTGATCTGGGTGATCTGTCCGGCAATCTGCTGATTGGTGCCATCACGGATGCTCGAGAGACTCTGATCCAGTGTCTGAAATCTCGAGGTCAACGTCTGTGCCGCGGACAGCAGCGACTGGCGGGCGGCAATCGAGGCCGGACTGGCGGCGAGATCCTGCACCCCTTTGAAAAAACCCGAAAGTGCAGAAGTCAGCCCGGCTCCGGGGTCGGCCAGCAGATTGTCCATCTGGCCAATCTGCGCCTGATAACTGTCCATCTCTGCTGCGGCCGCCTCAGCGGTCATCACCTGACCGCTGAGGAACTGGTCATAGATTCGCCTGACGGTTTGTACGTGGGTCCCCTGGCCGAAATAGCCAATGCCGGAGTACACGGGTACATTCGTACCCTGAACGATCTCCTGCCGGTTGTATCCTGCGGTCGATGCATTGGAAATATTGTGGCTGGTCGTCAGCATGCCGCTCTGCGCTGCATTGAGCCCGCTGGTGCCAATACTCAAAATGCTCATGATCGCTCCACGATTGAACCTGAATAACGGCAAAACTTGCCGTGAGTTGAGGATTCATGGCAAATAGAGCAACGGGCGTGCCAGGCTGAGGACAGAAGGCAAAAGACGGCAGTAAATGCGGCGCAAAGCGCCGGTAACAATTCGCCCTCTGAAAATCAGCCGGCCAGGGCCTGCCGCAGCGTCGTACCGCCGATAATGCGTTCGAGTTTTGCCGCGTACAGGGGATCGGTGGCAAACCCTGCGGCCTGCACCCCACGGGCAAAGCGGGCGGGCTCCTGAGCGCCAAGAACTGCCGCATAACGCGGATTGCCGGTCAGAAGCTTGGCGTAGTCGTGAAACGCCTCCTCATAGGAACCGTAGGCGCGGAAGCGTTCAACCCGAACCTGCGACACGCCTGCAACGACTTCCGTGGTAGTCGCGTCCACGGCTGGCCCGCGCCATTGAGCGCCCGCCTTGATGCCGAAGACGTTGAAACTGGTGCTGCCATCGGCACGGCGCGGCTCGGATTTGCCCCAACCGGTTTCGAGCGCCGCCTGGGCCACCATGAAATGCGCCGGAATGCCGGTCGCACGTCCCGCTTCAACTGCCGCCGGCCACAACCGGGCGACGAATTCGCGAACCGGAGCGGACGGATTGACACCCTCCTCCATCGACACAGTTCCAACAACCGGGGAAGACAGGAGACTGCCGCGTACCGCAGGAAGAGGATACGGTTGTGCAGCAGGCAAGGGCAAGGGTAGCTGATTCTTTTCGGCCGGCAAGGGAATCATTCCCCTCTCCGTAAAGGGAATGAATTGAGTTGGCGGCGACAAGGGCAAAGGACCGTCAAGCGCTTGCGGCTCCCGGGTTTGCTTCAGCAGCTGCTTCTCGATCATCGCCGCAAGCCCAGTCCCACCGCTCTTGGCCCCCAGCACCTGGGCCATTTGCTGATCAAGCAGCGATTCGTACATCCGCGACTGATCGCTATCGAACATGCCTTCCCGTGGGGTGGCGTCGCGCATGGACTTCAATACCATTTGCAGAAACAGCGCCTCAAACTGCTGCGCGACCGCCTTCAGGGACTTGGGATCGCCGTCCTTCATCTGACGTTTCAAGGCAGTAAGATTGCCTACGTCGAAGACGTTCGGATTGACAGCGGAGGCGTTTGCGCTGGTGTTCATGGCAGGGTAAAGAATGTCAGATGATCGCCTTGGTCATTCGTCGAATCAGGGTGACCAGATATTCCTGACTCGAATGATCAAATGATCTCGAGTTCGGCACGCAGGGCACCCGCCGACTTCATCGCCTGGAGAATTGCCGTCAGATCCTGGGGATTGGCTCCAAGGGCGTTCAAGGTTTTGACGATGTCCGCCAGATTGGCGCCCGCCTTGACATTCATCAACACACCACCCTCCTGCTTGATTTCGATCTGCGCGTTCGCCACGGCCGCAGTTTGTCCGCCGGACAAAGCGCCTGGCTGGCTCACGGCATTTTCAGCGCTCACCGAAACCGAAAGATTGCCATGCGCTACCGCGCAACTGTCAAGCATCACCGACTGATTCATCACCACAGATCCGGTACGGCTGTTGACAATCACTTTTGCGGCAGTTCTCGCCGGAGTCACCTGGACATTCTCGATGCGCCCGATGAAGGAGACGCGCTCATCGAGATCGGTGGGAGCGCGCACGCGGATCTGACGGGCATCGGCGGCCGTGGCGGCACCCGGAGTCATTTTGTTGATTGCCTCGACCATCAACTGGGCGGTACCGAAATCGGTCGTATTCATGTCGAGGTAGACAAATTCGCCTTGCCCCAGGGGCGTAGCCACTTCGCGTTCGACCGTCGCTCCGCCGGTAATGCGCCCGACCGAAAGGTGATTGACTGTCACCTTGGAACCGGCACCGGAAGCTCCGGCCCCCACGACTACGACATTCCCTTGAGCCATGGCATAGGTCTGCCCGTCAGCACCTTTCAGCGGGGTAAGGATCAGCGTCCCCCCCTTCAGGCTTTTGGCGTTGCCGATCGACGATACCGTGATGTCGATCTGCTGCCCCGCACGGGCAAAAGGCGGCAAATTGGCGGTCACCATGACGGCAGCAACATTCTTCAATTGCAGTGACTGTCCGGGCGGCAGATTGACGCCCATTGCCGATAGCATGCTGATTATGCTCTGCACGGTGAACGGCGTTTGGGTGGTCTGGTCGCCACTTCCGTCCAACCCGACCACCAGGCCGTACCCCACGAGCTGGTTATTGCGCACGCCTGCAATCGAAGCCAGATCCTTTATGCGCTCGGCATGCGCTGCATCCACGACCAGCAAGGACGCCAGCACCCAGATGAACGTCAGGAAGCTCTTTCTGATTTTAGTCATGTCCAGATTCCTCAGAATGGCAGGAAGGTCAGGAAAAAGCGCCCCAGCCATCCCATGACCTGTGCCGAATCGATAAAGCCGTTGGCCTTGTACTCGATGCGCGCATCGGCCACCTGCGTCGAAGTTACGGTATTGGCGGACGTGATCGTGTTCGGGTTGATTACCCCGGAGAAGCGGACGAACTCCTCGCCCTCCTTCAGGCCGATCTGCTTTTCGCCCGACACCAGCAGGTTGCCGTTGGGAAACACCTCGATCACGGTCACGGTAATCGTTCCGGTGAAATCATTGGATGAGGTGTTCTCGCCCTTGCCATCAAAATTGTTGCTGTCGCTCGCCGCCAGAGCCGTTCCCTGTGCGCCCTTGAATGGCAGGCCGACAATGGACGGCACACTCACATCCACCGTCTGACTGCGGGTCGTCTTGTTCTCCGACTTCTTGGAAGCCTGGACCTTCTCCGCGATGTTGATGGTAATGGTGTCGCCAACGAATCGCGCACGCCTGTCCTCAAAGAGCGGGCGGGCCGATGCGATGTTGAAGATTGCCCCGTTGCTCGGTGGCGCATAATTGCGCGCTTCCGGACGAATGCTCATCGGCTGATGAATCGCCGTGGTCGGTGTGGTCGTAACGCATCCGGCGAGCGCCGCCACCAAGCTGGCAAATAAAACTGCCGTTAGCCTTCGCTGAAATTTCGATTTAGTTATGGCCGCTGCGCTTAACGCCGATACGGCCGGCGTTAGCCTCCACTGAAATTTCATTTTAGCTACGGCCGCTGCGCTTAACGCCGATACGGCCGGCGTTAGCCTCCACTGAAATTTCATTTTAGCTACGGCCGCTGCGCTTAACGCCGATAAGGCCGGCGTTAGCCTTCGCTGAATCTTCGATTTCATGATGTCGCTCGATTTACAGTTGGGTCAGTCGGGAAAGCATCTGGTCCGAGGTGGTGAGAGCCTTCGAATTCATTTCGTATCCGCGCTGCGCCACGATCATGTTGACCAGTTCCTCGGCCACGTTCACGTTTGAAGTTTCGACATAGCCCTGACTCAGCATGCCGACTCCATTTGTGCCCGGGGTGTTGGGAGTCGGCGTTCCCGATGAAGCCGTCTCCACAAAAAGATTCTGGCCGGTGCTTTGCAATCCGCCGTTGTTGACGAAGTTGGCCAACTGTATGTTGCCCACCTGGGTCGGTGCGGTAGTTCCCGGCTGGGTAATCGTGACGATCCCGTCGCGAGACACGGCAACGCTAAGCGCATTGGACGGGATGGTCATGGCCGGGCTCAGCGGATAACCGTTGGCGGTGACAAGCTGGCCGTTGGCATCCTTGGTAAACGAGCCGTCGCGTGTGTAGGAAAGCGTGCCGTCCGGCATCTGCACCTGAAAAAACCCGTTGCCTTGAATGGCGAGGTCGAGCGGGTTCGATGTCTGCTGCACGGTACCCTGCGTGAATATGTGTTCGGTGGCAATTGCCCTGACGCCGGTGCCGAGCATAAGCCCGGAAGGAACCGTAGTCGCCTGAGAAGAGGCGACCCCTGGCTGTCGCAGCGTCTGGTAAAGCAGATCCTCGAACACCGGACGCGAGCGCTTGTAACCATTGGTGCTGACGTTGGCGAGGTTGTTGGTGATGACATCCATGGACGTCTGCTGTGCATCCAGACCTGTCCTGGCAATCCAGAGGGAACGAATCATTGGGTCTTACTCCTGGCGAAGCTAAACAAGTTGAATACTGCGCGAGTGCAGGTATCGGTATCGGCAACCAGGCCTTTGGGCCTGTCTGATGGATAGGCATTCATATTCCGCTGTCCCTGTCGCTGACCATCACGGCCTGGACGCATTCATCAGGTTCTGCAAGATCTGGTCCTGAATCTTCAAGGTCTGGGCGCTGGCCTGGTAGTTGCGCTGCTGTTCGATCAGGGCTACCAGTTCCGTGCCGAGGTCTACGTTGGATTGCTCCTTGGCTCCTCCTTGCAGCGTGCCCATGCCCATTGGCTTGCCGCCCACCAACCCGGTACGCCCCGGGGTGTCCAGAATCACTGACCCCGATCCGCTGACCGGATCCTGGTTCTCCTTCCACTGGTTGTCTCCCAGGCTGATCAATCCGTTGGGATTGACAAAATTGGCCAGCACGATCTGCGCTACCTTGCGCGACTGGCCGTTGGAGTAGAAGGCTTGAATGATCCCGTCGGACCCGACGGTAAAGCCATTTGAGCTATTGATGGCGCCGTTACCGTAGCCATCCTGACTTATCGAGTCCACGCTGAAAGCACTGCCGTACTGAACGGTTCCGCTCAAATCAAGCGCTACGGAAACACTTCCGCCACCGCTCAATGCATAGGTCTGCGACGCCAGCGGCATGGTGGTACCCATCAGGCCCTTGGTATCGAAATTCAGGGCAACCGGGCCCGTCGACGAGCCATTGTCCAGGGTGGTATAGAGATCCCAGGCATTCGGTCCCGACGACGACTTGGCAAAGTACATTCTCAACTCGTGGGTGACGCCCGCCGAATCGAATACGCCAAGCCCTGCCGTATTGGTATACGTCATGCGATTGTTCGCGGCGAAGGGCGTGACGGATGGCGGCGCGACGCGCGCATCCAGTGTGGCGCCAAGCAATACCTTGCCGGTGGCCATCGCGGGCATGAACGGGTTGACGGTGATGTTCTGCGGCGCAGACGATGTCACAATCACGCCTTTGGGGTCGGCGGAGTATTCAGCCAGATACCCGGTCACATTCAGCCCGGTGCGATTGACGAGAGCGCGCTTGTCCGGAGTGTTATCGTCATAGGACAGCTGAAACTGGCCGTCGCGGGAATAGGTAATCGCCCCGCGATTGTCCAGGCGGAAAAATCCCAGCCCGGTAATCGCCATGTCGAGCGGGTTGTCGCTCTGCGTCGGGCTGCCCTGCGTAAATTGCTGGTTAATGATGGCGGCGCTCGCCCCACCTGATGAGGAGTCGGCAAAGCGAGCCTTGGATGTCTTGAAGCCTATGGTTTGTGCATTGGCGATGTTATTGCCGATGACGTCGATAGCCCTCGATGCGCTATCCAGTCCGCTAAAACTCAATGAGAAAGGCATTTCTCAACTCCTTCCGTTTGCCGGCTGCATATCCCGGCCAGTCAGTTCAATCCGCAGCAAGTGGATCACCGGCCAATCCTAGAGTGCCGAAAGAACCTGTGTTGCGGCGCGGTCGTTGGCATCCGCCATCGACAACATTTTCATTTGCATTTCAAACTGCCGCGCCAGGGAAATCATGCTGACCATCTGTTCGGCGGGATTCACGTTGCTGCCTTCGAGACTCCCTGCCGCAACCTGAACGCTCTCATCGGTCGATGCGGCGCTGCCATCGCGCATGCGAAACAGACCATCCTCGCCGCGCACCAGATCGGTTTGCGGCGGATTGACCAGCTTGATGCGGCCGATGACGCTCACCGTATTCTGGGCACCTGTCTCCGGTGCAGCAGAGATCGTGCCATCGACACCGATACTGATCTTCACATCGGGCGGAATGGCGATCGAGCCACCGTCACCTTGCACCGGCACGCCATTGCGGGTCTGCACAATTCCATTGACATTGGTTTCAAAGCCGCCGTTCCGGGTATAGGCCTCGCTTCCATCGGGCATCTGCAGGGCAAACCAACCGGTCCCCTGCACCGCCATGTCGAGTGGTCTGCCGGTGATCATGATCGGACCAGGATTGAAGTCCGTATGGGTGCTGGCATCGACAGCAAAGGCACGCGTTGCCAGACCCTTCTGCTGGGCGTTCGACTGCACCTGGACCGCTCGCAACCGATGCTCCTCGGCCCGATAACCTGCCGAATTGACATTGGCGAGATTGTGCGCCACCGCCGCCTGCCGGTTCAGCATCTGGCTTGCACCGGTCATCGCCGTGTAGATCAGCCTGTCCATTTTGTCGCCCTGTTTGCCTTATCGTCAGTGCCGTCCGCGCGTAACGCTTACCGCAGGTTGACCAGGGTTTGCAGGATGCTGTCCTGCGTCTTGATGGTCTGGGCATTGGCCTGATACACCCGCTGCTGGGTAATCATGCTGACCAGTTCGGCCGTCAGATCGACGTTGGCTTCTTCCACCGCGGCGGATTGCATCACACCGTACTGGCCTGAGGAACCTGGCGTGCCGAGAATCGATGTCCCGCTCTCGGGCGTCTGCGCCCAGACGTTGTTGCCGAGTGGCTGCAAGCCTTGGGGATTGCGGAAGGTTGCCAGCACGGCCTGGCCCACTACCACCGACTGCCCGTTGGTGTAGTTCCCCAGCACCGTACCGTCGCTGCCGATCTTGAATCCCGCCAGGGTACCTGCGGCATAGCCATCCTGCAGCGCGGTGTTGACCGAAAAAGACGAACCGAATTGGGTGCTGCCCGCAAAATTCAGATTGAAGCTCATCGGCGTAACGCCACCGGCATACCCAAGCTGTGCAGTTGTCAGGGTGATGGGCAGGGGCGCCGACGTAAGCTGGCCGAACGTATCGAAGGACAAGGCGCCCGCCAGCCCGAGGTTGCTGAACGCGGGTGCGGCCCCGGCCGGATTGTTCAAGGTAGCGTACACATTCCACGCATTCGTCGCCGACTTGACGAAATACGTCGTGTAGGTGTGCGGATTGCCGAGGCTGTCGTAAGTGGTAACCGCCGTCGATTGGTTGTAAGACGTCGGATCGGAGGAACTGAATACCGGGGTAATCGGCGATGCGACACGCGAATCGAGATTGAGGTTGACCTGAACGCCTGTCCCCGTAACGCTGGCACCGGTGGCCTGGGGTGAGCCGGTCAGGCTCTGACTGGGATCGAACAGACGCAGAGGCACGTTGGGGCTGCCAGGCGACACGGCACCATTCACCGCCATGATGCCCTTCAGCTGCAAACCCTGGGCATTGACGAGGAAACCGTTCTTGTCCAGTTGAAACTGGCCATTGCGGCTGAATAGCGTGCTGCCCAGCGAGTCTGCCACCTGAAAGAAGCCGCCGCCATTGATGGCAACATCCAGCGGATTGTTGCTGATCGAAATATTGCCCTGGGTAAATTGCTGCACGATGGTGGATACCCGCGCTCCCAGACCGATCGGTGCCGCTCCTGCGCCATTCAGCGAAGAGGAGAAGACATCGGCAAATTGCGTCGAGCCCGACTTGAAGCCAATCGTGCCGGAGTTGGCAATGTTGTTGCCAATGGTATCCAGCGACTTGGAAGATGTAGCGAGTCCGCTCAGTCCTTGTTGAAAGCCCATGATCTACTCCCGTTCAGAAAATTTGTTTGATGTCGTTCAGCGTGACCAGGCCCAAGGGCCCGAGATTCAGGCTCACACCCTGGCTGCTGCGATTGATGTTTTGCACGGCTGCGAGTTGCAAGGCCGTCGCCGTCAACTTGTTTTCGCCCTGCATCGCGGCTACCGAAACACTGTAGGCGCCATTCACCGCCTGCACCCCGGCGCCATTTTTTCCGTCCCAGGTGAAATTTTGCACGCCGGCATTGAGCTTGCCCAAATTCAGGGTATTCATCACGATTCCATTCGCATCCTTGATGGTGACGGTCACCTGGTCTGCGTTGGCGCCAAGTTCGAAGCCGCCCACTGCACCAGCGTCGGTAAGCTGGAGGCCGCCACCCGCGATCATCACCTGGTGCCCGACCAGCGCCGCGGCCTGCAAGGCTTCCGAATCCGTGCTCGACGACAGGAGTTGCTTCAGTGTTGCATTGAGTTTCTCGATGCCATCGACCGTGCTGATCTGCGCCAGTTGCGATGTCATCTGGGCGTTATCCATCGGGTTCAGGGGGTCCTGGTTCTTCAGCTGCGTGGTGAGCAGTTTGAGGAAGCGGTCCTGAGCTTCGCTGCTCACGCTGGCGGCTTTTGTGGCCGCGCCATTGACCGAATCAAGCAAGGACTGCGTCACCGAGTTGCCTGTCGTTACTGTGCTTGCCATCTCATTTCTCCTGGAAAGTCCTACTGCCCTATCGCCAGCGTTTTCTGCATCAGCGACTTGGCGGCATTCATTACTTCAACATTGTTTTGATACGCCCGCGAAGCCGAAATCATGTTGACCATTTCGTCGACCACATTCACGTTAGGCATGGCGACATAACCCTGTTCGTTCGCCACCGGACTCGCCGGGTCGTACATCATGCGCAGCGGCGCGGCGCTATCGACTACCTGGGTGGCCCGCACTCCGGTACCGCCACCTTCTACCGCCGTCGCCTTGAACACCACCTGCTTGGCGCGATATGGCTGACCATCCGCGCCGACCACGCTGTCGGCATTGGCCAGGTTGCTTGCCACGGCATTAAGGCGGACGGATTGCGCAGTAAGTGCGGAACCGGCGATTGAAAATACGTTGAGCAGGCTCATGGCGGTTACTGGCTCATCGCCAGTTGCATGTCCTTGAGATCGCTGCGAATGAATGTCAGCGCCGCCTCCAGGCGCAGTGCGTTCTCGGCGAATGCGCTGCGCTCTATGTCCATATTCACTGTATTGCCGTCGATGCTGGGCTGGAATTCGGTGCGGTATCGGGTGACACCGGCGAACGAGGAATCCACGCGAGTGGCAATGTGCCGTGGCGAGCTGGCCGCCAGACCGACATCGCCACTTCGACGTCCGGCAACCGCCCCTTCCAGCGCACTCCTGAAATCAATATCGCGCGCCTTGAAATGGGGCGTGTCCGCATTGGCGATATTGGAGGCGAGGAGTTCCTGGCGGTAAACCAGCGTGCCAAGTGCCGCGCGCTGGGTTCTGAGCTGGTCTTCAAGTCGGTCGATCATGGCATCGGGTGCTGAATAGGCAAGAAACGTTATGGCGAGGTCTACGCATCATCCGTGCCATGCTCCGGTAACGCCTCTGCCAGAGCCTGACAAGACATCAGAGCGGGTCCATCCGGCAAGGGCCGCCCTCGCGGTGGCAAATGCGTGACAGGCACGCGGCAAAAGTTGCCGCCCGAAAAGCCGGCTGGCCGGAACGATCTCGAATGCGCTCGCGGCAAGGGCTTCGTGTTGTATTCTTCACCCATGCACCTGCCTGCCACCGCACTCCTCGCCCCGCTCTTCTCGATATTCTTTGTGATCGCCTCCCCTGTGCGGGCAGCCGACGCGGAACCCATCCAGCGCGCCATTGCTGATTTTCTGCGTGTCCAGAACAAAGGCTTGCCGGGTCAGGCCAGTTACCGAATCGGCGCCATCAATGCCGGCGGTTTGCCTGCCGGCTGTCGCACCATCGATGTGACCATGGATGCCGGAGCACCGCCGTGGGGACGAACCCATGTCAAGGCGCGTTGCACGGAAGGCGCTACCTGGAGCCTTTATGTTCCGGTGCAGATTCATGTTGCGGTCGACTATCTGGTCAGCGCCCGCCCCCTGCGCGCGGGTCAGCTTGTTGCCGAGGGAGACATTGCGCGCCGCCAGGGTGACCTGGCCGATTTGCCTGCGGGCGTATTGACCGATCCCGCGCAGGCGCTCGGCCAGTCCTCCAGGGTTTCCCTGCCCGCCGATCGACCCTTGCGCGCCGACATGCTGCGACAGCCCATGGTCGTGAAACAGGGACAGACCGTCAAACTCGTCTCTGGAGGCGCCGGCTTTCAGGTCACCAGTGAAGGACGTGCGCTCAACAACGCCGCCACAGGCGAAGTGGCGCAGGTGCGCCTCGCTTCTGGCCAGGTTATCAGCGGCATCGCGCGCAACGACGGTACAGTCGGGGTAACGTATTGACGTACCAACCCGAAACGCCAACAATCCCCAATTGTCGCCGTATCCACCATGGTGAATGGCTCTTCGCCCTGCTTCCTGCGCCTTTCCGCCGATTCCGGAAAAAATCGGCGCGTAAATGCTAAAGTTCGCCACTTCCTGGCCGTTAAGTCTGGCAAGTTCAAAACCTTGTGCAGGTGCAAACCATGAAAATCGACTCCTCGATACCCTCGCCAGCCGTGCCATCGAAGGCCCGCCCGCAGACCGCTGCGAGCACGGCGGGAACTGCCTCCGCAGCGAGCGATGCATCGGTCGCCACGCACCTGCAACAGGCGGGAGCACTCGCCTCGGCAACGGCTCCTTTCGACAGCAAGCGGGTCGCGGAAATCCGCCAGGCGATCGCCGAAGGTCGTTTTCGGATCGACGCCCACAAGATTGCCGATCGTTTGATCGACGGCGTACGCGAACTGCTGGGTAAAAACCGGCCACCGGCCTGATCGCTTCATCGCCTTGACCGCAATCCACACCCTTCTGGACCAAACGGTCGCCGAACTGCACGGTTTCCTTGCCGTCATCACCGCGGAACGGCGCATTCTGGTTACCGGCGATATTGAACAGCTGCCCGAAATCGCCGAGAAAAAATCGGCGCTGGCGGCACGCCTCGCCAGTCTCGAAGCGCAACGCGACGCCGCGCTTGGTGCAGCGGGGTTTGGCACGGGACGCGGCGGCATGGAAGCCTGGCTGGCCTCGAAAGATGCCGCCTCCGCGCTCTCCCCGCGAAATGCATGGAAGCTCTACATGGAACTGGCGTCCACAGCGCGACGCGAAAACGAGATCAACGGCAAGCTGATTGGCGCACGCCTGCAACAGAACCAGCAGGCGCTTGCGATCCTTCAGGGAGAAGCCGCCGATACCACCACGTATGGCGCCGACGGTCAGCGCAAAACCTCTTCGGGCCGGCGGCCGCTGGGCAGCGCCTGAACTTTCCGGCTTATTCCGGCAGCGGTACGTCCACCCGATTGTCCGACGTTCGTGACTCTATCGTGATGGCCACGCGGCGATTGCTTTGCCGCCCCTCGGCAGTCGCATTGTCGGCAACCGGTCGCTGATCAGCGTAGCCGGTCGCGGTCAGGCGCCGTGGATCCACCGCGGTATCGATAAACAGCCGCACCACACTGGCCGCCCGCGCGGTGGAAAGTTCCCAGTTGGAAGGAAATTGCGGTGTGCTGATGCGAATGTTGTCGGTATGCCCCTCGACCACCATCGGAAAGTCGGCGGCGGCCAGAACCCGCCCCACGGCACCCAGGGCGCGCACCGCCCCCAGATCGAGCCGCGCCTCGCCCGGCGCAAACAGGACGCTCGCATTGATGTCTACGGTAATGCCCAGGGCGCCCTCGGTCACCCTGACCTTGCCCTGAGCCATCAATGGCGCCAATGCCTGATTCAGATCCTTGGCCAGGTTGCGCAAATGCTCCTTTTTCATCGCTTGCGTTTCGTCGGTCTTGACACGGGCCGGATTGCGCCGTACCGGCATCGGAATCGCCATCGGCGGCGGATCGCCCGGACTGACCACCGCCATCACCCCCGTGGTCGGGCCCGGCACACTGCGAAATGCGGACACGATGGAATCGGACATGACGCGATATTTGCCCTCGTTGATCGAGGAAATCCCGTACATCACCACGAAGAAGGCAAACAGCAGGGTTATGAAATCGGCATAGGACACCAGCCAGCGCTCATGGTTTTCAGGCTCGTCCGAATCACGCCGACGACGACGGTGGCGATAGTAGGCCATCAGACGAAATAGCCTTGCAAGCGGCTTTCAATGATGCGCGGATTGTCGCCATTGGCGATGCCAACCAGGCCATCCACCAGCATTTCCCGCAGGGTGACGACACGGGCGATGTTCGCCATCAGCTTCTTGGCGATCGGCAGAAAAATCAGGTTCGCCGCGCCCACGCCATAAATGGTGGCAACGAAAGCCACGGCTATGCCGCTACCGAGTTTGGTTGGGTCGGACAGATTTTCCATGACATGAATCAGGCCCATCACGGCGCCGATGATGCCGATCGTCGGCGAATAACCTCCCGCCGACTCCCATACCTTGGACGCCGCCTTCAGATTGGCCTCCCAGGCACTGATCTCCACCTCCAGCACTTCGCGCAGGCGCTCCGGCTCGGCGCCATCGACCAGCAACTGCAAGCCCTTGGCGGCAAACGGGTCGCGCATGGTGCCGATCTGGACTTCAAGCGCGAGCAAACCTTCCTTGCGCGCAAGCTGGCTCCAGTGGGCGATGTCGGCAATGACTTTCTGCGGTTCGACGACCGGCGGGAAAAACACCCATTTCGTCATTTTCATCCCGTCCCTGAAAACCCTCAGCGGGCTTTGCAACATCACCGCACCCAGGGTGCCGCCGACGACGATCAAAAATGCTGTCGGCTGCACCAGTGAATCGAGGTGGCCACCTTCGAGCACCTGACCGCCGACGATGGCCGTCAATCCGATAAACAAACCAAGGAAACTGATCTTGTCCATGGCCATCAGGCTCCGCTGCGGGCCGCCGCCGAATCGCGGCGCATCGTGCTGACCGGTCTGCTTCCACCCGTAACGCTGGCGCGCAAACGGGCGACCGCCTGGCTATGCAATTGACAGACACGCGACTCGGTCACTCCCAGAACTTCGCCGATTTCACGCAGATTCAAATCCTGTTCGTAATACAGGGCCATCATCAGTTTTTCCCTTTCCGGCAGCGCTTCGATTGCCGTTGCCAGAGCTGCGCGCGTCCCGGCCTCCTCCAGCAATGCCAGCGGGTCGAGGCCGGTCGACGGCGCATGACGCTCGAGATAGTCGTCGCCGCTGCCATCGGTCATGTCCTCGATATAGACCAGTTGATGGCCGCGCGCATCGAGCAGCAGCTTCTGGTAGTCCGCCAGGGACATGTCCAGAGCCCCTGCAAGTTCGCCCTCGGAAGGCGCGCGACCGCGTTCGTGCTCCAGTTTGCGAATCGCCGCCTCGACCCGGCGCATCTCGCGGCGCACGCCACGCGGCAACCAGTCGTTTTCCCGCAAGCCATCCAGCATGGCCCCGCGTATCCTCTGCACCGCATAGGTTTCGAACTGGGCGCCCAGACCTTCTTCATAGCGATCAAGCGCATCGAGCAGTCCGATCATTCCGTTCTGGATCAGATCATCAACATCAACGCTGGCCGGCAGCTTTGCCATCAGCAGGAAAGCGATGCGCTTTACGAGTGGAACGTAACTGGCAACCTGCTGGTCTTTGGCGAGTACGCCCTGGGCGGTGTACATCAATTCCGTCGCTCCGGCCGTGTTTGGCGCATTGACTGTGGCTTCGCGGAAGGGGCCAGGTGAATTCGCATGCTGGTCAGAATGTCGTGGGCGCGGCCGGGGGAATGTTCAGCCGCAGGTATTCCCCGCCGCGCAAACCATGGAGGGACAAGAATGTCGTCACCGAATCGTTCACCCGCACAAGCTCACGCATAGTTCCTTCCCCTGTAAAAGGGCCGCGAAGCCTTGCGTTTCGCCCATCAAGGCGAGTCGCCGGAATGTTCGCGTCCCACGCACAGGCATATTCTCAAAGGCGCAAGGTTTTGTTTATCCGTGAATTACGCGACAAACTGCGGTATCTACGTAGGGCGACGCAGGCGCAGTCAGGTGTCGTACCCGGCATAGCCACATGAATCAGTCATGCGGCCTGCTGCAGGTACCTCAGCGCCCGACACGCTCCCGCAACACGTAGATCTCCACGCTGCGGCCTGAATCTCGCTCCACGGTGACCAGTTGGTCTATCAGGCGCCGCTCCAGCGCCGTGCTCTTCGACAGCAGGAGGAAGCCATCGGGGTGCATCACATCCCGTGTCAGCAACATCCCTTCCTGCAGGTGGCCGGCGCTGACCCTGATCTCGTCGATCTCGTCAGCCTCGTCGAAAGCCAGGAGGGGCTCCAGCCGATCGATGACTGCAGGGTCATAGCGACGGCCACGACCCTCGACCAGCGAGCGGTGGCTATTCTTTATCGTCATCGGCGACGTGGTCAGCGCCCCGCTCCTGAAGTCGTCATAGTCGCTGACGGCGGCGATGATACGGGCACCCAGGGGGATATCGAGACCACTACGCCTCTCGGGGAAGCCCGAGCCATCATAACGTTCGTGATGGTAGCGGACGATGGGTGCGATATCCGCCAGGGCCTCTATCTTGGCGAGCGCGTCAGCCCCCCGCGTCGGGTGTCGCCGGTAGATGGCCAATTGCTCAGCAGTCATGGCGTTGACCGGCTTCTTCAGCATCTCGTCGGGAAAGCTGATCTTGCCGATGTCGTGCAGCAGCGCGGCGACGAACACATCCTGGGCTTCCGCTTCGGTCAGCCCCATGTCGCGCGCCAGTTGGCGAGACATATCGGCCACGCGGCGGGAATGTTCGCCGATGGAAGCACCGCGCAGCTGAGCCAGGGCGCTGATGGCCATCAGCGTGCCCAGGTACGACTTCTTCAGGGCCGCATGCGCTGTCTCGGTCTTGTCCAGCGCCAACTTGAGCGCCTGGGTCCGTTCTGCCACGAGACCTTCGAGCCGGGCATTCTGATCAGCCAGATGATCGCGGGCCGCCTTGAGTTCGAGCTGAGTATGCACTCGGGCGAGCACAATGGCCGGACTGATCGGCTTGGTGATGTAATCGACGGCACCGAGTTCCAGCCCGTGCTGCTCGTTTTCGCTGGAATCCATCGCCGTGACGAAAATCACCGGCAGTTCGCGGGTCACAGGCGATTCGCGCAGTTTGGCCAGCACCGTGTAGCCGTCCATCTCCGGCATCATCACGTCGAGCAAAACCAGGTCGGGCCTCGGCGCCGTCCCGACTACCCGCAATGCCTCGGCCCCCGAGCGGGCGACGCGGACGCGAAAATGGGGTTGGAGCACCGCGTTCAGCACGCCGAGATTGGCCGGCTCGTCGTCGACCACCAGTATCGTCGCTTCGGCGTGATTCGGTTTTATTGGATCAGTCCCGGGCTTTTTGTCCATTTTTCCGCCTCATCAGTTTCCCGGAGCTTGCCGGACCAGATCGCGCAAGGTCGCCAGAGCCGCCGGATAGTCGAAGTCTGCCATCTGCCGTCCCAGTCTTATCGCTCCTGCCCCATGCGTTGCCAGCAACACGGCGCGGTTGGCCTCGAACAACTCGCCCGCCGCGGTATCGTCGCTGACCAACAGAGGTTCCAGCTGCTTGAGCAGCACCCGTGCCCGGACGCAGTCGGCGGCGCTGTCTCTTCCCGCGCCCGCTGTGGCGGCCACTTCGGGCAAGCGCGCCAGAACCTCATTCAGCGCGCTCTGCTCGGTTTGCAGGGTGTCCAGCAGTGCTGCCAGCACCGATGCCGTGGCAGCGCTGTGCAAGGCCAGTTCCAGGGCCGCTGCAGCGCCTTGAAGACCGGTCGCACCCAGGGTTCCGGCCACCCCCTTGAGCGCATGCAGCCGTTGCCGGGCCTCATCTAAGCGGCCCGCGGCAAGCTCGTCGCGCAGGTGCTGCGAATCCTCGCGGTGGCTGGCGGCAAACTGCCGCAGCAACCTCAGATAGATGACTGCGTTGCCACGCAAGGCAGCCAGCCCCCGCTTCGTATCGAGCCCGCTGAAATCAACCAGCGGCTGCGGCAGGCTTTGCGGCACCGGCTGTGGGGGCGCAGGCGCGGCCAGCATGCGCTCGGGCGGCCTGCCTGCCGTATCCGGCGCACGTGTTGCCGCAGCCGCCAGCCAGACCAGCAAGGTGCGATAGAGCGCGTCGGGCTCGACCGGCTTGGTGATGAAGTCGTTCATGCCCGCCTCTTCGCAGGCCAGGCGATCTTCGTCGAAAGCGTTGGCGGTCATGGCCAGGATAGGTGTCTTTTCCCAGCCCGGCAGGGCACGGATCGCGCGGGTGGCTTCGATGCCGCCCATGTTGGGCATTTGCATGTCCATCAGGATCAGATCATAGGCATGGGTTTGCGCTTTTCCCAGCGCCTCGCGGCCGTCGGCGGCCGTGTCCACTACCAGACCCGCGCCATGCAGCAGTTCCAGCGCCACTTCGCGGTTGATCGGGTTGTCTTCCGCCAGCAGCAGCCTCGCAGCACCGTGGTAATTGCGCAA
The DNA here is from genome assembly GCA_026399475.1 of Rhodocyclales bacterium. GTDB lineage: Bacteria > Pseudomonadota > Gammaproteobacteria > Burkholderiales > Rhodocyclaceae > Sulfuritalea. The sequence goes on from JAPLQY010000063.1 coordinate 28,222, forward strand.
CTGCGTTTCGGCATCCACGGCGTCCCGGATCACCGACTCGGTGGGCATGATGCCGTGGCCGCGTTGCAGGCGAGCCGTAAACCAGAAGGTGCTGCCTTGTCCCGGCGTGCTGTCAACGCCGACTTCTCCGCCCATCAGGCGCGCCAGGCGCCGGGTGATGGCGAGCCCCAGGCCGGTGCCGCCGAACTTGCGCGTGGTCGAGGCGTCGGCCTGCTCGAAGGCCTGGAACAAGCGCTTCATCTGGTCGGGCGTGATGCCGATGCCGGAGTCCTCGACTTCGAAACGCACCAGAACCACGTCACTGCGTTCATGCAACAGGAGGGCGCGCAGGACAATGGCGCCGTTCTTGCTGAACTTGACGGCATTGCCGGCATAGTTGAGCAGCGCCTGGCGCAATCTCGTCGGATCGCCGCGCAACCAGGGAGGAACGGTACCGGCGTCGACTTCTATCCTGAGCCCCTTCTCGTGCGCCGTAGCGCCGATCATCGACGCGACGGTGTCGAGGATGGCGGCGAGCGAAAAGTCGGTGCTTTCCAGTTGCAGCCGGCCGGCGTCGATCTTTGACACGTCAAGGATGTCGTTGATGATCGACAGCAGGTGCCGGCTGGCGCCTTGTATCTTGTCCAGCCGCTCGGCTTGTTCGGACGTCACCCCGCCGTGCCGCAAAATGTGCGTCAGGCCGATGATGGCATTCATCGGGGTGCGGATCTCGTGGCTCATGTTGGCCAGGAAGCTGCTCTTGGCCTGGTTGGCGGCTTCGGCCTGGTGCCGGGATGCGACCAGTTCCTCCGTGCGCCTCTCGACCAGTTCTTCCAGATGATGCCGATAGGAGTCCAGCTCAATGCCGATGCGCTTCTTTTCGGTGATGTCTTCCTTGACCGCCACATAGTGGCTGATTGAGCCGTCGGGCTGGCGCAGCGGTGTGATGATGGCGAACTCGACGTATTCGCTGCCGTCTTTCCTGCGGTTGTAGAACTCGCCCTTCCACGGCTGGCCCAGTCGCAGCACATTCCACATGGCGACGTAGGTCTCGGGCGGCGTATTGCCCGATTGCAGGACGCGCGGGTTCTGACCGATTACTTCCTCGCGGCTGTAGCCCGTCGCCCGCAGGAAGGCTTCGTTCACATACTCGATCTCGGCATCGACGTTGGTGATGGCAATACTTTCCGGGCTTTGGTCTACGGCCAGCGAGAGCTTGCGCAACTGGTCCTCATCGCCCCTGTGCTCGGTGACATCCCGCGCAATTCCCTGAAAACCGATTACATTGCCACTCGAGTCGCGCACGGCCACTCCCTTGGCAGAATGCCAGCGCACCGCACCACCCCGGTAAAAAACCCGGTACTCGACGCTAACGGGTTCCTCGGTCGCCGAGGCTTCGGTGAGAAGCCGCCGGCACATGTCGCTATCGTCAGGGTGAAGGTAGCTTGCGATGGACTTGCCAATCGCTTCTGCCGCAGGTTCTCCCATCAGGCCCAGCCAGTTCGGCGACACGTAAGTGACGATACCTTGCGGTGACAATGCAAAAACGATGTCGCTGGCGTTCTCGATGAAGCCCCTGAACCGCTGTTCGCTTTCGCGCAGAGCCGCTTCCGCCCGTTTGCGCTCACTGATGTCGTGCATGAAACCGGTGAAAAAGTGACCCTTGTCCGAAACCCATTGCACCACCGAGAGTTCCAGCGGAAATTCGCTGCCGTCCTTGTGCACCCCTGGCACTTCGACGGTTTTCCCGCCCAGGGGCGGGGCTCCATCCAGCAGCCGTTTCTGCAAGCCTCCCTCATGCCGCTGGTGAAATCGACGAGGAACCAACAGGGTCAGCGAACGCCCGGCAAGTTCGCCTTTGGCGTAGCCAAAAAGCTGCTCGCAAGCCGGATTCGATCCCACGATATTTCCCGCGCTGTCGATGGTGACGATCGCATCCCTTGCCGCGTCGGTCAGCACCCGGTAGCTTATCTCGCTCGCCCGCAACGCCTCAGTGGCTTTCTGCCGCTCGGTGATGTCCCGCACGATCATGCTGCTCATCGCCCGACCATCCTTGTCCTGGAATATCAGCGAAGAAACCTCGGCGGGGAATCTTGCGCCACCCTTCCTGATCAGCATCAGCTCGCCTTTGAATCGGCCCGCCTTTGCGCGCTCCTGCAACGCCGGATCCAACCGGAAATCGGTCGGATCGACGACGCCGTGTCGGCCGAGGCCGCGCAACTCGTCCTCGCTATAGCCAAACATGCGCTGGGCCTCGCGATTTGCCGCCACGATGCCGCCATCCACCGTGGTGAGGAGCACGCCATCCATGCTGTTTTCAAAGAGCGAGCGATATTGCTCTTCTCTCTCTCGCAGATCCATCAGGATGGCCTCGGTCCTGGTCCTGGCGACGACAGCGTCTTCCATCAAGTTCAGTGCCGCAAGTCGGGCCTGACGCTGGGCCTCGAAGAGGGCGGCATGCTCACTGGTCCGCAGTTTTTGGTTTTCAAGCAGCGCCGCATCGACCCGCTTGCGCTCGGTGATGTCGAGGATGCAGGACAGCGCATTGCGCTCACCATCCGCGACGATGATGTCCGCCGAAAAAAGTCCAACCATCGCCGCCCCGGATCTCGTCCGGAAATTCGCTTCGCGCGCCCTTACCCTGCCATCCCTTGCCAGGGCGTCGGCGACGGCGGCGCGATCTTCGTCGCGCTCCCAGATGTGCAGCCCGATGGTCGATTGGCCGACGACTTCAGCGCGTTCATAGCCGGTGATCGTCTCGAACTCCTGGTTGGCATCGATGATCATACCGTCGGACAGGCGCGTCAGCGTGATGGCGTATGGGGCCGCGTGGAAGGCGCTGGCGAACTTGTCTTGCTCGGTCGCGATCTCCGCGATCAGGCGCCGGTTCACCATCAGCACCAGGCTATAGGTCAGCAAAACGACCAGGGTCTGGTAGCAAACGATCACCAGTGCATTGAAAGCGCCTGATTGAAAATAGTCGCCCGGTCCGGTCGCACCGGCGAAATAGCCGGCGATGCGGACGAGACTGAGCAGGCAGTACCCGGCGAATACCAGGCCGGTGCCGAATGCCAGCGGGCGCAGCGCGGGCTCGACCCGATGCCACAGGAGCCACACGCATTGCACGCAAACGATCAGCAGAAACACCGCGGTGACCAGCGTACGCTTGGGCAGATCGGGATGCATCAGGGAAAAAACGCCCAATGCGAAGCTGGCGACCACGAGCAGAAGATGGTTGTGCAGTTGCGGACCGGGCTTACGCAGGAATCGTTCCAGCCCGATGTAGTTCAGCAACGCACCCGCCAGCACCAGGACGTTGGCGAGGAAGATGGATATCCAGTCGGGGATGGTGCCGCGCGACACGATCAGGCCCAGCGCCACGGTTTGCAAAATGAAGTTGATGGCCCAGAAGTTCATACCGTCGAAACGGCTGCGGTCCTGCCACCACAACTGAACGACAAACGCCGTGCAGACCAGGTAACTGATCGCCGCCAGCAAAACAACGGTGCGTATATCCAGGTCGATCATGTCGGCCCCTTTGCGTCCGGCGCGCCGGCAAAGTCCAGCGCAAACGGCGGCGCCCGCCCGAGTTCGCGCGACAGTCCATTCACCTGCTGCTTGAGGCTGATCATTTCCAGCTCACGGCCAACCGTGGCGCGGTTGAAGCGCTCGAGTTCGTCGTTGCGCTGGGCCAGCGCCTCCGCTTGCTGCCTGAGTTCCGCTGCGGCCCGATACCGCTCGGTGATGTCGCGGGAGATGCCGAACATGCCGATGACTTGACCCGCGCCATCTTGCAGCGGACTCTTGGTAGCCAGGTAGGTGCGCTCACCATCCGCGGTGGAGAGCGTTTGTTCGTAAGTATTTATCCTGCTCTCGGCGATTACGCGGCAGTCGTTGTCGCGAATTATCTTGGCCTGATCTGGTGGAAGCAACGTCGTATCATCGCTGCCGATAATCTGGTCGGCGGACTTGCCGATAAGTCGCTCAAATTCCCGATTGACCATCAGGTAGCGGCCCTCCAGGTCCTTGGCATAGATGGAATCACTGGAGCCCTCGACAATGGCCGCCATGATCATCCGCTCCTTTTGCAGGCTGGCTTCCACCGCCTTGTTCGCCACTCTCAGGGCCTCCTCGGCACGTTTGCGTACCGCGATCTCGGTTTGCAGGGCTTCGTTGGCGTACCTCAGTTGATCTGGGCTGGGCAGTTTCAGCGCGTGCGGGATCAAGGGCCAGAGCGCGACTGCGGTAAGCACCGAAACGAAGGCGGTAATCGCCTTGAGCAGGGCATCCAGGCCGTACATCGGCTGCCACAGCACGATGGCTCCCATCAGGTGGGTCGCGCCGCAGGCCATGATGAAGACGGCGAACAGCCATAGGAGCCAGCGGTAGGGGAAATCCTTGCGTCGCTGCGCGAAATAGCCGATGGCCACGGGCATGGAAAAATACGAAAGGAAAATCAGGATGTCGCTGGCGACAAAGGTCCATAGCAGCGTCGGCGACCAACTGATGCAATACCCGTGAGGAAGATAGCCGTTGACCGCCAGAAGCCGGCTCAGTTCGTCAATCATGAAATTGCCCTCCGGGTGATACCGGGTGCCGCCATTCGGCGGTCCACCACCGATCCGGCTTGCTCTGGTTCATGGCTACGGTGACCGCACGCCTGATAGTGGCGATTCATCAGTTTCGCGGTAACGCTCCGCAATGGCGACAAACTCGTCGAAACCGGTAAGGAATGCGTCGCATACGTCGGGATCGAAGTGCTTGCCGCGCTCGGCGGCGATGAGGTCGCGGGCCTCGGCGAACGGCATCGCCGGTTTGTACACCCGCGGCGCAATCAGGGCGTCGAAGACGTCGGCCAGGGCCATCAGTCGCGCGGCAAAGGGTATGGACTCGCCAACCAGTCCGTCGGGATAGCCGCTGCCGTCCCAGCGCTCGTGATGCCAGTGCGCAATTTCCTTGGCCAGGACAAGAAAGTCGACGGGTTTCTCGGCGTCGGTCTCGGCCTGCTCGATGGCATCGGAACCGAGCTTGGCGTGGGTCTTCATGATTTTCCACTCTGCCGGTGTCAGCGGGCCGGGTTTCTGCAGGATGCTGTCGGGTATGCCGACCTTGCCTATGTCATGCAGCGGCGCGGATTTGGTCAGCAGGTCGATGTTGTGCAGGCTGAGGACTGCAGAAAAGCGCGGATGCGAAGCCAGCCGCAAGGCCAGGATGTGAACATAGTTCTGCGTGCGGTAAATATGATTGCCGGTCTCGGGGTCGCGTGTCTCGGCCAGGTGCGCCAGCGCCCGGATGCTGACGAGCTGGGTCAGATCATTCTCGGCCATGCGCCGGGCCACTTCGGCTTCGAGACTGGCGTTCTGATCCTTCATCCAGTCGCGGGCCTGCTTGGCCTGGAGATGAAGGCGTACCCTGGCCTGCACCACAGCAGGCTTGACCGGCTTGGTGATGTAGTCGGCAGCACCGAGTTGCAAGCCGCGCTCTTCGTCCGCCGCCTCGGCCAGCGCCGTGACGAAAACCACGGGGATGCCGCGCGTGGCGGGGTTCTCGCTCAGCCGCGCCAGCACCTCATAGCCGTCCATCCCGGGCATCATCACGTCCAGCAGCACCAGATCCGGTCGCGGTTCGCTCGCCACCGCGCGCAAGGCACTTTCTCCCGAGTTGGCGGCGCGCACCAAATACTCGGGCCGCAGCAAAGTGGTGAGGAGAAACAGGTTGGTCGGCTCGTCGTCGACGATCAGGATGGTCGCCGCGTTCATGGGACGCACCTCGTCCGCGGCATGAGGGCTGATCGCGGCAGCGCGTGAGCCCATGGACGTGAGGTTTTGCAGCCGCACAAATCCCTCGCCATCTGGTCCATGGATGGACAGCGGTATTGTCGCCGAATCGGTCATCTGCATGACTGTGCTCACAACGCCCGTCCTTGCAAAACGTCCCGCGAACTCTTGTATGCCATCGGAAACAAGCTAACGAAATGTTCGCGCAATACGCAGAGCGATAATAATCCCACCCGCGCAAGGTTTTGTTTATCCGTGAATTACGCGACAAACTGCGGTATCTACGTAGGGCGACGCAGAACCGGGCCTATCGTTGGCGAAGCAGGATGAATCCGGAATGCGCCTTGACGTAAAGTCGAGGCTGACTGGCTGGCTACGCCGATTCCAGATGTTTCGGAGCCGCTGCTACAGCAGTTGTGCGTCGCGCAAAAGGCAGGAATCCAAATCCGTCCCCCTCCTCCGGTGCCGGCGACAGGCGGCTTTGCAGGGCCCCGGCGAGATTGTCCGCCATCGGGACGCGTGCGCTGCCCAGATATTCCAGACGTACGCCCAAGTGCTCGCGGGCCGTTTGGCGCATGTTGTGAAATATCGCCAGCGCTTCCTGCTCGGTTCGCGCCCGGGTAATCGCGACATGAAATCCGTCGCGCCCGCGCTCCTGCGCCAGGCGCTTGATCAAGGCGTAGGCCCGGGTAATTGCCGAGCTTTGTGCCGCGACCACCACGGCCATGTGCGGCGTGGCCAGTGCCAGCGGCGACAGATGCTGGCCATTGCGCGCGGCGCAGTCGATCAGGACAAAGGAACTGCCTTCCTGCAGCTGCCTGAGGGCAGCGTCGAGCCGCCGCGCAGCAGGGGCATCGACGTACTGTACATCGGCCGCGAACTTCGCCGCAGACATTACGCTGAGCCGGGCCGCCACGGGTTGCGCCAGTCGTGCAATCGGGTAGCCGTCGCGCACCAGGTCCAGCAAATCATGCTTCGCCTTCATGCCGAAAGCCGAGTGCACGTTATCGGCACCGGTATTCTCGTCGATGATCACCACGGCTTGCCCGGCCTCGGCCAGCGCAGCAGCAGTGCGCACCAGCAGCGTGGTGCGCCCGCAGGCTTCGCGCCCCGAGACGAAGGCGACCACGCGCGCCGCCCGCGCGCCGAACAGGCGCCGCAGTCCGGCGGCCTGATCCGTCGCGGCGCCAGAGATCGAGTCAAGCAAGCGAAGCTCCCCGCGTCAAATCCTCAGTCTGCGCAAACGTCAGTGCGACTTCCTCATTGCGCAAGCTGTGCGCCGTCTCGCTGACTGCGACCTTGAAGGCGCGGTGCAACAGGTATTTGCGATTCGGCAGATGGAGGTCTTCAGGCACGCGCTGGCCGTTGGCGACATAACTCAGGGTCAGGCCGTGGCGCACGATGCAATCGAGCGCCGGCGCCAGGGCCGTGGCCTCATCCACCTTGGTCAGGATGCAACCGGCCAGGTCTTCGCCGCCATAGGCGCGCACCACGTCGTCGAGCGTATCGCCGCGACTGCCGGCATTCAGCAGGAGCAGGCGATTGACCTCGCCGGAACGTGTCAGCATGGCCGCCTGTTCCGCCACCATGCGGTCGCGCTGGCTCATGCCCACCGTATCGATCAGCACCATGTGCTTGTCACGAAGGTCTTCGAGCGTACGGCGCAAGTCTTCGCCATCGCGCACCACGAACACGGGAACGCCAAGGATGCGGCCATAAATGCGCAACTGTTCGTGAGCGCCGATGCGATAGCCGTCGGTAGTGAGCAGCGCCAGGCGCTCTGCGCCATAGCGCACAACGCAGCGGGCGGCCAGCTTGGCCGTGGTCGTGGTCTTGCCCACGCCGGTCGGCCCAACCAGGGCATAGACTCCGCCGCGATCGATGAAGTCGGCTTCGGACGACAAGGTGCGCAAGCGCCGATTGACGGCGGCGGTGAGCCACTTGCGACCATCGTCCTGGCCCAGATCAGCCGCCATTTCCTGTACCAGGCGGCGCGTCAGACTTCCCGAAAACCCGGCCGCAAGCATCTCGCCGAGAAGCAATGCACGCGTCGGGGCTTCCCGCGCCATTTCGCCCCAGGCGAAACCGGCCAGTTGGCGCTCGAGCAAATTCTTGATGATCCGCATCTCGTCCATCAACTGCGCCGTCTGCGGTGAGACATCGGCGGGCGATGTCGATGAAAATTCGTTTGCCGTCACGCACAACGAGGCGGCCAATGGCTGTGGTGCAAGGGTGTCTGCTGGCTTGCGCGGCGTGGTGCCAGGCGAATTCCGGGGCGACGGCGGGCGCATACCCGGCGCTTCCTCCCTTTTCTCCTGCGGCACAGAAATCTTCCTTGCCGCGGCCGTATCGGCACTGCCATAAGGTGCCCACGGACGCACCACGGGCGGCTCGCGCGAGGGCGACTGGTTTGCGTCGCGCCTTGCCGACGACAGGGTGACCGTGTAGTCATCATCTGTTGGTGGCGCCTGACGGGGCGGCGCGGGCAGCGCAGAAGAGGGAGACTGGGTCGCCGGACGCAGTTGTCGCGAGATGGCATCGAGGCTCTCCGGCGACATGGCGACGATTTCAACGCCATTCTCCACGGCCCGGTTCGAAATGACCACTGCATCCGGCCCGAGCTCTTCTTTCGCGCGCCGCAGGCAGTCGCGCGCGCTGGCGCCGACGAAGCGTTTTACCGTCATTTGCTTGCTCCGATGATAGTCGTCACCTTGATGGTTTTCGAGTCAGGCACTTCGCCATTGGCGATAACCTTGAGTTGCGGCACCGCGCGGCGCAGGAAGCGGGACATGAGCCAGCGCAGGTTGCCGGGCACCAGCAACACCGGCGGCAGGCCCAGATCTTCCTGGTGCCGGGCGGCCGCGGCCGTCTCGCGCAGCAGCGTGTCGGCCAGGCCCGGCTCGATGCCGCCAGTATCATTGCCGCCCTGCAGCGCCTGACCGAGCATGCGTTCCAGGGCAGGCTCCAGCGCCATGATCTGCATTTCATTACCGGCGGGATAGAGCTGCTGGACAATGGCGCGACCGAGCGCAATCCGCAACTGCGACGTGAGCTCAAGCGGATCTTGCGTACGCGGCGCATGATCTGCCAGGGTCTCGATAATGGTGCGCATGTCGCGGATATTCACGCCCTCTTCGAGCAGGTTCTGCAGTACGCGCTGCAAGACTCCGAGCGGCAACTGCTTCGGCACAAGGTCCTCGACCAGCTTGGGCGACTCGCTCGCGAGATGATCCAGCAGCGCCTGCGTTTCCTGCCGGCCCAGCAGTTCCGTCGCGTGGGAGAGAATCACGTGATTCAGGTGGGTGGCAATCACGGTGCTGGCATCGACCACCGTATAGCCAAAAACATGGGCCTGCTCGCGCAAAGTGGCATCGATCCATACCGCGGGAAGGCCGAATGCCGGGTCCTGCGTCGCCGTTCCTGCCAACTGCCCGGAAACGCGCCCCGGATTGATCGCCAGATACTGGCCGGGAAATGCCTCGCCCTCTCCGATAGGTACGCCTTTTAGGGTCAGCCGATAGGCATTCGGACGCAGTTCCAGGTTATCCCTGATGTGCACCGGAGCCGGCAGGAAGCCGATCTCCTGGGCAAATTTCTTGCGCAAGCCACGAATCCGCTTCAGCAATTCGCCATCCTGCCCGCGGTCGACCAGCGGAATCAGGCGGTAACCTACCTCGAGGCCCAGTACATCAACGGGCACGACGTCGGACCAACCGGCTTCGAGGTTTTCCGCGGGTTGAGCGACCGCCTGTTGCGCGGCAGCGGCTGCCGCAGCCTCCTTCTCCATCGCAGGCAGACGACGCAGCCCCCGCCATGCAAGGAAACCCAGGATCGATGCCAGCATCAGGAAGACAAAGTTCGGCATGCCCGGAATCAGCCCGAGCGTACCGAGGATGACGGCAGTCAGGGCCAGCACCATGGGGTTGCCAAACAATTGCGTCACCAGCTGCTGGCCGATGTCCTGTTCGTTGGCTACCCGCGTCACGACCAGACCGGCCGCCGTGGAAATGATCAGCGCCGGAATCTGCGCCACCAGGCCGTCGCCGATCGTCAGCAGGGTGTAGGCCTTGGCCGCGTCCCCCGCGCTCATGTCGTGCTGGATGACCCCGACAATCAGGCCGCCGATGATGTTGATGAACAGGATCAGAATGCCGGCGACGGCATCGCCGCGCACGAATTTCGAGGCACCGTCCATCGAACCGTAGAAATCGGCCTCCAGCGCCACGGTGGCGCGACGTTTGCGCGCTTCGTCCTCGCCGATCAGGCCGGCGTTCAGGTCGGCATCGATGGCCATTTGCTTGCCCGGCATCGCATCCAGCGTGAAGCGCGCCGAAACTTCGGCGATGCGCCCGGCACCCTTGGTAATGACGATGAAATTGATCAGGGTCAGGATGATGAACACCACGATGCCGACGGCGTAATTGCCGCCGACCAGAAAGTGGCCGAAGGCTTCGATCACCTTGCCGGCCGCATCCGGCCCGGTGTGCCCGCGCAACAGCACGACTCGCGTCGAAGCCACGTTCAGCGACAGTCGCAGCAGCGTCGTCACCAGCAGAACCGTGGGAAAAATCGCGAAGTCGAGCGGCTTCATGGTGTACATCGCCACCAGCAGCACCATGATCGAGATGGCGATGTTGAAGGTGAAGAACACGTCGAGCGCAAATGTCGGCAGCGGCAGCACCATCATCGACAAAATGACCACGATGAGCAGCGGCGCCAGCATCTGGCGAATGTTCAGGCGGCCGAGAAAGTTCTGCGCGGTCAGGCTGTCATTCATTCAGGCGCTCCCGGATCGAGCCCTTCGGGCACGGCAATCAGCGCCGGTACGGTCGGCAGCAACATCGCGCCGGCATTCGCGGCAAATGCGTTCATCTGGTAAACCCAGGCCATGACCTCGGCCACAGCGGCATACAGGGCGGCGGGAATCTGGTCGCCGACGTCGGCGTGTCGATACAGCGCACGCGCCAAGGGCGGGGCCTCGAGCAAAGGCACCTGGTTGTCGCCGGCAATATCACGAATGCGCTGGGCAATCAGATTCATCCCCTTGGCCACGACCACCGGGGCCCCCATCGCGCTGCTGTCATACTTCAGCGCCACGGCAAAGTGCGTCGGGTTTGTCACCACCACGTCCGCCTTGGGCACTTCAGACATCATGCGGCTGCGTGCCATCTCGCGCTGCTGACTGCGGATCCGCGCCTTGAGGTGAGGGTCGCCCTCGCTTTCCCTGGCTTCCTTCTTCAACTCCTCGCGGGTCATTTTCAACCGGTCGTGGTATTGCCAGAGCTGAAACGGTACATCGATCGCCGCTATGATCGCCAGGCCGGTAATCAGGGCAACAAAGCTGAAAAAAAGCAGCTGGGAAAATGAAGCCAGCCCGGTCTCGATGGGCTGTGCCAGCAGGGCAAACAGGCGATCCTGTTCATGGCGGACGATCCAGTACAACACGCCGCCAATCAACAGGGCCTTGAGAATGGCCTTGACCAGTTCAGCCAGGCTTTGCCAGGAAAACATGCGCCCGAGGCCCTTGAGCGGATCGATGCGCGTGAGATCGAGCTGAAATGCCTTGGGCGAAAATATCCAGCCACCCATAACGAAGGGTGTCGCGATGATGGCTGCAATGATGGCCAGGAAAATCGGCCCGGCGAGGGTAAAGGCATCGATAGTCTGCGCAAGTGCGCCACCGCTCATGATCGCAGTATCGAACGCGGCGCTGCGACTGAAGCTCAAGCCATGCCGCAAAAGGCGGGCGGCACCATGCGCCATCCAGTCGCCAAGCACCCAGAACGCACCAGCGCCGGCAGCCATAACCATGAATGCCATCAGTTCGCGCGAATGCGGAACATTGCCATCTTCGCGCGCCTGTTCGAGGCGCCGCGCAGACGCGGTTTCAGTTCGTTCGAGGTCGCTGTCTTCAGCCACGGAAGTTCTCTCTCATAGCGGCAATTATTGCCGCCGGCCCGATTCGAGAGCATGCGAACAAACGCTAAAACCTCGGCTTATTTAAGCCATGTTTGACAATCGCCCACAAACAGACCAAAAACGGGGGAAAGCGGGCTGTAAACAGCAGGCTTCCCTGCAGATTTCCCCCGTCAGGCCATCCCCGATTCGCGCGCCTTGCGCTCGCGTTCGGTCTTGATGATGTAACGCTGAATCAGCCTTGCCATAGGCCCTGGCAGATCGACGAACTCACAAGCGGCTCGCTGGGCGCGGGCTCCGCTGCGGGTGACGGTTTCCGTCAGCCAGCGCAGGCGCAGGGTAGCGGTGAGCGACCCGACCTCGGGCAACTCGATCTCGCAGCCGGGAAGTTCCATGTCGGTTTCGAGTGCCAGATTCAGCGGCAGTCCCACCAGGCAAACACCGCCGCCGCTGATGTCGGCAACGTGGGCTTCGATCAGGCGGCTTGAGCCGTCCGCAGCGGCAAAGCGGAGTTTGCAATTGAGCGGCCGCGTAATGGGCGTGACCAGCCGATAGTTCTCGCGCCGTTGCAAGCGCAGGAGGCTGTCCGGCAGCGCCGCCCGGAACGACGAGCGCCCATCGATTTCGACTTGATCGACGCCACGCAGGATGAACTGGATTTTCACTTTCTCGAGCAGGCAATCACAGAACAGTTTGTCCGCTTTCAGTGCCTTGCGGTTCATCTCCGCGCTTGCGCCAAACTCAAAAACCAGACCGTCGTCACCGTAACTCATCAGACTGGTGAGCACCATGTCGCGTCCTTCATTGAAGATCATGGTGACTTGCGCTACATGTTCCGCCAGGCCGCGAAAAACGGTAAACATCTCGCTCTTCGTGCGCAACAGGTATTGACTGAATTCGTCGTTGGGCAGGAGTTCAGCGACGACTTTCTGGGTCGGCGCAGTACCGGAACCGGATTCGGCGATGGGGCTTGTCATCTCTATGAGCGGGGCGAGCAAAGTGCGTGTTGAATTTTAGCCCGGATTGGTTTCACCGGCGGAAGTAGAAAACACCGGCGCCTCCCCGCGTTCCAATCGATACAACCATGCCAGCAGTTCCGCCACCGCGATGTAGAGCTGCGGCGGGATGTGCTGGTCCAGATCCACCTGCGCGAGCAGAGCCACCAGGGCAGGCGACTCATGGACATAAATGCCGTGTTCTTTTGCCCGGGCGATGATCGCGTCGGCAATCAGGCCGCGACCTTTCGCCACCACTGTCGGTGCGCTCGCACCGGGAGCGTATTTCAGCGCCACGGCCAGCGTGCGCTGCGTATCCTCGTCAGCCTGTCTCATGTGTGGTCTGCACGCCCGGCAGCGTCAGCCCGGCCGCGGCCATCGCCTGCTGCAGGGCGGGAACCGCAGCACGCAGATCTGCCGCACTGCCGGCGCTGGGGGTGCGCAGTTCAAGCTGGACGGTCTGGCCGCTCAGCCGCATGCGCGCATCGATGTTGCCCAGATGCGGCAAGGTCAGGCGCAGGCTGGTGTGCCAGACGGCCGTCTCGTCCGCCGCGTTATCACCCTGCGCGCCATCGCGTTCAATTTCCCAGTCCATCGGCTGGTCCGGCCATATTTCGCCATGCCATGCCAGCCGCTGCGTGCCGGCAGCTTCGAGTTGTTGCTGCACCAGGGGCCGCAAATCGTCGGGGATCATATGGGCAACAGCTGTCTGATTCGCCTGCTCCGGTACCGGCGCGCTGGCCGCCGCGGTCTCGCTACCGAACAGCGTTTGCAGCAGGGATATTGGGGCCGGGCTGGCAGCGACGGTTTCGCGCCGCCCTGCCAGTGCCAACCTTGCAGCGGACCCTTCCGCAGTTCCGGCGCCCCCCCAGGCTGCCAGCGTTGCGGCGCTGGAATATTGCCCTTGCGGCTCGGCCAGCAGGCTGGCAAGAGGCCGCTGGCCGAGGGCCCACTGCACCTGATGAGATTCGTAAAAAAGTCCGCTCGTGCTCACCGCCTGGGCGAGTTGTTGCGGCAGGCGCTGGGCCAGTTGCGCCGCGCTGGCCGGGGCCGACGGCAAGAGGGGGCGGCTACCCGTGAGGACTGTCGGCGCGGCCGATTCGCCGTCGCGGGCGAGCAGCGAGGCAATCAGTTGTCCGGTGCGCGAAAGCGTGGCATGTGGATACGCTTCGCCGGCTGTTTCGAGACCGCGCTCCGCCAGTTGCGCCACGATCGCGCGCGGGGTGCGATCGATGACAACCAGTTCCAGCGTATCGCCCGCCTTTGCACCCTCCGGCAAGGACAGCGTCAGCGATTTCCCGGCAACCAGGGCCTTGAAAGTGTTGTCGGGCAGGACTTCCTGAATGCGGGCACGGAAGGCCTGCCCGGTCTGCAGATCCGGCAGGTCGGAGGGAATTTCCGCGACCGGGCGCAAGGGATGGAGCGGCGCCTCGGTTTGACTGCGAACCTGAAGACCGACATCGATGGGAATCATCACCATGATCTGTCACCAGTTTCAGGAGCGAAGCCGGATGTGTTCGCTTTCCCGCGGCACGCGCGCATGGCACAGGCGGCGTCCCATCCGCCGCTCAGATCCTCAGGCTGCCGGACCCGGCCGGCTGTCCGTCGCCGCATACGCATGCTGCACCTGCTTGCGGCGGTTTTGACTGCCGAGAAATTGGCGCACATGCTCCATCCATGGCTCGGTATGGCGACGAATCTCCGCATCGTCTTCGAGAATCTGCTGAATCAACCCGCGCCTGCGGTCGATTTCAGGCGTGCCCAGGCTTGCGTCCAGACCGAAACCTGCGTTTGCCATCATCTCGTCGCGCAGGGCTGCAACGCGGCGCTCCAGCTCGACCAGGCGTTCCCAGTCGTTGGACCGGGCGGCATCCACCATATGCGAGGACAAGGCGCGGATTTCTTCGTAGAGGTCGAGTTGGGCGGGCATCAACAGCATGGTAAGGCTCACGCAGCGACTTTGCTCGCCGAAGCTACGGCAGGATCATTGCCTATTTCTTCCCAGGCCGACTTGATTTCGGCCAGGAGGCGGCTCACTTCGTTCAGTGCGGCCGGGTCATTGCGCAGATTGGCGTGCAGCAGACGGGTGCACATATAGTCGTAGAGCGCGGCCAGCCGTTCGGGCAGTTCGTCGCCCGCGGGAAAGCGCAGGCTGGCCCTGAGCCCATTGGCCACAATGTCTATGGCACGGGAGATGGCTTCCCCCTTGTCAGCGATGCGGCCCTGCTGCATGGCATTCCCGGCCTTGGCGATGGCGAGCAGCGCGCCGTCGAACAACAACAGAATCAGCTGATGAGGGTCGGCGGCGGCGACACTGGTTTCCAGGCCGACTCGGGCATAGGTCTGAGCGGCGTTCTGAGCTGCAAAGGACATTGGGTTCTCCTGATTACTTACTCGAGTTGCTTGGCAGGGCCGCAATCATCTGCGTCAGGTATTGGCTGGTCTTGTTCAGGCTGGTAATCATCACATCGAGGGCCGTGAATTGCGCGCGATATTGGGCTTCGATTTTCGTCAGACGCAAGTTCAGGGAGTCGCGGGTCGTTCCCAGGTCCTTGATGGAGGCCTTGATTCCGTCGGTGCGGCTGGCGATCAGGCCGTCAAACGCAATGCTGGCGTCCAGCATCGTGTTGAAGCGCACGGCGATACCCTCGTTGCCGCTGGTGGTCTGCGTGAATAGCGAGCTTACGTCCTTGCTCGGGTCGGCCAGGGCGGCAGCGAGCTTGGTGCTGTCGATGGCGAGCATGCCGTCCGCCTGACGGGCAATGCCGATGTCCGCCAAATAGCTGATGCCGCCGGCGACCCCGGTCACGCTGGCCGACAGCAGGCTGCTCAGTTGGGACTGGATCGAGCGTACCGTCCCGTCACCGCTGAGCACAGCCCCCTTCTTGGTAGTGGCGTCATAGCTGGAATCGGTCTTCAACAGGCTTGAGGCATAGTTGAAGGCGGTGACGAAGGTCTCGATCGCAGCGCTGGTGGCAGCAGTGTTGTTGGCGACGACCACGGTTGCCGTACCCGGCGCAGCAAGCGTGCCTTTGGAGAGATTGAGCGTTACACCCTCAACGGCGTCGGTGATGACGTTGGAAGAACGGGAAATTGCAATGCCGTTGATGCTCAGCAGGGCGTTGTCTGCCGCCTGCGTCTGCACCAGGCTGGCCGAATCCAGCCCGGAAAGCGCGTAAGTCCCGCCGCTGCCGGAATCTGTAACGGCTACCCCAACGGTGCCGAGCGATCCGCTGGTATTGGAACTCAGCACCAGGCGGTTGGTCGAGCCGTCATTGATAATGGTGGCGGTAACGCCGGCATTGGCGTCGTTGATAGCCTGGCGGATTCCTGTCAGCGTGTTGTTGCTGCCGTCAATCGTGACATTGACCGCGCTGCCGCCACCGATCGTGATGGCAAGCGTGCCCGTATTGAAGGTATCGGTGGTCGCAGCATAGTTGGTATTGCTGCGGACAGTGTGCGCCTTGGCCAACTGCGTCACGCTCAGACCATAGCTGCCGGCAGCGGCGGCGCTCCCCGCCGAGGCGTTCAGCACGGTCGTATCAGACACTGACGTTGCCTTGCTCGTAAAAGTGCTGGTGGCAGTCAAGGCCTTGGCCGCGGTCTGCAGACCCGAAAGAGCACCCTTGATCGAACCATAGGCCGTGAGCTTGGCGTTGTAATCGGCTTCCTTGGTATCCAGTTTCGTCAATGGTCTCTGCTCGAGCGCCATCAACTTGGTGATGATGCCGTTGACGTCAAGTCCCGAAGCGATTCCAGGCGATGCAACTGAACTGGTGGCCATGTACATTTGCTCCTCTATGGCGACTATAACGGACACAATCGCCGAATCTGTAGAAGGCATCGCGACCGAATGATGCGGCGCCGTCTTTCCAATACTGCAAAGCAAGTACTGCGCCCGGAACGGATTTCCCTGGCGAGATGCTGGAATGGCCGGATTGGGGTACGCCCTCCCCTCTGCCCTATCCTCGCCGCCACCTTCGAAGCGCGCCCTTACCCGGGATACAGGTGGACCTGATACTTCGAATCTGTGATGAAGAACGGCAGGAGGACCCTAAAGTTCTCCGGCGATCAACCGTTAAGGCATCCAACTGCGGTGAATAAGCCTCGCTAGCCAGAGGCAAACCGGAGGTGATGGCCCTAGTGCCGTCTTAATTGAAATCGCTACTCAAGGAGAACCATCATGGCACAAGTCATCAACACCAACGTTGCATCCCTGTTCGGCCAGCAGGCCCTGAACAAGTCGAATAATGCACTGCAGACTGCCATGCAGCGCCTTTCCTCCGGCATGCGCATCAACAGTGCCAAGGACGACCCCACCGGCATGGTTACCGCTGCCGGCTACGACAGCACGGTTCGCGGCGCCAACCAGGCCATGCGCAACGCCAACGACGGTATCTCGCAGGCGCAAATCAATGACGGCTTCCACGCCCAGGTCCTTGAGAACCTGCAGCGCATCCGCGAAATCGCAGTACAGAAGGGCGGCACGGCCTCAGGCAATGAATTCACTGCGCTGGCTGCTGAAAACACACGTATCCTGGGTCTGGCCGCAAACACCGGTACCGTCGTCGTCAACAAGGACGGCGGCACGCTCACCGGCACGGGCACCAAGGCTTCGATCACCGGTACGGGCGCGATTGCGGTTATCGATGCCGACATCGGACTGGTAACCACCGCACGCTCCACCTATGGCGCCGACATGGCAACCTTCTCGTCCGTCGTTGCCAACCTGGGAGTCCAGTCAGTGAATACCGCTGCCGCCTATAGCCGGGTGATGGATACCGACTATGCGGTGGAAACCACCAACATGACCCGCAACCAGATTCTGCAACAGGCTGGCACGGCAATGCTGGCGCAGGCGAACCAGTTGCCGAACAGCGTACTCAGCCTGCTGAAATAATCCGCTGACTGCCGGTAAATCGAAATGAGGCCAGCGATCTTCGCATCGTAAGGCCTCAAACCAAGGAGCACTATCATGGCACAAGTCATCAACACCAACGTTGCATCCCTGTTCGGCCAGCAAGCCCTGAACAAGTCGAACAACGACCTGCAAACCGCAATGCAGCGCCTGTCCTCCGGCATGCGCATCAACAGCGCCAAGGACGATCCCACCGGCATGGTTACCGCCGCCGGCTATGACAGCACGGTTCGCGGCGCCAACCAGGCCATGCGCAACGCCAACGACGGTATCTCGCAAGCGCAGATCAACGACGGCTTTCACGCCCAGGTTCTCGAGAACCTGCAACGGCTCCGCGAAATAGCAGTGCAAGGCGGCGGCACCGCTTCCGGTAACGAGGCCAACGCGCTGGTTCTTGAAAACACCCGCATATTGGGCCTCGCCTCAAACACCGGTAACGTCGTCGTCAACAAGGATGGCGGCATCCTTGCCGGCACCGGCACGAAGGCGACAATCGTTGCCGGTCTTACGGTGGGTGCGCTCGATACGGCCATCACCGCCGTAACGACTGCACGCTCCACCTATGGCGCCGACATGGCAACCTTCTCGTCCGTCGTTGCCAACCTGGGAGTCCAGTCAGTGAATACCGCTGCTGCCTATAGCCGGGTGATGGATACCGACTATGCCGTGGAAACCACCAACATGACCCGCAACCAGATCCTGCAGCAGGCGGGTACGGCGATGTTGGCGCAGGCGAACCAGTTGCCCAACAGCGTGCTGAGTTTGCTGAAGTAGAGCACTAACCTTCAGTCACGCCGGGGCCAGGTGACATAAGGGAATTCCAGGTTGCGGGCTGATCGGCTTGCGACCTGGGTTTCTCTCATTTTGCGCAATGCCCCATATCCGCTAGCTGGTAGCTTGCAAAGGGAGTGGAACAGCAGCACGAAGGAGACACATCATGATCATCCAGAATGCAAACCGTCCAAACCAGGATGCGCAGGCTGCAGCGCGCACCGGGGTTGATGCGTCCAGGATCGTCGTCGTTGCCTCAAGCGTCGAGGCCAAACGCAGCGCCGCGGTTGAAATGCCAACCAGTGGCCTCGCGCCAACCGCCCAGCAGCCTTCAGTCGAACATTTGAAAGACGCCATAAAAGACATCAACAAGGCAATGCGACAGTCCAATCGGAACCTGGAGTTCAGCGTCGATGCTGACACCAGCAGGATGGTAGTCAGGCTGACGGACACGGAAACAGGTGAGTTGATTCGTCAAATCCCCTCGGACGAGACTTTAGCCATTTCCCGCTCGCTCGGCGAATTCCAGCAGGGTCTGTTGCTAAGACAAAAGGCGTAGGCAGCACTTATCCACTATCGCCGCCACGGCCCCAAAGAGGGCTGCGGTGGTGTTACACCTGAAATTCGACAGCTGCGTGACAGGAGCGTCCTGGCATTACGCCATTTGAATGAACAGGGCGCTACCCGCAACAAATGCGACAGCGATCCCGGAACGATTATCTGCAAGGAATTCATTTCCTGCGCGCCGGGGTCCATCACCAAAAGGCCAAACGTAGTCGTCAATGACTATCCACCCGCCGGCGATAACAAAACCGCTCCACGATGAAATATCAGCTCTCGCAGCGGCATAACCATGATTGCCGTCAACATGCAAAATCGCGATGTCGCCGCGATAGCT
Organism: Rhodocyclales bacterium; assembly: GCA_026399475.1. Classification (GTDB taxonomy): domain Bacteria; phylum Pseudomonadota; class Gammaproteobacteria; order Burkholderiales; family Rhodocyclaceae; genus Sulfuritalea. The sequence goes on from JAPLQY010000063.1 coordinate 47,476, forward strand.
CGTTGAACCAAATGATGCAGTAGCGACATCCCGGTGCTCACGGTAATACCGTGCGCCATCAGTCGAGGGCATGCGCAAGTAGTTCACATGATTTGAACTGTATGGAAGCAGGTTCATTTCAAAAACCGCCAGAGCTTCCTCTGCATCCACTTGCGCAGATCCGCTATCGACCATGCCTTCGCCTTCATGTTGCACCAAATGCTCGTTCGACCAGGGATCGACACACAGCAAATTCCCGATTTCGTAGTAGCGGGCAAGCCTGGCCAGGACAAAGGCCGATTTCCCCCACCAGCTGCCGATTTCAACAATGTCTCCGGATACGCCGCAACGCGCAATCTCATGCAGGGCATCGATTTTTTCGAGGTCACACATGCCGGGAATCTGGTTCGCGTGGTGAAACAGCGCAGCCAGTTCGATTTCGGCCATGGCGGGCCGGACCTTCAGGCGCGAGGCCAGTGGCAAAGGTCGTTCAAGCAGAAGGCGCGCACGAACTCGGGCAGCACGGTAACCGGCCAGAACCTCGTTCACCGGCGAATCATTGACCAGTTTCACGCCTGGAGCAATTCCCGGCAAAGCTCGAGACAGATAGTTCCATACAACCGGGTTCGGAGAATAGATGCCACCTATGTCGAAATCCTCAATACCCCGTCGAAGCGCATCGTCGAACCCGGCCTGATTGATATAGGGGAGATGCAGCCACGCAGGGTATTCCCTGCTCGCTACATCGTAATTCAATGACGAGGCACCGATGACCGGCAATCCTGCGCGCAGGCATTTCTGCAGGTAGTCAAGCGAGTGCGGCATACCGCCCGGAAAGATCAGGACGGGCTTGGCACCATCGCCGCAGTTGTCATTTGGCATCAGTGGCTTCGTCGCCTCGCTCGCAAAGCAGGAATATGCTGGAACACAGGTCGGGATACTGCTGACCCAGGGCGTAGCAGCCATCCAGATACTCGCGTGAAATGATGTCCGTCTGCAGCAGGCGATCCCACTGAAAGTTCGCCAGCGCCTTGAAGAAGATCCCGGAACGGTGCACTACCTTCAAACCTGCTGCAACGGCGTCCTGCTCGAGGGTGTCGAGGGAATAAGTACGGCGATGGCCATGCTCGGCTTCGGCCGCAGTTACTGCCGCATTGTGGGCGATCAGGCCCATCTTGACCGCGATCTGCCGCGAGGGAGCGTTGGCATTCGGGCACGCCAGGAAGAAGCGCCCACCGTCGGCAAGCCATTCGTCGTTGATGCGCCTGAGCACTCGCACCGGCTCTTCGAGGTGTTCCAGTACATGGGTCATCACGACATTGTCGTAGCGCCCGGGTAAAGTCGCGTGCTCGAAAGTCGAGTTGACGAACCGGACCCCTCCTCCCAGTTTGCGCTTCGCCTCGGCGACCGCCTCGGGCGACGCCTCGACGCAGGTGATGTCATCGAAACGGGGCTGCAGCCTCCGGGTGAAGGCGCCCTCGTAGCAGCCAAGTTCGAGCAGGCTCCCGCTCCTGAAGAAGGGCTCGAAGGACTTGATCATGCAGGGATGAATTACGTCGAGGTCGAAGTTGTAAACATAGCGGTCCTTTCCGGGAGCCGCGAATTCGCCCGGTTCCTTGCCGCTACTGTTCGATGAAGTCAATTTCTTTCTCCTATTCATGGCGATGGCCGAGTTCCGCAGATCAGCCATTCGGTTCTTTCTCCAGTTCCCGATCCAGCACGGCAAGGCCAAATCCGAGCCGACCGAATTCGTTGCCGTTGTAGAGCATGTAGACTTTCCCGCTCAGTTCGAAGACGTGTGGGTAACACTGCATTTGCGAATCCCAGCCCGCGTCCGAAATATCGATCCCGCCCCTGCTGTCATCGCGTACCCAGTCGATCAGGTCATCGGAAAAGGCGTAGCCGATCCGATACGCATTGTCGCTCTGTTTGCGGAAGCCATGCGCCTGTCGATAGCAGAAATACATGTGGTAGAGGCCGTCGAGCTGAAAGACCGTCGGCAGGGCCTGGCACTCATCCTCGTTCAGCCTGTCGCTGATGATTTGCCTCCCGCTTCTGCGCCAGTTCATTCCGTCTTCAGAAGTGGCGTGTGCGATCTTGTACACCCGGTCGGGCGGCTCCGTCGCGTTGAATTTTTTCCAGCGCGTGCCGAAGATGTACCACATGTGAAACAGCCCGGCGTAGCGCCGAACAAAGGCATCGGCCACCAGAAACGGCTCATTCAAGGACGCCGCCATGATCGGCCCCCAGCCGAATTTCCGAAATGTCAGGCCCTCGTCGTGACTGATGGCGAGGCCGATCGATGCGTCAGCTGACACCGAGACCTTGCGGTTCCACCCGGTGGTGAAGGCCAGTATCCGATCTCCATCCCGCAGCACATTGACCGGAAATATCCCGTGCTCGTCGAAACAGCCGAGGCCGCCCAGTTCTATCACCGTGTGCTGCGACACGCCGAGGATACGCTGCATGTCCAAATCGAAATCGACGAAGGTGGGATGACTCAGGTACTTGCCGACGCTGTCCCTTTCGCGGGTCGAGCAATACACTCGGACACGATCGGCCAGGACCAGGGCCTGTGGCGACTGGGCGAACTCATGGCAATCGTTCGGGAGGGTGTGTTCAGTGGGATCGAATATCCGGCCCAGCTTGGTCCACTTCACGGCTTGCTCCTGTCCAGGGGGCCACGCAATCTCGCCAGCCCGATGCCCGCACGCCCCATTTCGTTGCCCTGGTAGAGCATCCAGGTTTCGTCATCGAGCATGAATACGTGCGGATAATTCACCATTTCCGAATCCCAGCCGCTTGGCGAAACATGCATTCCGGCGACATCGTCACGTCGGGTCCAGGTCGTCATGTCCTCCGAGAAGGCATAGCCTATGCGGTAGCCACCTTCCTTGCTCCTGTAGTTGTGGATGTCCCGGTACGAAAAGAACATGTGGTACTTCCCGTCACGAAACAGCACGTCGGGACAGGCCTGGCACTCGTGTTCGCCGAGGCGGCTTTCGATCAGGTCCTTGCCGAACTTGACCCATTCGATGCCGTCCTCGGAGGATGCCATGCGAATCCGGTACACGGGCTCCGGCCGGCCTTCGGTGCGCAGCCATTCCTTCCCCGATACGTACCACAGGTACCACTTCCCGCCGTAGTTCCGGATGCGCGGGCTGCCCAGCAAGAAGGGCTCGTCAGGACTGTAGGAGAGTACAGGGCCCTCACCGAGGCGGGTGAAGGACTCGCCACCATCGTGGCTCACCGCAAGGCCGATAGCGGCATTGAACGGTACTGACTCGCAGCGGGTCCATCCCGCGTAATAGGCACGCACCGCGTCCCCGTCACGGATCACGGAAACCGGATAGGTGCCGAACTCGTCGAAACTGCCGCAACCACCGAGACTCAGGACCGGCTTGGGGCAGACCCTGAGGATCCTGAGCAGATTGCTTCGGTCCAGGTCGATCCAGGAAATGAAACTCAGATACTGACCATCCGCCGCGGGCGCGGGCCTTGAACAGAAATAGACCCGGACACAGGTGTCGAACACCAGCACCGACGGAGACTGCGCATACTCCTTCATCCAGCTGCCGCCCCCGAGGTCTTTTGGATCGAACAGCTTTCCGAGTTTTTCCCACTGGAACATTGCAGCGCCCCTTGTCCGGTCAGTCCGCAAGCCGGCGCAACGTCCTTGCCCCGGTCTTCAAGCCGCCGTAGTAGTAGTCGCCGAATCCGGCGGCCTCCATCAGGTCGAACACCGGCTGCATGTCGTATGCCACCCGGTGCAGGCGGAACTCGTACCCGTCATGGGTGGCGAAAGCGGCGCGCGGGTCGCCGTCCCGCGGCTGGCCAACGGACCCGGGATTGCAGTAGGTCTTGGTGCCGAATTGCTGCAGCGTCTGGATATGGGTATGCCCCGAAACAAAAACATCTCCGGGCAGCCTCTCGAAATATTCTGAACCAGGCTTGAGGTATTCGTCGATGGGATCGCCCCATCCGCCATGCACCATGTGAATGCCGTCGATGCGCATCTGCAGCGGCAGCGTTCGCAGCCATTCGACGTGCTGCGACTCGATGATGCCGCGCTGATAGGCAAGGCAGTCATTGACGCTCCTCGAGCGCGGGCAAAAGCCGTCGCCGGCCATATACCAGTCGTGGTTACCCATCACGCTCGGAATGCCTCGCCGGCGCAGCTCGGCACAGCACTCGTTGACCTGCGTGTAGTAACCGACGATATCTCCCGCGCAATACACGCGGCTGATGCCGAGCCCGTCCAGCTCCGCCAGCACGGCCTGCAGTGCCTGAAAATTGCCGTGGATGTCAGAGATGAAGGCTGTCTTCATAAAATATGCAATCCTCCGTATAGCGCACCGCCCTGCCGCGCCTGATCACGGGTTGTTGAGGCGTGCGTCTCTCCAGAAAATAGTCCGCCGCCATTGCGCTCTCGTTGTAGCCGAAGGCTGTCCGGATCGAGGTCGAGGAAGAAATTCTCGGGTTGATTTCCAGCAGCTTGACGTCGCCGGAAGCAATTCTGAACTGGAAATTCGTCGGCCCCACGGGCTCGAAGGCCTGGCACAGCGAAGACATCGTGGCGATGAATTCGTCGCTGGCCACCACTTCCGCCTTCTCGGTGTAGCCGTCGCGGGACAGTTTGCGCCGGAGCGTCATGCAAGCATGGAAACCACCCTTGCCGTCGCAGAATGCAGAGCTCGTGAATTCCTCGGCCTCATTGCCGACAATAGGCTGCGCCATCAGGATCGGACCAATGTTCGCTTGCTGACGCAAAAAGGCGGCTTCGTCACCGATTTGCACAATGCCCCGGCCGCCGAATCCGCGCCTTGGCTTGAGCAGAAAGGGCAGCCCGAAGCGCTCCGCCAGTTCGGCGTATTCCGTGCCGAGCGAACTATCGATCCGGCAGGGCATCCCGATGCTGCGCAAACGCTCGTGGAACAGCCACTTGTCCTGGCACAGGCTCACCAGTTCCAACTTGTTCAGCATGGCAACGGCGCCGGATTTATCGATCTCTTTGGCATGTGCCGCCCAGGCGTGCAGGTCGATTTCTATGCCCGGAATGACCAGATCGACCTTGTGGCTGGCGATAGTGTTCAGCAGCCAGGGCATGTAGGACGGATCATGGGTGTGCGGCGCCAGCTCAAAGATGTCGCAGAAACGCGGCGCCACCGAGTCGCCGTAAATCGACGTGCCGATCAGGCGCAGATCCATGCCTGATGATTTCAGGGAGCGGAGAACTCCGTAGCCGACGATGCCGCTGGCACCGGACACCAGTATCATCTTCATCCGGCAGCCCTTCGCTGGGCCGCTTCCATTTCCATCCCGAGTTCGACAGAAATCCGCGGAAAATAATCGATCAGTCGGAACAGCGAATCATCCAGCGGAAACACGCTGTCGGGGATGTCGGCTTCATCGGCGACGAAGCGGATCTTGCCTTTGCTGCCAAAAGCCCTGGCCGCCGCCGCGGCAAGCTCGGAATAGCGCACATCCCTGGTGTTCATGCAGGTGTAGATGCCTTTCAATTCGCGCTGGACCACCCGCGCAACAATTCTGGCCATGTCCTCCATATGGAGAAAGTTCCTCAGCGCATCGTTCGAGCCATGAATCAGGATGTCTGCACCTTCGACAGCCCGTTCGATAATTGCCGAAAGGAAAGGCTGGTGCCGTCGCCGGGCTTCCCCGACACCGTACAGGCGACCGGGCCGGAGTATGGTTAGCGGCAGCCGGAAACGCGAACTGAAGCCGGTCGCCAGTTCGTCCCCGTGCCGCTTCGACAGCGCATAGGCACTGAAAAAGGGCGATGTCTCGTCGAGGCCGGCGAAGATACTCGAGACCTGGACCATGTGGCCAACGCCCGACGCCACGCATGACTGGCAGAGCTTCAGGACGCCGAGGGCGTTCACCGTTTCCATCCGCAGGATATCCTCGAAACTGTCGCCACCGAATTGCGCCGCAGTGTTGATGACGACATTGATACCCGCGGGAACCAGGAACTTGTCCTGCGCGTCGCTCAAATCCAGCCTGACATCGCAGCCGTGGCGACCGGCGGTCAGCACCTCGGCGTCTTCCCCGAGAACCGGCTTCAGCGTCTGCGCCAAGGCGGAAGTACCGCCGACAATCAGTATCCGCATGAAATCCTCACGGCAGCCATCTCCAATGGTTGCCCGGACGCGGGCGCAGGGGTGCAGGCGATGAAATCATGTGATGGAAGCTTCGGCGAGGATGCCGCTGCACAGTTCAGGATAGGCAATGCCGACTTCGCACAAGCCGCGGATCACCCCATCTTCCAGCTTCAGTGCCAGCATTTGCCCGGTGGTAATCGGCTTCAGGAATATCCCTTCCATGCTGGCGATACTCAGCCCGGCACGCTCAATTTCCGCGCGCAGTGTGTCAAGGGTGTAATAACGTTTGTGTCCCAACAGTCGATCGTTGTCTGACAGTGCCTCCAGATCGTCGAGCATGCCGGCCAGATGCCCGAGTCGCCTGTTCAGTGCCTCGGCATTGGGCACCGCCACGAACATCCGGCCGCCCGGCGCCAGAAAGTCCCGGTAGCGCCTGATGATGTCCTGTGGGTAATCGACGTGTTCCAGAATGAAGCCCATCACGATCACGTCGAATTTTTCGTCGGTCTGGAACTCCTCGAAATAGGCTTCGCATATCTCGGCACTACATCGGGGAAAGCGCTGGCGGAAATTTTCAATCACCGCGTTCGACCCTTCCAGCACCAACTGCCGCGTGAAGTGTCTGGAAAAAATCTCGGTGGCAAATCCGTGGCCCAAGCCGAGCTCAAGCACGGAGCGCGCCGCCGGACTCCTGCCGACGACCCGCTGCGGATACCAGCTCAGCAGGATCTCGTTGTCGAAATCATAAGGATTGCGACCCTGATAGGCGGCGACGTGAATGTCCAGATGGTTTGCCATGATGGTGGGTGACTAATCCGCAGTTCCGGCCGCAATCCCGTCGGCCCCGATCAGGTCGAAGCCCGTCGCGATTGCGGCAAGTGCGCGCTCGCGCGGGTTGAACATCAGAACGTCGATCATCGACAACCAGGGTACGAAGGAGTCGCCGAACTGCTCATACGCGAATGGTCTCGATTGAAGGAATTTAAGGTCGACACCCTTGTCCCGGAACCCTTCTCTTGAATACAGCCCCATGCCGCCGATCGCGTTCACATACGTGTCTGCGCCGACCGCCGAACATAGCGCGAGGACCTTGTCCTCGCTCTTCAGCGCATGGTCGATGTCGATGTCCGAAGATATTCTGATCTCGGTCGCAATCCCAAGATGCTGGCAGGTCTTGACGATGGAGTGATGCAGAAAGCGAAACAGGTTCTGATCAGCATGCTGCACGATCTGCTCGATCAATGGAAACGTCGCGCCAAAGTAGGGCGCCCGCCGGTAAGCCTCCCTGAATTGGTTGAGCAGCTTGTCGCGCCGGAAATCCGCCGCCAGTTCCCGGTCGCAGACATTCAGATCGTCCGATCCCCCTTTCAGCGGCAGCGAGAACATCACGTCCTTGCCATCCTGCAATAGGCGATTCCGGTTGATCCATCCCTTCTTCGTGTACTTGATGTTGTCGTACACAATGAACATGTCCACCGCACCGATCAGCTGAAAGTAGCCAATATAGGGGAAGAAGTATGGCTGCATGATCGCAAGGCGTTTCATTGACCGCTCAGAATGCGACAATTTTGACTATCAAATCAATCTGGTCATTTGTCAGCGCGGGATAGATTGGCAAACAGATGACTTGTTCCGCCACTTTCCTTGCCACGGGCAAATTCGCATGTGCCGCCGAAGGCATGCCGCGGTACATCGGAAAATCGCTTATCAATGGATAGAAATACCGTCGCGCATAAACACCGCTTTCTTGCATCTTTTGGTACAGCGCATCACGGCTGAGGGGATAGTCCGGCTTTACCAGAATCGGAAAGTAGGCATAGTTTGCGACCTTCTCGCCAGCACCCGACAGACAATTGATGCCCTTGACATCGGCCAGAGCCTCGCGGTAGCGACGATCAATGGCTTTGCGTTTTTTCAGAGCTTCATCGATGCCTTTGATCTGAAGCAATCCAAAAGCGGCATTGATTTCGCTCATCTTGCCGTTGATGCCGGGCGCGACCACCGTCACCTCGTCCACAAAGCCAAAGTTCTTCAGGTGGTCAATCCTTTGCTTCGTCTTGGCATCGTGGCAGACAATGGCACCACCTTCAAAGGTGTTGAATACTTTGGTGGCATGGAAACTGAGAATCGACAGGTCGCCGTGATTGAGCACGCTGCCGTCATGACATTGCACGCCAAAGGCGTGTGCGGCATCGTAGATGACTCTGAGCCCATAGTTGTCGGCTATTTTCTGGATGCGATCTACATCGCAGGGATGCCCATAGCAATGCACGGGCATGATCGCGGTGGTTTGAGGGGTGATAGCCGCTTCAATTCTTTCCGGGGCAAGATTGAGCGTGACCGGATCAATGTCCACAAACACCGGCTTGATTCCGTTCCAAAGCAGAGAGTGCGAGGTTGCCACGAAAGAGTATGGCGTAGTGATCACCTCCCCCGTTATGCGCAATGCCTGCATGGCGGTGATGAGGGCTACGGTGCCGCTGGTGAACAAGGCGACGTGTTTCACTCCGAGATAATCGCAGAGCGCCTGCTCCAGTTGGTGATGGAAGGGACCATTGTTAGTCAGCCACTTGCTGTCCCATATCTGCTGCAGATAAGGGATGAATTCCTCGAGAGGCGGTAACAGCGGTTGCGTGACATATATTGGCGTCGTCGCCTTGGATGTAGCCATGTCCTGAGCTCGCCTGTCGGCCTGCAGGACAACTTCAGGTGACGTGTGACATGCCTGCGCATTCGGCTTGTCGCCTGATGAATGATGCGTGATGCCCTCCGCTGACGTCGCTACCGACTCAAGTGACATGCCAGCCATCCCTCGCCGAATAAAAAAAATCACTCAAATCCTCGACACACTGCAGATTGTCATACAAGCCCGAATTGTTTTTCAGTATCGAGGCACTAAGCCTGTTTCGCAGCACTGGGCTGCGGGCGATCTCGACCGCTTTCCGCGCATACTTTTCGGTATCTTCCGCGATGCATTCCGCCACGCCCAACAGCTCACAGCAATATGCGCCTACCCGCCCCCGCATGAACTCTCCCGCCTTCGTCACTATCGGAGTACCCGTCAGTGCTGTCATGGCTACCGTTGAACCGATGCCAAAATGGAAAGGGTCGAGAACCACATCCGCTGCCGCGATGGCACTGATGAAATCAACCGAATCCTTTAGCCAGGGCATAAAAATTATCCGTTCCCGAAGCTCCCCGGGAATCGTATTCTCGAAGCGCCTGACCAGTTCCGTCTTCCAATGCGGGTATGTATGGTCTTCGAACAGAACCACCACCCCGTCGGGATCAAGCTGCAGCAGCCTCGATATCGCGGCATCGAAATCCGGATGAAGCTTTTGCAGCTTCATTGGACAAACGAAAAGGTGTTTTTCAACAGGCAAACCCAACTCTTCACGCGTCTTAAATTTTTCTGGAAGGCTGGGGCGCGATATGTAGAAGAGCGGCCTATTCAGACAAATCAAGGTTTCGCTGTAGTGTTCGTCCGCGTCAAGAGGCTCAATCACTGCGGACGAAACGAAGTAGTCCATATTTCCGATCCCCGTTGTTACCGGATGTCCAGGCAGAACGCACTGCGTTCGGGCCAGACGTGAAAACGCCAGGAAATAGCCGAGCGGCTCCATGCCGATATCGAGGTACACCAGGATATCCAGTTCCAACCCGGCGACTGCTTCTCTGGCCGGTACCAGATTATTCGGCAAACGCACACGTTTGCCTGCAAACTCGCGATAAATGGTTTCATCGATAGCCTGACTGGAAAGCAGGGTCACTTCAAAATCCTCATTCGATGAAAGACCCTCAATTATTTTGCTAAAGCAAAAAGACACCGAATGGCCGTACAAGAATTTCGAGAAGAAACCGAGCCGGATCTTCCCTTGCGTTTCTGGTCTCGGTTTCAGGCAATGAGGAGCGGTATAAAGCAGGGATGGGCAAGCCTGCTCATAGAACTGGGCCACCTTGATTTGCAGGTCCCGGTCATTTAGTCCGTTATAGGCCAAATAGAAATTGGTCTCCCCGACATTCATCAAGGGATCGTCAAGCGTCGCATGTTCGGCATGCAATGAATCCAGATTCCGCTCGAAATGCGCACGGCATTCAAGCATTTCCGGCCTTGTGCCCATGATGGCGGGAAGCATGAACGCGTACCTTATTCCCGCTCTGGTGCTCCCCAATTCTTGCGCCCTCAGATAGCTGGCCCTGGCTTCGTCGAGACGCCCAAGATTTTTTAGCGTGTTACCCAGATTACATTGAGCATCGGGTGAATCCGCCTTGATCGATAGTGCTTTTCGGTAATGTTTTTCTGCCTCATCCAGACGATCCGCACTGTAAAGGGTGGTGCCCAGGTTGTTGTGCATCTCAGCGCTTTCGGGATTGGCTTCCAGTGCCCGTCGGTCGCTGACCTCAGCTTCGTCAAGACGTCCCAAGTCATGAAGAATTGCGCCAAGGGTGCTATGTGCATCGGCGTAATCCGGTCGGATTCGTAAAGCCCGTCGGCAGCATGCCTCGCCCTCTTCCAGTCGGCCCGCACTTCTAAGGATGATTCCAAGATTTCTATGCGCCACGGCAAAATCCGGATCGATTTCAAGTGCTCGCCTCAAGCTTGCCTCCGCTTCACCCAGACGCCCCTGTGTGGCCAGAACGTTCCCCAGCCCGTTGTATGCCTCTGCCCAATTCGGGTTGATTTCCAGCGCTTGCCGGAGACACACTGCGGCCTCTTCCAGTCGCCCCAATTCCTGAAGCGCGAGACCCAGGTTGAGACGCGCCGGGGCCAAATCCTGGTTGATCGTCAGTGCCTGCCTGCAACTTGTCTCTGCCTCACCCAATCGCCCCAATTCCATCAGGGTGAGTCCCAGATTGCTATGCACTTCGGCGTCATCCCGCAATAGTGCGGCGGCCTTCTGCATGGGCATCAGCGCGGCAGCGTTTTGTCCCGTTTGCTGAAGCGTCGCCCCCAACACCTTCCAGCCAAACCCATGCGACGGGAAATGCAGGGTCATGTCCCGGGCGAGGGTTGCTGCCTCGGCGAAACGTCCCTCGTTGAACAGCGACGCCAGCAAACTTGTTGCCTGCGCGGAAGGCTCCTTTCTCTTGTGCGCCGCAGAATGTTTGCCCGGCCTGTCAAGCCCGTTCGGTTTACTCTTGGATGTATTTTTTCCGTTCCGACCGAATGCCGGCGGACTCGGCCGCGATTCCCCTTGGCCCTGCTGCGGTTTCGGGTCTGGTTGTTCCTTGATCGCTGCAACGGATTCCAATTGCCGAGCCAGAATCTCAACCTCTTCCCCCTCCAGGCCTTGCTGCCGGGCTAGTGCCAACACCTGCCGCGCAGCCTCCGTCTGACCTGCCTGAAACAGGGCATCGACGTAACTCAACCAGTATTTTCCACGTGTTGGGTCGGCTTCAAGCGCTGCTGCCATATGTGTCAACGCAGGATCTGCTTGTTTCGCGTCCAACGCCAGGAGCCCCAGGTTGTAGTTAGCTTCCGGATGGCCTGGATCGATTTGCAGGATGGCTCGGTAAATCTCCTCGGCTTTACGTGGCTGACATGACTGATGTTGCGCAGCGGCCAACCCGATCGCCTGTTCTATGGCCAAAGTCTGGTTCGAGGAAGAAACAGTGGTCACTGGCCTGTCTCCCTCGCCGCATCGGCAATTGTTTGTCGTGTCACTTCGAACGACTCCGCCGGCAAGCCTGCACACCAGCGTTGCCACATGATGCGCAAGGCCCGCTCCAGTCCGGCCGCGATCAGTTCCGGCTGGCCTATCGCGGACTTCGCGACGCGCTCCCGCAACCCGCTCCGGATCACCGACAACGCCGCAAGGTTGTCTGACCAGAACAAGCCATTCTCCAGAAAACCTGCGGCATCATTGGCGACAAATTTTTCCAGTCCAACATGGCTGAGAATTGAAGTGCCGGTCCGACCCGCTACGGTGCTCCCTGAAAGAGTAATTGTCGGCACGCCCATCGATAGAGCAAGAAGAGTCGTAGTGCCCCCGTTGTAGGGGAATGTGTCCAGGCCGATGTCCACCTGCTGGTGCAATCCCAGATAAGTATGCATGTCGCTGCGCGGATAAAAATCCAAACGCTCACGCGCGATACCTTCCGTCTCAAACCATTCGATCAGCGCATCAAGTTTCCCGTCTTTTGGCATGGCACCCAACAACATTCGAGACGACGGTACCGATCGCAAGAGTTTCGACCACAGTGCAATCACCTCGCGGCCAAGTTTGCTCAATCGGTTGAAGCTGCCAAAGGTTATGAAGCCCTTGCTGAGCGCGGGAAGCGTATTGACAGGCGGAGCATCTTTGCTCGGCAAGAACGGAGCGTTTGCCGGCAAACGGATGATTTTTTCTGTAAATTGGCTATCGAATTTTCCTTTGGGAAGAAAGTACGGATCAGATAAATAGTAATCCATGGCACGAAGACCGGTAGTGCCCGGATAACCGATCCAGCTAGCCTGCACCGGCGCCGGTTTTCTGGCAAAGGTCAAGAGGCGATTCTTGCCAGTATGTCCGGAGAGATCAATCAGGATGTCGATGCCGTCGGCGCGGATCCTGTCGGCCAGGACCGCATCGTCGATGCCCGCTATGAAATGCCACTGCGAGAACAACTCTCGCAGGCGTTGAGTGACCGCGTCTTCTATGGCGTCGTTGGAATAGGCGTGCAGCGAAAATTCCGGATTGGTCGATAGGTGGGCGAGCACCGGCTCGATAAAGGACGCCACAGGATGATTGCGCAAATCACCCGAGACAAAGCCGATCCGCAAAATACGATCAGCGGTTCGCGCATTTGTTAACTGAGGATGGCAGACAGCAAGGGCGCGGGAAAACTGATCGCCGAATCGGCAGTGTTCTGAAAACAGGGTCTCTGCGTCCACTTTTGCATTCTGAGTAAGGCAAAAAAGCAGATTGCTGTATGCAAGGGCGTAATCCGGCTTGATCTCCAGCGCACGGCGAAAGCAAGCTTCGGCTTCTTCATGCCGGCCCAAATCATGCAGGCCACTCCCCAGGTTGCTGTGCGCTTCAGGAGAAAGCGGCTTAATCAGTATCGCCCGTCGGCAGTGTGCCTCTGCTTCATCCTGCCGCCCCATATCCTTGAGGATAACGCCCAGATTGGTAAGTGCCCCGGCGACATCCGGCTTTATCTCCAGCGCTCGCCGGTAGGCCACTTCGGCGTCCTCCAGCCGCCCATGGAAATGAAGAATGGCGCCCAGGTTACTGAGTGCTTCAGCGAAATCGGGCTTGATCTCCAGCGCTCGACGGAAGCTGGCTTCAGCCTCGCCCAGCCTGCCCACGCCATGCAAGCTGCTCCCCAGGGTGTTATGCGCCTCGGCCAAGTCAGGTTTGATCTGAAGTGCCAACCGGCAACTGGCTTCCGCCTCGCCTAACCGGCCCAGATCGTAGAGAATGTGCCCCAGGTTGCCATGCACTTCGGCAAGATCTGGATTGAGGTGTAGCGCTCGGCGAAGACTGGCTTCGGCCTCGTCCAGCCGCCCCAGATCTTTGAGGGTGATGCCCAGGTTGCGGTAGGCCTCAACGTAATCCGGTTTAAGCTGTAGCGCCCTTCGATAGCTCGGCTCAGCCTCGTCCAGGCGACCCAGATCATGAAGGATGGCCCCCAGGTTGTTGTGCACCTTGGCGTAATCCGGGTTGATCTGTAGCGCCTGCCGATAGCGGGCTTCGGCCTCGTCCAGGCGACCGAGCGCCTGAAGCGTGGCGCCCAGATTGCCATGCGCCTGAGCGTAGTCCGGGTTGATTTCCAGTGCTTTTCGGTAACTTAGCGCGGACTCTTCCAGTCGCCCCATATCCTTGAGGGTGATGCCCAGATTGTTGCGTGCCTCTGCATCACCCGGCGACAGCGCTACCGCCTTCTGCATGGGCGCCAAGGCGTCGGCATTTCTTCCCATTTGCAGGAGTACGACGCCCAGCATCTTCCAGCCAGCCCAGTGCAGAGGGTATTCCACAGTCATCTTCCGGGCGAGGCTTGCTGCATCCGCAAAGCGCCCTTGGCCAAATACAGCCACCAATGCGTTTATTTCTTCAGGGCCGGGATCTTTCCCGTGACGTGAGGCCGCTATTCTGGCGGCCTTGTCCAGCCCGGTGGGTTTGGCCGTGGGGCTCTTCCTGCTTCGTTGATGGACTGCCGATGAAGCATGCGGCGTTTCCCTTGCGGCATGCGACGGTTCCGCATTTGAGTACTCCGAAGTCCGCGCACTCCCTTCCAGACGCGCCGCCAGCGCGCCTACCTCATCCCCTTGCAGACCCTGCTGTTGGGCAAGTGCCATCACTTCCCGTGCGGCTTCCAACTGCCCGGCCTGAAACAGTGCGTCGATGTAACTCAACCAGTATTGCCCGCGTTCCGGATCGGCATTCAGCGCCGCCGTAAAATAGGGCAAACCCGCTGCAGGCTGCTTCATCTGCACGGCTACCCGCCCCAAATTGTGGTTTGCCACCGAATGCTCCGGATGGTCTTGCAGAATGGCCCGGTAGAGTTCCCCCGCTGCTTGAAACTGGCCGGCCTGATGATGGATGACAGCTTGCTGGAGTACTTGCTCAGTGTTGAATGTTGCGGCTTGCTGCCGCGACTCGGCGTAAGTCATGATGGATTTTTTACTTCTGACCCGACGCCCGACTCGATGACTGCAGGTCCTGTTCCAGTTGAGCGAGGAGCTTCTGGGCAGCAGATATGTTCCCTGTCTGCAGCGCCTGGTTCAAAGCGTTCAGGTCATTCGGAATGGAGCCCACCGCGGGCTGAGTGCCACCCGGCATAGCCTTGGATGCGACAGGCGCCCCTTGCGCGCTCTGCATCAACGCATAGACCGACTGGGCGTGCTGAATCTCCTGCCGGAGATGGGATTGCCATGCTGCCTTCGCATCATTCTGCAGTTTGCCGAGCGCATCCTGCGCTGACGCGAGGTTTCCGGACTGGAGTGCCTGGCCCAGGGCAGACCAGTCCGCAGCTACGGGATTTGCCTGCGTTACCGAAGAACTCGCCAGCCCTGCCTGAATCTGCTGAAAACTACCGTACGCCACTTGTGCGGCGTCCAGATTGCCGCTTTGCAGCGCCTGAAAAAGTCGATCAACGTCCTGATTCGCCTGGTGAATCGAAGAACGCCCACCCGACGAAGCAATCAATTTATCAAGACCGACACTGGATACGCTCATGATGACCCCTGCCTCAAATTGACTCCTTACCGAGAAATGCACCAATCCGATTATTGGCTGGCGGCAAGAATTGCCGCCCTGCCAAGCGACCGCGGCAAGCTTGGTGCGCATGGATGCACTTCGATGCTCGCTGCCGCATTTCTCGACGACCCACCTTCTTCATGCACGAGGCGTGCCCGCTACCAAGCTTGCCGGATTCATTTATTTGGCTTGATCGCTAAAGTTATTCCTAAAGGCGCCGTAAATACTCGACGTACACCGGGTAAGTCCGCCTGGTGCCTGGAGATGACCATGGATATCAGCAATGCCGGCAACTTGAATGCAAACAGTGCTCCGCAGCCTGCTCGAGCCGCTGGTGCCGATCCTCGTGCTGAGCAGCCCGCCGATAAGGATAATGGCGTACCGACCCCGCCTCCTCGTCGCAGCAGCCACTTGCTCGCTGCGGTGAGCCAGACTCTGAATCAATCGGGTTTCGGTGTGCTCAGCTCGAACCCGGTGGCCCCGGTTGCAGGAGCACAAGCGACCCGCACCGATAACGACAAGGAATCCAGCCATAGTCAGAACATGGCGCAGGCACTGCAAAGTTTCATGCACTCTTTAGTCCAGGCCCTTGCTGCGACGGGCGTGGACTCTCCGGGACAAGGTCAAGGCTCGCAGCCGGACAAGGGGATTAGCACCCCCCCTGTGCTTACAGTGAGCGGCGGCAAGGGATACGGCGACCTGGTAAGCCGCCTGCAAAGCCTGGTTCAGTCCCTGAGTAATGGATCGTCGTCTGCGACACCCACGGGCAGCGGACCCGCAGTTTCGTCCGAGCTCAATTCCTCATACCAAAATCTTGCCCAAACTCAGCAGGGCAGCGGATCTAGCCGAGCGGCAAGCGGGGCTGACCTGCAAACCTTCCTGAAGACCCTGTTACAAAATCTTCAGAGTTCGGGAGACCGTACCCTCGCCAGCACAGGAAATGTGATCAACACGGCAGCCTGAGTGCTCCACTTTTGGACAGGAATCCGCCATGACCAACCTTCAGCCGATAACCGGAATATCTCCGCAAGGGGGACCGGAACAACGGCTGGCATCGCCAGCCGCTGCCAATGAAATTGGACCTCCGACCGCGGCTCGGGTGCCATCCGGAGACGCCAATGAGAATATTGCGCTCACTATGGCCGAGCAGACGACAAGGCCGGAGCCCAACCCGGAAGAGTTGAAGCGTATTACCGGCGAGTTGCAGCGCAGGGTCGCCGCCGTTGCACCTGAACTGCATTTCTCGGTCGATCAGAGCAGTGGTCGCACGATTATCAAAATCACGGACCCAGCAACCAAGGAAGTCATTCAACAGATTCCATCGGAGCAGATGCTGCAAATTGCAAAGGCGCTGGATCAGTTTCAACAGGGACTGCTGCTCAACCGCAAGGCTTGACCGATTTTTTTCCGGGCACGCGGTTCCACGACTCCTGCTTTTCGCTAACAAAAAGCCACCCCGGCATTTGAAATGGAGACTGAAACTGCTACATTCGCAAAACATTGCCCTGACAGACCTGCGAGTAAAGCCATGATCGATCATCCGCTCCCTGACAGCGATGCCTGGATCGCCTTTCTTGCCCAGGCAGACCTGCCGGTGCTCCGTCACTCGGTCAACGAACTGGAGCGGCTGCGTGAAAACGCGGACAACACCAACGGCCGCGTGCTGGCCGGGGCCATTTTGCACGACCCGCTGCTGACATTGCGGGTGCTCGCCTACATCGAGACACATCGCCGGCAGCGACAACTGACCGACATAACGACGATCGACCGGGCACTCATGATGATCGGCATCACGCCCTTTTTTCGCGACTTCCAGAATTTGCCAGTTGCCGAAGATCAGCTAAAGGCGCACCCGCAGGCCCTGCTCGGCTTGCTCAAGGCCATCACTCGGGCACGCCAGGCATCACACTGGGCGCGCGACTGGGCAGTGATGCGGCGCGATGCCGATGTCGATGAGATCACGCTGGCCACGTTGCTGCACGATGTCGCCGAAATGCTGATGTGGCTTTTCGCGCCGAAGCTCGCGCTGCAGGTTCGCAATGCCCAGCTCGCGCATCCGCACCAGCGCTCGGCGGTTCTCCAGGAAGAAACTTATGGCGTACCGCTACATCGGCTCAAACTGGCGCTGACCGAGGCCTGGCGGCTGCCAGCCCTTCTGGCCCAGTTGCTGGATCATCGGCAGGCCGAAAATCCGCGGGTGCGCAACGTCAAACTTGCGGTCGATCTCGCCCGCCATTCAGCCGATGGCTGGAACGATCCGGCCCTGCCCGACGACTTCAAGGGCATCCGCGATCTGCTCCACATTAACCAGGAAACCCTGGTGCGTCGTCTGGAAGTGGATGATGCCACTGCCCAGCGCCTGTTGGCTCTTGTAGAGCCCGACTAAAGCCACCTATCCTCCGGCAGGCTTCGCCGCTTTACCGCCCTTGCACTGGCGGAAAGACTCGTCCCTGGTTTTGTGCAGGATGAGGGTGTCCCTTCGGAACCCGCGGATACGCAGGATATGTTTCCGGATCAATTCCCGGAGTCAGGGTAGCGGTCGTCCTGCTTTTCGCGAAATTCAACGCCGGTCTCTCTGCGCGCCAGCGCCGCGACCAGTTCCGCCTCGCCGATCGAAATGCCGCACCGATCGGCAATGCCTGAGATCGGCACGCCTTGCTGCGCCATGGTCATGGCTTCGCTGTAAAGCGGCGCGACGTTCCGCGTCGTCTTCAGATGCCTCATTTCCTCGGCCAGGTGGGTCATCTCGGCACGCAATTGCTCTGCCTCGTGCCGCAGACGCTGGACTTCCAGATCGAGACTGGAGCGCGCCAGTTCGCGCGCAAAATCCGGGGTATCGGAGGTCGAAGGGCTTTCCCTGGAATCACGCACTATCGGTGATGGCCAGCCGGCCGGTGCAGACTGCGGCTCTTCGCGATGCGGTTCGCTACCTGAATCCGACGTGGCAACAAAATCCGGCACTCCAAGGGCGCCTCCTTCGGCCTGCGCCGACGCCTGCGCAAGGTGACGCTGCCTGCCCAATCGCAACAGCCGCAGCAGCAATAGACCCAGGTAGATACCAACCAGCATGGCAGCCAGCAGGATGTAATCGCGCAGCTCGAGCGTGGAGATATCCATCATGCACCAGCCCCGTGTTCGCGCCAATGTTCGCGGACAGCGCGGCGCAACGGGATGAAAGGCAGGGAATGAGCGAGCATGTTTATGACGTGAGTCACCGGCGGGACAAATTGGCTCGATGATACCTCTCGTAGCACCATTGCAGGATTATCCTTGCCCATGGGCGAGGTCACGGTCAGGACAGTGCAACCTGCCCCTCGCCTTTATGAATGCTGTCGGGTGATGCCTTCATTCCCACTCAATGGTCGCCGGCGGCTTGCCGGAAATGTCGTAGACCACGCGATTGATGCCTCGCACTTCGTTGATGATGCGGTTCGACACCCGGCCCAGCAGTTCGTGGGGAAGTTCTGCCCATTTGGCGGTCATGAAATCCGAGGTTTGTACGGCGCGTAGCGCCACCACGTATTCGTAGGTGCGGCCGTCGCCCATGACGCCGACGCTCTTGACCGGCAGGAACACGGCGAAGGCCTGGCTGGTCTTGTCGTACCATTCGGCGGCGCGCAGTTCGTCGATGAATATGGCATCGGCGCGGCGCAGCAGGTCGGCAAATTCCTGCTTCACTTCGCCGAGGATGCGCACGCCGAGTCCGGGGCCGGGGAAAGGATGCCGATAGACCATCTCGTGCGGCAGGCCCAGTGCCACGCCGAATTCACGCACTTCGTCCTTGAACAGTTCGCGCAAGGGTTCCAGAAGCTTGAGGTTCAGTGACTCGGGCAGGCCGCCCACGTTGTGGTGGCTCTTGATGGCGTGCGCCTTCTTGGTCTTGCCGCCGGCCGATTCGATCACGTCGGGGTAGATAGTCCCCTGCGCCAGCCATCTTGCATTGGGCAGCTTTTGCGCCTCGGCCTGGAACACCTCGACGAATTCGCGGCCGATGATCTTGCGCTTCTGCTCCGGGTCGGAAATTCCTTGCAGATGACCCATGAACTGGTTCACCGCATCGACGTGGATTACCTTGACGCCGAGATTGCGGGCGAAGGTATCCATCACCTGCACTCCTTCGTTGAGTCGGAGCAGACCGTTATCGACGAACACGCAGGTCAGTTGCTCGCCGATGGCACGGTGCAGCAGTGCAGCAACCACCGAAGAATCGACGCCGCCGGAAAGCCCGAGGATCACCTCTTCCTTGCCGACCTGGGCGCGCACCTTGGCAATCGCCTCCTCGACATAGTTGGGCATGTTCCAGTCGCCGCGACAGCCGCAGATATCGCGCACGAAGCGGGTATAGATTTCGCGTCCCTTGAGGGTGTGGGTCACTTCCGGATGGAATTGCACGGCATAGAAGCCGCGCGCCTCGTCGGCCATGGCCGCAATCGGGGTGGACTCATTGCTGCCGATGATCTTGAAGCCCGGCGGCAACTGCGTCACCTTGTCGCCGTGGCTCATCCAGACTTCGAGCAGGCCGTGGCCTTCGGCATTGACGCGGTCCTGGATACCGTTGAACAGTTTCGAGTGGCCGCGAGCGCGCATCTCCGCATAGCCGAATTCACGCTTGTGGCTGCTTTCGACCTTGCCGCCAAGTTGCGCCGCCATGGTCTGCATGCCGTAGCAGACTCCGAGCACCGGCACACCGAGCTTGAAAACGATGTCGGGCGCCTTCCATTCCTCGGCCTCATACACCGAGTTGGGCCCGCCGGAAAGGATGACGCCCTGCGGATTGAAGTCGCGGATGAATTCCTCGCTGACGTCGAAGGGATGCAGTTCGCAATACACCTGCTGCTCGCGCACGCGGCGGGCAATCAGCTGCGCGACCTGGGAACCGAAGTCGAGGATGAGGATTTTCTGGTGGGCCATGGTGTCAGTCTCGCTTTGCGAACACGCCAGCAATAAATACAAAAGGCGGTTCAGAAACCGATCTGAACCGCCGTCCCGCCTGCTCGATCGAAAGTATCAATCGATATGGTAGTTCGGTGCTTCCTTGGTGATTTGCACATCATGAACGTGCGATTCGCGGATGCCGGCCGAGGTGATTTCGACAAATTCCGCCTTCGCGCGCATCTCGTCTATGGTGGCGCAACCGACATAACCCATCGAAGAACGCAGGCCGCCCATCAACTGATGGATTACCGCGATCACCGGCCCTTTGTAAGGGACACGTCCTTCGATGCCTTCCGGCACGAGCTTTTCGACATTGGCGTCGGAATCCTGGAAATAACGATCGGCGGCACCATCCTTCATCGCGCCGAGGCTGCCCATGCCGCGATAGGCCTTGTACGAACGTCCTTGATACAGAACGGTTTCGCCCGGTGCCTCTTCGGTACCGGCGAACAGGCCGCCCAACATCACGGAATTGGCGCCGGCAGCGATGGCCTTGGAGATATCTCCCGAGAAACGAATGCCGCCGTCTGCGATAAGCGGTATGCCGCCGGCAGCCAGCGCATTGGCGACCATTTCCACCGCTGTTATCTGCGGCACGCCAACACCGGCGACGATGCGCGTGGTGCAGATCGAGCCGGGGCCGATGCCCACCTTGACGCCATCGGCGCCGTGATCGACCAGCGCCAGAGCTGCACTTGCCGTGGCGATGTTGCCGCCGATCACTTCCACCTGAGGGAAATTCTTCTTGACCCACTGCACGCGCTTAAGCACGCCTTCGGAGTGGCCGTGGGCGGTATCGACCACGATCACATCGACGCCGGCTTCCGCCAGCAGTTCGACGCGCTCTTCGGTGCCTTCACCGACGCCAACGGCGGCGCCAACGCGCAGATGGCCCTGTTCGTCCTTGCAGGCGAAGGGATGCTCACTTGATTTCAGAATGTCCTTGACCGTCACCAGGCCACGCAACTGGAACGCGGCGTTGACCACCAAAACGCGTTCAAGGCGGTGCTTGTGCATGAGGGCCTTGGCTTCCTCGGGCGAACTTCCTTCCGTGACCGTGATCAGCCGCTCGCGCGGCGTCATGATGGCGCGCACCGCCTGATCGAGGTTGGTCTCGAAGCGTGTGTCGCGATTGGTCACGATGCCGACTACGACGCCGTTGTCGACCACCGGCAGACCGGAAATCCGGTAACTGCGTGTCAGCGCCAGTACTTCGCGCACGGTCATGGTCGGCGGAATGGTGATCGGGTCTTTCAGCACACCCGACTCGAAGCGCTTGACCTTGGCCACTTCGGCGGCCTGTGCCTTCGGGTTGAGGTTCTTGTGTACGATGCCGATGCCGCCTTCCTGGGCCAGGGCAATGGCCAAGCGGGCTTCCGTCACCGTGTCCATGGCGGCGGACAAAAGCGGCAGGTTCAGTTGAATCTTGCGGGTAAGGCGGGTAGCGAGGCTGACGTCGCGGGGGAGGATCGCCGAATGGGCGGGTACCAGGAGGACGTCGTCAAACGTCAGCGCCTTCTGGATGAGTCGCATAATGAAATTCCTTGGTGCCAAAAACGCATTATACGCGAGACGAAATCGCCGTTCCGCCAAGCCTCAGAAGAAGTCTCCTTGAGGCTCTGCCCCAAGGGATACCGCGACGCATAACTTTCAAACCGGCTATTCGCTTTCGCCGCCGCCTTTTTTCATTGCCTTGCCCTCGGCGGCGCGCTGCTTGCGCACTTCTTTGGGATCGGCGATCAGCGGCCGGTAGATTTCCACCCGGTCACGATCGCGCAACGCGGTATCGACCTTGGCCAGCTTGGCATAGATACCGAGCTTGTTTTTTGCCAGATCGATTTCAGGGTGCTTGGCAAGCACGCCCGAAACCTCGATCGCCTGTCCCACCGTACTACCCGCCGGCAAGCTTATGCTGGCCACTTCCTGGCGTTCCGGTGTGGCATAGACAACTTCGACCTGAATGGTTTCAGCCATAGACTTTCTGTGCCCTTTTGACAAAGGATTCGACGAAGGTGTTGGCGATGTGATTGAACACCGGACCAAGCACTTTTTCCAGCAACTGGCTGGAAAACTCATAGTGAAGCCGAAATTCCACCTTGCAGGCGGTCTCGCCCAGGGGGGTAAAGCGCCAATGTCCGTCCATATGCTCAAAGGGCCCATCGGTCAGGCGGATATCCATCAAACGCGGCTCCTCCTTGATGTTCTCGGTCGAAAACTGTGACTTGATGCCATGATAGTTGATATGCAGCGTTGCCACTGTGTGGGTCGCCGTGCGCTCGTGCAAGACCGTGCCGCCGCACCAGGGAAGAAATTGCGGGTAATCCTCGACACGATCCACCAGGACGAACATCTGCCTCGGAGTGCGTTCGATCAGTATGGATTTTTCGACCAGAGCCATTGTGGTAGTGCCGCAAAGTCGTGTCGACGAGGTGAAGTAGAATGCCGCATTTTATCGCGCCACCCCATGAGCATCGCCGACAACAAGAAGGCATTCCACGATTATTTCATCGAAGAGCGCTACGAGGCCGGGCTGGTGCTCGAAGGCTGGGAGGTGAAAGCGATTCGGGCCGGGCGGGCCCAGATCAAGGAAGCCTATGTCGTGTTGAAGCGCGGCGAAGTATTCCTGATCGGCGCCCACATCACCCCGCTGCTTTCGGCTTCGACGCACGTTCACCCGGATCCCGTGCGCACGCGCAAACTACTATTGCACGCCACGGAAATCAGCAAGCTGATCGGCAAGGTGGAGCGCGCCGGCTACACGCTGGTACCGCTCGATCTGCATTACAGCAAGGGCCGCGTCAAACTGTCGGTTGGCCTTGCCAAAGGCAAAAAGCAGCACGACAAGCGCGATGCCGAAAAAGAACGTGACTGGGTTCGCGAAAAGGGCCAGATCATGAAAGCGAAGCTGAGATGAGCGGCGCTTTCGGTGGAGGCTAACGTGAGCAGCGCGAACGTTAAGCCGCAAAGCGGCGGCCGGAGCCAAAAGGCACACGCAGATCATGAAAGCGAAGCTGAGATGAGCGACGCTTTCGGTGGAGGCCGAGGTGAGCAGAGCGAGCCTCGAGTCGCAATGCGGCGGCGTAAGCCAATAAGCCCGGAGAATGCACGACGGGCGCGGCCGACCGCCCCTCGATGACTGCCAGCACCCTGCTCTGGCTGGTAACGGGTGCGCTGATGTTGCAGCCACTGTCTACCGACCTCTATTTGGCATCCCTGCCGAGCATGGCCACCGACTTCGGCGTCAACCCCGCCGCCGTACAGCACACCCTGTCGCTGTTCGTGATTGGTTTCGGCTCGGCGCAACTCGTCAGCGGTCCCCTGTCAGACCGTTACGGCAGGCGTCCGGTATTGATCGGCGGCCTGACGCTCTACCTCCTCGCCAGTATTGCCTGTGCCCTGGCGCCGGGACTGAACTGGCTGATCGCGGCGCGATTTGCCCAGGCCATCGGCTGTTGCACCGGCGTCGTGGTCGCACGAGCGATCATCCGCGACGCCTACTCGCCGGCCGAAGGCGCAAGGGTGCTGGCCAGGGCCAGTTCCCTGCTGGCTCTGGCGCCAATCATGGGACCGGTGCTGGGTGGCTATCTGCAAGTGGCTTTCGGCTGGCGCGCCGCCTTCGTCGCCCTGGCGCTGGCCGGCCTCGCGGTCTGGATCGCCGCCTTGCGCCGGATGAAGGAATCGAATAGTCGGCCCGACCAGGGGGCAATGCGCCTCGGCAGCCTCGCGCGCAGCTATCTCGAAGTCGCCCGCGCACCCGAATTCTGGTCTTACGCGCTGCCCGGGGCGCTTTCGTACGCATCCATCTTCGCCTTCATTTCCGGCACGCCCTTCGTCCTGATCAAGGTGCTCGGCGTGCCGATTTCACACTATGGCTATTACTTTGCCATCGGCGTGTTCGGCTATCTGGGCGGCACTTTGCTTTGCCGCCGCCTCCTCGGCCGGATCGGACTGCAGGGCGCCCTGAAACTGGGCACGGTCGTCGGCCTGGTCGGCGGACTGGGCTTCCTCGCCCTGGTGCTTGCCGACGTGCATCACGCTGCACTGGTAGTGGGTGCACAGTTCGTCGTGATGACGGCGCACGGCATCAACTTTCCCTGCGCCCAGTCCGGCTCGCTGGCCCAGTTTCCGGAAAAAGCCGGTGCCGCAGCGGGTCTGTTCGGCTTCATCTCGATGCTGGGTGCATTCTTTGCCGGCATGTGGGTCGGTGGCAGCCACGACGGGACCCTGCTGCCCCTGGCATCGATCAGCGCCACGGTGGGCGTCATGCTTTTCGCCTCGGCGAGGGTCCGCGCTGGCCACGGAAAGGCGGCGTAGCGGAAATCGCCGTCGCGCCGGCACCGACTCCTGTTTTCAGTAATCGAAGCGGCTGCGCAGATCGTCGAGATTCAATTCGTGGAGTATCTGCGCCAGCCGTTCGCGGGCGTTGCCGCGCGGCGCATCGCCGCGACGGGCGATGATCAATTCATTCTTCATCGAGTGTTCCCAGCCCACCAGTTCGGTGACCGTCAATTGGTAACCATGTGATTCGAGCAGCAGGCAGCGCAGCACGTTGGTGATCTGGCTGCCGAATTCGCGGGTATGGATGGGATGGCGCCAGATCTCGGCCAGTGCCGTCCGTGCCAGCGCTTCGCTCTTGTGCCGGCGCAACACGGCCGCCACTTCGGCCTGGCAGCAGGGCACCAGGACGATGAACTGCGCCTGCTTGTGCAGGGCGAAGCGGATCGCGTCGTCGGTCGCGGTGTCGCAGGCATGCAGCGCGGTGACGATGTCCACCCGTGGCGGCAGTTGCGGCGATTCAATCGATTCCGCGACCGACAGATTGAGCACAGAGAGGCGAGCAAAGCCCAGACGCTGCGCAAGTTCGCGCGATTTTCCGACGAGTTCGCTGCGGGTCTCGATGCCGAACACCTGGCCCTGCTCGCGGGCCTTGAGGAACAGGTCGTAGAGGATGAAGCCGAGGTAGGACTTGCCGGCGCCATGGTCGACCAGCGCCAGTTCATTGCGCGCGGCCATGACCTCGGCCAGAAGAGGTTCGATGAACTGGTAGAGGTGATAGACCTGCTTGAGCTTGCGCCGGCTGTCCTGGTTGAGTTTGCCGTCGCGGGTCAGGATGTGCAGTTCCTTGAGCAGTTCCAGCGACTGCTGCGGCCTGATTTCGGGAATCTGGTTCACCTGCAAGACTTAGTCCTCGGCCGACAGCCGGATGATATGTTGCCCCGATTTTTCGTCGCGCTCGAGGATCAGCAGCTTGTGCTTCATGGCGTCTTCCAGCAGTTCGCCGAAGGAGCGGTAGCCGTAGTAGGACTCGCTGAAACCGGGCTTGCGCCGCTTCAGGGTCTGCTTGACCATCGAGCCCCATATCTTCTCGTCCTCGCCGCGCTCGGTGACCAGGGCCTCGACGGTTTCGACAACCAGGTCGATGGCCTCCTGCCGCTTCGTGTCCACCGGCTTTTCCTCGGCCTTCGGCTTGGTTGCGGCGCTGGTTGCCGGCTTGGCAGCGGCCTTGCGCTCGCTGCGCTGTTTCTTGGCCGGCAGTTCGCGCACCAGGTCGTCGTAGAAGATGAATTCGTCGCAGTTGGCGGCCAAAAGATCGGAGGTGGCCGCCTTGACGCCGACGCCGATGACGCGCTTGTTGTTCTCGCGCAGCTTGGACACCAGCGGCGAGAAATCCGAGTCGCCGCTGATGATGACAAAGGTATCGACATGCGACTTGGTGTAGCAGAGGTCCAGCGCGTCGACCACCATGCGGATGTCGGCAGAGTTCTTGCCCGACTGGCGCACATGGGGAATCTCTATCAGTTCGAACGCCGCCTCGTGCATCGGCGCCTTGAACTCCTTGTAACGCGCCCAGTCGCAATAGGCCTTCTTGACCACGATGCTGCCCTTGAGCAGCAGGCGCTCGAGGACCTTGCTGATGTCGAACTGCGCGTACTTGGCGTCGCGCACGCCGAGGGCAATGTTCTCGAAGTCGCAGAACAGCGCCATGCTGGTAATTTCGGGGTTTGTTGCCATGATCGGACTCCGCTGAATGGAGTTTGATGATATCAGTGTCGCGCCGGCGATTTCCTGCACGCAGGGGTAGCGGGCATAATGCACGCCCGGTTCGCCCCATTACGACTGCCTTTTCCTGCATGACTGACCCCCTCGACACGCTGCGCCGAGTCTTCGGCTATCCCTCTTTCCGGGGGCCACAGGCAGAGATCATCGACCATCTGACCTGCGGCGGTGACGCGCTGGTATTGATGCCTACCGGCGGCGGAAAATCGCTTTGCTACCAGATACCAGCCCTGCTGCGGCAGGGGGTCGGCGTGGTGGTCTCACCCCTGATCGCGCTGATGCAGGACCAGGTCGACGCCCTGCTGCAGGCCGGTGTGCGGGCGGCGTTTCTCAATTCATCGCAGGACTACGCGACCGCATCCGAGATCGAACGGCGCCTGCGCATGGACGAACTCGACTTGATCTACGTTGCGCCGGAACGCTTGCTGACGGAACGCTTTCTCGGTGTCATGGATTATCTGGCCGGGCGGAATCGCCTCGCGCTGTTTGCGATTGACGAAGCGCATTGCGTCTCGCAGTGGGGTCACGATTTCCGCCCGGAATACATCCAGCTCTCGGCCTTGCATCAGCGTTACCCGACGGTGCCGCGCATTGCCCTGACCGCCACTGCCGACCAGTTGACGCAGCAGGAAATCATCACGCGACTGGGACTCGATGCGGCGCGCGTATTCATTTCCAGCTTCGACCGGCCCAATATCCGCTATACGGTGGTTGAACGCGATAATCCGCGCCGACAGCTGCTCGACTTTCTCGCCGGACGGCGCGGCGAGGCCGGTATCGTGTATTGCCTGTCGCGCAAGAAGGTTGACGAGACCGCTGCCTGGCTCAATGGGCAAGGCATCGCCGCCCTTGCCTACCACGCCGGGCTCGATACGTCCTTGCGCCAGCACCATCAGCAACGCTTCCTGCGCGAAGATGGCCTTGTCATGGTGGCGACCATCGCCTTCGGCATGGGCATCGACAAACCGGACGTGCGTTTCGTGGCCCACCTAGATTTGCCCAAGAGCCTCGAAGCCTATTATCAGGAAACCGGCCGCGCCGGCCGTGACGGTGAAGCCGCCGAAGCCTGGATGACTTATGGCCTCAACGACGTGGTAATCCACCGGATGCGCATCGACGAATCGGCAGCAGGCGACGAGCAGAAGCGTGTTGAACGCAACAAGCTCGATGCCTTGCTGGCCTGGTGCGAAACAGCTGCCTGCCGGCGCGCCCTGCTGCTCAAGTATTTCAGCGAGGAGGCCGGGGCCTGCGGCAACTGCGACACCTGCCTCGATCCTCCGCAACTATGGGATGGTACCGTGGCTGCGCAAAAAGCCATGTCGGCGGCCTTGCGCACCGGCCAGCGTTTCGGGGCCGGCCATTTGATCGACATCCTGCGCGGCAAAGCCACCGAGAAAGTTCAGCAGTTCGGTCATGCCGAACTGCCGACTTTTGGCGCCGGCACTGACATGGACGAGGCCGGCTGGCGTTCGGTGTTCCGCCAGTTGCTGGCCGCCGGCCTGCTGCACGCCGATGCTCAGGCCTACGGCGCGCTGCGCCTGACCGACGCAGCGCGACCGGTGCTGAAGGGCGAGGCCACGCTCTCGTTGCGCAAGCAGGCGGCGCGGGTTCATGGCAAGAAATCGACGCTGACGCCGCGTCGCTCCAGTGCCGGCTCCGAGCTGGCTGCGGTCGATGCACCGCTGTTCGACGCGCTGCGTGCCTGGCGCACCGACCTCGCACGCGAGCAGGGCGTGCCGGCCTACGTCATCCTGCACGACAAGACGCTGCGCGAACTCGCGACACGGCGTCCAGCGACCCTGGACGACTTGCTCGGCGTCCCCGGCATTGGACAGGCCAAGGTCGAACGCTACGGCGAGGCCTTGCTGCGGCTGATGGCTTGAGACGGCAAGAATTTTCCCTCGCAGCGGCAGCCGAACCGGCCGCCGACAGGCGATAATGTCCGGCTGAAAAAATGAAGTTTCAGTGGAGGCTAACGCCGGCTTCATCGGCGTTACGCGCAGCGACCGTAACTAAATATTGGAAAATTCGCAATGAAGCGCGTCGATGACTTTCGCCTGCAGCTGGGCAAGCAGGAACTGGTGCCGATCGTGGTCGGTGGCATGGGCGTCGACATTTCGACCGCCGAGCTTGCCCTGGAAGCGGCGCGACTCGGTGGTATTGGCCACATTTCGGACGCGATGGTGCCGACGGTTTCCGACCGTCGCTTCAATACCAAGTACGTCAAGAACAAGCTCAGGCAATACAAGTTCAACGTCGCCAATTCAGAGAAGGCAGTGGTCAAGTTCGACCTCGGCCTGCTCGTGGAAGCGACCGCCCTGCATGTCGGTCGAACCATGGAAGCCAAGCGCGGCTCGGGCCTGATCTTCATCAACTGCATGGAAAAGCTGACCATGAATGCGCCCAGGGATACCCTGCGCGCCCGCCTCAAGGCGGCGCTGGATTCCGGCATCGACGGCATCACCCTCGCAGCGGGATTGCACCTGGGTTCGTTTGCGCTGATCGAGGATCATCCGCGCTTTCGCGACGTCAAACTGGGCATCATCGTTTCCTCCCTGCGCGCCTTGCAGCTGTTTTTGAAAAAGAGTGCACGC
Source organism: Rhodocyclales bacterium (assembly GCA_026399475.1). GTDB lineage: Bacteria > Pseudomonadota > Gammaproteobacteria > Burkholderiales > Rhodocyclaceae > Sulfuritalea. The sequence continues at coordinate 76,342 of JAPLQY010000063.1, forward strand.
ACCGGTCGCCTGCCCGACTATGTCGTCATCGAAGGGCCGCTCGCCGGCGGGCATCTGGGTTTCGGCATGGATTGGGCAAAGTACGATCTCGCCAGCATCGTGGTTGAAATCCGCGACTGGATGAAGGTCGAGCAACTCGAAATTCCGCTGATTCCCGCCGGCGGTATTTTCACCGGATCGGATGCCGTCGCCTTCATGGAAATGGGCGCTGCCGCAGTGCAGGTGGCAACCCGCTTTACCGCGGCCAGGGAATGCGGCCTGCCAGAGAAGGTGCAGCAGGAATATTTCAAGGCGAGTGAGTCGGATATCGAGGTGAATACCATTTCACCTACCGGCTACCCGATGCGCATGCTGAAGAACAGCCCGGGCATCGGCGACGGCATCCGCCCCAATTGCGAGGCCTATGGCTACCTGCTGGATTCCAACGGCAGTTGCCAGTACATCGAGGCCTACAACCGGGAAGTGGCGCTGCATCCGGACGCAAAGAAGGTCAAGGTGATGGACAAGACCTGCCTATGCACCCACATGCGCAACTTCGAGATCTGGACCTGTGGCCAATACACTTACCGGCTGAAGGACACCACGCGCCGCAATGAGGATGGAAGCTACCAGTTGCTGTCGGCGGAGCACATCTTTCACGACTATCAGTTCAGCGTCGACAACAAGATCGCGCTCCCGAACCCGTCGCCAACCTGATCGGCCTGCTCCAGTGGGGCCTTGCCGGAACTGGAGCCACTCATGAATGACCGCATTCGCCACTTGCTGGACCAGATGTCCACGCTCGAAGAAGAGTTGCGCGTGGCCGTCCACGAACAGGAGGCCAGCGCGCTCTTCCAGATCAAGGGAAAGCGCGTCGAGTTCGAAGAATCAATCAGGCAGGCCCATCTGCGGCTCAAGACGGGATTTTTCCGCTGGTTGGTTGCCTACCGTCCGCAGAACCTGATCACCGGGCCGCTCATCTACTCCATGATCGTTCCGCTGGCAATCCTCGATGTTTTCGTCAGTGCCTACCAGGCGACCTGTTTTCCGATTTACCGGATTGCCAAGGTGAGCCGGGCGGATTACATCGTGTTCGACCGGCAGCAACTGGAGTACCTGAACTTCATAGAAAAATTCCACTGCACGTACTGCGCATACGGCAACGGACTGATTGCCTACGTAGCCGAAATTGTGGCGCGAACCGAAGAGTATTTCTGCCCGATCAAGCACGCGCGCAAGATACTAGGCACCCATGCCCACTACGCGCGATTCCTTGAATACGGGGATGCGGCCGACTACGAGACTCGCCTGGAGCAGTTTCGAGTCGGGCTCGGCACGAAGAAATAGACCTGCCGTAAATAGCTGTCGGCTGTCGGCGGCTGCCCACGCAATGGATCAGGCGGGAAACACCCCGGTCGAAAGATATCGGTCGCCACGATCGCAGACAATGCTGACGATCACCGCATTCTCGACCTGGCTGGCGATGCGCAAGGCAACCACAAGCGAACCGCCGGAGGATATGCCGGCAAAGATGCCCTCCTCGCGCGTCAGTCGACGCGCCATTTCCTCGGCTTGTCCCTGGCCCACGTTTTCCACCTGGTCCACCCGTGATCCGTCGTAGATCTTCGGCAGATAGGCTTCCGGCCACTTGCGGATGCCTGGAATCTGCGAGCCGTCTTCGGGCTGGCAGCCAATGATGCGGATGGCCGGATTCTGTTCCTTGAAATAACGCGAACAGCCCATGATGGTGCCGGTGGTGCCCATGCTGGAAACGAAATGGGTGATGCGCCCTTCGGTCTCCCGCCATATCTCGGGCCCGGTGGCTTCGTAGTGCGCCAGCGGATTATCCGGATTGGCGAACTGGTCGAGCACGATACCCTTGTCATCCTTCACCATTTGTTCGGCCAGATCCCGCGCAGCTTCCATGCCACCCACCCTGGGCGTCAACACCAGTTCGGCGCCGAAGGCGCGCATGGTCTGGCAGCGTTCGACGCTCTGGTTCTCGGGCATGATCAGGATCATGCGATAGCCGCGCATCGCGGCAGCCATCGCCAGCGCAATCCCTGTATTGCCCGAGGTGGCTTCGATCAGCGTATCGCCTGGCTTGATGCGGCCGCGCGCTTCGGCGTGGGTGATCATCGACAGTGCCGGGCGGTCCTTGACCGAACCGGCCGGGTTGTTACCTTCGAGCTTGGCCAAAATCACGTTGCTGCGCCGCGCATTATCCGCACCGGGAATGCGCTTTAACTGCACCAGCGGCGTGTTGCCGACAAAGTCTTCGAGTGTTTTCCAGTTCATGTCGCCTCCCGCCTTGCAGCCGGTTACCGGGCGAGCCAATTCACATAATCGGCCACGCCTTCTTCCACCGATGCGAACGCATTCTGGTAGCCTGCGTTGCGCAATTGCGACAGATCAGCTTCGGTGAAGCTCTGGTACTTGCCCTTCAAGGCGTCTGGGAAGGGAATGTATTCGATGATACCCTGCGCCACCAATTTGTCCACGGATTGGCTCGGCTTGCCTTCCAGCGCGCGGCAGGCATTCACTGTGGCGGCGGCGAGTTCATTGAAGCTCTGCGCGCGCCCGGTGCCGAGGTTAAAAATACCGGATGTCCGGGTTTCAATAAAATCCATGTTGACCTTGACCACATCTCCGACGTAAACAAAATCGCGTCGTTGTTCGCCATTGGCATAGCCGCCGTAGCCTTCGAACAGTTTTACCTTGCCGGACGCCTGATACTGATTGAAGTGATGAAAGGCGACCGAAGCCATGCGCCCCTTGTGCTGCTCGCGCGGACCGTAGACATTGAAGTAACGAAAACCCGCCACCTGGGAGTCAGTGCTGGCTGCATTCGGCCCAATGCGACGGCGCACCACCTGGTCGAAGAGGAATTTCGAGTAGCCGTAAACATTGAGCGGCGCCTCGAACTCACGCTCTTCACGGAATTGACCACCGCCACCATAGACCGAAGCCGATGAGGCATAGAGCAGCTGGACTTCCTGTTCGGAGCAGAAATCCAGCAGCGACAGCGAGTAACGGTAATTGTTGGCCATCATGTAACGGCCATCCGTTTCCATGGTGTCGGAGCACGCCCCTTGATGCAGGATGGCCTCGACGCCACCATCCAGTTGCCCGTTCTCGATCAGTTCGAGAAACTCGCGCTTGTCCAGATAGTCCGCTATTTCGCAATCGGTGAGATTGAGGAACTTGTCTGCGCTGGTGAGGTTATCGACCGCAATAATGTCGGTAACGCCACGCTCGTTGAGCGCCTTGACCAGGTTTGCGCCGATGAATCCACAGGCGCCGGTGACGACGTAGTACATAGAATTCCTAAGCAGAAAAACGTGAAACGTGAAATGTGAAATGTGAAATACAGGCGTTTCCCATCACGTTGCACGTTTCACGGAATTTACCAATTCTTCCAGAGAACATATTGCGGTACCCAGTTTGCCAACCACGACACCCGCCGCGAGATTGGCCTGGCGCATGGCCTGCGACAATGACAGGCCGCTGCCGAGCATTACCGCCAACGTAGCGATGACAGTATCACCCGCGCCGCTGACATCATAAACCTCGCGTGCCAGTGCCGGTTCATGCATCACGCCGCTGTCGGAAAACAGTGTCATGCCCTCCTCGCTACGGGTGACCAGCAAAGCCTCAAGGTGCAGTTCATCGCGCAGCCGCGCGCCCTTGAGCGCGAGCTCCGCATCGTCCTTCCAGCGACCGACCACTTCGCGCAGTTCGGATCGATTGGGCGTGAGCAGAGTCGCTCCGGCGTAGCGCGCATAGTCCTCACCCTTGGGATCGACCAGTACCCGTTTGCCCGCACCGCGGGCCAGGGCAATCATTTCCGTGATGTGAGTGAGGCCGCCCTTGCCATAATCGGAGAGGATCACGACATCGCACGCGGCGAGGCGCGCTTCGAAATCAGCCAGCTTGGCTTGCAGGACTTCGTGATCCGGCGCATTTTCAAAATCGATGCGCAGCAGCTGCTGCTGGCGGGCGATCACGCGCAGCTTGACGGTGGTACTCAACTTGGCATCTTCATGCAGGCTGCACTCGATGCCGGAGTCCTTCATCAGCCGCGCCAGACTCTGACCTGCTTCATCCGTACCGACCACGGACAACAGCGCCACGCGCGCGCCAAGGGCGGCGCAGTTGCGCGCGACGTTGGCGGCGCCCCCCGGACGTTCCTCGGTGCGGTCGACCTTGATCACGGGCACCGGCGCTTCGGGTGAAATCCGCGAGACCTCGCCGAACCAGTAGCGATCCAGCATCACGTCGCCGACCACCAGAATGCGGGTGTCAGATGTATCAGGAATGGTAAGAGACATGATTCGAGCAAAGCGAGCCGAAAAGTCGCCTCCCCCGCGAGGGGGAGGTCGGGAGGGGGCGGGACTGATTAAACAGGCAGGCTGTCTTCATAGCCTGCCGATGGCGAAATATTCCAGCCCGGCCTTGCGCGGTGTCGCCGGATCGTAAAGATTGCGGCCGTCGAATATCACCGGCGTCTTCAGCTTGACCTTGATCGCATCGAAATCGGGACTGCGAAATTCCTTCCACTCGGTCACGATCGCCAGGGCGTCCGCCCCGTCCAGTGCTTCCATGGGGGTCGACGCATAGCTGATGCGCGAGTCGTTGCCCAGTACCCGCCGGGCTTCATGCGAGGCCACCGGGTCGTAGGCGCGGATTGACGCGCCGCACGCCAGGAGCTCGGCGATCAGCACCAGACTCGGCGCTTCGCGCATGTCATCGGTATTCGGCTTGAAGGCCAGCCCCCACAGGGCGAAGGTCTTGCCACGGAGATCCTTGCCGAGGCGCTTCGTGATCTTCTGTGCCAACACGCCTTTCTGCAATTCATTGGCCACCTCTACCGCCTGCAGGACCTGCAACTCCTGGCCGGCATCCTGCGCGGTGCGAATCAGGGCCTGCACATCCTTGGGAAAACAGGAACCGCCGTAACCGACGCCGGGGTAAAGAAAATGAAAGCCGATGCGCGGATCGGCGCCGATGCCCTTCCTGACCAGTTCGATGTCGGCACCCAGCTTTTCGGCCAGGTTCGCCAATTCGTTCATGAAGCTGATGCGCGTCGCCAGCATCGCGTTGGCAGCGTACTTGGTCAGCTCTGCGCTTTTGACGTCCATCACGATCAGACGCTCGTGATTGCGCTGAAACGGCGCATAGAGTTCGCGCATCAGCGCAATGGCGCGGGCGTCTTCGGCACCGACGACGATGCGGTCGGGCTTCATGAAGTCGTCTACCGCCGCGCCTTCCTTGAGGAATTCCGGATTCGAGACGACACTGAAATCAATGCTGGCGGCACGTCCCTGCAACTCCTCGGCAATCGCCGCCCGCACCTTGTCGGCGGTGCCGACCGGCACCGTGGATTTGTCCACCACGACCTTGTAGCCGGTCATGTAACGCCCCACGTTGCGAGCGGCTGCGACCACGTACTGCAGGTCGGCAGAGCCATCCTCGTCGGGCGGGGTGCCGACGGCAATGAACTGCAGCACGCCGTGGGCGACGGCAGCTTCGATGTCGGTAGTGAAACGCAGGCGTCCGGCCGCCTCATTCTTCCTCACCATGGCCTCCAGGCCCGGTTCATAGATCGGAATGCCACCTTCGTTGAGGGTGCGGATCTTCGCGGCATCCAGATCGAGGCAGAGCACGTCGTTGCCAACATCCGCAAGGCAGGTGCCGGAAACAAGGCCAACGTAACCGGTACCGATGACAGTTATTTTCATGGATTTTCTATAGGGTGATGTCGAATTCTTCGGTGCGCCTGGGCGGATAGGTCTCCCAGCCGCCGCAACCGGGACAGCGCCAGTAGAACTGGCGCGCCTTGAAACCGCAGGCATCGCAGCGATAGCGCGCAACGCGGCGAGTGTGATTGTGAATCAGGTTCTTGATCAGCTCCAGATCGGGACGACGTTCTGGAGGAACCACCAGGATCTGCGCCTCGAGCAGCTTGTCCAGCCCGAGCAGCGTCGGATTGCGGCGCAATTCGTCTCGCACCAGGGCGTAGGCCGCCTCCGCGCCGTCGTTGTCCAGTTCGGCACGAAACACCGCGTCGAGCAGGTCGAGCGAGGGGTGGCGCTCCAGCCAGCCACGCAGCAGCTGGATGCCCTGCTCCAGGCGTCCGAGTTGAATATGCGCTGCCATCAGCTTTTCCGCCGCCAACGAGAGATAAACGGGATTCTGCTGCTCGATGGATTTCCAGTGGTCGATCGCCGCCTCGCCATCACCAACTTTTGCCGCCAGGTCGCCCAGAAGCAGCGTGGCACGAACGCATTTTCGATTGGCTGCCAGTGCCTCTTCCAGCAGGCGGCGCGCTTCGTCGTGGCGGTCATGAAGCATTTCATTGGCCGCCATCTCGCAACGAAACTCGGCGATCTCCTTTTGCCAGAGATGATCGGAATGGTTCGGCATGGCGTCCGCAATGGCGATCGCCTTGGCCCATTCCTTTTCCTGCTGGTAGATTTCCAGCAGGTTCTTTAGCGCCTCGTCGTCACGATCGGTAGCGCGCAGCTTGACGAATATCTCTTCGGCCCGATCGAGCAGACCGGCCTTCAGATAGTCCTGCCCGAGTTCAGACAGCGCATGCAGTCGCTGCTTGGCGGACAGGCCGTCGCGCTCGATCAGGTTCTGATGGACACGGATGGCCCGGTCGGTCTCGCCGCGACGGCGAAACAGGTTACCCAGTGCGAAATGCAGCTCGATGGTTTCCGGATCGACACGCGCCGCCTCGATGAAAGCTTCAATGGCCTGATCCGGCTGTTCGTTGAGGAGAAAATTCAGCCCTTTGAAATAGGAACGCGGTAAGGCGCGCGATTCTTTCAGGAGATGCTTGATGTCTATCCGTGCCGCGACCCAGCCGAGGCCAAAGAAGACCGGCAGGACGAGCAACCACCAAAGTTCAATTTCCATTGTGCTGACGCGGTTCGCGGTCGGATTTACGTGGGCGCAGGAATACCCCCAAGGCAGCCGTCAGGCCGACTGCAACGCCAATGGCAAACACGGCAAGGATAACCACCGAGATCGGCGCCGTCCAGGCGTGATCCAGAAAGAAGCGCAGTTCCACCGGCCCACTGTTCTTGATCGCCAGGCCAAACAGCCCAATGAATACCACGATACGCAACAGCCAGACAAGAAGCTTGAGCAGGGTAGTCACAAGTAAGGTATCAGCGAAAAAAAGCGGCACCCGTCTAAGGTGCCGCCGAAATGCAAGTTCCAACAGCGATAGTCATGGCCGGTAATCGACCCGCTCCCGCAACTCCTTGCCGGCCTTGAAATGGGGCACGTACTTTTCCGGTACCTGCACCTTGTCGCCCGACTTGGGGTTGCGACCAACACGCGGAGGCCGATAGTTCAGCGCAAAACTGCCGAAGCCGCGAATCTCGATGCGATCACTGCGAACCAGCGCCGCAGTGAGGGCATCGAGAATCATCTTGACGGCGTAGTCGGCATCCTTCGCCACCAACTGGGGAAAGCGTTCCGCCAGCCGGGCGATGAGCTCCGATTTGGTCATGAGATCGAGCTTATTGCGGCTGGTTCTGGTTGAGCTTTGCCTTGAGCAGCGCGCCCAGATTGGTCGTGCCGCTGCTGGCAGAACTATCCGATGCCAGCTTTTGCATCACCTGGCTCTGTTCCACCTGATCCTTGGCCTTGATCGACAGGTTGATCGAACGCGTCTTGCGATCAACGTTGACAATCATGGTTTCGATCACATCGCCGACCTTCAGATGCTGGGTCAGATCTTCGATGCGCTCGCGCGAGAACTCGGAGACACGCAGATAGCCTTCCACTTCAGAACCCAGATCGACCATGGCGCCACGCTGATCAACGCTGGTGACCGTCCCGGAAACCAGGCTGTTCTTGTCATGGGTGGCGACGAAACTGGTGAAAGGATCACCGTCGATCTGCTTGACGCCGAGCGAAATACGCTCCTTCTCGACATCGATGGACAGCACCACGGCTTCGACTTCATCACCCTTCTTGAAGTTCTGCTTGGCTTCTTCGCCGGTAGCCGACCAGGACAGGTCGGACAGATGCACCAGACCATCGATGCCGCCGGGCAGACCGATAAAGATGCCGAAGTCGGTGATCGACTTGATGGCGCCGCGGACCTTGTCGCCCTTCTTGTGGTTCATCGCGAAATCGTCCCACGGGTTCGCCATGCACTGCTTCATGCCGAGCGA
>JAPLQY010000012.1 GCA_026399475.1 Rhodocyclales bacterium
ATCGGAATTCCAGTAGAGCAGGTCGAAGGGGAAGGGTTCCTTGCCCATCAGGTAGTTGTTGACCACGAAGGTCCAGATCAGGTCGTTGGAGCGCAGCATGTTGAAGGTGGTGCCCATCTCCGAGCCTTCGAGGTAGCCGCGCTCCTCCATTTTCTTTTCGAGGCTGGCGACCTGGGCTTCATCGATGAAGACGCCGAGTTCGCCGGGGATCGAGAAGTCGAGCAGGGCGACGAAGAAGGTCGCCGAGGCGATGCGCTTGTCCTTCTTGGCGGCCATGTAGCCCATGGTCGAACCGAGCAGCGTACCGCCGAGGCAGTAGCCGATCATGTTGATTTCCTTCTCGCCGGTTTGCTGGCAGACCACGTCGATGGCAGTCAGCGCGCCTTCCGTCATGTAATCGTCGAAGCCTTTTTTCGCCAGCTTCGCATCCGGGTTCACCCAGGAAATGACGAATACGCTGTGGCCCTGGTCGGTAGCCCACTTGATGTAGGAATTGCTGTCGCGCAGGTCGAGGATGTAGTACTTGTTGATCCAGGGCGGGATGATCAGCAGCGGGCGCTTGTATTGTTCCTTGGTGGTCGGTGTGAACTGGATCAGCTGGATCATCTCGTTCTGGAAGATTACCTTGCCCGCAGTCGTGGCAACGTTCTTGCCCATTTCGAAGGCAGAGGGATCGGTCATCTTGACGCGCAACTGGCCGTCGCCTTCCTCGATGTCGCGCAGCAGGTTGTTGAAGCCCTTGAGCAGGTTCTGGCCATGGCTCTTGACCGTCTCGCGCAGCACTTCCGGGTTGGTCATGGCGAAGTTGGATGGGGCCAGCGCGTCGATGAACTGGCGCGTGAAGAAGTTCACCTTTTTCTTCGAGATGTCGTCGAGGCCCTCTACATTGCCTACCGAGTCGTGAATGTGGCGCGCCGTGATCAGGTAGGACTGCTTGACGAAGTCAAACATGAAATGCTCCTCCCACTGCTGGTCGGCAAAGCGCTTGTCGCCCTTTTTCGGCTGGGCCACCGGCGTACCTTGCACGCCCATCATCTTCATGGTCGAGTGTTGCCACAACGAGAAATAGTCCCACACCAGGTTCATCTGCGCCTGCGCCAGCTTGTAGGGGTTGGCCAGCATCTTGGCCATCATGTCCATGAACGCCTGGGCAATGCCCAGATCGTCGGTGGGCGCGGACACACCCTTCTTCATCTGGCGCTTCATGTGTTCCGTGATCAGATTGGAGGCGCGCTGGGCAACCTCGGCGTAGGTCTTGGCAATTTCCTTGGGATCAGGCAAAGCTTTGGTTTCGTGGGCGGACATTGTGACTCCTTCGGTTGTTAGCTGATGTAACGGACAAGACCGTTCTCTTCGATGTGCTGCATTTTTCCTGCGTGTTCAAGGTAATTCAAATGGGCTATCGCTTCGCCCATGGCAAACATGGTCTGGTGCGGGTCCGGCAGTTCGCGGCCGAACAGCACGCCGATCAGGTCGGCGGCGCTGTGCGGCCGGCCAGCGCAGGCATCGAGCAGAACTTCGCAGCGCTCGGCATGGTGGGCGTGAAGTTGGTCCACGCGGGCGTGCAGACCGCGGAAGGGGCGGCCGTGCGAGGGCAGCACCAGGGTGTCCGCAGGCAATGCGCGAAAGCCGTCGATCGAATCGAGGAACAAGCCGAGCGGATCGCCGTGCGGGTTGCTGGCCATTACCGAAATATTGGTCGAAATGCGCGGCAGCAACATGTCGCCCGAAATCAGTACGCCCAACTCTGCGCAATACAAGCTCATATGTTCCGGAGCGTGGCCATGGCCGACGATGGTGCGCCAGCTATGGTCGCCTATGCGCAGCACCTGGCCGTCGAACAGGCGCCGGTAGGTGGCGGGAATCGCCGGTACGCCGCGCTTGTAGCCGTTGCCACGGGCGACCAGGCCATCGATGCGCGCCTGGTCGAGGCCGTGTTGGCGAAAGAACCCGACCATGGAGCTGATCGCGTAGCCCGCAATCTGCTCCACCATCATGTGCGCCGCCAGATATTCGCCTTGCGCGATCCACAGCCCGGCGCCGGTTTCCTGTTCCAGCCAGGCGGCCAAACCCAGATGGTCGGGATGACAATGGGTGACGATGCAGCGTGTCAGCGTGCGTCCAATCAGGGCCGTCTGCCAAGCCGTTTTTACCGGGTCGAGCGCAAAGCCCGTATCCACTGCTGCATGGCCCTTGCCATCTTCAAGAAGCCACAGGTTGATGTGGTTCAGCGCAAACGGCAACGGCATGCAGAGCCACTCGATGCCGGGCGCAACGGGCACCGCCACACCCGGGGGGGGCGCGGTCTCGTGGGGGTAGGCAATCGGGGCGTTCAAGCCGGGTCTCTTTGCATCGGTCGGAGAAATCTGCTTAACTTGTCGACAGTTGGTCTACCATCATATCCAATTTTCGAGGCTTTATGTGCGGTGCAGCATTAACCGCGTCGGGCCGCCAAAATGAACGAAACCCAAACCATCACCGAACTGGCGCGCGAATTCGGCGTAACCACCCGCGCCATCCGCTATTGGGAGTCGCACGGACTTGTATCCCCGGCGCGCGAAGGGGGCAACCGGATCTACAGCAAGCGCGACCAGACCCGGCTCAAGCTGGCGCTGCGCGGCAAGCGCCTGGGGCTCAGCCTGGCCGAGATCAAGGAACTGATCGACATGTATGACACCGTCGAGGACGAGTCGACCCAGTTGCAGTCCTTTCTCGACGTGCTGGCCCAGCGCCGTGCCGCGCTCGAGCAGCAGCGTGACGACATTCAGGCGGTGCTCAAGGAAGTTGCCCGCTTCGAGCGGCAGTGCCGCGAGATGCTGAAGGCTGACGAGGCCGCATCGGCGGGCAAGCGTCGCGACAAGTCAAATACCGGCTAGTTGACGTTGACGTCAACGTCAACTAGGATGCGCAAACTGTTTGAAGGAGCTTAAATGCCGCACACCGCACGCCCCGCCAGAAACCCCTTTGAACCGCGTAATCCTGACTGGGAGGCGAATGTTCGCGGCAGCTTTGCCCGGCAGACTGTGATGAGCCTGATCGGTGCCGAAATGGGCGTGTTGAGTCCCGGCCATTGCGAAATCCGCTTGCCCTTCCGCGCCGACCTCACCCAGCAGAACGGGTTCTTCCACGCTGGCATCACCAGCACCATCGTCGACAGCGCCGGCGGTTATGCCGGGCTGACCCTGATGTCCAAAGGGTCCGATGTGCTGACCGTCGAATTCAAGCTGAACCTGCTGGCGCCGGCCGACGGGGAATACCTCGTCGCCGAAGGCCAGGTCCTGAAGCCGGGCAAGAACCTCGTCATCGCGCGCGGTGAGGTGTACGCAATCAAGAACGGCAAGGCCACGCATTGCGCGACCATGCAGCAGACCCTGATAACCATGCACGGCAAGGCCTGACGGCCCGGCCCCACACCACGGAGAAACCCATGCTCGGACTCAACTTCGACCTCGGCGAGGACGTTTACATGCTGCGTGACGCTGTGCGCGTCTTTGCCGAAAAGGAAATCGCGCCGCATGCTGCACAGATAGACAAGGACAACGAATTTCCCAGGCAGCTGTGGCGCAAGCTGGGTGACCTCGGCGTGCTCGGCATCACGGCCAGCGACGACTACGGCGGCGCGCATCTCGGCTACCTCGCGCATATCATCGCGATGGAGGAAATCTCGCGCGCCTCCGCCTCGGTCGGCCTGTCCTACGGCGCCCATTCCAACCTCTGCGTTAACCAGATCCACCGCAACGGCAGCGCCGCACAGAAGGAAAAATACCTGTCCAAGCTGATCTCCGGCGAGCACGTCGGCGCGCTGGCGATGTCCGAGCCGGGCGCCGGTTCCGATGTGGTGTCGATGAAGCTGCGCGCCGACCTCAAAGGCGACCGTTATGTATTGAATGGCTCGAAGATGTGGATCACCAACGGCGGTGATGCCGATACGCTGGTGGTCTATGCCAAAACCAATGCCGACGCAGGCCCTCGCGGCATGACCGCCTTTCTGGTCGAGAAGGGCTTCAAGGGTTTCAGCGCCGGCCAGCATCTCGACAAGCTCGGCATGCGCGGCTCCAACACCTACCCGCTATTCTTCGACGACTGCGAGGTTCCCGTGGAGAACGTCCTCGGCGGCGAAGGCAACGGCACCCGCGTGCTGATGAGCGGCCTCGACTACGAACGCGCCGTGCTCTCGGGCGGGCCGCTGGGCATCATGGCCGCCTGCATGGATGTGGTGCTGCCTTTCATTCACGAACGCAAGCAGTTCGGTCAGAGCATCGGCGAATTCCAGTTGATGCAAGGCAAACTGGCTGACATGTATTCGACGTGGCAGGCGACCCGTGCCTATGTCTACGCCCTGGGCAAGGCCTGCGATCGCGGCGACCATGCGCGCACCCTGCGCAAGGACGCTGCCGGCGCCATTCTCTACTCGGCGGAGAAGGCCACCTGGATGGCCGGCGAGGCGATACAGGCGCTGGGCGGCGTCGGCTACACCAACGACTACCCTGTCGGCCGCCTCTGGCGCGACGCCAAGCTCTACGAGATCGGTGCCGGCACCTCGGAGATCCGCCGCATGCTGATCGGTCGCGAGCTCTTCAACGAGACCATGTAATGAGCCAGCACAGCATCCAACAGCGACGCGAAGAGTGGTTGAAGCTTGAAGCCGAGGTCCTGGCGCGGTCTACCGGTCCCGGTGTGCTGACCCTTGAAAACCTGCGCGAATGCTCGGGCCTGGAGCTGTTTCAGAAAATGATCGCCGGCGAGTTGCCGCGTCCTCCGATCAGCGACACCTTGGGCTTCTACCTAGTCGAGGCCGAGAAGGGGCATGTAATTTTCCAGGGCACGCCGCAGCACCGCCACTACAACCCCATCGGCTCGGTGCATGGCGGTTTTCATGCAACCCTGCTGGATTCCTGCGTCGCCTGCGCGATCCAGACCACGCTTGAAGCGGGACAGGGCTATACCACCATCGAGCTCAAGGTGAATTACATCCGCGCGCTGACCGACCGCGTCGGCCCGGTGCGTGCCGAGGGCCGCGTGATCCACGTCGGCAAGCAAATCGGCACGGCGGAAGGCAAGCTGGTCGACGCCGACGGCAAGCTCTACGCCCATGCCACGACGACCTGCCTGATATTCAATGTCTGAATCCACTGCAAAAGTCGGCGCCGGTGGTGCGGCGATATGCGTGCTTGGTGTCGAGCGTGTCGCCGAACTGGAGCAGGTCCGCCAGTTCTTTCGCAACTACGCGGGCTGGCTCGGCGTCGATCTGAGTTTCCAGAACTTCGACGAGGAAATGGCCAATCTGCCGGGGCGCTATGCCGCGCCGGAGGGGCGGCTGTTCTACGCCACGGTCGACGGCAAGGGCGCCGGCTGTGTCGGCATCCGTCCCTACTCGGAAGGCGTCTGCGAACTCAAGCGCCTTTATGTGGATCCTGCGTTTCGCGGCCTCGGTGTCGGCCGTGACCTGGCGCTGGCGGCCATCCGCGCCGCGCGCAAGATCGGCTACCGCAAGATCATGCTCGACACGGTCCCGGCGATGCGCATCGCGGTAAAGCTCTATCGCGACCTCGGTTTCACCGCCGCGCCGGCCTATTACCAGACGCCGGTGGAAGGCACGCAGTTCCTCGCGCTCGATCTCGAGAACTGGTCCGAAGACAAGGTCGAGAACGACAACCTTTACCACCTGTTCGATTTCAACCGGGCCTGGGCGCGGCAGATTCGCGAAGTCGACCCCGGTTACTTTGAGCGCCTGTCGCACCTGCAATCTCCTGAATACCTCTGGATCGGCTGCTCCGACTCGCGGGTGCCGGCCAACCAGATCGTTGGCCTCTTGCCGGGCGAAGTCTTCGTCCATCGCAATGTCGCCAACGTGGTGGTGCACAGCGACCTCAACTGTTTGTCTGTGATCCAGTTCGCCGTCGACGTGCTCAAGGTAAAGCACATCATGGTGGTCGGCCACTATGGCTGTGGCGGCGTGCAGGCCGCGCTGACCCATCAGCGTGTGGGGCTGGCCGACCTCTGGCTGCGCCACGTCCAGGACGTGCATGTCAAGCATCTGGCGCGGGTGGACGAGCTGCCCGAAGAAAAGCGCCACGATCGCCTCTGCGAGCTCAACGTGCTGGAACAGGTCATCAACGTTTCGCGCACCATCGTTGTCCAGGATGCCTGGCAGCGCGCCCAGGGCCTGACCATCCACGGCTGGATCTACGGTCTCAAGGACGGCCTGATCCGCGACCTCGGCCTCACCCTCACGGCTCCTGAACACATCGCCGAGCGCTACGAAGCGGCGCTCTCCACCCTCACTTGAAAGGAAGCACCATGTCCGATCCCATCGTCATCGTCTCCGCAACCCGTACGCCCATGGGCGGCTTCATGGGCGACTTCGCCTCGCTGACCTGCGCCCAATTGGGCAGCGTCGCCATCAAGGCGGCCGTCGAACGCAGCGGGCTCAAGCCGGAGCAGGTGGATGAGGTGATCATGGGCTGCGTGCTGCCCGCCGGCCAGGGCCAGGCGCCGGCGCGCCAGGCATCTCTCGGCGCCGGACTGCCGCTGGCGGCCGGCTGCACCACGGTGAACAAGATGTGCGGTTCCGGCATGCGCGCGGCGATGTACGCCCATGACATGCTGGTGGCCGGCAGCGTGGATGTCATGGTCGCCGGTGGCATGGAATCCATGACCAACGCGCCCTACCTGCTGCCCAAGGCGCGCGGCGGCTTCCGCCTCGGTCACGGCGAGGTCAAGGACCACATGTTCCTCGACGGTCTCGAAGACGCCTATGACAAGGGGCGCCTGATGGGTACCTTCGCCGAAGATTGTGCCGGCAGCTATAAATTCACTCGCGAGGCACAGGACGCCTTCGCCGTCGCCTCGACCACCCGTGCCAAGCAGGCGAATACGGACGGCAGCTTCGCCTGGGAAATCGCGCCCGTCACCGTTTCCGGCCGCAAGGGCGACGTCGTTGTCGACAAGGACGAACAACCCTTCAAGGCCCAGCTCGAAAAGATCCCGGGCCTGAAGCCGGCCTTTCGCAAGGACGGCACGGTAACCGCCGCGAACTCGTCGTCGATCTCCGACGGCGCCGCGGCGCTGGTCATGATGCGCGCCTCGACCGCCACCAAGCTGGGTCTCAAGCCCGTCGCCACGGTCGTCGGCCACAGCACCTTCGCCCAGGAGCCCGGCCTGTTCACCACGGCCCCGGTCGGCGCCATGAAAAAGCTGCTGGCGAAGAACGGCTGGGGCGCGGACAGCGTCGACCTCTGGGAAATCAACGAGGCCTTCGCCGTCGTCACCATGGCGGCGATGCACGACCTCAAGCTGCCGCACGACAGGGTGAATGTGCATGGCGGTGCCTGTGCCCTGGGCCACCCGATCGGCGCCTCTGGTGCTCGCGTCATCGTTACCCTGATTGGCGCATTGAAGAAACACGGCAAGAAGCGCGGCGTCGCCAGCCTCTGCATTGGCGGCGGCGAGGCAACCGCTTTTGGCATTGAGTTGGTCTAACTCGCCATGACCCTGCAAACCCTCACCTACAGTACGGAAGGCCGCATCGCGCGCATTACGCTGAACCGCCCCGAGCGGCTCAACGCCATCGTGCCCGCCATGCCGCACGAGATCCGGCTGGCGGTAGAGCGCGCCAATGCCGACGACGAGATTCACGTCATCATCCTGCAGGGGGCGGGCCGCGCCTTTTGTTCCGGCTACGACCTCAAGGATTTTGCGGAAGCCGACGCCGACACGCCCTGCACGCAATCCATGCCCTGGGACCCGATGGTCGATTACCGGACCATGAAGGGCTTCACCGACGACTTCTTCAGCCTCTGGCGCAGCCACAAGCCGACCATCTGCAAGGTGCAGGGCTTCGCCGTCGCCGGCGGCAGCGACATCGCGCTGTGCTGCGACCTGGTGGTGATGGCCGAGGACGCCAGGATCGGCTACATGCCGGCGCGTGTCTGGGGCTGCCCGACCACCGCGATGTGGGTATATCGCCTCGGCGCCGAGAAGGCCAAGCGCATGCTGCTGACCGGCGACACGATCGACGGCAGGACCGCGAAAGAATGGGGCCTGGTCATCGACGCCGTGCCCGAAGCGGAACTCGAAGACGCGGTGCTGAAGCTGGCCAAGCGCATGGCCGGCGTGCCGAAGAACCAGCTCATGATGCAGAAGCTGATGATCAATCAGGCCTACGACAACATGGGCTTGGCCAACACCCAGATGATCGCCACGCTGTTCGACGGCATTACGCGCCACTCGCCCGAAGGCCAGTGGTTCAAGCATTATTCCGAGGAAAAGGGTTACAAGGAGGCTGTGCGGCTGCGCGACTCCGGCGAGCCGATTCCCGGCAGCAAGAGCTACAAGGACTACAAATGATTTTGACCGAAGAGCAGGAACAGATCCGCGACATGCTGCGCGATTTTGCGCGCGAACAGCTCGCACCGAAAGCCGCCGAATGGGACCGGACGTGCCATTTTCCGCGCGAGGAACTGCGCGCGCTCGGCGAACTCGGCGTCTGTGGCATGGTGGTGCCCGAACAATGGGGCGGTGCCGGTCTCGATTACGTTTCGCTGGCGCTGGCGCTGGAGGAGATCGCCGCCGGCGATGGCGCGACATCCACCATCATCAGCGTGCAGAACTCGGTGGTCTGCGGCCCGATCAACGCCTTCGGCAGCGACGCACAGAAGGAGAAATACCTGAAAAAACTCGCCAGCGGCGAATGGCTGGGCTGCTTCTGCCTGACCGAACCGCATGTCGGCTCCGACGCTGCGGCGATCCGCACCAAGGCAGTCCGCGATGGCGACCACTGGATTCTGAATGGCGTCAAGCAGTTCATCACCACGGGCAAGAACGCGCAGCTCGCCGTGGTCTTCGCCGTCACCGATCCGGGCGCCGGCAAGAAAGGCATCTCGGCTTTCATCGTGCCGGCGGACACGCCGGGTTACATCGTTGCGCGGGTGGAAGAAAAACTCGGCCAGCACGCTTCGGACACGGCGCAGATCCTGTTCGAGAACTGCCGCATCCCCGCTAAAAACCTGCTCGGCGCCGAAGGGCAGGGTTATCGCATCGCCCTGTCCAATCTTGAGGGCGGCCGCATCGGCATTTCGGCGCAGGCGGTGGGCATGGCGCGCGCCGCGTTCGAGGCGGCGCTGCACTATTCGCACGAACGCGAGAGCTTCGGCAAGCCGATCTTCGAGCATCAGGCGGTGAACTTCCGCCTCGCCGACATGGCGACGCAGATCGAAGTGGCGCGGCAGATGGTGCATCACGCCGCCGCCCTGCGCGACGCCGGCCGGCCTTGTTTGAAGGAAGCCTCGATGGCCAAACTGTTCGCTTCCGAGATGGCCGAGAAGGTCTGTTCCGATGCGATCCAGATCCACGGCGGCTACGGCTACGTCAGCGATTTCCCGGTCGAGCGCATCTACCGCGACGTGCGCGTTTGCCAGATTTACGAAGGCGCGTCAGATATCCAGCGGCTGGTCATCGGAAGGTCGCTGGATGGCGCATCATGATCGGCATCATTTGGTGCTATATTTGATGCATCCATAACGCCCCGGAGAATCCGATGAGAACCACAGTCACCCTGGATGAAGATCTGCTCGCCGATGTCGAACAGTTGAGTGGCATTCGCGACCGCTCCCAGCTGCTGCGCGAAGCCTTGCTGGAAATGCGACATCGTCTCGCTTCCCAGCGGCTGGCATTGCTCGCCGGTACGGAGCCTGATGCTGTTGCATCGCCACGTCGCCGACCGCCTCATTTCGTGTCGGAGCCGGCGGCGACACCCTATCGGGCCAGGAAGCGCTCGAAGGCAAAACCATGAGAATCCTTGCCGATACTTCGGTCTGGGTGGATTATCTGCGCCATAGGAATGCTCCCATCCTCGATCCCCTGAATCTGGGCGACGTCGTGATGCACGACTACGTGATCGGGGAAATCGTGCTGGGTGGAATCAGCCAGACCAAGCTCGCCATGATCGATCAGTTGCGTCGTTGCCACTGCGCCAGCCACGACGAAGTGATGCACCTGATCGCCGAGCGTAATCTGGCCGGCCGCGGCCTCGGGTATGTCGACAGCCATCTGCTCGCCGCCGCGCTGATCGACCGCTTGCAATTGTGGACGCTGGACAAGGCCCTGCAACAGGTGGCGAACGAGTTCGGCTGCGGGCTGGCGGTGCATTGAGAATGCGATGAGGACACCAAAGGAAAATCCATGGCCGAATACACCCTGCACTGCTTCGCCCAGTCCGGCAACGCCTACAAGCCGGCGCTGATGCTGGCCCTGTCGGGCGCCGACTGGGAGCCGCGATTCGTCGACTTTTTCCACGGCGCTACGCGCACGCCGGAATACCGGGCGCTGAACGTCATGGGCGAAGTGCCGCTGCTGCAACATCGCGACCGGACCTGGTCGCAATCAGGCGTGATCCTCGATTATCTGGCCGAAGCGCTGGGCCAGTTCGGCCCGCAGGACAACGATGAGCGGCGCGAGATCCTGCGCTGGACCCTGTTCGACAACCACAAGTTCACCAGCTACACAGCCACTTTGCGCTACTTGCGCAATTTCGTGCCGGGCACCGACCCGGGCGTGATCGCCATGTTCCGCACCCGCGCCGAGGCCGCCTGGAAAGTGCTCGACGCCCATCTCGCCGGGCGCCAGTGGGTTGTCGGCCGCCGTCCCACCATCGCCGACTTTTCTCTGGCAGGCTATGTCTTCTGGCCCGAGGAAATCGGCGTGGATTGGAACGACTACCCGAACATCCGAAACTGGTCGGCGCGCATCGCCGCCCTGCCCGGCTGGCAGCACCCCTACCAACTGATGCCCGGCCATCCGCTTGCGGGCTGGGGAACGAAACAACCATGAGCCCCCACGCTCGCATTTGCTCGCTGCCCCCCGAGGGGGCGCATGCCTCCCTCGGGGCGGCCCTTCAGGAGGCATGATCATGAAAGAGCCCATCGAATTCTGGTTCGATTTTTCATCGCCCTATTCCTACCTCGCCAGTGAGCGCATCGACGATCTCGCGGCGAAGCACGGACGCAAGGTCAAGTGGCGGCCGATCATGCTCGGCGCGGCATTCAAGGCTTCGGGCCTGCCGCTGCTGATTACCGTGCCGCTAAAGGGCGACTACAGCAAGCGCGATTTCGACCGCTCGGCGCGCTTCCTCGGCATACCCTACAAGTTCCCGCCCAAGTTCCCGCTCGCCACGCTGGCTGCGGCGCGCGGCTACTACTGGCTGCATGGCCAGGACTGCGCCAAGGCGCGAGACTTCGCTCATGCCGTGTTTCGCGCCTACTGGGTCGATGGCCGCGACATTGGCGAGCTGCCCGTGGTGCTGGAAATCGTCGGCCAACTTGGCATCGACCGCGACGCCTTCGCCGCGGCCATCGCCACGCCCGAGATCAAGGATCGGCTCAAACAGGAAACCGACGCCGCGATCGCCAAGGGCATGTTCGGCGCGCCCTACTTCATGGTGGATGGCGAGCCCTTCTGGGGCGCCGACCGTCTGCCGCAAATCGACAAGTGGCTCGCCACGGGAGGCTTCTAGTGTCCGTCATCAAATCGAAACTCAACATCCGCAGCGATGAATTCAAGGCCAACGCCGCGGCGATGAGCGAGCTGGTCGCCGACCTGCGCCAGAAGACCATCGCCGTCTCGGGCGGCGGCTCGCCGGAGACTGCGGCCAAGCACAAGGCGCGCGGCAAGTTGCTGCCGCGGGAACGCATCAATGCCCTGCTCGATCCGGGCGCGGCCTTTCTCGAATTCTCGGCGCTGGCCGCGATGGGCATGTACAGCGGCGATGTCGCCTCGGCCGGCGTGGTCACCGGCATCGGCCGGGTGCAGGGCGTCGAGTGCATGATCGTCGCCAACGACGCCACGGTGAAGGGCGGCTCCTACTTTCCGCTGACCGTGAAAAAGCATCTGCGCGCCCAGGAGATCGCGCTGCAGAATCGCCTGCCCTGCATCTACCTGGTCGACTCGGGCGGCGCCAACCTGCCGACGCAGGACGAGGTCTTTCCCGACCGCGACCACTTCGGCCGCATCTTCTACAACCAGGCCAACATGTCGGCGCTGGGCATTCCGCAGATCGGCATCGTCATGGGTTCCTGCACCGCCGGCGGCGCCTACATGCCGGCCATGTCCGATGAATCCGTCATCGTCAGGAACCAGGGCACCATCTTTCTCGGCGGCCCGCCGCTGGTCAAGGCGGCTACCGGCGAGGTGGTGAGTGCCGAGGACCTCGGCGGCGGCGACGTGCATACGCGGATTTCCGGCGTCTGCGACCACCTGGCCGAGAACGACCACCACGCGCTGTCGATCGCGCGGCGCATCGTCGGCAACCTGAACTGGCAGAAGCCCGTGTCGCTCGACATCGCCACGCCCGAGGAACCGCTGTACGACCCGAGTGAGCTGGCCGGCGTGATTCCCTTCGACACCAAGAAGCCCTACGACGTGCGCGAAGTCATCGCGCGCCTGGTCGACGGTTCGCGCTTCGACGAATTCAAGTCGCGCTACGGCACCACGCTGGTCACCGGCTTCGCCCGGCTCCACGGTTATCCGCTGGGCATCGTCGCCAACAACGGCATCCTGTTCGGCGAATCGGCGCACGAAAATGGTCACCGCCGTGGCGACCACGCAGGTGCCGAAATTCACCATGATCATCGGCGGCAGCTTCGGCGCCGGCAATTACGGCATGTGCGGCCGCGCCTACAGCCCGCGCATGCTGTGGATGTGGCCCAACGCGCGCATCAGCGTGATGGGCGGCGAGCAGGCGGCGTCCGTGCTGTCCACCATCAAGCGCGATGGCATGGAGGCTACCGGCAAGGAGTGGAGCAAGGAGGACGAAGAAGGTTTCAAGGCGCCGATCCGCGAGCAATACGAAACACAGGGTCATCCCTACTACGCCACGGCGCGCATCTGGGACGACGGCGTGCTCGACCCGGCGCAGACGCGGCGCACTCTCGGTCTGGGAATATCGGCCTCGCTCAATGCTCCCATCCTGCCGACCAAGTTCGGCGTCTTCCGCATGTAAGGCTGAATTATGTACACCAACATCATTACTGAAATCGACCTCGGTGTCGGCATCATTACCCTCAACCGACCCGAGCGGCACAATGCCTTCGATGCGGCGCTGATCGGCGAACTGTCGGCGGCCATCGACCTGATGGCCGCCGAGCCGGCGGTTCGCGTGCTGGTGATTTCGAGCACCGGCAAGAGCTTCTGCGCCGGTGCCGACCTCAACTGGATGAAGAGCGCGGCCGGCTACAGCAGCGAAGAGAACCTGCGCGATGCGCGCGGCCTGGCCGAGATGTTGCGGCGCCTGGCGCAATGCCCGAAACCGACCATCGCCCGCGTCCAGGGCCCGGCCTATGGTGGCGGCGTAGGTCTGGTGGCCTGTTGCGACGTGGCCATCGCCACTTTCGACGCCCAGTTTTCGCTGACCGAGGTCAGGCTTGGGCTGATTCCCGCCGTGATCAGCCCGCATGTCATCGCCGCCATCGGCGAACGCTACGCTCGGCGCTACATGCTGACGGCAGAGCGCTTCTCGGCCGCCGAGGCCTACCGCATCGGACTCATCCACGAGTTGGTGACGGATGATGCCGCGCTCGACGAGGCAGTCGGTGAAATCGTGGACGCCTTGCTCAAGAACGGTCCGGGCGCACTGGCCGAGTGCAAGGAATTGATCGCCGCCGTGGCCTGGAAGCCGCTGTCGCCGGATGTGATCGAGGACACCGCGCAGCGGATCACGCGCCTGCGCGCCAGTGCCGAGGGGCGCGAGGGCATGACGGCGTTCCTCGAGAAGCGCAAACCAAGATGGATCGCCCAGGGTTAAGCTCTGGCCTATTCATTCCGAGCAAGTCATTGGGAGGGCGACCATGGGAATCATCCGCACCACTTTGCAGTTACGCAATCCAATCATGGGCAATACCTTGTCACCCATCGAGGTGAATGCGCTGGTGGATACCGGGGCGGTACACCTCTGCATCCCCGAGCATCTGGCGATTCAGTTGGAACTGGTGGAACTGGAGCGGCGCGAAGTCACGCTCGCCAACGGCCACCGAGTGACAGTTCCCTATGTCGGTCCCGTCGAAGTCAGGTTCAAGAATCGTCGCTGCTTCACCGGGGCAATGGTGCTGGGCGACGAACCGCTGCTCGGCGCAATTCCGATGGAGGACATGGACCTGGTGATTGTTCCGAGCCGCCAGACGGTAGATGTCAATCCGCTGAGTCCGAATATTCCGATGTCGATGGCGAAATAGTCGCGAATATCTATCGATTGCAGAAATTGCCTACTTTTTCCTAAGAACACAAAATGGCCAAGACGCTCGAAGCACACGACAAGCTGATCCGAGAGATATTTGAGGGGAGTTACAAGTTCGAGATTCCTGACTACCAGCGACCCTATGCGTGGACAACAGAGCAGGCCGAGGAACTTTTCAACGACCTCATCGCCGCGATGCAAGATGCCCGCAGAGCCGGGGCGACAAGCCAGTACTTCTTGGGAAGCATCGTCCTCATCAAGAATGACCGAGAGCCCAAGTCATTTGTTGTTGATGGACAACAGCGCCTAACCACTCTCACGATGCTGTTCTCGGCGCTTCGCGTCGTGATGACGGATGCCGCGGACGACATCACCGACTTCCTCTATAAGAAGGGCAAGGCAAGTCTGGGCGAGACCAACGAGTACAGACTGATCGCGCGAGAGGAGGATGCAGTATTCTTTCGTGACTTCATCCAAGAACCAGGGGGCATCGTGCGCCTCGTGGTCAGCACAGATAAGCTTGAAGACAGTCGGCTACGCTATCGAGAGAACGCAAGCTTACTGTTGGAGAAGGCCAAAGCACTGTCGAGCACCGATCGTGACTCGCTATGGAAATTTCTTGCTAACGATTGCTCGCTGGTCGTGATCTCGACGCCGGACCTCGAGGCGGCATACCGCATCTTTTCGGTGTTGAATAACCGGGGACTCGACCTTGCTCCAATCGACATCATCAAGGCTGCGGTACTCGGCTCGATACGACGGATCGCGGGTGAGGAAAAGAGCCGCGCTTATGCCAAGGAATGGAGTGGTATCGAAAGCTCCCTCGGAAGAGAATCCTTCGGCGATCTCTTTGTTCATATCCGGGCTATCTATGCGAAGCAGAAGCAGCGGGCTACTTTGGTCAAGGAGTTCGAAGAACACGTTGCCGAGTACAAGACTCCGATTGAACTGATCGACAGGGTCATAAAACCCTACGCCAAAGTCTGGGACTATGTTCGGGATGCGGACTTTGAGGCCACTGAACTGGCCGAGACGGTCAATGACCATCTTTCATGGCTGAATCGCGTTGACTTCAAGGACTGGGTACCGCCGGCCCTGGTGTATTTCAATCGATTCCGCGAGAAACCTGCGTTGTTAGTTTCGTTCTTCAAGGCGCTTGAACGGCTAACCTTTTTCCTACTCGTGACCAAGGTCGGTATTAATGATCGCATAGAGACCTACGCCGACCTTATCAAGGAGATCGAGCCAGATGCTTTCGATGGAGACTTGGCCGCGCTAAAGACTCTCGATCTCTCTGACAAGAAAAAGAACGAATTTCTCGCGGCGCTCGATGGCGACATCTATCGCCGGCTGCCCAAGGCACGGATGGCGCTGGTTCTGAAGCTTGAGGCTCTGGTAAGTGATGGAAGTAAGAAGCAGGTATTCGATCAGCTTTCGCTTGAACACGTGCTCCCTCAAAACCCTCCAATCGGTTCCGATTGGATCAAGTGGTTCCCAGATGATGATGTGCGCGAGAACTGGACCCATCGGCTTGCCAACCTCGTGCCGCTCCACATACGCAAGAATCCAGCCGCAAGCAACCTTGACTTCACCACGAAGAAGAATGTCTATTTCGTTGGGAAAGGGACTGCCTCGCCTTTTATTTTGACTAACGAGACTCGCGATCAAGGCGAGTGGACCATTGCCGTTCTTGAGGCGCGTCAGCGTCGGCTATTGGCTACGCTTGGCAGGTATTGGGACTTGGATTAGTTTGAAGGTAAGTGCAATAGGGCGCCCCACCGGGTTTCCCGCCGTCCCGCCAGCGCCGACCTTTCTCCAGCAACAACACAAACCGATAGAACCCAAGCTATGTTTAAAAAGATATTGATTGCCAACCGTGGAGAAATCGCTTGCCGGGTGATCAAGACCGCGCGGCGCATGGGTATCCGCACCGTTGCCGTGTATTCCGAGGCCGATGCCGGCGCGCGTCACGTGCGCCTGGCGGACGAAGCCGTGTGCATCGGTGCGCCGCCGCCCAAGGAATCCTACCTGGTGGTGGACAAGATCATCAATGCGGCGCTGTCCACCGGCGCCCAGGCGATTCATCCCGGCTACGGCTTCCTGTCCGAGAACGAGGAATTCGCCGACGCCTGTGCCAGAAACGGGATTGTTTTCGTCGGCCCGCCGGTGACGGCGATCCGTGCCATGGGCTCCAAGTCGGAAGCCAAGAAACTCATGGAAAAAGCCGGCGTGCCGCTAACTCCGGGGTATCACGGCGATAAGCAGGAACCCGATTTTCTCCGGCAGCAGGCGGACGGCATCGGCTATCCGGTGCTGATCAAGGCGGCGGCAGGTGGCGGCGGCAAGGGTATGCGAGCCGTGAACAAGAGCGAGGAATTTCTCGACGCGCTGGCCTCCTGCAAGCGCGAGGCGGCGTCCTCCTTCGGCGACCAGCATGTGCTGATCGAGAAGTACCTGCAGCGCCCGCGCCACATCGAGATTCAGGTGTTCGGCGACAGCCACGGCAATTGCGTCTATCTGTTCGAGCGCGACTGCTCGGTGCAGCGTCGCCATCAGAAAGTGCTGGAGGAAGCTCCGGCGCCCAACCTGCCACCTGCGCGCCGCGCCGCCATGGGCAAGGCCGCGGTCGATGCGGCGCAGGCGGTGGGTTACGTCGGTGCCGGCACGGTCGAATTCATCGTCAATCAAGACGGCACCTTCTACTTCATGGAAATGAACACGCGATTGCAGGTTGAGCACCCGGTGACCGAAATGATCACCGGGCTCGACCTGGTCGAGTGGCAACTGAAAGTGGCCGCCGGCGAGACGCTGCCGCTGCGCCAGGAACAGTTGCTGATCCGCGGTCATGCGCTGGAAGCACGTATTTATGCCGAAGATCCGGACAAGGGCTTCCTGCCTTCGATCGGCCGCCTGATCCACTTGGCACCCCCGGCGGAGACCCTTCATGTGCGGGTCGATACCGGCGTCGAGCAGGACGACGAGATCTCGCCGCATTACGACCCGATGATCGCCAAGCTGATCGTCTGGGACGAAACTCGCGAACGCGCCCTGGCGCGCATGCTGCAGGCGCTGGCCGACTATCGTGTGGTGGGAGTGTCGAACAACATCGGCTTCCTGTCGCGGTTGGTGGCCTGCCCGGCGTTTGCCCAGGCCGATCTCGACACCGGGTTGATCGAACGCGAGCGCGCCTTCCTCTTCCCCGAAAGTGCCGAGCCGCCGGCCGAAGCCTGGCTGGTTGCCGCGCTGGCGGAACTGATTCGTGACCAGCAATATGCCGCTGCAGAAGCCACCGAGAGCCGCGATCCGTTTTCCCCCTGGCATGCGCGCGACGGCTGGCGCCTGAACGGAAATGCCCGGCGCGAAATCAAGCTGCGTTCCGGGGAAATCGAAAAGGTCGTCAATGCAGGCTATGCCGCAGACAGTTTCACGCTCGAATTCGAAGGACAAACCACCACAGCCGCCGGGCGCTTCGCCGGCAGCGAGTTGCGCGTTGATCTCGGCGGGCGCCGCATCAATGTCACGGTGGTGTCCGCCAACGAAAAGCGCCATGTCTTCATCGACGGTGTGTGCTTCATTTTCGCCGCCATCGATCCGCTGTTCCACGCCGGTAGCGGCGGCGGGGCCGAGGGTGGGCTGACGGCGCCGATGCCGGGCAAGGTCATTGCGCTGATCGCCCAGGCGGGCGCCAGAGTCGAGAAGGGCGCACCCTTGCTGATCCTCGAAGCCATGAAAATGGAACATACGATTGCCGCGCCGGCTGCAGGTTTGGTAAAGGCTTTCCGGTTCAGTGTCGGTGAGCAGGTCAGCGATGGCGCCGAACTAGTAGAATTCGAAGCTGAAAATAAAAAGTCGTGAATTCGTATGACCCTTCCCAGCAAAGTACGCATCGTCGAAGTCGGCCCTCGTGACGGGCTGCAAAACGAGAAAGCGCCGGTTTCGACCAAGATAAAAGTCGAACTGATCCGGCGCCTCGGCGCGGCCGGCTTGAAGACCATCGAGGCGACCGCTTTCGTTTCGCCCAAGTGGGTGCCGCAGATGGCGGATAACGCCGAAGTATTTGCCGCCATCGAGAAGCTGCCCGACGTCACCTATCCGGTGCTGACACCCAACATGAAGGGCTTCGAGGCGGCGCTGGCTGCCGGGGCGAAGGAAGTTGCCGTGTTCGGTGCCGCCTCCGAATCCTTCTCGCGGAAGAACATCAACTGTTCGATCGCCGAATCGCTGGAGCGCTTCCGGCCTATCGTCGAGGCGGCCAAGGAAGCCGACATCAAGGTACGCGGCTACGTGTCCTGCGTGCTGGGCTGCCCCTACGAGGGCGAAGTGGCGCCGCTCGCGGTTGCAAGCGTGGCGCACGCGCTGCTCGAAATGGGCTGCTATGAAATCAGCCTCGGCGACACCATCGGCGCCGGCACCCCGGAAAAAACCCGCGCCATGATCAAGGCCGTGGCGCGCCAGGTTCCGCTGAAGAAAATTGCCGGCCATTATCACGATACCTATGGCATGGCCGCGGCCAACATCTACGCGTCACTGCAAATGGGCATCGGCATATTCGACAGTTCGGTTGCCGGTCTCGGTGGCTGCCCCTATGCCGCGGGTGCATCGGGCAATGTTGCGACCGAGGACGTGGTCTGGCTGCTGACCGGACTCGGTATCGACACCGGGATCGACCTCGATGCCCTGGTGGATACGGGTGTCTGGATTTCGAAGCAGCTCAAGCGCCAGCCGGCTTCACGCGTGGCGCATGCCGTCCTCGCCCGGCGCGCCATGCTGGCTGCTCACTCCCAGTGATCGGGTCGCGCGGGGACGAGGGCAGCAATTTGTCCGCGCTAGTGTCGCCCTGCATCAATGTCTGCAAAATGGAGGCCGACCTTTGCGTCGGCTGCTTGCGTACCCTGGCCGAGATCGCCGGCTGGGCCAATGCCGACGACAGCGACAAACGGCTGATCCTTGCCGCCGTGGCAGAGCGCCGCACGCAGCGCTCCCCGGCGCAGTCCTGATGAAGCTGCCCGACGCGATCCAGGTCCTCGAGCGCGGCTGGCTGTCGTCCAACAACATCCTGTGCTTTGAAGGCGAGTCAGCCACTCTTGTAGATGCCGGCTATGTTGGCCATGCGCCACAGACCGTGGAACTCGTAAAGTCGGCGCTGGCCGGCAGGAGGCTCGATCGCCTGATCAACACCCATTCGCATTCCGACCACATCGGCGGCAACGCCGCGCTGCAGGCGGTCTTCGGCTGCCGCATAGTGATCCCGGCCGGGATCGCGCGCATGGTCGCCGAGTGGGATACCCGCGCCCTGCTGCTTGACTCGGCGAAGCAGCGAGGCGACCGCTTCGCCCACGACGCCGTGATCGAACCGGGCGGCGAATTCGAGATGGGCGGCTACACCTGGAAGGCCCTGCCGGCACCGGGTCATGACATGGAGGCGCTGGTCTACCACTGTGCCGAGCAGCGCATCCTGATCTCGGGCGACGCGCTTTGGCAGGACGGCTTCGGCATCATCTTCGGCGAGATCCTCGGTCGCAAGGAGGCCATGCCGGCGACGCGCGCCACGCTGGAGATGATCGGGCGGCTGGCGGTCGACATCGTCATCCCCGGCCACGGCGCGCCTTTCGACGATGTCGACGGCGCCATGGCGCGGGCCCTGCGGAGGCTGGAATCCTTCGAGGCCGATTCGACGCGTGTCGGCCGCAATGCCGTGCGCGCCTGCTTCACCTTCAATCTGCTCGACCTGCAACGTTTGCGCGAGGACGAATTGCCGGCTTACCTTAAAAGCGTGCCTTTCTTCGACCACGTCAACGTCACCATGCTCGGCTTCTCCGACGAGGACTTCGCTTCCTGGCTGCTCGGCGAACTGCTGCGCTCGCGGTCGATCGAGCTCAAGGACGGCTGGATATTGCCGACCATGGCCCCGTAGTCTCAGCGCCGACTTTCTCACTTCACTTCCACGCCCGCGCCGGGTCTCGCCCCGGCGCGGCCTTGCGAGAACTAAGGAGAGCAGAGTTTCCGCGTGGGTGATCAGTCGCCGCCACCCCCGCAACCGCCACCTCCATCTCCTCCGCCATCCCCGCCGCTATCCCCTCCGCTATCGCCGAAGCCATCGGTGCAGCCATCCACCGAGCTGTCGCTGAAGTCCGAGCCGCAGTGGATGTTCCTCGCTCCGCCACGTTGCAGGGATTTGCAGTCCGGCGCATAGACGAAGCCGTCACCAATGCCGAGCTTCGAGTCCAGAGCGAACAGCAGTGGCAGGCGCAGCGGCTTGGCGGGGTTGATGTTTTCTTCCTTGCAGGCATGCCACCAGACGCGGCGTAGGCCTTCGTTGTCGCGCTTCTCGGGGCCGAGGACGACGGCCGGGGTGTGGTGCAGGAACTTTCCGAAGGCCTGCTTGCAAAAGGCATCATAGGCCTTGGTGTAGAGGATGAACTCGTGCCACAGGTCGTCGACCACCTGCGAGGGCATGGAGACGAATTTCCTGCCGGAGTTCAGGTGGGCGAGGAAGAACTTGCGCAGGCCGCACGCTACCAGCATGCAGTCCTTCATTTCCAGTTCCGGGCGGCGCTTGCGCAGGCGCTCGTACAAGCCCTTGGGCAGCGTGTAGTCGCGGATGTAGCGCTCGCGCTTCAAGCGCGTGTAGCGCGACCAGATCACCGCCAGGACGATCGCGAAGGCGATGCCGATCGCGAGTGCCGGGATCACGCGCGTTTCTTCGCCGCTGCCTTGGCTCGCGCTTTTTTCGCCGTTTCCAGTTCGTCGAACAGGGCGCCGAACTCCAGTGTCACCTTGTGGCTGCGGTCGAGATGGATCATCGGCTTCGCCTGCTGGTGCGATTCCTTGATGCGCACCGAGGACGACAGGAACGACGCCAGCACCGGCAGGCCTTCTTCGCGCAGTTCGCCGATGATCTGCTGCGGCAGGCTGGCACGGGCCTGGAACTGGTTGATGATGATGCCTTCGACTTCGAGGCGGGCATTGTGGTCGGCGCGGATTTCATTGACGTTGTCGAGCAGGCTGTAGAGCGCGCGGCGGGCGAATTCGTCGCAGTCGAAGGGGATCAGGCAGGCGTCAGCGGCGATCAGCGCGGAGCGGGTGTAGAAGTGCAGCGCCGGCGGTGTGTCGATCCAGATTTCGTCATAGCCTTCGAGTGCGTCGAGCGCTTCGCGCAGCTTGTAGATCTTGTAGCGTGATTCGAGCTTGGCCTGCAGTTCTTCCAGCGCAGGGCCGGAAGGCAGGATTGACAGGTTCTCGAAGGGCGTCGCGGTGATGAATTCCTCGGTCGCCAGAGGGCGCAGTTTGAAGCTCAGCATCTGGTCGAAGAACTCGTTGGCCGTGAGTTCCAGGTCCTGCGCCGCGGCGCCCAGCAGGTACTGGGTTGAATTGGCCTGCGGGTCGAGATCGATGACCAGCGTGCGCGCGCCGCGCGCGGCAGCGATTGCGGCGAGATTGCAGGTGATGGTGCTTTTTCCCACGCCGCCTTTTTGGTTGAATACAACGCGCTTCATGATGTCCCTCTCGAATGAATTGATGAAATTCTAACAAGGACGGAGGCCGCTCGTGGATTTCCGCAATGATGTTGTTGGCCGGATGGGGCTATCATTCCGCGATTCCTCAGCCAGCAGGGTATTCGCGATGTCCAACGAACAAGAAAACCTATCCGCCGCCGCGCTCGAGTACCACGAATGGCCCACCCCCGGAAAGATCGCGGTGGTGCCGACCAAGGGACTCACCAACCAGCGCGACCTGGCGCTGGCCTATTCGCCGGGCGTAGCCGCGGCCTGCAATGCCATTGTCGACGATCCGAACATGGCCAGCCGCCTGACCTCGCGCGCCAACCTGGTGGGCGTGGTGACCAATGGCACGGCGGTGCTGGGCCTGGGCAACATCGGGCCGCTGGCGGCCAAGCCGGTGATGGAAGGCAAGGGCGTGCTGTTCAAGAAATTCGCCGGCATCGACGTCTTCGACATCGAACTGCAGGAGCCAGACGCCGACAAGCTGATCGACATGATTGCGGCGATGGAGCCGACCTTCGGCGGCATCAACCTCGAAGACATCAAGGCACCGGAGTGCTTCTACATCGAAGCCAAGCTGCGCGAGCGGATGAAGATCCCGGTGTTTCACGACGACCAGCACGGCACGGCCATCGTGGTTGGGGCCTTTATCCTCAATGGCTTGAAACTGGTCGGCAAGAATATCGGAGACGTCAAGCTGGTTACTTCGGGGGCGGGCGCGGCGGCGCTGGCCTGCCTCGACCTGCTGGTGAATCTGGGCGTCAAGGTGGAGAACATCTGGGTCACCGACATCGAAGGCGTCGTGTATGAGGGACGCGTCAAGCTGATGGATCCGGTCAAGGACCGCTACGCCAAGAAAACCACGGCGCGCGCCCTCGGCGACATCATCGAGGGTGCCGACGTTTTTCTCGGCCTCTCGGCGGGCGGCGTCGTGAAGCCTGCGATGGTGGCGAAGATGGCGGAGAACCCCCTGATCCTCGCGCTGGCCAATCCGACGCCGGAAATCACGCCGGAAGAAGTCAGGAGCGTGCGCTCGGACGCCATCATCGCCACGGGTCGTTCGGACTACCCGAACCAGGTCAACAACGTGCTGTGCTTTCCCTTCATTTTCCGTGGCGCGCTGGATGCGGGTGCGACCACGATCACCGAGCAGATGAAGCTGGCCGCCGTGCGCGCGATTGCCGAACTGGCTCAGGCCGAGGCCTCCGACGTGGTGGCCATGGCCTACGGCGGCGAAAGCCTGGCCTTTGGCCGCGAGTACCTGATTCCGCGGCCCTTCGATCCGCGCCTGATCGTCAAGATTGCTCCCGCCGTGGCGCAGGCCGCCGCCGAGTCCGGCGTCGCCACGCGCCCCATCGTCGACTTCGATGCCTATCGTGACAAGCTCAACAGCTTTGTCTATCACTCCGGCTTCGTCATGAAGCCGGTGTTCAGCGCCGCCAAGAAAGCGCCGCGCCGTGTCATTTACTGCGAAGGCGAAGACGAGCGCGTGCTGCGCGCGGTGCAGGCGGTGCTCGACGAAGGCCTGGCGCGGCCGGTAGTGATCGGCCGCCCCGAGGTGATCGGCAGTCGCATCGAGAAGGCCGGCCTGCGCCTCGTGGCAGGGCGCGATTTCGAGGTGGTGAATCCCCATTCCGATCCGCGCTACAAGGAGTTGTGGCAGGGCTATCACGAAATCATGGGGCGCCAGGGGGTGACGCCGGGTATCGCCAAGCAGGCTCTACGCTTGGACAACACGCTGATCGGCACCATGTTGCTGCAGCGCGGCTATG
This sequence comes from Rhodocyclales bacterium, assembly GCA_026399475.1. GTDB lineage: Bacteria > Pseudomonadota > Gammaproteobacteria > Burkholderiales > Rhodocyclaceae > Sulfuritalea. The sequence continues at coordinate 23,502 of JAPLQY010000012.1, forward strand.
TCGATGCCATGTTGTGCGGCGTGGTCGGGCGCCATGCGCAGCATCTCAAACATGTCAGCGACGTGATCGGCCTCGAGCCCGACGCGCATTGTTTCGCCGCGATGAACATGCTGCTGCTGGCCAAGCACACGCTGTTCCTCTGCGACACCTATGTCAATGACGATCCGTCTGCCGAGCAGATTGCCGAGATCGCGCTGATGGCCGCCAAGGAAGTGCGCCGCTTCGGCCTCGAACCCAAAGTGGCGCTGCTGTCGCATTCCAATTTCGGCAGCGTGCGTTCCGCGTCCGCGATGAAGATGGCGGCGGCACGGGCCATCATCGAGGCGCGTGCGCCGGACCTGGAAGTCGATGGCGAAATGCACGGCGACGCGGCCCTGTCGCAGGAGATCCGCGAGAAGCTTTACCCCGACTGCCGCCTGACGGGCGAAGCCAACCTGCTGATCATGCCCAATGTCGATGCCGCCAACATTTCCTTCAACCTGATCAAGGCCACCTCGGGCGACGGCATCACTGTGGGCCCGGTGCTGCTGGGTGCGGCCAAGCCCGTGCATATACTCACGGCTACTGCTACAGTGCGCCGTCTGGTCAATATGACAGCGTTGGCCGTTGTCGACGCAAATCACTTGAAAGGCTGAACCATGACCCACGCAATCCGTTTTCATGCCCCCGGGGCCCCCGAAGTCCTGTGCTGGGAAGAAGTCGCTGTTGGTGATGCGGCGCCCAACGAGGCGCGCGTGCGGCACCACGCCGTGGGCCTCAATTTCATCGACATCTACCACCGTACCGGGGCCTACCCGCTGCCCATGCCCTCGGGCATCGGCCTCGAAGGCGCCGGCGTGGTCGAGGCGGTCGGCAGCGCCGTCATGGACCTCAAGGTCGGCGACCGCGTCGCCTACGCCGGCGGGCCGATCGGCGCCTATGCCGAAGTACGCAACATCCCGGCCGACCGCCTGGTCAAGCTGCCCGACAGCATCGACTTCAAAACCGGCGCGGCGATGATGCTGCAGGGTATGACCGCGCAATACCTGCTGCGCCGCACCTGTCCGGTGCAGGCCGGCGATACCATCCTGATCCACGCTGCCGCCGGCGGTGTCGGCCTGATCGTCTGCCAGTGGGCGCGGGCGCTGGGCGTCACGGTGATCGGCACCGTCAGTTCCGACGAGAAGGCCGCGCTGGCCAAAGCGCACGGCTGCGACCACACGATCATCTACACGCGCGAAAACTTCGTCGAGCGGGTCAGGGAAATTACTGGTGGCAAGGGCGTGCGGGTGGTGTACGACTCGATCGGCAAGGACACCTTCATGGGCTCGCTCGAATGCCTGCAGCCGCTTGGCATGATGGCGCTGTTCGGCGCCGCGTCCGGACCGGTACCGCTTTTCGACCTCGGCCTGCTGGCCAAGATGGGGTCGCTGTTCATCACCCGGCCCACGCTGTTCACCTACGTCGCGCAGCGCAAGGACCTGGTGGCCATCTCAGGCGATCTGTTCGGTATGGTCACCTCCGGCAAGGTGAAGATCGAAGTCAACCAGACCTATGCGCTGAAGGACGCCGCCCAGGCGCAGATCGATCTGGTGGCGCGCAAGACCACGGGCTCGACGGTGCTGCTAACATAGCTGCATGGAATCTTTTCTGATCGCCAATCCCAAGGGAGGGGTGGGCAAGACGACGCTGGCGACGAATCTGGCGGGCTTCTTTGCCCGGCAGGGCAAGCGGGTCATGCTCGGCGATATCGATCGCCAGCAGTCCTCGCGGGAATGGCTCAAGCTGCGTCCGCCGTCGCTACCGCATATCTCGACCTGGGAGATCGAGCCGGATCGCCCGGCGCGGCCGCCGAAGGACACTACGCACGTGGTGCTGGATACGCCGGCCGGGCTGCACGGCAAAAAGCTGGCTCAGGTGCTGAAACTGGTGAGGCGCGTGATCGTGCCCTTGCAGCCCTCGATTTTCGACATCCTCGCGACGCGGCATTTTCTCGACCGGCTGTTCGAGGAGAAGGAAATCCGCAGGCACGAAGCCTTCGTCGCCATTGTCGCCATGCGGGTCGATGCGCGTACGCGGGCGGCAGGCGAACTCGAGCGTTTCCTCGAAGGCATCGGCCTGCCGGTAGTGGCCCACCTGCGCGATACCCAGAATTATGTGCAGGCCGCGGCACACGGCATGACTATCTTTGAGTTGCCGGCCAGCCGCGCGGAAAAGGACATCGAGCAGTGGCGCCCGCTGCTCGACTGGGCGCAGCGGACGGTTTGAAGCAGCCAGCACTGAAAGTCCGCTGACGTAGCGAGCCGCAAAGGAAATCCGGAAGCGCGGCAGGAGACGGCGGGAGTAAAATTGCTGCGCCATGTCCGCCTCGCCTCTTCCAAAGTTCGTTCATCTCCGTCTTCACAGCGAATACTCGATCACCGATGGCCTGACGCGCATCGACGAGGCCATCGCGCAGGCCGTGGCAGATGATCAGCCGGCACTGGCGATCAGCGACCTGGCCAACCTGTTTGGCATGGTCAAGTTTTACAGCGCGGCGCGCGGCAAGGGCGTCAAGCCGATCATCGGCTGCGATGTCTGGATCGGCGACGACGATGCTGCCGAAAAACAGGAAAGTCCGGCGCGGCTGCTGCTGCTGGTGAAGAATCGTGCCGGTTATCTGCGCCTGTGCGAACTGCTCTCTGCCGCCTATCTGGCGCCACGCCGTCATGGCCGCGCCGAGATCACCCGCACGCAGTTGAGCCAGGGCGACAACAGTGGCCTGATCGTACTGTCCGGCGGGCCGCTGGGCGACATCGGACAAATGCTCGCGGCCGGCAAACTGGACCAGGCCGATGTGCGCGCCCAGGCGTGGGCGCAGCTGTTTCCCGGCGCCTATTACATCGAGGTGCAGCGCCCGGCTGGCCGCGATGGGGCGGCGGCCAATGAGGTGCTGGTGGCAGCCAGCGCCGACCTGGCGGCGCGTTTGGGCCTGCCGCTGGTGGCGACGCATCCGGTGCAGTTTCTGCAGCGTGACGACTACAAGGCACACGAAGCGCGGGTCTGCATCGCCGATGGCTATGTGCTGGGCGACACGCGGCGGCCCAAGCGCTACAGCCCCGAGCAGTATTTCAAGACGACGGCCGAGATGGCCGAACTGTTTGCCGACATGCCCGAGGCCTTGCAGAACTCGGTGGAAATCGCTCGCCGCTGCAACCTGACGGTGGAACTGGGTAAAAGCCGCCTGCCGGACTTCCCGACGCCTGCCGGCGAGCCGCTGGAAGCCTTCCTCGCCAGCGAGGCGCATGCCGGACTGGTGCGGCGCCTGGAACTGCTCTATCCCGACCTCGCAGAGCGCGAGAAGCAGCGATCGACCTACGTCGCGCGGCTCGATTTCGAGATTGCGACCATCGTCAAGATGGGCTTCCCCGGCTACTTCTTGATCGTTGCCGACTTCATTCGCTGGGCGAAGAACAACGGCGTACCCGTCGGCCCCGGGCGCGGATCGGGCGCCGGCTCGCTGGTGGCCTACAGCCTCGACATCACCGATCTCGATCCGCTGCGCTACGACCTGCTGTTCGAGCGCTTCCTGAATCCGGAACGCGTCTCGATGCCCGACTTCGACATCGACTTTTGCCAGGAAGGCCGCGACCGCGTCATCGATTACGTCAAGAAGAAATACGGTGCGCACGCCGTCTCGCAGATCGTCACCTTCGGCACCATGGCGGCCAAGGCCGTGATCCGCGATGTCGGGCGCGTGCTCGATCTGGGTTATAACTTCGTCGACCAGTTCGCCAAGCTGATTCCCAACGAGCTCGGCATCACGCTCGAGGATGCGCTGGCCAAGGAGCCGCTGATCCGGCAGCGCATCGACAGCGAGGAGGAAGTCGCCGAACTGTGGGCGCTGGCGCTGAAGCTGGAAGGCCTCACGCGCAACGTCGGCATGCATGCCGGTGGCGTATTGATCGCGCCGGGCAAGCTCACGGATTTTTGTCCGCTGTATGCGGCGGCGGGCGCCGAGTCGGTGGTCTCGCAGTTCGACAAGGACGACGTGGAGAAAGCCGGGCTGGTCAAGTTCGACTTCCTCGGCCTGCGCACGCTGACCATCCTCGACGAGGCGGTGCGCCTGGCCAGGGAAGTCGAGGGCGTCGATATCGACCTCGCCACCTTGCCGCTCGACGACCGCGAAACCTATGACGCCGTGTTCAAGACCGCCAATACGACGGCCGTGTTCCAGTTCGAATCCGGCGGCATGAAAGACACCCTGGTCCAGGCGCGACCGGACCGTCTGGAAGACCTGATTGCCCTGAACGCGCTGTACCGGCCGGGGCCGATGGATTTCATTCCGACCTTCATCGCCCGCAAGCATGGCCGCGAAAAAGTGGTCTATCCGCATCCCAGCCTGGAGCCGGTCCTCGCCAACACCTACGGCATCATGGTGTACCAGGAGCAGGTGATGCAGACGGCGCAGGTGGCCGCCGGCTACAGCCTGGGCGGCGCCGACCTGCTGCGCCGCGCGATGGGCAAGAAGAAGAAGGAAGAGATGGACCAGCAGCGCGCCGTGTTCGTCGAAGGCGCGGGCAGGAACAACATCGGCGCCGGCCAGGCCAACGAAATCTTCGATGTCATGGAGAAGTTCGCCGGCTACGGTTTCAACAAGTCGCACGCGGCCGCCTACTCGCTGGTGGCTTACCAGACCGGCTGGCTCAAACGTCATCACCCGGCGGCCTTCGCCGCGGCCACGCTGTCCTCGGAAATGGCCAACACCGACAAGGTGCAGTTCTTCTACAAGGACGCCATCGACAACGGCCTGATTTTCCTGCCGCCCGACATCAACCAGAGCGGCATCCGTTTCCGGCCGGTGGATGGCAAGACGATCCGCTATGGGCTCGGCGCCATCAAGGGCACCGGCGAGTCGGCGCTTTCGGTGATTCTCAAGGCACGCGAAAGCGGAGGTGCCTTCCGCGACCTCTTCGATTTCTGTCGCCGCGTCGACAAGCGAGTGGTGAATCGGCGCGTGATCGAGGCGCTGATCCGCGCCGGCGCATTCGATGCGATCGACGACCACCGCGCCAAGCTGCTGGCGTCTGCCGGCGTCGCCCTTGAGGCCGCTGAACAGGCCGAGCGCAATGTGATGCAGGGCGGCTTGTTCGACATGGGAACAGGGGCGCAGGAAGACACGGCGCACTACATCGAGGTTGCGCGCTGGACCGAACGCGAACACCTGATGAACGAAAAGCCGGCGCTGGGCTTTTTCTTCTCCGGCCATCCCTATAACGCCTACGCCAGTGAACTCGCGGCTTTCGTCAAGCGTCGTCTGGGCCAGCTCGAGCCGCAACGCGAACCGGTGCTGCTGGCGGGTGTCGTCATGTCCACGCGAACCCAGATGACCCGGCGCGGCAAAATGGCCGTGGTGGTGCTCGACGACGGCACCACCCAGCTCGAGGTGACCGTGTTCAACGAGCTGTGGGATGCCGAGCGGGCCAAGATCAAGGAAGACGAATTGCTGCTGGTCGAAGGCAAGGTGCAGAAGGACGATTACAGCGGCGGCCTGCGCATCACGGCCGACAAGCTCTACACGCTGGCCGAGGCGCGCGGTCGTTATGCCCGCAGTTTGCGCCTGACCATGAACGGCGGGTCGGACGCCAAACGCCTGCAGGCCCTGCTGGCGCCGTTTCGCAACGGACCCTGCCCGGTGCGGCTCTCCTATCGCAATGGCGACGCCGTCGCAGAACTGCCGCTGCCCGAGAACTGGCGCGTCAGGCTCGACGATGCCCTGATCAAGGGACTCGCCGACTGGCTGACGCCGGAGAACGTGAAAGTCATCTACCAGTGATCAGGCTGATCGACCAGGCGCTGCTCGATGAGCTCTGCGCCGAAGCAGCAGCCAGTCCGCGCCGGCGCAAGAACCGCAACTTTCATCCGCATGACGATCATCCGGCACATCGCCTGCTCAATGCGATGCAGCCCGATTCCTACATCCCGCCGCATCGCCATCTCGATCCGAACAAGGATGAAACCTTCGTGGTCCTGCGCGGCCTGCTCGGGCTGCTGGTGTTCGATGATGCGGGAGGGGTGATGTACACCGTGACAGTCGGCGCCGGCGGTGCCGCGCTGGGCGCCGATATCCCTCACGGCACCTGGCATGTCGCCGTGGCGCTGGAGCCCGACACGGTATTCCTCGAAGCCAAGGCCGGCCCCTATCTGCCCTTAACCGAAGCCGAACGCGCGCCATGGGCGCCGTCTGAAAACACGCCGGAGGCCACGCCCTACCTAGCGTTGCTCAAGGCCTGCGTGGCAGGCTGAGTCGTCCTGAATCGCCAGCAAGCTGGCTCCTACGGGTGGGCCGCGTTGGGCCGCCGGCTTTGGTAGGAGCGAGCTTGCTCGCGATGCAGACGCTCACGAGACGATGTACGCGCCCGCTCCGGTGGACAGCAACTTGCCATCCGCGCCAAGAAACTCCATGCGGGTGGTCGCCACGCGCGAGCCGAGGCGCAGCACTTCCGCGCGCAGCTCGAAGTGGTCGCCGATCCCGGGCCGCAAATAGTCGATTCGCAGATCGATGGTGCCCAGCTTGCTGAAACGGTGAAGCCGTTGTGCCGGCTCCTCGTCCATGTGCCGCACGCCGATGGCCGCCATCACCGCCAGGCCGCCCATCGCGTCGAGGCCCGCGCTGATGACACCGCCATGAACCCGGTTGAAGCTGTAGTGGCCGATCAGTTCGCGACGCATGGCAATGCGTCCGGTGACACCGTCTGCCCTGATCGATATGACCTTCAGCCCGAGGACCTGGTTGAAGACAATCATTTCTTCGAAAATCCTGGTCAGCCCGGTGACGAATTCCGGCTCGAATTCGGTCACGATTTCTGCTGCGGCGTTCTTCTTCATGGCGCCACGGGCCACGCCAGTTCCCCGGCCCGCGCCGCCACTTCCGGCGGAAATGGCCGCGACTTGCGGGTTTCCGGGTCGAGGCAGACCACCGTGAAGTCGCAGATCGAGCACACGTCGCCGGTTTCGGTATTGAATAACTCATGACGGAAGCGCAAGACCTTCTCGCGCATTTCCAGCACGCCGGTGCGCACCGCCACGGTATCGCCGGGGTAGAGCTCTTTCCGGTAGCTGATGTTCTGCTGCACGGCGGCCAGATTCAGCGCGCCGCTGCGCAGCAGCGACGGTGTCATTCCCAGCATGGCATAGAACTGCCAGCAGGCTTCCTCAAGGAACTCCATGTAGGCGCGCACATTGATGTGTCCCATGTGGTCGCGCTGCCACTCATGCACCGTGCCGCGTGCCGTTTCAATCATTATTGCAGTCCTTCTTGCTGTGGCGACACGGGTTCCGATTGCCGGTGCCGGGGGCCGGAGGCCGGGGCCTTACTTCAAGGCTTCTGCCAGATCCTTGTCCGTTACCTTGCCCGAGCGATGAAGCCAAAGCAGGATCGCCAGGGGCTTGGGCACGTTGCGGCCGGATTCGTAGCGCGAGCCACCCGACTGGGTGACGCCATAGCGCGTCCAGAACTCCGTCTGATTGAGGTTTCCTTTCTTGCGGACATCTGCGATGTCGGAAAAATCGAGCTTCTTTTTGCGTGCCATGGTGAACTCCTTTTGGGGTGGATGAAACAGGTTTCAAGAATACAGGCAAGAACGCCGGATGCGGTTCTTATCTGGTGTTTGCCTTCACTGAAATTTCGTTTTCGGCCAGGGCCTGTGTCGCCATCCCGGCGATGTCGCTGAGACCGGCTGCGTTTGCCACACCCAGCGCGCGCCGGTAGGCCTCGGCGGCATCACCATCCGCTACGGCGCGGAGAGCGTCTTTTGCTCGACCGCCTTGTGGCGCAGTTGCTTCATCAGCGCCGATCTTTCGCCGGATGTCGCCGATCAGCAGCCAGTCGCGGGCGATCTTTTCCGGCAGCGCGAGCCGGCGGTCGATTTCCAGCGCGGCGCGAGCCGCGGGCAGGGCACCAATGGCGTCGCTGTCGGCGAGTCGTGCGCCAGCGATGAGCCGCCAGGCGTTGCCGGTCTCGGCCGCTTCGTCCCTGTCCTGCAACAGTTTCAGCGCGGCTTCGGCGTGCACGAGCGCGTCTTGCGCATGCTTGTCGATGAGTGCTGCGCGTGCCTGCAACAAATGCAGGCTGGCGAACTGTGGACAGTTCGCCGGACATGCCGTTGCGGCCGTGGCGAGATTCGCCTGCGCCGCAGTCAGTCGCCCCAACGCCAGATTGGCCTGTGCCTGCAGCAGCCGGATTTCGAGCGTGCTGCCGCCGTCCGTGCTGCTTTCCGCCAATGCCAATACCATTAGAGCGGTCTCGGCATGACCCAAGGCGAGTTGGGCGCGGGCCAGGTGCAGTCGGTTGCGGGCGGTGCCCGGCGCGTCGTCGATACTGGCGTAGATCCGCGCGCTCTCGTCGAAGCGGCGCACCGCGACGGCGTAGTCGCCGCGGCTGTAGCGTTTGGCGCCTTCGCTTTCGGCTTCCAGCGCCGCCTTGAGGCGGGGCGGGTCGGCAGGCGAGTTGGCGGAATTCGGCGCCGAGGCGCAGCCGGCGAGGATCAGTGCTGCGATAAAGAGGATCTTAGCGCGCACGGCCGGCCTCCCCGCGCAGATCGCTGTCCGCCTTGAGCGTTGCCGGTGCCGGCGCATCGACGAAGTTGCGGATCGGCCACGCCTGCTTCGCGCCGCTTACGATCTCGCGCACGTCGGAAGCCAGAGTACTGCCGTCGCGCAGGGTCGATGGCACGCTGATCTCCGCTTCGGCGGTGATTTTCTCGACGTGGTCGAGCATTTGTTGGGTGCGGTCAAGCATGCCGGGCAGGCGTTTGTTGGCGGCCTCCAGCGTCTGGCCGAGGTGGGTCAGGTCTTCCTCCGTCTTGCCCAGCACGCGGGTGGCGGCGTTGCCGATGCCAGTTACCTGGTGGTTGCCGTTGGCGAGCAGGACTTTCAGCGCCTCGGAACTTTCCCTTATCTGGGCCAGCGTGCCGGGCAGGCCCTTCTCCGGATCGGCCAGTACCCCGGTGATGACCTTGATATCCCTGAGGATGGGCACGAACTCGTCGCGCACCTGGTTGGCCAGTGCGGTCAGGCCGTCGGCACGCGAGAAGGAGAGTCGTGCCTGGGCCGCGGCGAGCCGGGTCTTGTCCGGCCCCGGCACGATTTCCAGGGTGGCAGAGCCGACCAGGCCTTCCTTGCGCAGCTCGACGCGTGCATCGTGGGTGATGAAGCGCATGTGATCGGCGTCGATCTCCATGGTGACCACCACCTGGCCATCATCCTTCAGGCTGACGTCGGCCACCGAACCGACACGGAAGCCGGCGATGCGCACGGCCTGGCCCTTGGCGATGTCCTGGGCGCTGTTGGTGACGAAGCTGTAGTTCGTGGTCTGGCGAAACAGGCCCTGACGCACGACGATGGCGGTAATCAGGGCCAGCGTCACCAGCGCAGCAAAGAGCAGGAAGCGGCGGGTGCCGCGGCGCAGCGCGGCGGCGTCGCTGTCGTGTTCGGTCAGGAGTGACATGGGGTCTCCGCGAATTCTGCGAGGTCGGTCAATGTTCGGCAGTCGGGCAACTCGGGCAGTTCATGGCTGTCGAGGTCGACGAAAAGTACTGGCCGGAAAGGATGGCGCCGGTGGTAAATGGCCTCGACGGCGATCAGTGCATTTGCCTGCCGCCGCGCGAGACCGGCGAAAAGGCGGTCGATCACCAGCAACTCGGGCGGACGCAGCAGGCAGCGGGCGAAGCCAATCGTCCAGCGCTCGGTGCGTTCGAGGTTCATCGGTTGTTCGCGGCCCAGCGTGGCGATGCGCTCTGCCGTCAGGCCGCAGAGCCGGAGTGCCGTTTCCAGTTCGCGTTCCCAGTCGCGCGGATCATCGGGATCGGCGCCGTAACGCAGGGCCAGCGCGAAATTCTCGGCAACCGTCATGGCGCCGAGCAGTCCACCGCTGCCGGGCAGCACGCCGATGCCGGGGCAGCGTTCGAGCGCTTCCACCACGTGCTGAGCGGTGGTCGAGTCGGCGACGACAATGCGATGGCGACCACCTTCGTCCAACGGCAGCATCAGGCGCAAACAGTCGCCATCGAACAGCGACAGTCGGCGACCTTCGACGGCAGCATGCAGATCGGGAGTCATCTCAGGGCGTAGACCATCGCGGCGAAGGCGACGTCCACCACGAAGACGGCTATCAGTCCGGTGCCCACGGCCTGGATGGCGGCGCCGGAAATGGCCTGGGTCGAGCCCTTGCCGCTGCTGCCGTGGTGGCAGGCGATGATGCCGACAGTGGCGCCCATCAGCGCGCTCTTGACCAGGCTCATCAGGGCCAGCCAGGGGTCGGCGAAATCGAGGAAGCGTCCCGCCGTGTCGGCCAGCGGGCGGCCTTCCAGCAGAGCGGTGGCCAGCCAGCCGCTGCCGATGGCGAAGGCCTGAAAGCAGACCGTCACTGCCGGCAGGGCGATGGCAAGACCGAAAATGCGTGGCAGCAGCAGGTAGTCGACGGCGGGCACGCCAAGCCGGCGCAGGGTGGTGAATTCGTCGTGCAGATGCATCACCGCGAGTTCCGAAGCGATGCCGGCGCTGCTGCGCGCCACTACTACCAGCGCCGACAGCAGCGGTGCCAGCTCGAAAAACAGGCCGAGAAAAAGCATGCGTTGCGTCAGGTCGCTGTCGGCGCCGATCAGCGCGGCAAGCTGGGTGGCGGTTGCGGCGCCGGTTAGCATGGCCATCACGCCGATCACCGGCAGTGCGGTCACCCCGGCGCTGAATATCTGGCGCCGCAGCTGCTCGCGCAGCAGTGGTCGGCCCAGCTCGCCGTACCGGCTGCCGGCGAACCAGGCAAGCTGGAAGTAGGCACCGAGGCGGGTGTCGGCCAGGGTGTTCACTTGCCTTCTCCTTCCGGCGCCTTCAGCGGCGGCGTCCAGCCCCAGATGCGGGGCGAATCCGGCGCGGGTTGCCCGAGGTCGACCATCCCGCCGGCAAAGCCGACGGCGGCAGCGACCTGCTCCGAGCAGAGCACCGGATGCCCGTATTCCTTGGTCATGGACTCGAGGCGGCTGGCGATGCCTACCGCGTCGCCGATCACCGAGAACTCGCGGCGCTGCCGAGAGCCGACGTAACCGGCCAGCACCTCGCCATCATGGATGCCGATGCCGATCCTGAGCGGCTCGATGCCTTCCGTCGCGAGTTCGGCATTGAGCTGGTCGACGCGCAACAGCAGGTCCTGTGCGGCTTCCAGCGCGTTGCGCTGCGGTGCAGCCAATGGCTGGGGCAGGCCGAAGGTGGCCATCAGGCCGTCGCCGACGTACTTGTCCACGGCGCCGCCGCTGCTCTGGATGGCCCGCGCGGCGGCGGCATGGAAGCGGTTGAGCAGGCTGATCATGGCTTCCGGTGTGGATTGCGCATTGCGCGCCGCGAAGCCGCGGATGCCGGCGAAGAGCAGCGTAACGCTGCGGCGCTGGCCGTTCTTCTCGAGTTGCAGTTCGCCGCCGAGCAGGGCGCGCATTACCTGCGGGCTGACGTGGCCGGCGAACATGCTGCGCAAGGTCTGTTTTTCGCGGAAACGTCGGATGAAGTCCCAGGCTTGTCGCGCCGCCCAGGCCAGCAGCGTCACGATGACGATGTTCGCCACCGGCAGATAGCTGCCGTGCCAGAGCGCGAAGGTGGAACCGGCAACGAAGCCGCCAATGACGCCGACCAGCGCCAGGGTCTTGATCCAGCCGCCGCGACCAAACCAGAGCAGGGCGCCGAGTCCGGCGAGGAACAGCGAGAGGTTTTCCGGCACGCGTTCGATCAGCCCGCGTCCGAGCAGGGAGCGCAGGGCCTGGATGTGCACCACCGCACCCGGTTCGGTGCGGCTGCCGGGTTCCCAGGCCGTCAGCGGTACCGGCAGGCGGTGGCGGATCTCGGTGGGCAGCAGGTTGGCCACCACGACCGCACGTCCTTGCACCAGGGCGCGCAGCTTTTCATCCTCGCCGCGATGGACCCAGTCGAGCACCGTGCCCACCGGCGTGTATTCGATCGCGCCGCCGATGCTGTAGTCGATCATGCCGGTGGGTGAACCCTGGCGGCCCAGATGCCTGGCCATGGCCGAAGCCAGCGGCTCGCGCTTGTCGTCCGATTGACAGCGGCGCTGGTTGATGCGACGCACGGTGCCGTCGGTATCTTCGCAGATGGCCAGCGAAGCCACCGCGCCGTCGCCGATGGCGGCCAGCAGTTCCGGAGAGATGGGGCGCAGCCGGCCACCGATGCCCGGCGGCTGGCCCACCACCAGCGGCGCCGCACCGCGCAGACGGTAGATCCCGGCGAGCAGCGTGGAATCGATGTCCTTGACGAGGAAGTCGTAGGAGCGCACCGGCAGCGGCATCGCCAGCCCGACCACGGCCGGCTGGGCGGCTGAAAGACCTGCCAGCAGGGCGCCGAGATGGACGTGCCAGAGGGCGGTAGGTTCGGGAATGGCCTCGTAGGCGGCTTCGTCGATACCGATGACAACAACATCATGCGCCAGCGGCGTCGGTGCATTCGCCCGCAGCCAGCGCGCCTGGGCATCGTAGAGCGCCTGGTCGGCGAAGCGCAGGGTGCGGGTGGACATCAACCCCCAGGCCGCAGCGCACACCAGCAGAAAACCGATCAGGATATCGCGGGACAGGCGGAACATGCGGTGATTATGACATGGGGCCGGCGCTTTACAGGCGACACTCCAATGCCGGCTTTGGGCGTCAGCGGGCAGATCGCGGGTGCTGCATCCGGTCAGTTGAACCGATCACGACCGGGCTGATCGGCGCGGGCAAGGATAGCGGGCAGCGAGTTTCTGACGAACTCCATGGTGGCCTCGTCTTCGATGCAGTCCCCGGCGGAACTGGCCAGCAATATCCTTTCCGGTGCCAGCGGCCGTGAAACGACATAGCCCTGTACATAATCGACACCCATTTCCGCCAGCGCCTCGAGAGTGGGCACATCCTCGGCCCATTCGGCGATGCATTTCATGCCCAGATTGCGCGTGAGATCAACGATGGCCTGGACAATCGCCTGGTTGGCCGGATGGCCGAGCAGGTCCTTGACATAAGCACCGTCGATCTTGATCGCATCTGCCGGCAGGCTCCTGAGATAGGAGAAGGACGTGTAGCCGGCGCCAAAATCGTCCAACGCGAGTTTCGCCCCGTACTTCCGGATGCCGTCGATGAAATGCCGGGTGTTGGTGAGGTCGTGAAGCGCCACACTCTCCGTGATTTCGATGCAAATTCGCTCCACCGTGGGACCATAGTGCGCCAGGATCGCAAAAGCGTCCTCGATGAATTTTTCGTCATTGAGCGATCCGCCGCTCAAATTTACCGACACGTAGCTCGAGTTCTTGAGATGCGTGGCATGGGTGCGGAGCCATTCCAGCGTGGCCGTCAGGACCCACTTGTCGATCGTTGCAATGCGACCGTTGCGTTCCGCTGCCGTAATGATGTTCCAGGCCGGCACAATGCTGTTGTCCTTGTCGCGCATGCGCAACAGGACCTCGAAGTTGAGCGACCCGTAGGGATCCCGCAAGGACATGATCGGCTGCATCATCAGGAACAGGCCTTCCGGCTTGAGCATGTCGAGGCGCTGGATCAACTGCAATTCCTTGGTGCGCTCGGTAAACACCGACATGTCCTGCCGATAAACCACCAGGTTGCCCTGATGCCCGATCTTCGCTTCGCGGCAGGCCCGGTCGGCCAGCGATATCGCATCGTCTTCCTTGGTTCCGCTGGCGATTTCGACCAGGCCAATCGAGCACTTGACCTGAAATGCGCGGTCCCCGACGGCGAAAGGCTCGGTGGAAATTGCCGCGACAAGGCGCCGGCATATGTCCGCAGCCGATTGAATCGGTCCTCCCTGGAAGATCACCACGAACTCGTCACCGCCGACGCGCCCGAGTATCTGGCCTTCAACCAGGACGTCATTGATGCGCGCGCAGACATCCCGCAGCACCATGTCTCCCGCAATATGTCCGAACAGGTCATTGATCAGCTTGAATCGATCCAGGTCCAGGTAGGCCAGTGCCATCGCATTGCCTGCGGCCAAGGAACGATTCGCCGCGTCGAAAGCCTGCTCGATGCCGCGCCGGTTGAAGATGCCGGTCAATGGGTCATGGTTGGCCAGGAAGCGCAGCTTTGCAGTCGCCTCGACGCGCACGGTAATGTCCTGCAACGAGCCTTCGATCCTTCCGATCACCCGCGTCGCCTTAACCAGAAAGCTGCGCTGGCTCTCCCCGTTAGCCGCGACGCTCTTGAGTTCCATATCCTCGGCAGCGGGGCTGGCCGCGAGGGCCTGCAAGCGCTCCCAGGCACCGGCTTCGAAGCCGGTGCTCCAGTGCATGGAATCGCCCGCATACCTCCCCAGCATGCTCTTGTAGGCAGGATTGGCCTGGACGATGCGTCCCTGTTCATCCAGTGAAAACAGCCCGATCGGAATGGCTTCATAGGTGTTGCGCAACTCGTCCTGCGCCTTTCTCCGCCCCAGCCGTTCCTGCCGTATCTGCTCGGCAATGGCAAGCGCGGCCAGCAGGCTCGATGACAGTGCCGCCGTGACGCTATTGACGCTGCCGATCAGGTCACGAAAGCCCAGCGCTGCTGCCAGCACTTCGTTGAGACTGCCAAGCAGCGCGATTGCGAGCCCGGCGCCGTACCACATGGCCACCTTGGACCGCGTTGTGATCAGGATGCGGATCAGCAGGAAGACGATCATCGCGCCCCCGCCCGCCGTCGATACCCACAGTACGGGCAGGAAACTTGCGTAGGGTAAGGTCATGGCTGCCAGCAGCACGGCCAAGCATGACCACTGGCCGATGCGCAACAGCAGCGCATGTTGCGCCTGCTTCAGATCGTCGGAAAACAGCCTGATAAAAAGCGTAAGGGTCAGTACGTAATATCCCGACGTCGTGATCTTGCGGGTCGGGATGATCCAGTCCGGGGGTATCGAGCGTTCCAGCCACTGCGTATCCCAGCCGGCGGAAATGGCTGCCAGGCGGAGGTTGGCGAACAGCCAGGCGGCGAACAGCACGTACAGCCATTCGCGGTTGATGATCGCGGTCATCAGCACGAACAGCGAGAGCACTATCAGTCCGCCGTCCAGCAGTCCCGAGTTGCGATGAAACTTCAATTCCGAAAGATAGAACTGCTCCACCGACCACAGGGTGGCCGAGATGTGGGCCGGACCGGTGTGGCTGGCCCGGCACAGCACCCGGGCCGGAGCAGGGAGCGGGCCGAGTTCCAGCACAAAGCCGGTCTTTGCCGCCTTCATCAAGCCTTCTGTCGTGCTGCGGCTTGCCGATCCCAGGGGATGCAGGTCGGTCACACTCCAGCAAGCGGCGTCCACTGCATGCCGGGAGGGGAGTTCCACGATCGCCGGCTGGTTGCTCGCCGGTACCACGAAGCTGAACCAGACCGGCGCTTCCGACAGGCGCGTATTGAGTGCGCGCTCAGCCGGCGCATCAGCCAGCTGCGTCAGGGCCTGTCGCGGCGTCAGCGGCCGCCCGTCTTGTTGCACTGAACTGAGTTCGAGCCGGCTGGCACCGTTCAACGGGTATTGATTCTCCAGCAGGACCAGCGCCACCAGCGATGCCAGGGCAACGGCGGCTGGCACGCCATACGCGGACAGCCGGTACAGAAATACATCGATTGCTGCGCTGATGCCTGATCCCGATAGTCGCCTCATACCTTATGTCCAAAGTAATACCAGTAGAACCCCGGCAGCCTCCCGCCGCGATTCTACTGCCCTACTTCCCGCACTTCAGTTTTTTCTGGCGGCAGCCCTCGATGGAAAGCGCTGGTCAGCCATTGGCAGGGGGTTCGCTCCACCCAGGTCGATATCCGGATGGTGGGTATGGACAACGAAATCGTACAGCGGGTGCTTGGCCTGGCGCCAATTGAAGTCGGCGTGTTCGATACTGAATGCCAGTACCCGGTGGGGTATGTTTCCGGCATGGCGCATCGGGGTAAAGCCAGCTCCGGGAATCACATCCTGGAACAGCAGCGCCTCATATCCCCGATCGAGTGGCGAGCGGGCTGCGATGACCATCCATTCGATTTCCTCCAGCACGCAATACTGGTAGTAGGCCTTGAACAGCGCCGCTTTGACCAGCCGCCCCATGCGGTTGCTGGTTACGCCAAGACGGGTGGCTTCCGCCTGACTCCTGCCTTGCAGCCATGATGGCAACTCGAGCGACTGCTCGAGCGTCAGCTTGCGGTAACGGTTGGTCTGGATGCGCATCGTGCCCAGGGGCGAACCATCCAGCTTGGATTCCGCCAGCAGGACCACCGAGCCGGGTTCATTGTCGGAGGCTTCCGCCTTTTCCAGCAGCGCGGCTACCTCCGGGATATGCCGCCCGTAGGCCGCGTGGCGGATCAGGACCGCTTTTTCGAGATCTTCCTCGCTACGGACGATCCTGACGCTGAACGGCAATCTTTCTCCGGCCACCTGCTTTTGCGCCAGCGTGTCGTCCATCATGGTCATAGAACCGCCAAGATGCGCCATCCCGATTTGATGCCCAGCTTTTACAAAAGTATTGAGTTCCATTTGCATGTTCCCCTCTTAATAAAAAAGTGGCATTGCCACGGTTGCCTTCGAATGAAATGGCTTGGCTGACTTCCGGCGACGCTGTTTCTACTCGCGCTTTCGACGGCGCAGGGCAGATGGAAGCAGTCATCCAACCAAACAGTATGGAGCATCGGGAGCGAGGCGCCAATCCCTTGCCCCGGACAGGGCCTTGGTCCGTGGCGCCCGCGCCACGGCGATTTCGGACGGCATGACGAAAAAAAACCGCTCCCATGCAAGGGGAGCGGTTCGCCGGTTTGGTGCCCCGGGGTGCTGCTTTTCTTAGAGCGCGGCGGCGTTTTCGGCCAGATATTTGGCGACGCCCTCGGTCGAGGCGTTCATCCCCTTCTTGCCCTTCTGCCAGCCGGCGGGGCAGACCTCGCCGTGTTCTTCGGTGAATTGCAGGGCGTCGACCATGCGCAGCATTTCGTCGATGTCACGACCCAGCGGCAGGTTGTTCACCACCTGGTGCTGCACCACGCCGGCCTTGTCGATCAGGAAGGAGCCGCGGAAAGCCACGCCGCCGGCCGCTTCAACGTCGTAGGCCTGGCAGATGGCGTGATTGATGTCGGCTACCAGCGGGTAACCCACCTGGCCTATGCCGCCATTGTTGACCGGGGTGTTCTTCCAGGCCAGGTGCGTGAACTCTGAATCGATCGAGCAGCCGATGACTTCGACGCCGCGCTTTTTGAACTCGTCCAGGCGGTGATCGAAGGCGATCAGTTCCGAGGGGCAGACGAAGGTGAAGTCGAGGGGATAGAAAAACAGCACGACGTGCTTGCCCCGCAGCGAGGACAGCTTGAGTGGCTTGAATTCATTGTTGCCGAAGACGGCGGTTGCGGTGAAGTCGGGGGCTTGTTTGCCAACGAGTACGGCCATGGGGAACTCCTGGGATAGTGGTTGAAAAGACCTTGGTTATATAGTGGCGATTCGCCGAAATTCAAGCCGTCGGCCGCAATTCGAAGTCCGTGTAGTCGCCGCTGGCGGTTTCAACCATCACGTCATCCACCGCAGCGCCGCTCGGACCCCGGCGACTCCACTCAAGCATCGCCTCGACCTGCCCGGCGCTGCCAGCGACCATGGCCTCGACGCTGCCGTCGCGGCGGTTGCGCACCCACCCGTTCACGCCCAGCAATCGGGCTTGCGCCAGCATCGCGTAACGGAAGCCGACGCCTTGCACCAGGCCGGTAATAATGAGACGACGAGCCTCCGTCACTTCACTTTCATTCCGGGTTGCGCGCCGCTGTCCGGCGAGAGCAGGAACAGCCCGGGCGACTTGCCGTCGGTGTCCGACGCAGCCAGCACCATGCCCTCGCTGAGGCCGAATTTCATCTTGCGCGGCGCGAGGTTGGCCACCATCACCGTGAGGCGGCCGACCAGCTGCGCCGGATCGTAGGCCGACTTGATGCCGGCGAACACATTGCGCGTGCCACCTTCGCCGAGGTCGAGGGTCAAACGGATCAGCTTGTCGGCGCCTTCGACGTGTTGCGCGTCGGCGATGCGGGCGATGCGAAGGTCGACTTTGCCGAAGTCGTCGATCGAGATGTGTTGCAGCGTCGGCTCGGCCTGACCCTGCACCTTGTCCTCGGTGGCCTGCTGGTGCTGGGCATGGCGTTGCGGCGACTGCGGGTCGGCAGCCGGCGTTGGCGGCGCGGCGACCGGCTCCAGCGATTCGCGGTTGGCGGCGACCAGGGCTTCGATCTGTTTCGGGTCGATGCGCTGCATCAGATGTTCGTAGGGATTGATCAGGTGCGCCGGCGGCAGCAGGTGGCCGGCGTCGGCCCAGTGCAGCGGGGCCACGTTGAGGAATTCCTCGGCGCGTTGCGCCAGCTTGGGCAGCACTGGCTTGAGATAGATGGTGAGCAGGCGGAAAGCGTTGATCAGCAGCGAGCAGACCTCGTGCAACTTCGCGTCCTGGCCTTCCTGCTTGGCCAGCACCCAGGGCTGGTTCTTGTCGACGTACTGGTTGACCTGGTCGGCCAGCGCCATCACGCGGCGCAGGGCGCGCGCGCTGTCGCGGGCTTCGTAAAGGGCGGCGATCTCCTCGGCGGCCTCCATGATGCCGGGCAGTTCGGCCTGGAAGCGCTCGTTGAGGTGGCTGTGCAGCAGCTTGCCCTCAAAGCGCTTGGCGATGAAACCGGCGGCGCGGCTGGCGATGTTGATGTACTTGCCGACCAGGTCGGAATTCACGCGCTGGGTGAAGTCCTCCAGGTTGAGGTCGATGTCCTCCATGCTGCCGTTGAGCTTGGCGGCGAAGTAGTAGCGCAGCCATTCCGGGTTCAGCCCTTGCGCCAGGTAGGACTCGGCGGTGATGAAGGTGCCGCGCGACTTCGACATCTTGGCGCCATCGACGGTGAGAAAGCCGTGGGCAAAGACGCTGGTCGGCACGCGATAGCCGGCGTGCTCCAGTTCGGCCGGCCAGAACAGGGCGTGGAAGTAGAGGATGTCCTTGCCGATGAAGTGATACAGCTCGGCCTTCGAGTCCTTGCCCCAGAACTCGTCGAAATCGAGTCCCTTTCTCGCGCAGAAGTTTTTGAAGGAGCCCATGTAGCCGATCGGCGCATCGAGCCAGACGTAGAAGAATTTCCCCGTGCTTTTTCCGGACTCGCCGGGAATCTCGAAGCCGAAATACGGCGCATCGCGTGAGATGTCCCAGTCGGTGAGCTTGTTCTCGCCGGGTTCGCCCAGCCACTCCTGCAGCTTGTTGATCGCCTCCGGTTGCGCCTTGCACACCTCGCGCGTGGCGCGGCGCAGGAACTCCTGGCAGCGCGGATCCGAGAGCTTGAAAAAATAATGGTCGGAGGACTTCAGCACCGGTTGCGCGCCTGACACCGCCGAGTAGGGATTCTTCAACTCGGTCGGCGCATAGGCCGCGCCGCAGGACTCGCAGGCATCGCCGTACTGGTCCTTGGCCCCGCACTTCGGGCACTCGCCCTTGATGAAACGGTCGGGCAGGAACATCTGCTTGACCGGATCGTAGTGCTGCTCGATGGAGCGCACTTCTATCAGTCCGGCGGCCTTGAGCTTGCCGAAGATGTCTTCGGCATAGTGACGCGTCTCATCCGAATGCGTGGTGTAGTAATTGTCGAAGGCGACATGGAAGCCGGCGAAATCGCGCGAATGCTCGGCATGCACGCGGGCGATCAGCTGTTCCGGCGTGACGCCTTCCTTCTCCGCGCGCAGCATGATCGGCGTGCCGTGGGTGTCGTCGGCGCAGACGAACCAGCACTCGTGGCCGCGCATTTTCTGGAAGCGCGTCCAGATATCGGTCTGGATGTACTCGACCAGATGGCCGAGATGGATCGCGCCGTTGGCATAGGGCAGGGCGCTGGTGACGAGGATCTTGCGGGTCATGACACGGTCTTTCCGGGTGCTGGCGGCGGCCGCCTGGCCTGCCGCATCTCAAGGGGCGCATTGTACCGGCGCCGGGTGGAAGCCGGGACTCGCCCCGGCCAGGTGGACAATCAATAACCGAAGCTGTACAGTAACGCGTACATATAAGGAGCCCCGCCATGGATGCAATTACCTACACCACTGTTCGCGCAAACCTCGCCAGCGCCATGGACCGCGTTTGCGACGACCATGAAGCCCTGATCATTACTCGCAACGGAGAGCAGTCCGTCGTGATGCTTTCGCTCGAAGACTACAAGGCGCTGGAAGAAACTGCCTACCTTTTGCGCACGCCGGCTAACGCCAGGCGTCTTCTCTCAGCCGCCGCACAACTGAACGCCGGCAAAGGCGTTGAGCGGAAGCTGGCCAAGTGAAGCTGATTTTCGCTGACGAGGCATGGGAAGATTACCTGTATTGGCAAAAGCAGGACAAGCGCATGGTCGAAAGGATCAACAAGCTGATACGTGAGACGCAGCGCGAGCCTTTCGCAGGCATTGGAAAACCCGAACCGTTGAAGCATGCGCTTTCAGGGTTCTGGTCACGCCGGATAACGGACGAGCATCGCATGGTGTATCGGGTCGAGGGCGATGCTCTGCAAATTGCGCAGTTGCGCTTCCACTACTGAAACGCTCAGCGTCGAAGGATTGCGGATTACGGGAGGCCGGCGCGCGATGAGTTCCCGCATGCCTACAAGGGGCATTGCCCCTCGCCCAAGGGCCCACGACAGCACCCCCTCCTGTCCTCCCCCGCCCTCGGGGCGGGGAAAGGGGGCGCGCAAACTCGTTACGTGCTGACTTGCGGGATACCCCGCCGCCCCGGCCCTGCGGGCGGAGGGCTCGCCACAGTCTCGCCCGTTCGCGCGGCGCAAGGCCAATCAATTGGCCTTGCGAAACCCCGCGCTCACCCCTCGCTGCGGAAGGTCCTCCGGGCCGGTCGCTAAACTCGCTTCTCGCTTTGCGCGCCTGGATTCCGCTTCGCGGGACGGCGTCGGACAACGCGACCGGACTTCCCCCGGCGAATCTTCCTCGCTCGGCGGGTCAGAGGGGAATGAAAAGCGTCGCACGTGATTGGGCGTGCCGAAAACAAAAGCGAAGCTGACACCAATAGTTCGAAAATACGGTAGCGGCTGTTAGCCCTTGCTAGCGTTTGGCTTGGCGGTAGGCTGCATGAATGGCGTCGCTGGGGTAGCCTGACGCAGTCAGGCCGGGGCACGCTTCTTTGGGTACTTTTTTGTCGTGCAACAAGAAAGTATCTCGCCCGCCGGGGCGAGTCCCGGCATTTCCCTTGTGGGCGCAAGGGGTATCGTCGTAGCGCGGTCAGCGCAGACACCCCGTAATCCGCTATCCTTTCATCCATGCAAGTCGTCCTCATCAGCGGCCTTTCCGGTTCCGGCAAATCCATTGCCCTCAATGTGCTGGAGGATGCCGGTTACTACTGCGTTGACAACCTGCCGGCGCCGCTCCTGTCCGATCTGGTCGGCCACCTGCGGGTCGAGGGGCATCGGTTCGCGGCGGTGGCGGTGGACATGCGCGGCGGGTCGAGCATTGCGGCGCTGCCGCCGCAACTGCGCAATCTGGAAGCTCAGGGCATCACGCTGCGCTTCGTCTTTCTCGATGCGCGCAACGACGTGCTGATCCAGCGCTTTTCCGAGACCCGCCGTCGCCACCCGCTGGCCGGCGACGACGTGACGCTGGAGGAAGCCATCGCCCGCGAGCGCGAGGCACTGGAGACGCTGGCCTCGCTCGGCCACCATATCGACACCAGCAACCTGCGGCCGAATGCGCTGCGTGCCAGCATCAAGGAGTTCGCGGCGCTGGATGAGCGCAGCGGGCTGACGCTACTGTTCGAGTCCTTCGGTTTCAAGAACGGCATTCCGCTCGATGCCG
The DNA here is from genome assembly GCA_026399475.1 of Rhodocyclales bacterium. Classification (GTDB taxonomy): domain Bacteria; phylum Pseudomonadota; class Gammaproteobacteria; order Burkholderiales; family Rhodocyclaceae; genus Sulfuritalea. The sequence continues at coordinate 45,278 of JAPLQY010000012.1, forward strand.
ACCTGGTGTTCGATGTGCGCTGCCTGCCCAATCCGCATTACGATCCGGCGCTGCGTCCGCTCACCGGGCGCGATGCCGAGGTGATCCGCTTTCTTGAAGCGCAACCCGAGGTGGCGCGCATGGAGGCCGATCTGCGTCGTTTCATCGGCGACTGGCTGCCGGCCTATATCCGCGACAACCGCTCCTACCTGACGGTGGGCATCGGCTGTACCGGCGGGCAGCACCGCTCGGTGTATCTCGCCGAACAACTCGCCGCGCATTTTCGCGAATCGGCCAGGGTGCTGGTGCGCCATCGCGGCCTGGTCGAATGAAGGACCACGTTCCCGACGGCCTGCGTGAACTGCTGGCGCAAGCCACGGGCGCGGGCAATGCGCCCTGGCGCAGCTTGCTGAAGCCCGGCGACTGGGTGCTGCTGCTGGCCGCCGGCGTGCTCGTCGCGGCGTCCTACCCGCTGCTGTGGCGCGGCGGTACCGCGGATCGTGCCATCGTCAAGCGTGACGGTCAGGTGGTCACCGAACTGGCGCTGAATGCCGCGCGCAGATATGAAGTTGCCGGCGCCATCGGCAATACCATTATCGAAGTGCAGCCCGGCCGCGCCCGCGTGGTGTCGGACCCCGGTCCGCGCCAGTACTGCGTGCAGCAGGGCTGGCTGACGCGCGCCAATGCCGTGGCGATCTGCGCACCGAACCATGTGACATTGCAACTCTCCGGACGCGGCGGCCAGAATGGCGGCTATGACACCCTCAACTATTGAGTTGCCGGTCACCGCCGATGACTACCGCATCGCGCGCTACGCTGCGGCGGCGATAGCGCTCACCGTGGCCGAAGCGGCCCTGCCCAGCCCTCTGCCCGGCATCAAGCCGGGGCTGGCCAACATCATCGTGCTGGTGGTGCTGGCGCGCTACGGCTGGCGCGATGCCGCCTGGGTCAGCCTGCTGCGCGTGGTCGCGGGCAGCCTGGTGATCGGCCAGTTTCTCGCGCCGGGATTTTTTTTGGCGCTGGCCGGCGCGCTTTGCAGCCTGGGCGTGCTGGCGGTGGCGCAGCATCTGCCGCAGCGCTTCTTCGGTCCGGTCTCGGCCAGCGTGCTGGCTGCGTTTGCCCACATCGGCGGGCAGATTGCGCTCGCCCGGATCTGGCTGGTGCCGCACGACGGCGTGTTCTACCTGCTGCCGCTGTTCGCCACGGCGGCGCTGGTATTCGGTACCATTAACGGTCTCGTCGCGGCGCGCTTGCTTGCCATACCCGTTGCCGAGCCCGTCGCTGCGCCTCCCGTGCCGAAAGCCGCTTCATGATCATTCCGCTGTTTCCCCTGCAGTCAGTGCTTTTCCCCGGTGGGCGGCTGCCGCTGCGAATCTTCGAGCAGCGCTACATGGACATGGCCAAGACTTGTTTCAAGGAGTCGGGCTCCTTCGGCGTCTGCCTGATTGCGCGCGGCGAGGAGGTGGCCCGCGCCGGGCAGAAACCTGCCGAACCACACGCAGTGGGCACGCTGGCGCATATTGCGGACTGGGACATGCAGCAACTGGGCGTGCTCAACATTATCGCCCAGGGCGGCGAACGCTTCCGTTTGCTGCGCCACTGGAGCGAGGACTCAGGCCTGCTGAAGGGCGAGATCGAACTGATTGTCGCGCCGGCCGTGCTGCCCGTTCCCGGCCCTTACGCGCGACTGGTGCCACTGTTGCGCGCCATCGTCGGGGAGATGGAGGCCGGTGCGCCGCATGCCCCGGCCATGCCGCATCGATTCTTCGACGCCGGCTGGCTCGGCATGCGCTATGCCGAAGTGCTGCCTATCCCCATCGTCGCCAGGCAGAAGCTGCTGGAAGTCGAGGACAGCATCGATCGCCTCGAGATCATCTATCGCTTCCTCGAGAGCAAGGGTCTGTTGCCGGACGCCTGAGCCTCCTCGAGGATGCGCCGGATGGGGGCCGGCAGCGCTGCACTGGCGGTCTCGGTCAGTGCCAGCCACTGCCATCCCTGCTCCATTACCGCATTGCCCGGATTCACGCGCAGTCGCAGCGGCGCAATGTGCAGACGAAAGTGGCTGAAGGCGTGCACCAGGGTCGGCGCCGGCTCTACCGCGAGGACGCGGCAGGCGAAGCGGCGCTCGGCCCATTCCCGGGCATCGGTGCCTGCGGGCAGTTCCGGCAGTGACAGCAGTCCGCCCCAGATGCCGACCGGCGGACGGGTTTCCAGCAGCACGCGATTGCCGTCCTGCAGTACCAGCAGCGTCGCGTGACGCTGTGGAATATCGCGGCGCGGTTTGGCTTGCGGCAGCTCCGCGGTGCGACCGGTGGCGCGGGCGACGCAGATGTCAGCGAGCGGGCAGGCCTCGCAGCGCGGTTTGGTTCTGGTGCAGACCATGGCGCCGAGATCCATCTGTGCCTGGTTGTAGATGGTGCCGTGGCGCGCCGGCATCAGTTCTGTGGCCAGCGCCCAGAGGCGCTTTTCCACCGCGCCGCTGCCGGGGAAACCCTCGATGCCGCAGGCGCGGCACAACACGCGCTTGACATTGCCATCGAGAATCGGTGCGTGGACGCCGAAGCAGAAAGTGGCGATCGAGTTGGCGGTGGAGCGGCCGATGCCCGGCAGTTGCGCAATCAGCGCGGGGTCGTGCGGGAATATCCCGTTGTGCTGGTCCGTCACGGCGCGCGCTGCAGCGTGCAGGTTGCGTGCCCTGGCGTAGTAGCCGAGCCCGCTCCACATCGCCATGACATCCTCGACCGGCGCGGCGGCGAGATCGGCGAGTTGCGGAAAGCGTTCGAGAAAGCGCAGGTAGTAGGGGATTACCGTCGCCACTTGCGTCTGCTGCAACATGATTTCCGACAGCCAGACGCGGTAGGGGTCCGTGGTGTTCTGCCACGGCAGGTCGTGGCGGCCGTTCTTCTTGTGCCAGCGGATCAGCCGGGAGGCAAAATCCTTCTCCGTGGTCAATTGCCTTTGACCGGTTTCACCCGCGAGGCGGCGAGTTTGGCCCGCGTCCGCGCTTCGTCCGTCGTGTCGGCGTTCGCCACCGCCACGCCCATGCGACGTTTGGCGAAGCTCTCGGGCTTGCCGAACAGGCGCAGGTCGGATTCGGGCACCTGCAGTGCCTGGGCCACGCCTTCGAAGGCAATGCCCTGCGCTTCCATGCCGCCATAGATCACGGCCGAAGCACCGGGGCGACGCAGGGATGTATCCACCGGCAGGCCGAGGATCGCCCGGGCATGCAGTTCGAATTCGGACAGGCGCTGCGTCGCCAGCGTCACCAACCCGGTGTCGTGCGGACGTGGGCTGACTTCGGAGAACCACACCTGGTCGTCCTTCACGAACAGCTCGACGCCGAAGATGCCTCGCCCGCCGAGCTTGCCGGTGATGGCCCGGGCGATGTCGCGCGATTTCTGCAGGGCGGTCGGTGTCATCGCCATCGGCTGCCAGGATTCGACATAGTCGCCATTCACCTGGACATGGCCGATCGGTTCGCAGAAGAAGGTTTCAACATTGCTGTTCGCACCGACGGCGCGCACCGTGAGCAGGGTGATCTCGTAGTCGAAGTCGATAAAGCCTTCGACGATAATTCTTCCCGCGCCGACGCGGCCGCCGGCCTGCGCGTAATCCCATGCGGCCTTGACGTCGGCCTGGCTCTTGAGCAGCGACTGGCCCTTGCCGGAGGACGACATCACCGGCTTGACCACGCAGGGGAAGCCGATGCTATCAATGGCCGCCTGCATTTCGGCCAGGGAATCCGCGAACTGGTAGGGCGAGGTGGGCAGCCCGAGTTCTTCCGCCGCCAGCCGGCGGATTCCCTCGCGATTCATGGTGAGTTGGGCGGCGCGGGCGGTGGGAATGAATTCAGGAAAGTGTCCGGCGACGCCGTCGCGCTCGATCTCGACCAGCGTGGCGGTAGCGATGGCCTCGATCTCGGGGACCACCAGATGCGGCTTTTCCTTTTCGATCAGCGCGCGCAGGGCGGCGCCATCGGTCATGGTCACGACATGGCTGCGATGCGCGACCTGCATGCCGGGGGCATCGGCATAGCGATCGACGCCGATCACTTCGCAACCCAGCCGCTGCAATGCGATAATGACCTCCTTGCCGAGTTCGCCACAACCCAGGAGCATCACACGCGTGGCGGAAGGAGAAAGCGGAGTGCCGATACGATTCATGATGCCCATCAGGTGCTCCCGATAACAAAGTTCGCCGGATTTTAGGACGATCAGCCCCAATGAACCAGCCGTATCAGTACAGTTTCGACCCGCGCAGCCTGCGCGATGCGCTCGGCGAATTCGCCACCGGCGTTACCGTTGTCACCGCGCGCGCGGCGGATGGCCAGCCGATAGGCGTCACCATCAATTCCTTCGCCTCGGTCTCGCTCGAGCCGCCGCTGGTGCTGTGGAGTCTCGGCCTGCAGTCACCTTCGCTGGCGGTGTTCGAGTCGTGCAGCCACTATGCGGTGAACGTGCTCGCCGCCGACCAGAGCGAATTCGCGCAGCGTTTTTCTCAGTCGCAGGGTGACAGGTTCGCCGGCATCGAATGGAAAGACGGGGCTGGCGCTACGCCTATCCTCCCCGGTTGTTGCGCCTGGTTCGAGTGTCGCAACGAGATGCGCTATCCCGGTGGCGATCACCGGATTTTCGTCGGCTATGTGGAAAACTTGCGTCGCGAAGAGAAGTTGCCGCTGGTTTTCCATGGCGGGCGCTATCGCGCCCTGGCCTGACTCCCGCTCGATACCTTGGCCGCGCTTTGCGCGTCGGTGTCAGTGGGCGCGGTGGGCCTGCGGGTTCCAGGAAAACAGGGCGCGCAGGCTCTTGCCAATCGCTGCCAGGCCTGACAGGGCAGTAGCGCCCAGCAGTTGGCCGTATACCTGCAGGCGGGCAGCGATGACTCCCTCAATGCGCTGCATTTCTTCGGCGCGCATCTGGCGAGCTTCTCGTTCAATCTTGGTAATGTCGATGGGGGACATGATCTTTCCTTTTTATATTGCGGTGCAACACCGCATGACTGCAATGTAATTACATATTCAACTAAAGACAATTAGCAGTAGTGGAACAACATTGATGAATATTGGTCCATAATGATCCAATGGATCGCGCTGCAGAGATGACTGCTTTTGTTCGTGCCGTGGAAACCGGCGGCTTTTCTGCTGCAGCGCGGGATATTGGCTTGACCCCGTCTGCCCTGTCCAAACTGGTGACGCGCCTTGAAGATCGGCTGGGTGCCCGGCTCCTGCAGCGCACCACGCGCCGCCTGCAACTGACGGCCGAAGGCGAGGCCTTCTACGCAAGAGCCCGCCCCATCCTGAGCGCGATGGACGAGGCCGAGGCCGAGGTCACCCAGGCCGGAGCCAGCCCGCGCGGCCTGTTGCGCCTGCACTGCGGATCGGCCTTCGGCATGCATCAGCTAGCGCCGGCCATCCCGCGCTTCCAGGCGCTTCATCCCGAGGTCGAGATGGACATCACCATCAGCGACCAGCCGCTCGGCGCCATGGAGGAAGGTGTCGACCTGGCAATCCGCATCGGTCCGCTCGACGAGTCATCGTTGGTGGCGCGGCGCATCTGCAACCTGCAACGGGTGATCTGTGCTGCGCCGGGCTATCTGCAACGACGGGGCACGCCGCGCACGCCCGATGATCTGCAGCAGCACAACTGCCTGTGGATCACCAGCCTGCCTGCCCTGCGCCGCTGGCCCTTCGATACCGACGACGGCATCCGCGTGGTGCATGTCGGCGGCAACGTGGCGGCCAACAATGCCGAGACCGTATTGCAACTGGCGGTGGCCGGTGTCGGCATTACGCGCCTGACCGATGTCATCGTCGGTGATGCGATTCGCAGCGGGAAACTGGTGCCGATCCTGACCGACTGGCACCACGTCGAGCCGGTGCCCCTGTTCGCCACCTATCCCAGCGGACGCAACCTGTCACCCAAGGTACGCGCGATGGTGGATTTTCTCGTCGCGGAGTTCCGTAGTGCGCCCTGGCGGCAGGCGAGCCGCTGAATTCAGGATGAAAATGCGTCCATGGCTACCCTGACCCTGCATCCCGGCAAGGAGAAATCCGTCCTGCGCCGGCACCCCTGGTTGTTCTCCGGCGCGGTTGCGCAACTCGATGGCCGGGCGCGGCCAGGCGACACGGTCGATGTCGTCTCGCATGAGGGGAAGCCCCTGGCGCGTGCGGCGTGGAGCCCTGCGTCGCAGATACGCGCCCGGGTCTGGAGCTTCGATCCTGACGAAACCATCGATCACGCCTTCTTCAAGCGTCGCGTCGCGGCGGCCGTCGCGCGTCGCACTGCCTTGCCTGAACTGGCCGGGCAGCAGGGGCTGCGCCTGATCCACGCCGAATCAGACGGCCTGCCCGGCGTCATCGCCGATCGCTATGGCGACACCGTGGTGGTGCAACTCACTACGGCGGGGGCCGACAAGTGGCGTGCGGCCATTGCCGACTCCCTGCACAAGGCAACGGGTTGCACACGCATTTACGAACGGTCGGACGTCGAAGTGCGCAGTCTCGAGGGCCTCGAAGCGGTCACCGGCTGGCTGCTTGGCGAGGCTTCCGGCGATGAGCTGGTGATCGAGGAAAATGGCGTCAGGATGGCGGTCGATTTTGTCGCCGGGCACAAGACCGGCTTCTATCTCGATCAGCGCGACAACCGCCGCCGCGTGGCCGAACTCGCGACGGACCGCCGGGTACTCAACTGCTTCTGCTACACGGCGGGGTTTTCACTGCAGGCGCTGGCGGGCGGCGCGCGCGAGGTGGTGTCGATGGACAGTTCCGGCCCGGCGCTGGCGATCGCGCAACGCAACCTCGCGCTCAATCCGCAACTCGATGCCGCGCGCGCGACCTGGCTCGAGGCCGATGTGTTTGCCGAGTTGCGCAACTTGCGTGGCAGCGGAGAACGCTACGACCTGATCGTGCTCGATCCGCCCAAGTTCGCCCACACCGCTGCGCACGCCGAACGTGCCGCGCGGGCCTACAAGGACATCAATCTGAGCGCCTTGCGCCTCCTGGCGCCCGGGGGCTTGCTGATGACCTACTCGTGTTCCGGCGGCGTCAGCGCGGAACTGTTCCAGAAAATTGTCGCCGGCGCCGCGCTGGACGCCGGCGCATCTACCAAAATGAGCGTGCGCATCGTGCAGCGCCTGCAGGGCGCCGCGGACCATCCGGTCGATCTGGCATTCCCGGAAGGCGACTACCTGAAGGGGCTGCTGCTGCAGGTCGATTGAACGCCTGGCGCGAGCGCTTGAGCAAGCTGATGGATCACGCGGCTAACGATGCCTTGATCGGCCGCTATCGCCAGCGCGAACGCATATTTGCCAAATCCGATGCCACGGCTCGTGACGCTGGCCGGCGCTGCGGTCGCGGCACCCAGGCGCTCAGGAGTGGATATTGTCACGATCGTCGCCCGCAACCCCGGGGATTCCTGATCGCAAGGAAATGCAGCAGTCGGAGTGATGGCAGAAACTCCAGATGCGTACTCGTGCCGTTTGCTCGCGGAACTGCCAGAAGATATCATTGCGGAGTCAGTAGGAATATGGGACAACCGCCGAAGTCCGCCAAGGGCAACTCGGGAGTGCACCAACACTTTTCCCCTCAAAGGAGCCGCCATGAATCTTCCTGTGCCCCTGCATTTCTCCCCTGCCCGGCGCGAATTCATCAAATCGATCGGACTGGGCGCCGCTGCGGTGACGCTGCCGTTCGCAGTGGGCAGCGCCCACGCCCAGGGGACGGAACTGATCATCCGCAAGATTCCTCGCACCGGCGAAGTGCTTCCGGCTATCGGGCTCGGTACTTACCTGGCCTTCGACGTGCTTCCCGGGCAGCCGCGTGACAACATCCGCGAAGTGATGAAACGTTTCTGGGATGGCGGCGGCCGTGTTGTCGATACGTCGCCGCTCTATGGCACGGGCGAAATCAGCGTCGGCGACTTCGCTACCGCGCTCGGCATCACCGACAAGCTGTTCATCACCAACAAGATCTGGTCGACCGGCGAGTTCCTTGCCGACGACAGCCATGCGCGCCGCAGTCTCGAACAGACGATGCAGCGGCTATGGCGGGGAAAGATCGATGTCATGCAGGTGCACAGCCTGGTCAATGTCGACCAGATCCTGCCGGTGCTGCAGAACTGGAAGCGTGAAGGGCTCATCCGCTACTTCGGCGCCACACACCACGAACTGCCTTATTTCCCGGCACTGGCCCAGGTGGTCGAGCGCGGGTCGCTCGACTTCGTGCAGGTCCATTACTCGATACAAACGCGCCTGGCCGAGGAGCGCATCCTTCCTGCCGCGCTCGCCAATGGCACGGCGGTGCAAGTCAACATGCCCTTCGAAAAGGCTCGCCTGTTCAAGCTGGTCGAAGGACGGGCGCTGCCGGATTTCGCCAGGGAGCTTGGCATCACCAACTGGGCGCAATATTTTCTGAAGTGGGTGATCTCGCATCCGGCAATCACCTGTGCCATTCCAGCCACCAGCAATCCGGACCACCAGTCGGAAAACATTGGCGCGTTGAAGGGGCCGCTGCCGGATCAGGAAATGCGGAAGCGCATGCTGCGCCACATGGAATCGATTCCCGGCTTCGACAAGCTGCATGAGACTCCGCCGTATCCGGGCAAGACCTACAACGGGATCATCCGTCGGGCGCAGTCGCAGCGAACAGCGGCGTCGAAGTAGTATCTTGTTCCGCTGCCACCGACTACGCGAATGGCATTCTTTCGGTTATTTCGACAACGCTGCGCTGCAGCCGGAATGCAAGGGCGTTCCGCTGTCGCCCGCGGGATGGCGCTATTTCCTTTTCGGCTCTTCGTAAGGTGCGACCTTGTCGACCGCCAGGCGGTAACCCGCCTTTCCCCAAGGCGTATCGGCCCGTTGCAGGCTCAGGGTGCCGCTGACCCAGACTGGATCCATGCTGCGCAGATTGGCGAGCGGCCGCCTGGACGCAGCGTGCACGATCTGGTTGGCCGGCGGCGGCGGGCTATGAATGCAGGCGCCGAAGTAGGGCACCAGCAGGAACTCGGTGACCTTGTTGCCCTTGTGTTCCAGCGGGATCGCGAATCCCGGCAGCCGGATTCGCGCGCCGGCCAGCGAAGGCTCGGTCGGCGCGCTGTCCCACAGTGCCTTCATCTTTTCCAGCGCCTCCATGGCTCGGGGGTCGGAGTCCTTCAGCTTGCCGGAGCTCAGCAGCGCCTTGAGATCCTGTGTCGGATCCCAGCCCTTGGGTACCAGGGATTCCCAGCCAATCTCCTTGAAGTCGTCCGCGGCATGCAGCGGCAGTGCGAGGCAGAGGGCGAGCAACAGCACAAGTTTACGCATGGGTGTCCTTAAAGTCGTGGGGTGAGGCCATCGGCAAGCGACATGCGCCACGCGCGCCAGCCCGGGACGAGGCTGGCGAGCAGTCCGGTCACGATGACCAGGACCAGCAGTTCGAGTTCCCCGGCACCGGGCAGCCGGGTGCTCAGCACCACGCCGAAGCGCTCCAGCAGCCAGGGGGCGGCAAGGCTGCTGCCGAAGCCGGTCAGCGCCAGCCCGAGCAGCGCTCCGAGCGTGGTTACCAGCAGGCCTTCGGCGGTCAGCATCAGGAACAGGTCGCGCGGGCCGGCGCCCAGCGCACGCAGGATCGCCAGTTCGCGGCGACGCTCGTTGAGCCCGGCCAGCAGGGTGGCAGTCAGGCCGCTCAGGCCCACCAGCACCACCAGTGCCGAAATCGCCAGCAGGGTGCGCTCCACCATGCCAATGGCCTGCCACAGTTCATCCAGCGCGACGCCCGGCAGCACGGCCAGCAGAGGTTCGCCGCGATAGTCGTTGATGAAGCGCTGCATGCGGAACACGTCGCTGCGCTGCTTCAGGCCGACCAGCGCGGCGGTGATTTCCTTCGGCTGCAAATCGAACTTGGCGACAAACTGCGGCGGGATGGCCAGGCCCGGCACCGGTGCGCCGCCAACCCAGTCGAGGTGCAGCGCGCTGATGGCTTCCAGGCTGACATGCACCGTGCGGTCGACGGGCGTGCCGGTCGGGGCGAGTATGCCGACGATGCGGAAGGGCTTGTCGCCATGTTCGCTCATGCCGGCCTCGCTGAAGCCGTGGCTGAGCCTGATCTCCTGGCCCGGCGCATAGTCCAGGCGTGCCGCAACTTCGCTGCCGATGACTGCCTCGAACACGCTGCCGAAGGCTTGGCCGGCTGAAAAGCGCAGCGCTTCGCCTTCGCCGTGGCGGAAGTGGCGAAAGTACTCGGCGCTGGTACCCAGTACTGCGAAGCCGCGATGCGAGTCGCCCAGCGACAGGGGCACGGCCCACTCGACCGCCGGATGGCCGGCGATGGACTGATAGCTCTTCCAGCCGATATTGTTGCTCGCCGCGCCGGAATGGAACACGGCATACAGCATCAGTTGCACGGCCCCGGTGCGGGCGCCGACTACCAGGTCGACGCCGGATACGGACTGCGTGAAGCTCTGCTGCGCATCGACCCGCAGGCGTTCGACGGCGAGCAGCAGGGTGGTGGCCAGCACGATCGAGATCAGCGTGAGTCCGAGCGTAAGCCGCCGGCTCCACGCCGAAAGGGCGGCCAGGCGCAGAACGGCTTTCATGCAGCGACCTTTTGCGCGGCCGTGTTGATCTCATCCAGCGCCACCGTACGGTCGAAGTGCGCGGCCAGGCGCCGGTCGTGGCTGACGAAGACCAGAGCAGCACCTACGGTCGCCGCCTCGGCAAGCAGCAGGTCGATGAATATCTGCTGTCGCTCGGCATCCAGTGCCGAGGTCGGTTCATCGGCAATCAGGATTTCCGGCCGGCCGATCAGCGCGCGCGCGGCGGCTACGCGCTGTTGCTGGCCGACGCTTAGTTCGCCTGCCGGCTTGCGCCACAAATCCGGGTTCAGGTCGAGTTCGGCCAGCAGGTTTGCGGCCGCCTTGCGAGGACTCGGCCCGGCACGTTGCTTGCGTCGCCGCGAGAAGGTACAGGGCAGCAGCACGTTGTCGAGTGCCGACAGCCAGGGCAGCAGGTTGAACTGCTGGAACAGGAAGCCGATGTGGTCGGCGCGGAACTGGTCGCGGGCATGGCCGCCCATTTGCGTGAGGTCTCGCTCCAGCAGTTCGATGTGCCCCGTCTCCGGCGTCGCCACGCCGCCGAGCAGGCCGAGCAGCGTGCTCTTGCCGCTGCCGCTGGGGCCATGCAGAAACACCCGCTCGCCGGCGGCGACAACGAAGCGCGGAATATCGAGGCAGGCGCTGCCCTGTCGCGGCCAGCGAAAGACGAGATCGGAAATCCGGATTGCCGCGTCGGTCATGAGCGTTCGGCAACCACTGTCTCGCTTACCAGCTCAGGCCCGGCTGCTTCGGCGTCAGTCGTCCCGCAGCCTGTCCGCCCGGACCGGCGCGCTGGACCTCGAGCCGGTAGAGTCGCTTGAAGTGGCCAAACAGGCGGGTTTCGACACTTTTGAGTGCTGCAGGATTGGCGCAGCGAAAGACATAGCGGGCATCGATGTCAGCGTGGCCTTCATCGCCGTGCTCCGCCCTGGAAGGCTTTGCGGCTTTCGGTGCCGCCGCGCGGAAGGGCACCTGGACGTCGACCGATTGCAGGGAGCAATTGGCGGCCGCAGCGGGAAGGAACAAGGCTGCGGCGTCATTCAGCACCTTCGCCGCGCCGTCCAGTGCGGCCTTTTCGGCGGCGGTCTTCGGCGCCCGCTCGAACCCGACCGCCGCATCGAGCGGCAACTCGAGCGAAATCACAAGCTGGTCCCGGTCGATGCTGATGTCGATGGTTCCCGCGCCATGCACGTGCGCTTTTCCGGCATGGGCGCTGCCGACCACGGCCACGGTCAGCAGGGCAACGAGAAGGCGATGGGTCATGTGCAGTCTCCAGTGGAGTCAATGGGTGTGGCCGCCGCCGAAGGCCACCACGGCGATGCCGGCGACGAGCAGCACGCCGTGCCAGCCGACGGACTGGGTTTCGCGCTTCAGGCGCGGCATCAGGTCGGCAATGGCGATATAAAGGAAGCTCGCGGCCGCAATGGTGATGATCATCGGGATCGAGTTGCGGGCGTTGTCCAGCGCAAAGTAGCCGATGATGCCGCCGAGCACCGAGGTCAGGCTGGATATGCCATTCCAGAACAGCGCCCGCCCGCGCTTCCAGCCGGCCGCCAGCAGGATGGCGAAATCTCCCGCCTCCTGCGGCACCTCGTGGGCGATGATGGCGAGCGTTGTGCTCCAGCCGAGCAGCGGGTCGGCGAGGAAGGCCGCCGCGATCAGCAAGCCGTCGGTGAAGTTGTGGAAGCCGTCACCGATCAGGATCAGCAGGGTTGCGCCGCGCGTGTCTGCGGCGTCGTGCAGGTGATGATGGCTATGGGTGTGGTCGTCGCACTGGCGATCGTCCGGGTGGGCGTCCGCCTCGCTGGCGCCGCTGTGCGTGTGGCGCCACAGCGCGAATTTTTCGAGCATGAAGAAGCCGAGGATGCCGCCCAGCAGCAGCGGGAACATCTCATGCGGCGTCAGGCCGCCCTCCAGGGCCTCAGGCAGGAGATGCAATGTCGCCGTAGCCAGCAGCAGGCCGGTGGAAAAGCTCACCGTGAAACTCAGCCACTTGCGCGGCATGCCGAACATCACAAGCGCGGCGGCGAAGACGCTCAGCAGGCCGCCGAGCAGGCAGCCTAGGACAATTTGGGCGAGCAGTGGGGCTTGCATGGCATGGGAATGGGTGCGTGCGGCGGTGAATCGGGAGCCGCCATTGAATCACAGCAATCCCACAAATGCAACTTTGTTGCATTTGATGTCTGCCTGTGGTTTCATTCGCCAATGGCCAGCGCAAACACTCCGTCAGTCTCTGCCGATCTGATTCGTGCCACCGGCGTGAAGGTGACGCGCGGTCGGGTGCGCGTGCTCGATGCCCTGCATGCGGCTCGGCAGCCGCTGTGCCACGGAGAGCTGGAGTCCCGGCTGGGCGGCGCTGAAGAAGCAGCGATCGATCGTGTGACGCTGTACCGCATCCTCGATTCGCTGGTGGCGTGCGGACTGGCATTGAAAGCCGTGGATACACGCGGCGTGTTTCATTTCTCTGCCGCCGGCGCACAACGTCAGCACGCCGATCACATTCATTTTCGCTGCACCGATTGCGGCGGAGTCTTTTGCCTCAAGGCCGAGCCGCCACCACCGCCCAGGCTGCCGCGTGGGTTCCGCCTAGGCGCCGTGGCGTTTGATGTCCGCGGCACCTGTGCCAGTTGTTCGACCCGGGGCGGATCATGACGCCCGGTCGCCGAAGCCTGCTGGTGCTTGCCGGACTCCGCTGCTTCAGGGCGGTGGCAGGAGGGTTATACTGTTTGAGTTCTAACCAAAAAGTTATAGACCCGGATCAGTGGTGGAAGACGACGACGATCTGATGTCCCTCGATTTCACGGTGCCGGGCGCGCTTGACGTGCAGCCGGAAGAGCCTGCTGTGCCTGAAATTCCCGTCCCGCCGGCACCGCCGGTGCGCGCGTCCTTGCCGCCGGCGCTGGAAGAGGCCGCGGCGATGTATGCCGCCGGGCAGGAACTCGATGCATTGCGCCGACTGGAGGCCGCAATCAAGTCTGGCGAAGCGCTCGGAGATGCCGCGGTACGTGCCTGGGGCTGCCTGTTTGACCTGCTGCAGGTCCTGGGGCGCCGTCCCGCCTTCGAGGCTCTGGCCCTGACGTTTGCGCGCCGCTTCGAGAAATCCCCGCCAGCCTGGAGCCCCGTGGTCGAAGGCCCTCATGTCGCCAGCGAGAGCAGCGGCGGGCGGGCTCATGTTTCACTCTCCGGCGCGCTGAATGCCGGTATCGGCGAAGTCCTCAAGCAGACCATGAAGCTCGCGGCTACCAGCACCATCGTGCGCATGGACCTGGCGAAGCTGGTCGATGCCGACAACGACGGCGCCACGCTGCTGATGCGCGCGATGGCCGCCTTGAAAAGGGCAAAGAAGGAATTCGTTTTCGGCAGCCCGGATCACCTGGCGCAGATTCTCGCGGCGAAACTGGTGCCCGGTGAGCGGCGGCACGAATCAATGTGGCTGCTGTTGCTGGAGCTTTATCAGCAGGCATTTCGGCAGGATGCCTTCGAGGAGGCCGCGGTCAATTACGCCGTTACCTTCGAGGTTTCTCCGCCCTCGTGGGAAGCGTTGCCGGCACGGGCCGAGCTGCCGCCGCCGGTTTCGTCATCGCCTGCGCCCAAGGCGGAAGGCTTCGTTCTGCGCGGCCAGTTGCTGGATGCGACCGTCGCCGATTTCGCGCCACTGGAAGCAGCGCTGGCCGGCCGCGACGAGTTCGATATCGATGCGCACAATCTGGTGCGTATCGATGCCGGCAGCGCCAGGCAACTGCTGGTGGTGCTGTCCCGCCTCCATGCCGCCGGCAAGAAGCTGAGAATCATCGGCTTGAGCACGCTGGTCGCGGTGTACCTGGACACGCTGGGTTTCGCCGACGTTGCTGAATTGCGCGCCCGCGCCATCTGAATCAGAGTCTTCCTGCAAGGATTTCCATGGAGCAATATCACGGCACCACCATCCTGTCCGTGCGCCGCGGCAGCAGTGTCGCCCTGGGCGGCGACGGCCAGGTAACGCTGGGCAACATCGTGGTCAAGGCCACCGCGCGCAAGGTGCGGCGGCTCTACAACGAGCAGATTCTGGCCGGCTTTGCCGGCGGCACCGCCGACGCCTTCACGCTGTTCGAGCGTTTCGAGGCCAAGCTGGAGCAGTACCAGGGCAACCTGCTGCGGGCCGCCGTGGAACTGGCCAAGGACTGGCGCACCGACCGCGCGCTGCGCCGGCTGGAAGCCATGCTGTCGGTGGCCGATCGCGAGCATTCGCTGATCATTACCGGCAATGGCGATGTGCTGGAGCCGGAGTACGGCCTCGTCGCCATCGGCAGCGGCGGCGCCTATGCCCAGTCGGCTGCGCGCGCGCTGCTGGAGAACACGGACTTCACGCCCGCTGAAATCGTCAAGAAGTCGCTGGAGATCGCCGGCGATCTTTGCATCTATACCAACCAGAATCATGTGATCGAGGTGCTTGAGTAGCTGTGAAATGTGAAACGTGATGGGGCGGGTGTATTTGCGTTTCACGTTTCACTTTTCACGTTTCACCAAAAGGCCTTTCCATGTCCTCCATGACTCCCGCAGAAATCGTCTCCGAACTCGACAAGCACATCGTCGGCCAGTCCCGCGCCAAGCGCGCGGTAGCGATTGCCCTGCGCAACCGCTGGCGTCGCATCCAGGTCGCCGAGCCGCTGCGCACCGAGATCACGCCGAAGAACATCCTGATGATTGGCCCCACCGGGGTGGGCAAGACGGAAATTGCACGGCGACTGGCGCGACTGGCGAATGCACCTTTCATCAAGATCGAGGCGACCAAATTTACGGAAGTGGGCTACGTCGGTCGCGATGTCGACACCATCATTCGCGACCTGGCCGAGACGGCGATAAAGAATGCCCGCGAGGAAGCCATGCGCATTGTGCGCGGCCGCGCCATGGACGCCGCCGAAGATCGCGTGCTGGATGTTCTCTTGCCGCCGGCAAGAGGCGGCGCTGGCGAGACGGCGGAGGAAAGCAGCACGCGGCAGAAATTTCGCAAGAAGCTGCGCGAGGGCGAGCTCGACGACAAGGAAATCGAAATCGAGGTCGCCGCGCCCCAGGCCAGCATGGAAATCTTTGCCCCGCCGGGCATGGAAGACCTGACGCAGCAGATCCAGGGCATGTTCCAGAACATCGGCGGCGGCAAGAAGCGCATGCGCAAAATGAAGATTCAGGATGCGATGAAGTCGCTGGCCGACGAAGAGGCGGCGCGCCTGATCAACGACGAGGAAGTCAAGGCCGACGCGCTGAAGAATGTCGAGCAGAACGGCATCGTGTTCCTCGACGAAATAGACAAGATCGCGTCACGCTCGGAGTCGCACGGCGCCGAGGTTTCGCGCCAGGGCGTGCAGCGCGACCTGCTGCCGCTGGTCGAGGGCACTACGGTGTCGACCAAGTACGGCATGATCAAGACCGACCACATCCTGTTCATCGCCAGCGGCGCCTTTCATCTGGCCAAGCCCTCCGACCTGATCCCGGAACTGCAGGGCCGCTTTCCGATCCGCGTCGAGCTCGATTCGCTTTCGGTGGACGACTTCGAGCGCATCCTGACGCAGACCGACGCCTGCCTCACGCGCCAGTATCAGGCCCTGCTGGCAACCGAAGACGTGACGCTGGAATTTGCCGCGGACGGCATCAAGCGGCTGGCCGAGATCGCTTTCCAGGTCAATGAGAAAACCGAAAACATCGGCGCTCGCCGGCTCTATACGGTCATGGAAAAGCTGCTCGAAGAAATTTCCTTCGACGCCGGCAAGCGTAGCGGCGAGACGCTCGCCATCGACGGCAATTACGTCGACGCAAAGCTGGGCGAACTGGCGAAGAACGAAGACCTGTCGCGCTACGTGCTCTAGCCATGCGCCGAGCCGTCTCAAGCGTGGCGCGGCCACAGACACGGAGCCGCGCAGCGGCGAACACCCATGCGCCACGGACGGCTTTGCACAGCCGTCCGGCTACGTCGGCACGGAGCAGTGCTCCGCGCAACCCCGACTCCGCCCCCGCTTGGGCGGGGGCCAGGGGGTGGGAGCGTAATTGATCGAGCGCATCGCCGGCATCGTCTTCCCGATCTACGCGGTAGTGGCAGTCGGGTACGGCTACGGTCGCTGGAAGAAGCCAGACATGGCTTTTGCCAACCAGCTCAACATGGACATTTTTGTTCCGGCGCTGGTGTTCGCCGCACTGGCGTCGAAGTCCTTCGACATTGCGCAGAATCTTCCACTGCTGCTGGGCGCCGCCGCCGTTGTGCTCGGCACAGGACTGCTCGCGTGGCCGGTGGCGCGCATGCTGGGCGTGGCGGCCAACACCTTCGTGCCACCGATGATGTTCAAGAATGCCGGCAACATGGGCTTGCCGCTGATGGTGCTGGCCTTCGGCGAATCTGCGCTGCCTGCTGCCGTGGTGCTGTTCTTCATCGAGAATTTCCTGCACTACGCGCTGGGCACCTGGCTGCTGGATCACCGCGCGAGGCTGGGCAATCTCTGGCGGGTGCCGGTCATCGCCGCCACGCTGGCCGGGTTGGCGGTGAGCCTGCTGCACTTTCCCCTGTGGCAGCCCTTGTGGCTGGGCGTCAAGCTGCTGGGCGACGTGTCGATTCCGCTGCTGCTGTTTTCGCTCGGGGTGCGGCTCACCGACAGCCGCCATGCCGACTTGCACATCAGCCTGGTCGGAGCACTGACCTCGCCCGTCGCCGGAGTGCTGGTGGCGTTGCTGATGAACCTGGTGCTCGGCCTGACAGGGCGCGATGCTGCCATGCTGCTGCTCTTCGGCGCCCTGCCGCCGGCCGTGCTCAATTACATTTTCGCCGAGCGGTATCAGCAGGAACCTGAACGCGTGGCCTCCATCGTGCTGATCGGCAATGTGGCGGCGCTGGCGATCATTCCGCTGATGCTGGCCTGGGTGCTGAACTGATGAGCCGCCTGCGGAGAATGCCGTGACGACCGGGACGACAAGCGTCTTGCAGCCCGATGCGCGTCTGGTTGCGGCCCTGGTGCGTGCCGGTCTCATCAACAGTTTGGGCGGCGCGCGCTTCGAAGCGCTGCCCGGCGGCGTTTCTTCCGACATCTGGAAAGTAACGACTCCCGAGCGGACCTTCTGCGTCAAGCGCGCGCTGGCCAGGCTCAAGGTGGCGGCTGACTGGAACGCTCCGGTGGAGCGCAACCGCTACGAAGTGGCCTGGACCCGCATCGCCCACGGTATCGTCCCCGGCGCGGCGCCCGAAATCCTGTATCACGACGAAGCCGAAATGTTTTTCGCCATGCGCTATCTCGACCCGGCCGATCATCGACTGTGGAAGAACGAACTGCGCGACGGGCGCGCCAACCCGACCGATGCCGGCGCAGTCTGTCGCCGCCTGGGCCGCATACACGCCGCCACGGCAAACAATCCGCAGGTCGCGGCACAATTTCCGCGCCATGACATCTTTCATGCGATCCGCCTCGAGCCCTATCTCGAAGCCACGGCCGCGGCCCATCCGGATCTGCACGAGATTCTGTTCGGCCTCAGCCGGCGCACGGGAGATACCCGCATGGCCATGATCCACGGCGACGTCAGTCCGAAGAACATCCTGCTGGGCCCCGACGGCCCGGTATTTCTCGATGCCGAATGCGCCTGCATCGGCGACCCGGCCTTCGACCTCGCCTTCTGCCTCAATCACATGCTGCTCAAGTGCCTGTGGAATCAGGCAGCCCGCAGCGGTTTCCACGCCTGTTTCGAGGCCATGGCAGAGGCCTACCTGAGCGAAGTGAACTGGGAGCCGGGCGACGCCACCGAGCAGCGCGCCGCCAGCCTGCTCCCCGGCCTGCTGCTGGCCCGCGTCGATGGCAAGTCGCCCGCCGAGTACATCCACACCGACGCGGACCGCGACCGTGTCCGGCGCTGTGCGCGCGCCTTGCTTGAATCACCACCGTCGCGCCTGTCGCAGGTGCTGGCGGCCTGGAAGAAGGAGCTGGACGCATGAGTAGCCTCATCAAGTCCGTCATTGCGCGGCGTGTCTGGGATTCCCGCGGCCGCCCGACGGTGGAAACCGAAATCACGCTGGAAGGCGGCAGGACCGGCCGCGCCATCGCACCGGCCGGCGCATCGACGGGGAGCGCCGAAGCGGTAGACCTGCGCGACGGCGGCGCGGCCTTCGGCGGCCATGACGTGCAAGGCGCCTTGCGCGCGGTCAATGGCGAAATTGCCGGCTTGCTGATCGGGCGCGATGTTACCGATCAGTCCGGCCTTGACGCTGCGCTGATCGAACTCGATGGCACGCCCAACAAGCATCGCCTCGGTGGCAACGCCATCGTCGCCACCTCGATGGCCATTGCCCATGCCGCCGCCGCATCGCAGAACCTGCCGCTGTGGCGCTACCTCGGCGCGGGCCGCGCGGACTTTCATTTGCCTCTGCCGGAAGTTCAGATCTTCGGCGGCGGCGCGCATGCCGGCCGCCGAGTGGATGTCCAGGACTTCATGGTGATTGCGGTGGGTGCCAGCGATTACGCGCAGTCGCTGGAATGGACCGCCGAGGTCTATCGTGCCGCGGGGCTGCTGATGAGCGAGGCCGGATTGCTTGCCGGCGTAGCCGACGAGGGCGGCTGGTGGCCCGCCTTCGACAGCAACGAGCAGGCGCTGGATTTCCTGCTGCGCGCCATCGAGCGCGCCGGCTACACGCCGGGGCAGGACGTGGCGATTTCGCTCGACATCGCCGCCACCGACTTCGGCCGCAAGGGGCAATACAGCCTGGCGCGCGACGGGCGGCGCATTGATTCGGATGGCATGTGCGAGATGCTGCTGGGCTGGCTGGCACGCTACCCGATCGTGGCAATCGAAGACCCGCTGGCCGAGGACGACGCCGAGGGCTTGCGCAAATTCACCGCCGCCGCCGGGCCAAATGTGGAAGTGGTGGCCGACGACTTCATCTGCACCAATGCGGCGCGCATAAGCAGTGCCGCAGAGCGCGGCGCCTGCAATACCGCGCTGATCAAGCCGAATCAGGCCGGCACGCTGAGCGAAACCAGGGCGGCATTCGACGCCGCCCATGCCGCCGGCTGGGAGACAATCATCTCCGCGCGTTCCGGCGAAACCGAAGATGTCACCATCGTGCATCTGGCGGTCGGCTGGGGCGCGAAACAACTCAAGGTGGGTTCGTTTTCGCGCTCCGAACGCATGGCCAAGTGGAACGAGGGGCTGCGCCTGGCCGCAGCCCTCGAGCAGGCCGGCGGCCGCCTCGCGCCGCGGGAGAGTTTTCCCTGGGGGCGAAGATGAAGGTCGCTGAGTCACCAGGCGGATTGGGACAATTTCTGACAGGCGACAATGACAGCGAGGGCCTTGCCGCGGTTTATGATGCCGATGAGCTATGCGTGCTGTCGGCCTAAGCCCGCCTTTGATATTGCTATTCCAGGTGCGTAGTGGCACGATGATCGTCAATTCCAGGACGGCGTAGATTCATGATAAAGCGCATCGACTTTTGGTTCGACTTCGCCAGTACCTACTCCTATCTGTCGGCCTTGCGAATTGACCCGCTTGCGTCTGCCAAGGGCGTGAAGGTTAACTGGAGGCCTTTTCTGCTGGGCCCCGTGTTTGCAGCCATGGGCTGGAACGACTCGCCCTTCAATATTTATCCGTCCAAGGGTCGCTATATGTGGCGGGACATGGAGCGCCTCTGCAAATATTATGGAATCCCGCTAAGGCGTCCATCCAAATTTCCCCGCAATGGCATTCGACCTGCTCGCATTATCTGCGCCCACCAGGATGCACCCTGGGTTCCTGATTTTGTACGAGAGGTGTTTTCCGCGGGCTTTGCCAGGGATCAAGATATTGGCGAACGTGAAGTGGTGGTTGGTTTGCTTGAAAGCATGGGGCTTGACGCCGAGGTCCTGATCGCTGTTGCAGAAAGTCCCGAGGGCAAGGATCGCTTGCGGCGTCAAACAGAAGAAGCATTTAACCTGGACATTTTCGGTGCGCCAACTTTCATTGTGGGCGGAGAAATGTTTTGGGGAAACGACCGGTTGGAGCAGGCATTGGCCTGGACAGAGGGTATCCATGATTGATTGGAGCCAGGTAACTCCTTAGCTCGACGGATGCTGGCGCCGCAGTAGTCGAACGGCATTTCAGGGTCGAAAGTACCCTTTCGAGTTTTCGATAGCAGACACTCAAACGCCCATCCCGTATTTCCCGTCGACAAATCTCGAGCGGCCTCGTTGGCCGCGGGCCGACTTCCTCTCCCGCCAACTCAAGTTTCGGCGACTGGTTGAACTTCTCCCTTCGCTGCCCTTCCCTGCCGCCTCAACTTCCAGAGACGAGCGGCACGCGCAATGAAGGCGCCGCTGAGTGCACCGTAAAGGGCAGCGATTGTGCTTGAGAATTCGAGACTCTTCGCCAGTTCCGGACGCATGGCGAGCGTTGCCCCGACGACGTACTTGATCGAAAAAATGCCCAGGATCAGCGCCATCGGCATCCAGCTGCCGGGCAGGTGGAACAGGTCCGTGTTGCGGTCGTACCGGGTTGGAGCGGGTGCCGGGCGTGGCGACAGCAGCCGCACCATGATTGCGGTGGCGGCAATCCACGCCAGCAATATCATGGGTGCGAGGCCGAAGCTCGATATCGTGCCCGACAGGGATAGCCCGGTCATTACAACCGGGAGGATCAGCATGCGCGTCAATCCGGCGCTGCGCGCCCGAGCCTGGCTGAATCCAAGCCACAGCAATGCCAGCAGAAGGGCCCAAACCCAGACGGGAGTATTGGCAATGATGCGGGAGAGCATGACGGTCCTCTCTTTCTGTGCCGATTGGATGGCGCCAACGGCAGCTCCGGCCGAAGAAGGCGCAGCCTGTCAGGCGGCTTTCTGCCGACCGCCCAGGCGGTCGAGGTAGAGATACACCACGGGTGTCAGGTACAGGGTCAGGAACTGCGACAGCATCAGGCCGCCGACGACCGCCAGGCCGAGCGGGCGCCGCACTTCGGCGCCGGCACCCCAGCCCACGGCAATCGGCAGCGTTCCCACCAGGGCAGCCATGGTGGTCATCATGATCGGCCGGAAGCGCACCATGCAGGCCTCGAAAATCGCCTGCGCGGGGGCTGTGTTTTCCTTGCGCTGCTTTTCCAGCGCAAAGTCGATCATCATGATGGCATTTTTCTTGACGATGCCTATCAGCATGATGATGCCGACAAAAGCGTAAAGACTCAGATCGACGCCGAACACCAGCAGCGTGACCAGCGCGCCCAGGCCCGCAGCGGGCAGCCCCGAAAGGATGGTGAGGGGGTGCACGAAGCTTTCGTAGAGGATGCCGAGCACGATATAGACCACCAGGATGGCGATCAGCAGCAGCACGCCCAGCCCCTGCAAAGAGGCCTCGAAAGCCTGCGCCGCGCCTTGCAGGCTGGTGGTCAGCGAGGCCGGCATGTTCATTTCGCGTTCCATCTTGCGGATGCGATCGACGGCATCGCCCAGCGAAACGCCGGGCAGCAGATTGAAGGAAAGCGTCACCGAGGGCAACTGGCCCTGATGGTTGACCGTCAGCGCCTGGGTGCTGCGGCTGATGCGGGCCACGGTATCGACCGGCACCAGTTTGCCGCTGCCGGAACGGACATGGATTTTCGACAGCGTGGCCGGGTCGGCCTGCAGCTCGGGCGCGACTTCAAGGATGACCTGGTACTGGCTGGTGGCGGCGTAGATCGTCGAGATCTGGCGCGAACTGAAGGCGCTTTGCAGCGCGTCTTCGATCTGGCTGATGCTGATGCCGAGCGGTGCCAGTTTTTCTCGGTCGATGTCGAGCGCAATGACCGGGCTCTGGTTTTTCAGGTTGGTATTGACGTCGATGAACCCCGGCAACTGGCGCAGCCGGTCGAGCAGGGTGTCATTCCAGCGGTAGAGTTCGGCCAGATCCGTATCCTGCAGCGTGTATTGGAATTGTGCGTTGGTGACCTGGCCGCCGATGCGGATCGGTGGCGGATTCTGCATGAAGACGCGAATGCCGGGCACGGCGGCCAGCTTGGGGCGCAGGCGGGCGATGATTTCGTCGGGCTTCTCCTTGCGCTCGCCGTGCGGCTTGAGGTTGAGTACCAGCGTTCCGGTATTGGAGGTCGGGCGCGGGCCGCTGGCGCCGACGAAAGATCCCAGGGTGCGCACGCTCGGATCCTTCGCCAGAATTTCGGCCACGGCGCGCTGACGCTGCATCATCGCCGGGAAGGAGATGTCCTGCGGGCCTTCGGTCGAGGCGATGATCTGCCCGGTATCGCCGCTGGGCAGGAAGTCCTTGGGTACTGCCGTATAGAGCAGGGTGGTGAAGATCAGGGTGAGGACGAAGGAGAGCATGACCCACAGCGGTCGCGTCATGCACCAGCGCAGCGAGTCGCGGTAGGCGGCCAGCAACGCGTCGAAGAAACGCTCGAAGGCCATGAAGAGGCGGCCGTGCTGCTCCGGTTCGACGTGTTTCAGGTAGCGGCTGCAGAGCATGGGTGTCAGCGTCAGCGAGACGAAGCCCGAGACCAGGATCGCGGCGCAGATGGTGACGGCGAACTCGTGCAGCAGGCGGCCGACGATGCCGCTCATGAACAGTACGGGAATGAACACCGCGATCAGCGAGAGCGTCATCGACATGATGGTGAAGCCGATCTCGCGCGCACCGCGGATCGATGCCTCGAAGGGTTCCTCGCCGTTCTCGATATGGCGGATGATGTTCTCCAGCATGACGATCGCGTCATCGACGACGAAGCCCACCGACAGCGTGAGTGCCAGCAGGGACAGGTTGTCGAGGCTGTAGCCCAGCGCGTACATGATGGCGAAGGTGCCGATCACCGAGATCGGCAGCGCCAGTGCCGGGATCAGGGTGGCCGACAGGTTGCGCAGGAACATCAGGATCACCAGGATCACCAGGAAGCCGGCAAGGACCAGGGTGAACTGCACGTCGCCGATGGCGTCGCGGATCGAAACGCTGCGGTCGTAATGCACCTGGAGTTCGATCGAGGCCGGCAGGTTGGCCTGGAAGGCCGGCAGCACGCGCTTGATTGCGGCTACGGTTTCAATCGTGTTCGACCCCGGCTGACGCAGGATCGCGAGCATGATGGTGCGCCGGTCGTTGAACCAGGCGGCGACCTTGGCGTTTTCCACGCTGTCGATGACTTTTGCCAGTTCTTCCAGTTTCACCGGTGCGCCGTTGCGCCAGGCCACAGTCAGGGGTCGATAGGCCGCGGCATTCATCAGCTGCCCGTTGGCTTGCAGGGCGAAGCTTTGCCGCGTGCCGTCGAGCGTGCCCAGCGGCTGGTTGACATTCGCATTCCTGACCGCGGTCTGCAGTTCGTCGATGCCGATGCCGCGCGAACTGAGCTGGGCCGGGTCGGCCTGGATGCGCACGGCGTATTTTTGCGAACCGAAGACATTGACCTGGGCGACGCCGGGCAGCGTCGATAGGCGCTGGGCGAGCTGGGTTTCGGCATACTCGTTGACCACCCAGGTGGGCAGCGTGGTCGAGTTCATGGCGATATAGAAAATCGGGAAATCCGCCG
This sequence comes from Rhodocyclales bacterium, assembly GCA_026399475.1. Lineage (GTDB taxonomy): Bacteria > Pseudomonadota > Gammaproteobacteria > Burkholderiales > Rhodocyclaceae > Sulfuritalea. The sequence goes on from JAPLQY010000012.1 coordinate 69,292, forward strand.
GATTGACCTTGCGGAACGAGGGTGGGGTCGGCATGTCCGGCGGCAGCTTGCGCTGGGCGGCGGCAATGGCCGACTGCACGTCCTGCGCCGCGGCATCGATATTGCGGTCGAGCGCGAACTGCAGGGTGATGGTGGATGTGCCCTGGGCGCTGGTCGAGGTCATCGAGTCGAGGCCGGAGATCGTCGAGAACTGGCCTTCGAGCGGGGTGGCGACCGAGGCCGCCATGGTCTCCGGAGACGCCCCCGGCAACTGGGCGGTAACCGAGATGGTGGGGAAGTCGATGCTGGGCAGCTCGGAGACCGGCAGCGCGCGATAGGCGATGATGCCGAAGATGAGGAAGGCCGCCATCAGCAGCGTGGTCATCACCGGCCGGCGGATGCAGAGCTCGGACAACTGCATCGTGGTTTCCTAGTTTGGCTTGCCGGGCGCGCCGGATTTGTCCGGCTTGCCCTCGGGGGCGTCGGCAGGCTTAATCCGGGCGCCGGCCGTCAATCGCAACTGGCCTTCGGTGACGACAGTTTCGCTGCCGGCGAGGCCCTCGGCGACGATCGCCAGCTGCTTCTGTACCGAGGCGATCCGGATCTTGCGCATCTCGACGGTGCCATCTTCCTTCGCCACGAACAGGAAGCTGCCTTCGGCTCCCTGCTGTACCGCTTCGGCGGGAATCACTACGGCATCCTTGAGAGTGTCCAGCACCAGGCTCACATTCACGAACTGGCCGGGCGCGAGCTTTTCATCTTCGTTGGGCACTACGGCCTTGAGCTGGATGGTGCCCGTCGCAACATCGACACCGTTATCGAGAAAGCGGACGGCACCTTCCCAGGCGGCACCGTTACCGGGCAGGGAAACTGCCGCTTGCATGGATTTCCGCTCGGAGCGCATGCCGGCCTGCAGCTGCGGCAAGTACTTTTCCGGGACGGCGAAGCCCACATAGAGCGGGCGCACGCGGTTGACCACGGCCAGCGTCGTTTCGTTGACCTTGACCGCCGTGCCGGGAAATACCAGCTTCGCCCCGACCACGCCGACGAAGGGTGCCTTGATGGTGGCATAGGAGAGTTGCAGGCGAGCCAGTTCGACAGCGGCAGTATCGGCCATCGCAGCAGATTCCGTTGCCGCCGCTGCCGTGCGCATTTCACTGACCTTTTCTTCCGAGACGAAGCCCTTGGCGCGCAGGGCAATGTAGCGCTCGACATCGGCGCGCGCCTTGGCCAACTGGGCCTGGCTCTTCGCCAGGTTGGCTTCCATCTGGTTCAGTCGTGCCTGAAAGTCGGCGGGATCGAGCCGCAGCAGGACATCGCCCTGCCGCACGTGCTGGCCCTCGGTGAACGTCACACTTTGCACCTGGCCGTCAACGCGCGACTTGAGGGTGACGGCTTCGTAGGCCTCGGTGCGTCCGGTGATTTCAAGTCGCAACGGCATGTCGCGGACGACCGCTTTGGCCAGCTTGACGGGAACCGGCGGCGGCATCTGTCCTTTCTTGCCGGCGGCGTTCGTTTCGGGCTTGGCGAAGTACCACGCTGCTCCGCCGCCTGCGGCAAGCACGGCGACAATCAGCAGAATAGTGCGCGTCTTGGTCATGGGCGGACGAGCCTTTTCACGGTAGCGTTGATTCGAGGGCGAAGAGTTGCGCGACTTCCTCGCGGCGCCGGATCAGATGCACGGCATCGCCATCGATCATTACTTCGGCGGCGCGCGGCCGGGTGTTGTAGTTGGAGGCCATGGACATGCCGTAGGCTCCCGCCGAGAGGATGGCGAGCAGGTCGCCCTCGTTCAGGGCGAGCAGGCGGTCATGGCCGAGAAAGTCACCCGACTCGCAGACCGGGCCGACGATTTCGTAGCGCATCGCCCTGGCCGTCGGCGTCTCGTCGGCGCTAACCTTAACGATGTCGTGCCAGGCGTCATAGAGCGCAGGACGCATCAGGTCGTTCATCGCGGCATCGACTACGGCAAAGTGTTTTTCCTCGCCGGGCTTGAGGACTTCAACGCGGGTCAGCAGCAGCCCGGCATTGCCGACCAGCGAGCGGCCGGGCTCGAACACCAGCTTTTCACGGCGCCCTGCCAATTTCGCCAGCATCGGTGCGAGATAGTCGGAGGCTGCCGGCGCCGGTTCGTCGGCGCGGTACTGAATGCCCATGCCGCCGCCGAGATCGATGTGCTCGAGCGCAATGCCCACGGCGGCAAGGCGGTCGACCAGCGCCAGCACCTTGTCGGCGGCTTCAGCGGCCGGTGCCGGGTCCAGCAGTTGCGAGCCGATATGACAGTCGATGCCCTTTACCGCGATATGCGGCAGCGCGGCGGCGTGGCGGTAGAGATCGAAAGCTTCGTTGAAGGCAACGCCGAACTTGGCGCTCTTGAGGCCGGTGGAAATGTAGGGATGGGTCCTGGCGTCGACATCGGGATTCACGCGCAGCGAGACCGGTGCGCGGCGGCCGACGCTGCCGGCAACTTCACTGAGCTGGTCGAGCTCGCTGGCGGATTCGACATTGAAGCAGTGGATACCCGCTTCGAGCGCAGCGCGCATTTCTGCGCGCGACTTGCCGACGCCGGAAAATACGATCCGGTCCGCGCTGCCACCGGCAGCGATGACGCGCGCCAGTTCGCCACCGGAGACGATATCGAATCCGGCGCCGAGTCGGGCGAATACATTGAGGATGGCGAGGTTGGAATTGGCTTTGACCGCATAGCAGATCAGCGACCGGTCGGCCAGTCCGTGCGCTTGCAGCGTGTCGCGATAGGCCGCATAGGCCCTGGTGAGCGCCGCTCGCGAATAGACGTAGCACGGTGTGCCAAAGCGTGCGGCGATGTCGACCAGCCCGACTCCTTCGACATGCTGGCCGTCCTTGTGCATGACGGCCAGGCTCATGGTCGGCGTTCTGTTACCGCTTTGTTGCTATCATCGCCCGCAGGCGGTGGCGCTGCCGCCGCGGCGCTCGCCGGCTGTGCCGGGGATGGCAGCGTGAGCGGGGTCTTGGTGCCGCAGGCGGCGAGGGCCGTCAGAGTGACCAGGGCGGCGAACAACGAAGGAATCAGACGCATGGCAGATAGGTGTGTCTCGACAGGCGAAGGATGGTAACACGCGATGGATGAGCGGGAATTCATGATAGCGGCGGATGCCGAGCTGGCACGCATCGAAGCGGCCCTGGAGGTGGCTTCGATGAGCGGTGTCGCCGATTTCGATTTTGAAACCAAACCGGGTGGCGTGATCGAGGTCGAGTTCGCCAGCGGTTCGAAAATCATCCTCAATCGCCACGGCGCCGCGCGTGAGATCTGGCTGGCGGCAAAGTCGGGTGGTTATCACTTTCGTCCCGAGGGCGGGCGTTGGCTGGGTACGCGCGATGGCGAGGAGTTGCTGGCGGTCTTGGCGCGGACCCTGTCGGAACAGGCCGGCGTCAGAGTCGAGCTCTAGTCCCAGCCGCTGTTTCCATGGCGCTAGTTTTTCTTGTCGGCCGGCTTTTGCGGCACGGCCTTTTCCGCGGCAGGTTTTTCAACGGCTTTCGGCTTCGCATCCTGCACCGGCGCCGCTGCGGGCTTGGCTTCGTCGTCGTCTGCCGCCGTGGGAGGCAGGAGTTCCTTGTACACGAGCTCCTTGCTGGTCTTGCCTGAAGGATCGTGGGCGACGATTGGCACCAGGCCCTCTGGAGCCTCCTGCCAACTTTCGGGTACGCCCCTCAATGCGTGTTCCATGAAGCCGATCCAGATCGGCAGCGCTGCCGCGCCACCGGTTTCGCCGTTGCCCATGCGTTTGGGTTGGTCGAATCCGATCCAGGCGATGCCGACCACGGTCGGCTGGTAGCCGCAGAACCAGGCGTCGATGTAGTCGTTGGTGGTGCCGGTCTTGCCCGCCAGGTCGCCGCGCTTGAGTGCGGCGGCGGCGCGGGTGGCGGTGCCGCGTCGCACCACGTCGTGCATCATGCTGTCCATCAGCCATGCGTTGCGTGCGTCGATCGCGCGCAGCGATTCATCGCCGGCCAGTGCAGGCTGTGTAGCGGCCAGCACCGTGCCCTTGTCATCGATGATCTGGTGCACGATATAAGGTTCGATACGGTAGCCGCCATTGGCAAATATCGAATAGGCAGCGAGTTGCTGCCAGGGCGTCACCGATCCGGCGCCCAGCGCCAGGGTCAGGTAGGGCGGATGTTTGTCGGCGTCAAAGCCGAAGCGCGTCACATAGTCCTGCGCGTAATGGGTGCCGATGGAGCGCAGCAGGCGGATCGAAACCATGTTCTTGGATTTCGCCAGTGCGGTGCGCAGGCTCATCGGGCCTTCGTACTTGCCGTCGTAGTTTTTCGGCTCCCAGGCCTGGGAGCCGGTTTCTTCGGCGGAGATCGAGACGGGTTCGTCGGCAATCACCGAGGCTGGCGTGTAACCCTTTTCGAGGCCGGCGGAGTAGATGAACGGCTTGAAGCTGGAGCCGGGCTGGCGCCAGGCCTGGGTGACATGGTTGAACTTGCTGCGATTGAAATCGAAGCCGCCGACCAGTGCCCGAATCGCGCCATCGACCGGACTGGCGGCGACGAAAGCGGCTTCGACATCGGGCAACTGGACGATTTGCCAGCCTTTGTCGGCTTTCTGCACGCGAATCACTGCCCCGCGCCGCACTCGCCTGTTGGGCGGTGATTTATCGTCCAGCATGCGCGCGGAAAACTTGAGTCCCTCATCCGCAATCTTCAGTACTTCGCCGCCGCGCAGGTAGGCGCGCACCAGTTTTGGCGTGGCCTCGAGAACGATGGCCGGCAACAGGTCGTCGCTGTCGTCATACTCTGCCAGAAGCTCTTCCAGTTCCTCGTCCTGATCCGAAGTGATGTCCTTGACATCAACGTAGGCTTCCGCGCCGCGATAGCCGTGGCGGTGGTCGTAATCAATGACGCCGCGGCGCACTGCAAGGTAGGCCGCCTGCTGTTCGCCGCGGTTGATGGTGGTGATCACGCGCAGGCCGCGGCTGTAGACATCGTCGGGAAATCGCTCGGCAGTGATCTGACGCGCCATCTCGGCCACGTACTCGGCGCGGACACCGAAGTCGTTGACATCACGCTTGACGTGCAGGGCTTCCGTTTGCGCCGCCTTCATCTGGACCTCATCGATGAAGTTGAGTTCGTGCATCCGGCGCAGGACGTAGCGCTGGCGCAGCTGGGCGCGCTTCGGATTGGCCACCGGGTTGTAGGCCGAAGGCGCCTTGGGCAGGCCGGCGAGCATGGCCGCCTCGGCCACGCTGACATCCTTCAGCGCTTTGCCATAATAGATCTGTGCTGCCGCAGAGAAGCCGTAGGCGCGCTGTCCGAGGTAAATCTGGTTGATGTAGATTTCGAGAATCTGATCCTTGCCCAGATTGTTCTCTATTTTGAAAGCCAGTAACATCTCATAGAGTTTTCGCGTCAGGGTTTTTTCGCTGGAAAGGAAAAAGTTGCGAGCCACCTGCATGGTGATGGTCGACGCCCCCTGGCGTTTGCCGCCGCCGACGAAATTGGAATACGCTGCGCGCAGGACGCCCAGTGTGTCGATGCCCGGATGCTGGTAGAAGCGTTCGTCTTCGGCCGCGAGAATGGCCTGCTTCATTACGGCCGGGACATCCTGGATGTGCGCGAAGTTGCGCCGTTCCTCGCCAAACTCGCCGATCAGATGGCCATCGCTGGAATAGATGCGCAGGGGAATTTTCGGCTGATAGTCGGTCAGCACTTCGAGCGAGGGTAGCTGCGGATAGGTGAGAATGAGCGCGATGCCGGCAAGCGCGATGACACTGAGCACGGCGCCGCCGATCAGGAGCAGGAAGTACAGCACCCAGCGGACGGGAGCGGACAGGACAGGAATGGGCACGAATGGACGGGGCGAAAGGCGGCGGGTGGGATTATAGCTGTGGCGCTGGAGACACGCTGTGAGAGCCCATCCTTAATAATTTTGCTTTACAGTCGATATAGTTGCTGCTAGCATCTGAAGTAAATTATCTGTATAGCTCGTAACGTAATATTTTTAAAGGAAAAATCCTTTGCAGATCGATGTCTCGGCTCTGAAGTCGATCTTTAACCCGAAGCTGCGTCCGCTGATCGGCGTGGATATCAGTTCGACCGCCGTCAAGATGGTCGAACTGGTCGATGCCGGCAAGGGGCAGCCACGGGTCGAACGCTACGCGATTGAGCTCTTGCCGAAAGATGCCGTGGTGGATGGCAATCTGGCGTCGCTCGAGGGTGTGGCAGACACACTTCAGCGTTGCTGGAAACGGCTCGGCACTTCCACGCGTTTTATCGCCATGGCGCTGCCGACGGCTGCGGTGATCACCAAGAAGATTACGCTGCCGGCCAGTCTGCGCGAGCAGGAGATGGAGGTTCAAGTCGAGTCCGAGGCGAATCAGTACATTCCGTTTGCGCTGGAGGAAGTCAATCTGGACTTTCAGGTGATCGGTCCGGCGCCGGGCAGTCCCGATGATGTAGAGGTACTGCTGGCGGCTTCACGCAAGGAGAAGGTCGAGGATCGGGTCGCTGCTGCCGAAGTGGCCGAGCTGAAGCCGGTGGTGATGGATGTCGAGGCCTACGCAACCCAGGCCGCGTATGAACTGGTTACCAAGCAGCTGCCCAAGGAGGGCGCCGGCCAGATCGTGGCGCTGGTGGACGTGGGCGCCTCGGCCATGAAAGTCACCATCATGAAGGATGACCAGCAGCTCTATGCGCGGGAGCAGGCTTTCGGCGGATCGCAACTTACCGCCGAGATCATGCGTGCCTACGGCATGGGGCCGGACGAGGCCGAGAACCTGAAGCGTTCGGGGACGCCGCCGGACAACTACGAAGCGGAAATTCTGCATCCCTTCATTGAAAATATGGCCCAGGAAGTCGCGCGCGCCCTGCAGTTCTTCTTTACCTCGACGCCGCACAACGAAGTGCATCACATCATTCTTGCCGGTGGATCGGCGCTGGTTCCGGGGGTCGCCGAACTCGTCGGCCAGCGCACCAACGTCAATACGCTGCTGGCCGATCCATTTGCCGGAATGGCAATCTCGCCGCGCATTCGCGCCAAACAGCTTGCTGCTGATGCACCATCCCTGATGGTGGCTTGCGGTCTTGCTCTCAGGAAGTTCGATCAATGATCCGGATCAATCTCCTTCCTCATCGCGAGGAGAAGCGCAAGGCGAGGCGGCAGCAGTTCTATGTCCTGCTGGGATTGGTGTCGGTACTGGCTGCGGTGATCTGGTTCCTCGGCTTCTCGGTCGTCAATGGGCAGATCGCCGCCCAGAACGAGAAGAATGAATTCCTCAAGCGCGAAATCGCCAGCCTGGACAAGGAAATTGACGAAATCAAGAAAATCCAGGAACAGACCAATGCGCTGTTGGCCCGCAAGCGGGTGATCGAGGCTCTGCAGGCCAACCGCACGGAAACAGTGCACCTGTTCAACGAACTGGCCAAGCAGGTGCCGGAAGGTATCTATTTCCGTACCCTCGTGCAAACCGGACCAAGAATCGCCATCTCCGGCTATGCGCAGTCGAATGCGCGGATCACCACGCTGATGAACAATCTCGATGAGTCGCCTCTGCTTGAGGGTTCGACCCTGGTTGAAACCAAGGCCGAGGTGGTGGCAGGCCGGCGCTTGAATGCGTTTAGCATTACCACCGTGATCACTCGCCAGACTACGGCAGCGCCCAAGCCGGCGCAGGGGAAGAAATGATGAAGCTGCCCTCATTGTCCTCCCTGTTCAAGCCGAAGTCTGCCGCCGAACGCATGGCGGAAAAGCAGACAGTCAAGGCGGAGCCGGCTGCGCCAAAGGCCCCGCTGATTGACTTCAAGCAGCTGGCCATGGATTTCAAGACCCTGGATCCGAAGGATCCGGGACTGTGGCCTCTGGCGCCGCGCATTGTCATCCTTCTCAGTCTCTTCGTTGCCTTGATTGCCGCCGCATGGGGATTTGGCGCCATTGGCTGGAGCGTCCAGCTGGATGAGCTCGAGGCAAAGAAGCTTCAGGAAGCCAAGCACAAGGAAGACTGGCTGAGCAAGAAGAGGCAGGCCGTCAATCTTGACGAATACCGCCGGCAACTGGCCGAGATCGATCGGTCCTTCGGTGCTTTGCTCAAACAGTTGCCAAACAAGGCTGAGATGGGCGACATGCTGGTTGATATCAACAAGGCAGCGCAGGCTCGCGGCCTGTCGGTCGAACTTTTCAAGCCGGGTGGTGAGGCTCCGAGAGAATTCTATGCCGAGGTGCCGATCACGCTGACCCTGATAGGCAGCTACCATGACATTGGTGCATTTACCGGGGATCTCGCCAAGCTGCCGCGCATCGTCACATTGAACGATATCAATTTGAGCGCGAACCCGAATGCGACGCTGGTGCTGCGAACCACGGCCAAAACCTTCCGCTATCTGGACGAAAGCGAACTTGCCAACCAGAAGAAAGCCCAGCAAGCGACCAAGGGAGGCAAGAAATGAAGTTTCACAGACTTCTATTCCTGTGCCCGTTGTTGTTATTGTTGGGCTGCGCCGCCGAAGACCATCAGGATCTCCGGCAGTGGATGCGCGAGGAAGCGAAAGGCATGCGGGGCAAAGTGTCGGCGCTGCCGGAGATAGCCGCTTTCCCTGTAGTTGCCTATGAAACGGAGACGCTGACGTCGCCTTTTGCTCCGGGCAAGATCGTGACGCTGGAGGCCGTGGCGGACAAGACAGCGCCGGACCGTACCCGGCCGCAGCAACCGCTGGAAGTTTTTCCTATCGAAGACCTCAGGGTGGTTGGCGTCATCATGGCGGGCGCAGTGCCCTATGCCCTGATCCAGACGCCGCCACCGAACAAGCCAAAGCATGTGCGAGTGGGTGAATACATGGGCCGCAGCTTCGGCAAGATCACGGCGATTACCAGAGATGGCATTACGGTGCTTGAAACCGTCAAAGATGTGAACGGCGCATGGGTGGAGCAGGAAAAGTTGCTCATGGTGCCGAAAGAAGGAGGACGTTAATGAAAACGAAGATTCAGTGCAGGCTAACGTTGGCTTTATCAACGTTAAGCGCAGCGGCCGTAACTAAGAAATTCCACATTGCCGCTGCAGCCTTGATGGGCTTCTGGTTCGGCCTGTCCGGCACATCAATTGCGGCCGAAAACTCGATCAAGCAAATTCAGTTCAGTCGCACCGGTGAGCAGATTCTGCTCAAGGTGCAGATGTCTGCCCCCCTGAAGACCCTGCCGGGGAATTGGAGCGTAGTCGAGCCGCCACGCGTGGTTATCGATTTTCCCGATACCGACAATCAGTCGGGTCAGTCCGCGCTGCAGATAGCGACTGGCGACCTGAAGAGTCTGAATCTGGTTCAGACCGAAAAGCTTACACGGCTGGTGCTGAACCTCTATCGGCCGACGAAGTTTTCTACCGAAATTGCGGGCGATGTTCTGTTCATCAAGCTGCAAGGGCAGAGCGCTGAGGCCAGTCAGGAGCCCGCGCCGAGCGTGTATCAACCGACATCGCCAACACCTTCAGCGGCAAAGGCGGTCCCGGCGGCCGAGGCCACCGCTGCAATCCGCGACATCGTATTCCGCCGTGGCGAAGACGGCCAGGCCACGATCACGGTCGATCTTACCGATGGCACCGTGCCGATCGATATTCGTCGTGCGGGGACGGGAATCACCGTAGAGTTGCGCGATGTCGAATTGCCGGAGCGCCTGCAGAATCGCCGCGACGTCAATGATTTCGCAACTCCGGTAACGACGATTACCTCGCGCGCCATGGGCAATCTGACCCGCCTCGAGATTGCAGCCCGCGGACGCTGGTTTCACCAGGCACATCTGGCGAACAATCAGCTGACCATCGAGGTCAAGCCGATTCCGGCGGATGAAGCCAACAAGCTGGTTCAGACCGGGCAGCAGGGACAAAAGATCTCGATCAACTTCTTCGGCGCCGATGCCGCAATGGTGTTGCGCACCCTTGCCGACATTTCGGGCAAGAATGTGCTGATCGATCCGTCGCTCAATGGCAGAACGGTCACCGCAAATCTCGAAAACATTCCGTATGACCAGGCGCTTGAGATCATCATGGCGCAAGTCAATTCCGGCATGCGGGTGCGCAATGACGTTGTCCTGTTCGGCGATCGCGCGGTGCTGCAGAAGCGAGACCAGGACAACGCCGACGAACAAACGCGAGCCAGCGATATTGCGCCACTTGTGGCGGAGACCTTCAAGCTCAACTATGTCAAGGCAGCCGATATTGTTTCGCTGGTGAATAGCAGCTTCGCTGCCACCGCCACCACGGGCGCTGCAGCGGGAGCAGCTCCGGCCGCCGGTGCGCCGGCGGCAACTCCGGCTGCAGGGGCCGCTGCGGCCGGCAGCACGAACAAGGGCATGCTCACTTCGCGTGGCGGAATATCGATTCATGATGCCACCAACCAGGTGTTTGTCCGTGACACGACATCGGCAGTAGAGGCGATTCGCGAAGTCATCCGCAATGTGGATATCCCGCCCAAGCAGGTGATGATCGAAGCCCGCATCGTGGAAGCGTCCACTGGCTTCGCCAATTCGTTGGGTGTACGCATGACCGCGGGTAATGTGACGACCAACGGGGGCTATCAGATTCCCGGTACATCAACACGGCTTGCGTTGAGCGCATCGCCAAATAATCTGCTTGCCAGTGGCAATGTCGATGTATTTAACAGTGCGCCTGTCCCTTCACTATCAACATCCCCGGTGATTTTCCGACCAAGCTATTCATTGGCTGGCGCCGGAAATTTCGGCTTGATGTTGTTTAATGCTGCCGCTACCAAAGTACTTTCGCTGGAGTTGCAGGCGGCGGAGAACGATTCGCGGCAAAAGACCATATCATCGCCCCGAATCCTGACGCTGAACCGCAAGCCGGCGACGATCAACAATACCCAGCAGGTGACGATCCTGACCGGGGTCAATGCCACTACGGGTCTGCCGATTTACCAGACCTTTTCGGCGCCCCTTACTCTGGGGGTGACGCCCTCGGTCAATCCCGATAACCGGATCAGTCTTGAACTGAACATCGCCAAGAGCACGATCACGAATGCGGCGACCGGCAGCCTGGATACCAATACCGTCACCACCAGTGTGATTGTTGAAAACGGAGGCACGGTGGTCATCGGCGGCTTTGCGCGGGAATCGGAACTCCAGACCCAGGATCGCGTTCCCTTCTTCGGCGACTTGCCCTATGTCGGCTTCCTGTTCAAGACCACGACGAAGAGCCAGTCGCGCAGTGAATTGCTGGTCTTCATTACGCCGCGCATCGTCAGTGAGGCGCTGACGCAGCGATAGGTCGTGCTCATCCTCGTTTAACCGGGGCCGGCGCATGCCGGCCCCATGCTTTTGCGCTGCTACAATCCGCCTGTGAGTTCAAAGAACAACATCTACCTGGTAGGCATGCCAGGCGCAGGCAAGACGACGGTGGGCCGCCAGTTGGCAAGGCGGATGCAACGTTCCTTCATCGATGCCGATCACGAGATCGAGGCGCGCACCGGCGTGCGGATTCCCCTGATTTTCGACATCGAGGGCGAGCAGGGGTTTCGCGATCGCGAATCAAGAGTGATTGCCGAACTCGCCACTGAATCCGATCTGGTGGTTGCCACTGGCGGCGGCGTTGTGCTCCGGTCCGAGAATCGCGCAGCGCTCAAACAGGGAGGCACGGTGGTCTATCTCCACGTGCTACCGCGCCTGCTCTTCGAGCGGACCCGGCTTGATCCCAACCGGCCCCTTTTGCAGGTCGCCGATCCAATGAAGAAGATTGAGGAACTGTTCGCCGAACGGGATCCCTTGTACCGCGCGGTAGCAGACGTCGTCATCAATAGCCCGGGCGGCAGCATCAACCACCTGGTCAGGCAGGTAGAGAGGGAGTTGCACAAGCAATGCGCCGCTTGAACCTTGCGCTTGCCGAACGCAGCTATCCGATCCTGATCAGCGGTGGCCTGCTCTCGCGTGCCGATCTGATTCTTCCTTTTCTGCGCACCGCGCGTGTCGCGCTAGTCAGCAACACCACGGTCGCTCCCTTGTACCTCGACGTGCTCGCCCAGGCTCTCGAAAAAGTCGGTGTCGGCGTTACCCCGATAATCCTTCCCGATGGCGAAGCGCACAAGAACTGGGCGTCGCTCAACCTGATCTACGACGCTCTGCTGGAAAATCGCTTTGATCGGAGTACCACCATCGTTGCCCTGGGTGGCGGTGTCATCGGCGACCTGGCGGGATTTGCCGCCGCGACCTATCAGCGTGGCGTGCCCTTTATCCAGATCCCGACCACGCTGCTGTCACAGGTGGATTCTTCGGTAGGCGGCAAGACCGGAATCAATCATCCGCGCGGCAAGAACATGGTCGGCGCGTTCTGGCAGCCCAGGCTGGTACTGGCAGATACCGATACGCTGAAGACCCTGCTGGATCGCGAACTGTCGGCCGGATTGGCCGAGGTCATCAAGTACGGCCTGATTCGCGACCTGCCCTTTCTCGACTGGCTCGAAGCCAATATGGAAAGCCTTCTGGCGCGTGACGGTGAGCTGCTCGGGCATGCCATTGAACGTTCCTGCGCCAACAAGGCCGAGGTAGTGGCTGCCGATGAATACGAGACCGCTGCGGCCGGCGGCCGCGCCCTGCTGAATCTCGGCCATACCTTTGGCCATGCCATCGAAACCGGCATGGGCTATGGTGAATGGCTGCATGGGGAGGCTGTCGCCGCCGGCACCATGATGGCCGTCGAACTCTCGCGCCGCCTGGGCTGGCTGTCCGCTGCCGACGTCGAGCGTGTCAGGACGCTGCTCGTGCGCGCAGGATTACCGGTCAAGGGGGCTGATCTCGGGGCGGAGCGCTATCTTGAGCTGATGTCCCACGACAAAAAGGTGGTCGCCGGCAGCCTGCGCCTTGTGCTGCTGAAGGCGCTGGGAGATGCCGTGACGTATGCCGATGCACCACGCGAGGAAATTGTCGCGGCCATCGAGTCCTGCTGCCGTGGGTGAGCTGGCGCCATACGCAGTTGACGATGGCGTCAGCCGCGGGCGCACGGTCGCCGAGCCTCGCCCCAAGGCGCGCAGCGAGTTTCAGCGCGACCGTGACCGCATCGTGCATTCCACCGCCTTTCGTCGCCTCGAATACAAGACCCAGGTTTTCGTTAACCATGAAGGTGATCTGTTTCGCACGCGTCTCACGCACAGCATCGAGGTCGCCCAGATCGCGCGCTCGATCGCGCGGGCCCTGCGTCTCAATGACGACCTGGCGGAAGCCATCGCACTCGCCCACGATCTCGGTCACACCCCCTTCGGCCATGCCGGCCAGGATGCGCTGAACGAGTGCATGCAGGCGCATGGAGGCTTTGAACACAACCTGCAGAGCCTGCGCATCGTCGATCGCCTTGAAGAGCGCTATGGAGCTTTTGATGGCCTCAACCTGATGTTCGAGACGCGCGAGGGGATACTCAAGCACTGCTCGCCGGCGAAAGCGCGCGAACTCGGCGAATTGGGCCAGCGATTTCTTGAGGGCCGGCGACCATCGCTCGAAGCGCAAATCTGCAATCTGGCTGATGAGATCGCCTACAACAATCACGATGTCGATGACGGCCTGCGCTCCGGACTGCTCACACTGGAACAACTTGACGGCGTAAGCCTTTTTGCCCGCCATGCCGCCGAGGTGGACGCTGAATTTTCGGACCTGTCGGGTCGCCGGCGTGTGCACGAAACCATACGGCGCATGATAGGCGCGCTGGTAACGGACTTGTTGGCCGAGTCGTCGCGGCGCATCGAGGCTGCGGCACCCCGAACCCTTGCAGATGTTCGCGCAGCGCCTTCGCTGATTGCTTTCACCGATACGATGCAGGCAGAAAACAGGGCGCTCAAGGGATTTCTGCGCGAACATCTGTACCAGCACTATCAGGTGCTGCGCATGACGACCAAGGCGCGTCGCATCATTCACGATTTGTTCAATGCCTTCGTTGCCGATCCACGGCTGCTGCCGCCCCAATATCAGGAAATGGCGGCGACTGACGGCGTTACGCGCGCCACCGCGGACTATATCGCCGGCATGACCGACCGCTACTCGATGAAGGAGCATCGCCGCCTGTTCTCTGTCGGCGAACTGTGAAGTTTCCATGTTGCGTTGCAGCGTATTGAACTCGACCGCTTTTGGCGGTATATTTGCAAATGAGTCCGCCATGTTCAGCGGACCATTCAAGGCCGGGGAGCGGCATCGCCCCGGCTTTTTTGCCGTCCGCCCCCGGCTTTTTGCCGGTCGTATTCCCGAGGAAAGACAAGATGGTCCTCCCCCAGCGCCAGGGTCTATACGACCCGGCCAATGAGCATGACGCCTGTGGCGTCGGTTTCGTTGCCCATATCAAGAACCAGAAGAGCCACGCCATCATCGAGCAGGGTCTGCTGATCCTGGAAAATCTCGAACACCGCGGGGCAACCGGCTACGACCCGCTGCTGGGTGACGGCGCAGGCATTCTGATCCAGATTCCCGATGCGTTCTTCCGCGAGGAAATGGCGCGGCAGGGCGTGACCCTGCCGCCCTCCGGCAAGTACGGCGTCGGCATGGTGTTTTTACCGCGTGGCGATGCCAGCCGGCGCGCCTGCGAGGCGGTGATCGAGCGCGCCATTCGCTACGAAGGCCAGGTTCTGCTCGGCTGGCGCGACGTCCCGGTAGACAACAGCGGGCTGGCCCAGGCGGCAAAGGATATCGAGCCGGTGGTGCGCCAGGTGTTCATCGGTGCCGGCAGCGGCATTGCCGATGCGGACGCGCTGGAAAGAAAGCTCTACATCCTGCGCAAGGCGACCGGCCACACCATTCAGGCGCTCAAGCTGCCCGATGGCAAGATGTTTTATGTGCCGTCCATGTCCTGCCGCACGGTGGTGTACAAGGGCATGCTGCTGGCCAACCAGGTCGGCACCTACTATCTCGACCTCAAGGATCGGCGCGTGGTCTCGGCGCTGGCGCTGGCGCATCAGCGGTTCTCCACCAATACCTTTCCGACCTGGGATCTGGCGCATCCCTTCCGCATGATTGCCCATAACGGCGAGATCAATGCGCTGCGTGGCAATGTCAATTGGATGCGCGCGCGAGAGCACGGCATCTCGTCCCCGGTGCTGGGCGAAGACCTGGAAAAGATCTGGCCCCTGATTTACGACGGCCAGTCCGATTCCGCTTCCTTCGACAACGCGCTGGAACTGCTGGTGATGGGCGGCTACAGCCTGGCGCACGCCATGATGATGCTGATTCCCGAAGCCTGGGCCGGCAATCCGTTGATGGACGAGGAAAGGCGCGCCTTCTACGAGTACCACATGGCTCTGATGGAGCCGTGGGACGGCCCCGCGGCGGTCGCCTTCACCGATGGCCGCCAGATCGGCGCCACGCTGGATCGCAATGGCTTGCGCCCGGCACGCTACCTGATCACCGACGACGACCTGGTCGTGATGTCCTCGGAGATCGGCGTGCTGCCGATCGCCCAGGAGCGCATCGTCAAGAAATGGCGCCTGCAGCCGGGCAAGATGTTCCTCATCGATCTTGAGCAGGGCCGTATCATCGACGACACCGAACTCAAGCGCACCATGTCCACAGCCAAACCCTATCGGCAATGGATCGAGGATTCACGCTACTTCGTCGACGACCTGCCCGAAGTCAAATCCGAAGAAAAGCCCTGCGGGTCGTTGCTGAAGGTGCAGCAGACCTTCGGCTACACGCAGGAAGATTTCAAGTTCATCCTCGAGCCGATGGCCACGCTAGGCGAGGAAGCCACGGGCGCCATGGGCAACGACAGCCCGTTGCCGGTGTTGTCCGACAGGGCCAAGCCCCTGTTCAACTACTTCAAGCAGTTGTTCGCGCAGGTGACGAATCCGCCGATCGATCCAATCCGCGAAGAAATCGTCATGTCGCTGATTTCCCTGGTCAGCCCCAACCCCAATCTGCTGGGCGTCGACGAAACCAGGCCGACACCGCGTCTCGAGGTGCACCAGCCGATACTGTCGCCGGCCGACATGGCCAAGTTGAAGAAGATCGACGACCTGACCCGGGGCACCTTCCGCCCCATCGTGGTCGATATCACGACGCCTGCGGCAGAAGGTTCGGCGGGCATGAGCCGGTCGCTCTACGAGGTTTGCACCCGCGTCGAGCGCGCGGTGGGGGCGGGTTACAGTGTCGTCATCCTCTCCGACCGCGCTGTCAGCCATGAGCGTGCCCCGATCCCGGCCTTGCTGGCCTGCTCGGCCGTGCATCAGCACCTGGTGCGAGTCGGGCTGCGCACCTCCTGCGGCATGGTGGTCGAAACGGGTTCTGCGCGCGAAGTGCATCACTTCGCCACGCTCGCCGGTTACGGTGCGGAAGCGATCCATCCCTGGCTGGCTTTCGAAAGCATCGCCGCGATTGCCGGGCAATTGCCGAACAAGCCGACCGCCGCCGAGGCGCAGAAGCGTTACATCAAGGCCATCAACAAGGGCCTGATGAAAGTGATGTCCAAGATGGGCATTTCCACCTACCAGTCCTACTGCGGCGCGCAGATTTTCGAGGCCGTCGGGCTCTCGTCGGATTTCGTCAATCGCTACTTCGCCGGCACGCCGACCAAGGTCGAAGGCATCGGCCTGAAAGAAGTTGCCGAGGAGGCACTGAGGACGCACGCCGATGCCTGCAGCGCCAATCCCGTGCTTGCCAGCATGCTCGACTGCGGCGGGGAATATGCCTTCAGAGTGCGCGGCGAAGAGCACATGTGGACGCCGGATGTCATCGCCAAGTTGCAGCACGCGACGCGCACGGGCAAGTACGAGACCTACAAGGAATATGCCAGGCTGATCAATGACCAGGGTCAGCGTCACATGACCCTGCGTGGCCTGTTCGAGATCAAGCCCGCCGGCCCGGCGCTGGCCCTCGACGAGGTGGAATCCGCAAAGGATATCGTCAGGCGGTTTGCCACGGGAGCCATGTCGCTGGGGAGCATTTCGACCGAAGCACATACCACCCTGGCGATTGCGATGAATCGCATCGGCGGCAAGTCGAATACCGGCGAAGGCGGCGAAGACCGCATGCGCTACAAACCAGTGACTACAGCTACCACGCTGGCCGGCGTGATCGGCAAGAGCCGCATTGCGCGCGATATCGCGCTCAAGGCCGGCGACAGCCTGCGTTCGGCGATCAAGCAGGTGGCATCCGGCCGCTTCGGCGTTACGGCGGAGTATCTGGCCAACGCCGACCAGATCCAGATCAAGATGGCACAGGGCGCCAAGCCCGGCGAAGGCGGCCAGCTGCCCGGCCACAAGGTGTCCGAGTACATCGGCTTTCTGCGCCACTCGGTGCCGGGCGTGCAGCTCATTTCGCCGCCGCCGCACCACGACATCTACTCGATCGAGGACCTGGCGCAGCTGATCCATGACCTGAAGAACTCCAATCCGCAGGCCAGCGTGTCGGTCAAGCTGGTATCGGAAATCGGTGTCGGTACCGTCGCCGCCGGCGTGGTCAAGGCCAAGGCGGATCACGTGGTGATTGCCGGGCATGACGGCGGTACCGGCGCTTCGCCGATATCTTCGATCAAGCACGCCGGCACGCCCTGGGAACTGGGCCTGGCCGAAACGCAGCAAACTCTGGTGCTCAACCGTCTGCGCGGCCGGGTCCGGGTCCAGGCCGATGGCCAGATGAAGACCGGTCGCGATGTGGTGATCGGCGCCCTGCTCGGCGCCGACGAGTTCGGTTTCGCCACGGCGCCGCTGGTGGTCGAAGGCTGCATCATGATGCGCAAGTGCCACCTCAATACCTGTCCGGTCGGCGTCGCGACGCAGGATCCGGTGCTGCGCGCACGCTTCTCCGGTCAACCCGAGCATGTCGTCAATTACTTCTTCTTCGTTGCCGAGGAGGTCCGCGAGTGGATGGCGCAACTTGGCATTCGCAAGTTCGACGATCTCATCGGCCGCTCGGATCTGCTCGACATGCGCAAGGGTGTGGACCACTGGAAGGCCAAGGGACTCGACTTCTCGCGCATCTTTTACAGGCGGCCGGAAGTGGCCGGTGTTTCGCACCGCCATACCGAAATCCAGGACCATGGCCTGGTCAAGGCACTGGACCACGGTCTGATCGCCAGGGCCGAAGCGGCCCTGGAGCACGGCGCAAAGGTGGTGATCGAGTCGCCCATCAGGAACCAGAACCGCACGGTGGGTACGCTGCTGTCGCACGAAGTGGCGAAGCGCAAGGGTGCGGACGGCTTTGCCGACGACACGATCGTCATCAAGTTCACCGGCACGGCCGGGCAGAGCTTCGGCGCCTTCCTCGCGCACGGCATCACGCTCGACCTGACCGGTGAAGCCAACGACTACGTCGGCAAGGGGCTGTCCGGAGGCCGCATCATCGTGCGTCCGCCCCAGGCCTTCCGCGGCGTGCCCAGCGAGAACATCATCGTCGGCAACACGGTGCTCTACGGCGCCACCGAGGGCGAGGTGTTCTTCCGCGGCGTCGCCGGCGAACGTTTCGGCGTGCGCAATTCCGGCGCAACGGCGGTAGTGGAAGGGACCGGAGACCATGGCTGCGAATACATGACCGGCGGCACCGTGGCCGTACTCGGCCTCACCGGTCGCAACTTCGCGGCCGGCATGTCGGGAGGCATCGCCTATGTCTATGACGAAGACGGAATGTTTGCGCAGCGCTGCAATCTGGCTATGGTTGCCCTCGACAAGGTGCTCTCCGACGCAGAACAGCCCGACGACGGCCTGCGCCATCGCAACCAGACCGATGAGGCGCAACTCAGGCACATGATCGAGCAGCATGCGCAATTGTCCGGCAGCGAGCGCGCCAGGGCGCTCCTCGACAATTGGACCAAGGCACGCGGCAAGTTCGTCAAGGTATTTCCGCATGAATATCGCCGCGCCCTGAAAGAACTGGCGGCGACCAAGCTTAAGGAAGCAGCATGAAAAGGGCATTTCCCCCGGCCCCCTTGCCATGCAAGGGGGTGACTGAAGTTCAGTCGCCGCGCGCTGCGCGCCGACTTCCGTGCAATGACTTGCTGCCCCCTTGGGGCGGCCCTGCGGAGGCAGCGTAATGGGCAAGCCCACAGGATTTCTGGAGTTTCAACGTATCTCCGAGAGTTATGAAAAGGCGGAAACCCGCGTCCATCACTATCGCGAGTTCATCCCGCGTCTCACGGATGCACAGGCCGGCGTACAAGGTGCGCGCTGCATGGATTGCGGCATCCCGTTCTGCAACAACGGATGCCCGGTCAACAACCTGATTCCGGACTGGAACGATCTCGTTTACAAGGGCAAGTGGCGCGAGGCGATCGACACGCTGCACTCGACCAACAACTTCCCGGAATTCACCAGCCGCATCTGCCCCGCCCCCTGCGAGGCGGCCTGCACGCTGAACATCCCGCAGACTCCGGTCGGCATCAAGTCGATCGAACGCGCCATCATCGACAAGGCCGGCGAGAACGGCTGGGTCGTGCCGCAACCGGCGGCGAAGAAAACCGGCAAGAAGATCGCGGTGGTCGGCTCCGGTCCCGCAGGGATGGCGGCGGCGCAGCAACTGGCGCGCGTCGGACATGCCGTGACGGTGTTCGAGAAGAACGACCGCATCGGCGGACTGCTGCGTTACGGCATTCCCGACTTCAAACTGGACAAGCGGCTGATCGACTGGCGCATGACGCAGATGAAGGCCGAGGGCGTCCGCTTCGTCACCGGCACCATGGTGACCAGTGCTGCCTTGCCCAAGGGCGTGGTCAACGACGCCAGGAAGACGGTCACTTCAGAGCAGTTGAAGAAGGATTTCGATGCTGTGGTTCTTGCCGGCGGCGCGGAAAATCCGCGCGATCTGCCGGTGCCCGGGCGCCAGCTGGAAGGTGTGTATTTCGCGCTCGAGTTTCTCATCCCGCAGAACAAGGAAGTTTCCGGCGGCCGCAAGAATCCGATCAATGTCGCAGGCAAGCGCGTTGTTGTGATTGGTGGCGGCGACACCGGTTCGGACTGTGTCGGCACCTCCAACCGTCACGGTGCGGCCAGCATTACCCAGATCGAACTGCTGCCGCGTCCGCCGGATCAGGAGAATGGCGCGCTGACCTGGCCCTACTGGCCGCTGCGCATGCGCACGTCTTCGTCGCACGATGAAGGTTGCGCGCGCGACTGGTCCATCGGCACCAAGGCCTTCGTCGGCGAGAATGGTCGGCTGAAGGCCATCAAGGCCGTGCGCCTGGCATGGGAAGGCAACAAGATGAGCGAAGTGCCGGGTTCGGAATTCGAGATCGCCGCCGATTTTGCCTTTCTCGCCATGGGCTTCCTCAGTCCGGTGGGCGGTGTGCTCGAAGCCTTCGGTGTGGACAAGGATGGTCGCGGCAACGCCAGGGCCGACACCGAAGGCGGCCAGGCCTACAGCACCAACGTGCCAGGCGTGTTCGCTGCCGGTGACATGAGGCGCGGCCAGTCACTCGTGGTCTGGGCGATTCGTGAAGGTCGCCAGTGCGCACGGACAGTCGACCAGTTCCTGATGGGCTGCACCACTTTGCCACGTTGAGCGCACCTTGAACGTCGTCATTCTCGCCGCGGGGCAGGGCAAGCGCATGCGCTCCGACCTGCCCAAGGTGCTGCATCAGTTGGCGGGAAAGCCTCTCCTGAGGCACGTGATCGATGCAGCGCGCGAGATCGGCGCGGAGCAAATCTGCGTGGTCTATGGCCATGGCGGCGAGCAGGTCCGCACTGCGCTGAACAGCGTAGCGGACATTGCCTGGGCCCGCCAGGAGCCGCAGCTTGGCACTGGCCATGCCGTCTTGCAGGCGATGCCTTATTCGGCTTCCTCAACGCGTACTCTCGTGCTTTACGGCGATGTGCCCTTGATTCGCGCTTCGACCTTGCGACGCCTGATCGAGGTGGCAGGCATCGGCTCGCTGGCCTTGCTGACCGCTCATCTCGACCATCCGCAGGGCTATGGCCGCATCGTCAGAATCGACGGCGACGTCACGCGCATTGTCGAGGAGAAGGATGCCGACGATGCCGAACGAGCGATTCGCGAGATCAACACCGGCATCCTGGTGGCGCCGACCGCGGCCCTGGCACGCTGGCTGCCGACCCTGGGCAAGCGCAACGCGCAAGGCGAGTATTACCTGACTGACATAGTCGCCCTGGCGGTGGCCGAAGGCATGCCGGTAGTAACCGCTCACCCTGACCACGCCTGGGAAACGGAAGGCGTCAACAGCAAGCTGCAGCTTGCCACGCTGGAACGCGTGCATCAGCGCAACGTCGCCGAGGAACTGATGGAAGCCGGCGTGACGATTGCCGACCCGGCGCGCATCGATGTGCGCGGCGAGCTTGGTTGTCAACTGAGTTGCGGACGCGATGTCAGCATCGACGTCAATTGCGTGTTCGATGGGCACGTCGAACTCGCCGACGGCGTATCCATCGGCGCCAACTGCGTGCTGAAAAACTGCCGCATCGGCAGCGGTACCCGCATTGCCCCCTTCTGCCACATCGAGGATGCCGTGGTCGGGCCGGATGGCATCATCGGCCCCTACGCCCGGCTGCGGCCCGGCACCGAACTCGGCCGCGATGTGCATATCGGCAATTTCGTCGAAGTGAAAAACTCGACCATTGCCGATCACTCGAAAGCCAATCACCTCGCCTATGTCGGCGATGCCACCGTCGGCAGGCGCGTGAATATCGGCGCCGGTACCATTACCTGCAACTACGACGGCGCCAACAAGTTTCGTACCGTGATCGAGGACGATGCCTTCATAGGCTCCGATACCCAGCTGGTCGCACCCGTCACCGTCGGCCGCGGCGCGACGATCGGCGCCGGTACCACGCTGACCCGCGACGCCCCTCCCGATCAGCTGACCGTTTCGCGTGCGAAGCAGATGTCGCTTCCCGGATGGAAGCGACCTGTGAAAAAGAAAAAGGACTGAGCCGTGTGTGGCATCGTCGCCGCCGTCGCTGAACGCAACATCGTTCCCGTGTTGATCGAGGGACTGATGAAGCTCGAGTATCGCGGCTACGACTCGGCCGGCCTGGCACTGCTCAATCCGACGCTGACGCGCCTGCGCAGCGTAGGCCGCGTTGCCGAACTGGCGGCACAGGCTGCCGGCCAGGTGGCTCACCACGGCATCGCCCATACGCGCTGGGCCACGCATGGCGTGCCCTCCGAGCGCAACGCGCACCCGCATGTCTCCGCCGGGCTCGCCGTGGTGCATAACGGCATCATCGAGAACTACGCCGAGCTGAAGCAGGAACTGATCGCGAGCGGCTACGCGTTCAACTCGGATACCGATACCGAGGTCATTGCCCACTTGATCCAGCACACGCTGAAGTCGGTGCCCGACCTGTTCGAGGCCGTGCGCCTGGCGGCGGCACGCCTGGTCGGTGCCTATGCCATTGCCGTGTTGCATGAGTGGGATGACCGCATTGTCGTCGCCCGTCACGGCGCACCGCTGCTGCTGGGGTTGGGCGAGGATGGCAATTACGCGGCTTCCGACGCTTCGGCCCTGCTGCAAGTCACGCGCCGCATGATCTACCTTGAAGACGGCGACGTGGCCGAACTCAGGCGCAATGCGCTGCGCATAGTCGGTACCGGCGGTACCGTTCTGAACGTGCCCGAGGATCGTCCCGTGCATGAAAGTACGCTTTCGGCCGGCGACGTGGAGCTGGGCGACTACCGGCACTACATGCAAAAGGAAATTTTCGAGCAGCCGCAGGCGCTTGCCGCCACGCTGGAAATGATCGGCGGTGCGCAAACCCTGAGTCCCAACCTGTTCGGCGTGGCGGCACCCGAGATGATGCGGGGCGTGCGCTCGGTGCTGATACTTGCCTGCGGCACCAGCTACCATGCTGGCCTGGTGGCGCGTTACTGGATCGAGCAACTGGCGGGAATTGCCTGCAGCGTGGAAATCGCCAGCGAGTATCGCTACCGCGTTTCGGTACCGAATCCCGAGCAACTCGTGGTGGCGATTTCCCAGTCTGGCGAAACCGCTGATACGCTGGCCTCGGTCAAGCATGCCAAGGCCCTCGGCATGGGTCGCACGCTGGCGATCTGCAATGTGCCGGAATCGGCCATCGTGCGCGAATGTGCCTTGCGCTTCCTGACCCGCGCCGGGCCCGAGATCGGTGTTGCCTCGACCAAGGCCTTCACCACCCAGCTCGCTGCGCTGTTCCTGCTGGCGGTTACGCTGGCCAAGCAGGCTGGGCGCCTGACACCCGAACAGGAAGCCGGACACCTGACGGCCCTGCGCCACCTGCCGGTAGCGGTGCAAAAAGTCCTGGCGCTGGAGCCCGAGATCAAGGCCTGGGCCGCGCGCTTCGCCGACAAGCAGCACGCCCTGTTCCTCGGCCGCGGCCACCACTATCCGATCGCGCTGGAAGGCGCGCTGAAGCTCAAGGAAATCTCCTATATCCATGCCGAGGGCTATCCGGCGGGCGAACTCAAGCACGGTCCTTTGGCGCTGGTCGACAGGACCATGCCGGTGATCAGCATCGCACCCAACGACGCCTTGCTGGAAAAGCTCAAGTCCAATCTGAAGGAAGTCGCCGCTCGCGGTGGCGAGCTCTACGTTTTCGCCGATGCCGATTCCGCCGTGGACGAGGAAGAAGGCGTCCATGTGCTGCGCCTGCCCGAGCACTACGGCCTGCTCTCCCCCGTGCTGCACGTCGTGCCGCTGCAACTGCTGTCGTATCACGCGGCACTGGTGAAAGGCACGGACGTGGATAAGCCGAGAAACCTGGCGAAGTCGGTTACCGTAGAGTAGTTCCGGCCTGAACCGGAGTACGCCGAACCGATGCGCGTCCTGTCCGTCATTCCCCCGCTGACGCAACTCAACACGCCCTATCCGTCGACGGCCTATCTGACCGGTTTCCTGCGTTCGCGCGGCGTCGACGCGGTACAGGAAGATCTCTCCCTGGCTCTTGTCCTGCGGCTGTTCTCGCGCGATGGCCTGCTGGCTATTCGCGAGTGCATCCATGGCTTGCCAATGCAGCAGCGCACGCCGCTGGTCCAGGCTTTCGATCGGGGATTCGACCGCTATCTCACTACCATTGAGCCCACGGTGGCTTTCCTGCAAGGGCGCGATCCATCGATCGGGCATCGCATCGGCGGCCGCAACTTTCTTCCCGAAGGGCCGCGCTTTGCGCCCCTCGACGCCTATATCGATCCTGACGGCGGCGATCCGCTGGCCTGGGCGTTTGGCGCGCTCGGCGTGCAGGATCGTGCCCGACACTTCGCCACGCTCTATCTCAACGATGTCGCCGACGTATTGCGCGAAGCAGTCGATCCGCGCTTCGAGTTCGTGCGCTATGCAGAATCACTGGCCCAGAGCCAGGCCACGTTCGATCCTCTGGCCAAGGCACTGGCGGAGCCGCTCAATCTCGTCGATGGCACCCTGCGCGACCTGACTCTGGCAGCCGTGACGCGGCACGCGCCGCGCCTCGTGCTGGTCTCGGCGCCCTTTCCCGGCAACGTGTATGGCGCGTTTCGCATCGCGCAGGCGATCAAGTTGCACGACCCTTCGATTGTCACCGTTCTCGGCGGCGGCTTCGTCAATACCGAACTGCGCGAGCTGACCGAGCCGCGGGTGTTCGACTACTTCGACTACGTCACGCTGGACGACGGCGAGCGCCCGCTGCTGGCCCTGCTCGAACACCTGCGCGGCGAGCGGCCGCAGGACAGGCTGGTGCGCACTTTTGTGCGCGCGACCGATGGCGTGCGCTACATCGACGCCGGGGAGCCCGGCATACCCTTCGCCGAGGCGGGAACTCCGACCTGGGACGGCCTGCCGCTCGACCGCTACCTGTCGCTGCTGGACATGCTCAACCCCATGCACCGGCTGTGGTCCGACGCGCGCTGGAACAAGCTGACCGTGGCCCATGGCTGCTACTGGAAGAAGTGCAGCTTCTGCGACGTATCGCTCGACTACATCTCGCGCTACGAAGCCGTCGCCGTGACGACCCTGGTCGACCGCATCGAGACCATCATCGAAGAGACCGGGCAGACAGGGTTCCATTTTGTCGACGAGGCCGCGCCGCCCAAGGCCTTGAAGGCGCTTGCCGATGAATTGCAGAAGCGCAAGCGCGCGATCTCCTGGTGGGGCAATATCCGTTTCGAGAAATCCTTCACCCCGGCGCTGTGCGCCGAGCTTGCCGACAGCGGCTGCATAGCAGTCTCCGGCGGACTCGAAGTTGCCTCCGACCGCCTGCTCAAACTCATGCAAAAAGGCGTATCGGTCGAGCAGGTGGCGCGTGTGACGCATGCCTTCACCGATGCCGGGATTCTGGTGCATGCCTACCTGATGTACGGCTTTCCGACGCAGACCGTGCAGGACACCGTCGATGCGCTGGAGTATGTGCGCCAGTTGTTCGCCGCGGGCTGCATCCAGTCCGGCTTTTTTCATCGCTTTGCCTGCACCGTGCATTCCCCCGTGGGACAGCATCCCGAGCTGTATGGCGTCACCCTCAAGCCTCTGCCCGCGGTTTCGTTTGCTAAGAATGACGTTGGCTTCGTCGATCCGACTGGCGTTGACCACGCCGCCCTCGGCATTGCCCTGAACAAGGCGCTCTACAACTACATGCACGGGCTCGGCCTCGACCAGGACGTGCGCAGCTGGTTTTCGGGCCGCGTCCCGCGCTCCCGGGTGCCGCGCCACTTTATCGCCCGTGCCCTTGAATCAGACGCGCCGGGCTATGTCCCCGAGAGGCGGGGCCGGCGTCCCCTTGTGGGATAAAATTTGGTTTAAGACAAACGATAAGGGAAGTTCGCACCATGGCCAGATATACAACTGAATCGATTCGCGCTGTTGCCCTCGTCGGCCACGGCGGTGCCGGCAAGACCACGCTGGCCGAAGCCCTGCTGTTCAAGGCCGGCGCGATAAGCGTCAAGGGTAGTGTGGAGAAGGGCAACACCGTCTGTGATTTCGACGCACAGGAAAAATCGGCAGGTCATTCGCTCAATGCGGCGCTGGTCAACTTTGCCTGGGAAGGTGTGCACGTCCATCTCATCGATACCCCCGGCTACCCGGATTTTTCGGGCCAGGCAACGGCCGCGCTGGCCGGCGTGGATACCGCCGTGGTAGTGATCAATGCCCAGACGGGCATCGAACTGGCGACTGAACGCATGATGCACGCGGCACAGGTGCGCGGGCTGGCGCGGATGATCGTGATCAACAAGATCGACGCCGAGAACGTCGACCTGCCGGGCCTGGTGGGCGAAATTCGTGAGCGCTTCGGCAAGGAGTGCCTGCTGCTCGACCTGCCGGCACATGACCGTCACGATGTGATCGAAGTGCTGGAGCACGATGCGGGCGATGCGGATTTCGATTCGATAGCCCACGCCCATCGTGAACTGATTGACCAGCTGGTAGAGGAAGACGAGTCGCTGCTCGCCCGCTACCTGGAGGAAGGCAAGGATCCCGACGCAAAGGAACTGCATGCGCCGTTCGAGAAGGCCCTGCGTGCCGGCCACTTGATCCCCATCCTGTTTGCATCGGCCCGCACCGGCGCCGGCATTGCCGAACTGCTGCATGTCCTGGCATCGCTGGCGCCGAATCCTGTCGAAGGCAATCCGCCGCTGTTCTACCGCGGCGAGCCGGGGCAGCCCGGCGAATCCTTCGATGCCCAGCCCGACGCCGCGCTGCATGTCCTCGCCCACGTGTTCAAGATCATTGTCGATCCCTACATGGGCAAGGTCGGCGTGTTTCGCGTGCACCAGGGCACCGTGAGGAAGGACAGCCAGCTGTTCGTCGGTGAGAGCAAGCGGCCCTTCAAGGTCGCGCATCTGTACCAGTTGCAGGGCAAGGACTACGTTGAAGTCGATGAACTGCTGCCGGGAGATATCGGCGCCGTGGCCAAAGTGGAGGAGATCGACTTCGACGCGGTGCTGCATGACTCCCATGACGAAGACAACATCCATCTGCGTTCGCTGGAGTTCCCCCGGCCGATGCAGGGTCTCGCCGTCGAAACGCGGCGCAAGGTCGATGAGCAGCGTTTGTTCGATATCCTGCACAAACTGGAACTGGAAGACCCCTGCTTCGAGGTCGAGCGCCATCCAACCACGCATGAGACCGTGATCCGCGGCCTGGGCGAGATGCATCTGCGCTACAAGCTGGAAAAAATGGCCACCCAGTACAAGCTCGATCTGGACACGCGACTGCCGCTGATTCCCTACAGCGAAACCATCACTGTCGGCGCCGAAGGGCACTGCCGGCACAAGAAGCAGTCGGGTGGTGCCGGTCAGTTTGGCGAGGTGTATCTGAAGATCGAGCCACTGCCGCGCGGCGCCGGCTTCGAGTTCGTGGACCACGTCAAGGGCGGCGTGATTCCGGGCGTGTTCATGGCGGCAGTAGAGAAAGGCGTGCGCCAGGCGCTGACCGATGGCGTCATCGCCGGATTCCCGGTGCAGGATCTGCGTGTCATCGTGTACGACGGCAAGACCCATGCGGTGGACGGCAAGGATGTGGCCTTTTTCAGCGCCGGACGCAAGGCCACGGTGGAGGCGATCCGCGCTGCCGAGGCCATCGTGCTGGAGCCCATCGTCAGCATCGAGGTGATTACGCCGGAAACCGCTATGGGTGACATCGCCGGCGATCTGGCCAGTCGCCGCGGTCATGTCACCGGGACGCAAAGCGGTCTCGCGGCGCGTCGCCAGGGCCTGGTCAGCGTCAGCGGCGAAGTGCCGCTGGCCGAGATTGCCGACTATGCCTCGCGCCTTAAGTCGCTGACAGGCGGCCGCGGGGCTTACAACATCGAGTTCGCCCGCTATGCGCAAGTGCCGCCGCAGGTGCAGAACAAGCTGGCAGCGAGTTTCAGGCCGAAGGACGAGGAGGAATGAGCCGGGAATGATGCGCCCGCTTCTGATTCTGATCGCCGCCCTCTGCCTGCAACTGCCGGCGGCGGCGCAGAGCAGCCGGCTCGATGACATCATCGCCCGCGGCGTGCTGCGCGTGGGCACGACCGGCGACTACAAGCCGTTCAGCTATCGCGCCAATGCCTCCAGTCCCTTCATCGGGCTGGACATCGAACTTGCCGGCGAACTGGCGAAGGCGCTGGGCGTTCGCGTGGAACTGGTGTCGACCTCATGGCCTGGTCTGATGAAGGATTTCGGCGAGGATCGTTTCGATATTGCCATGAGCGGTGTGTCGATCAGCCTGGAACGACAGAAGCAGGCGCTGTACTCGATTCCCTACCTGAAGGATGGCAAGACGCCGATCACGCGCTGCGAGAACCAGGCCCGTTTTCAGACGCTGGCGCAGATCGACCAGCCCGGCGTGCGCCTGATCGTCAATCCCGGCGGCACCAACGAACGTTTCGCCCGCGCCAACATTCGGCAAGCCGGCATCTCGGTGTATCCCGACAACATCACCATCTTTGACCAGATAGTCGCCGGCCAGGCCGACTTGATGATGACCGATGCCATCGAAACACGCTTGCAGCAGAAACTCAAACCGACGCTGTGTGCCGTGCATCCGGAAGCGCCTTTCGACTTTTCCGAGAAGGCCTATCTCCTGCCGCGCGACTTGCTGTGGAAGAGCTTTGTCGATCAGTGGCTGCATCAGGCGATGGCCAGCGGCGCCTTCGCCCGGCTGCTGGACAAGTGGCTCGCACACCCTTGGCCGCAAGCCGCGCCGGCCGCGATCAGCCTCGAACCGCTGCGGCGGCTGATGGATGAGCGTCTCGCGCTGATGCCCGATGTGGCGCGCTACAAATGGAACACCAAAAGCGCCATCGAGGACCTGCCGCGCGAACAGAAGATCATCGACGGGCTGAAGGCGGAAGCGCTGGCGCTGGGTGTGCCCGCGGCCTGGGCGGAACGATTTTTCCGCGCCCAGATCGAGGCCGCCAAAGTGATCCAGCGCGAACACTTCGCACGCTGGGAACTGGCCGGGGCGGGACGCTTTGCCGACGCGCCGGATCTTGCCACCGTCATTCGTCCGCATCTCGATGCGTTGACCCCGCAACTGCTGCGCGAGTTGGCGGTGGCCTGGCCGGCACTGGCCGATCCCGCGCAACGCAGCCGCATCGCCGCAAGCATGCAGGGAATGCTGACCGCCACCACCAGCGCGGCGGCAGCCATCCGCGCCGCCGCGCCCCTGATCGACGCCAGTCCAGGCACGGGCAAGCCGTGATACGTGCCGGGAGATCCTCTCGGTTCTGCAGCCATCCGCCGGCTTGCGCTTGCGCCCGGCGGGAGGTAATCTTCGCTCCCATGAGAAACCGTTTCGTCCGCTTGCTGCTGCTTTTTACCGCGCTTTGGTTGCCCGTGCAGACCATGGCAGCGATGTCCAGGCCGCTGTGCCGGCATGCGCTGGAGCAGTCAATGGCCGGCGTTGGGACGGAACAGGCCGGGGTCGCGGTGCATTGCCATGAGACGACGGTTCCGGACCAGGCAGCACACGATGATGGCGCCTGCGACAACTGCGAACAGTGCCATCTGGCGTGCGCCGGCTTCATGCCCAGCGCACCCCTGGTCACGGACCTGGTTCCGGCTGAACAGCGCTACATGCTGCCGGCGATCGCGGCTCCCGCGAGCCATATCGTCGAACCGCTCCAGCATCCCCCGCGAAGCGACGCCTGACATTCCGTCGGGTTGGTGGGCCAAGTGTTTACCTCGGGCCCGTTATGTGTCGTCGCAATTCGGGAGATCTCCATGAAATCGTTTGTTCGTTTGTTTGCCACCCTGGCAACGCTGCTGTTCGTTTCATTTTCCGTTCATGCCCAGGCCCACGAAGGGCACCTGCCGCTGACCGATGGCGTCATCAAGAAGCTGGACCCGGCTGCCGGCAAGGTCACCATCGCGCATGGCGAAATTGTTAATCTGAGCATGCCGCCCATGACCATGAGCTTCAAGGCCAAAAGTCCCGCCGTGTTGGGTAAGTGGAAAGAGGGCGACAAGATCCGCTTCCGTGCCGCGGAAGTCAAAGGCGTGTTGACCGTCATCAGCATCGAAGCGGCGAAGTAAGGCCGTGCGTGCCACCATCACTGCGCTGCTCGCGATATTTCTGGTCGCGACGGCCGCGCCGCGTGCGGCGGAACCCGAGAGGGTGATCGGCGGCCACGTCGAGAGTCTGCTCGAGTTTGCCCGCGCCAGCCACCCGGAGTTCGCCGCGTTGCGTGCCGAGGCGGACGCGGCGGCGGCGCGAATCGAGCCGGCCGGCGCGCTGCCCGACCCGGTGCTGCGCACCGAGCTGCGCAACGTCACCAACGAGGGCAGCGACGCCAGTGGCAATCTGCTGCCGTCGCGGGTCGGCAGCACGCGCTATGCGGTCAGCCAGACTTTGCCATGGTTCGGCAAGCGCGATCTGCGGCGCGAGGTCGCCGGCGCCGGCGCCGACGAGGCGCAGGCACGCGCCCGTGCCGGCTGGATGGATCTGGCCACGCGCATCAAAGTCAATTACGCCCAGCACCATGTGCATCTGACCAGCATTCGCTATGCCCAGGAGACCCTCGACCTGATGCAGCGCGTGGCGGAAATTGCCCGGGTCCGCTATGCCAGCGGTCTTGGCAGCCAGCAGGACGCCCTGCGCGCGCAGGCCGAGATCACTGCGATGCAGACCGATCTGGTGATGCTCGAAGGCGAGAGCGCACAGGCCAGCGCACGCATGCGCTCCCTGCTGGGGCGGCCGGAGAACGTCAGGCTGCATCCGCCGGACCATCTGCGTACGCTGCCACCGGCGGCGAAGCTGGATGTCATTGCGCTGGAGGCGCGGCTGCGTGCCAACAATCCGCAACTGGTCACCGATGACGCGCGCATCGCCGGTGCCGAAAAGGGGCGGGACCTGGTGCAGCGCAATCGCTATCCCGACGTGAGCGTCGGTGTGGCTCCGATCCAGACGCGCAACCGCGTCAGCGAATGGGAACTGATGTTCGAGATCAACATTCCCCTGCAACAGGGCAGCCGGCGTGCGCAGGAGCGCGAGGCCGAACTGGCGCTGGAGGCCGCGCGCCTGCGCCGGCAGGGCAACCTGAACCAGAGTCTGGCCGAACTCAGCGAAAGCCTTGCCGGCCTGGAGGTTGCGCGCCGGCTGGAATCGCTGGTGAACACCGGTCTGCTGCCGCAGGCCGAACTGAACCTGAACGCGGCGCTGACCGGCTATGAAACCGGTCGCGTCGACTTCGCGGCAGTACTCGACGCCCACCGGCAGCTGCGTCGGGCACGGCTCGATCTGGTCAAGGCGCGAGTTGACCAGCAAATGCGCCTGGCAGAGATCGAAAAAATGGTGGGAGAGGAATTATGAAAAATGCGTACCTGATTGTGCTCGCGGCGATCCTGGCAGCAGCCGGCGCCGGCTACTGGGCGGGCAAGGGGAAAGCCGGCGCTGGCGACACGGCGACTGCTGCTGCCCCGACAGCCGCGGCACCTGCCGCGTCCGAAGCCGCGGCCAAGGCGCCGCGCAAGCTGCTCTATTACCGCAACCCGATGGGCCTGCCGGACACCTCGCCGACGCCGAAGAAGGACTCGATGGGCATGGACTATGTTGCGGTCTATGAAGGCGAGGACGAGGATGCGGCGCCAGGCGAGGTCAAGATCAGTACCGAGAAGGTGCAGAAGCTCGGCGTGAAAATCGAGCCGGCCGCGCTGCGCGAACTGGCGCGCCAGGTGCGGGCCGCGGGTCGGGTCGAGATCGACGAGCGCCGCCTGCACAACGTGGCGCCGAAATTCGAGGGTTGGGTTGAACGCCTGCACGTCAATGCCACGGGCCAGCCGGTAGGCAAGGGCCAGCCGCTGTTCGAGGTGTATAGCCCGGAGCTGGTCTCGGCGCAGCGCGAATACATGGTCGCGGCGAAGGGTGTCGCGGCGCTGAAGGACGCCAGCGCCGAAATGCAGGCCGGCATGCGCCAGCTCGCCGACGCAAGCCTGGTGCGCCTGCGCAACTGGGACATTTCCGAGGAGCAGATCAAGGTCCTGGCCGGCGGCGGCGAGGCCAGGCGTACGCTGACTTTCCGCTCGCCGGCGGGCGGCGTGGTGCTGGAGAAGAAGGCTGTGGCCGGCATGCGCTTCATGCCGGGCGAGATGCTCTACCAGATCGCCGATCTCTCTGCGGTGTGGGTGCTGGCCGATGTGTTCGAGCGCGACATCGGGCAGATCAGGGTCGGGCAGAAGGTCAAGGTCGGCATCAGCGCCTACCCGGACAGGAGTTTTGCCGGCACCATTGCCTACATCTACCCGACACTCAAGGCCGAGACGCGCACGATTCCGGTGCGCATCGAACTGGCCAATCCGGGCGGGCTGTTGAAGCCGGCCATGTATGCCAGCGTCGAGCTGGCGGTAGGCGCTTCAGCTCGCGTGGTGACGGTGCCGGTCTCGGCGGTGATCGACAGCGGTACGCGGCAGATCGTGCTGGTCGAGAAAGGCGCGGGGCGTTTCGAGCCGCGCGAGGTCAAGCTCGGCGCGCGCAGCGATACCTACGTGGAGGTCATCGAGGGCGTCAAGGACGGCGAGCCGGTGGTGGTGGCCGCGAATTTCCTGATCGATGCCGAAAGCAATCTCAAGGCAGCGCTGGGCGGCTTTGCCGCTGCGGCCGGTGGCGCGCCAGCGACAGCCGCCCAGGGTGGCAAAAGCGTGGTCAGTCACCATGCGACCGGCACGCTCGATGCCATCGATGTCAAGGCCGGTAGCGTGACCGTGACGCACGGCCCGGTGGCCAGTCTCAAGTGGCCGGGCATGACCATGGACTTCATGCTGGCGAACCCCGCGCTGACGGAGAAGCTCAAACCCGGCAGCGCGATTGCCATCGAGTTCGTCGAACGTAAGCCGGGCGAGTGGGTCATCACCAGGATGGATGCGGCAGCGCGGGCGGCCGCCGCATCGGACACCGCGCCACACAAGGGCCACTGAAATGTTGAGTGCCCTGATCGACTGGTCGGCGCGGAACAAGTTCCTCGTCCTGTTGGCCACGCTGTTCGTCACGCTCGCCGGCATCTACGCGGTGCTGCGCACGCCGATCGATGCCTTGCCTGATCTGTCCGACGTGCAGGTCATCGTCTATACGGAATACCCGGGCCAGGCGCCGCAGGTGGTCGAGGACCAGGTCACCTATCCGCTCACCACGGCCATGCTTTCGGTGCCGAAATCCAAGGTGGTGCGCGGGTTTTCCTTCTTCGGCGCGTCCTTTGTCTACATCATTTTCGAGGACGGCACTGACATCTACTGGGCTCGCTCGCGGGTTCTCGAATACCTCAACTTTGCCGCCGGCCGCATGCCGAAAGGCATTACGCCGCAGATCGGGCCGGATGCCACGGGCGTCGGCTGGGTTTACCAATACGCCCTGCTGGCCAAGGACAAGACGCTGGCCGAGCTGCGCAGCATCCAGGACTGGTACCTGCGCTACCAGCTGACCAAGGCCCACGGCGTTGCCGAGGTGGCCTCGATCGGCGGCTTCGTGCAGACCTACCAGGTCACGGTCGATCCGGTCAAGCTGCGCGCCTAAGGTCACGGTCGATCCGGTCAAGCTGCGCGCCTACGGCATTCCGCTGATGAAAGTGGCGCAGGTGATCCGCGACTCGAACCGCGATGTCGGCGGCCGCGTGGTCGAGATGGCCGAGACCGAGTACATGGTGCGCGGCAAGGGCTACCTGCGCGGCAAGTCCGATCTCGAACTGCTGGTGGTCAAGAGCGAGAAGGGCACGCCGGTGCTGATCCGCGACATCGCCCGCGTCGAACTGGCGCCCGACGAGCGGCGCGGCCTGACCGAACTCAACGGCGAGGGCGAAGTGGTGTCGGGTATCGTCATGGCGCGCTACGGCCAGAACGCGCTGGAAGTGATCCACAACATCAAGGAAAAGATCGGCGAAGTCTCTGCCGGCCTGCCGGCAGGCGTCACGATCGAGACCGTCTACGACCGCTCCGAACTGATCCACCGTGCCATCGAAACCCTGAAGCGGACGCTGGCCGAGGAATCGATCATCGTCGCCCTGGTCTGCTTCGTTTTCCTGCTGCATGCGCGCAGCGCACTGGTTGCCATTTTGATGCTGCCGGTCGGTATCCTGATCGCCTTCATCGCCATGCGCCTGCTCGGCATGACTTCCAACCTGATGAGCCTGGGTGGCATCGCCATCGCCATCGGCGCCATGATCGATGCCGCCATCGTCATGATCGAGAATGCGCACAAGCACCTGGAGCGCTTGCCTCCCCTCTCCCCAACCCCTCCCCCACCAAGGGGGAGGGGCTTCGCTCCCCTCTCCCCTCGCGGGAGAGGGGTCGGGGGAGAGGGGGAAAAGGCCCGCGCCGAAGCCATCATCGCCGCCTGCAAGGAAGTCGGTCCGGCGCTGTTCTTCTCGCTGTTGATCATCACGGTCTCCTTCCTGCCGGTATTCAGCCTGGAAGGTCAGGAGGGGCGCCTGTTCTCGCCGCTGGCCTACACCAAGACTTTCGCCATGGCCGGCGCGGCGCTGCTGTCGATCACTCTGGTGCCGGTGCTGATGATGCTGTTCATCCGCGGCAAGATCATGCCGGAAGCGAAGAACCCGGTGAATCGTTTCCTGATCTGGGTCTATCGGCCGATCATCGCCTGGGTCATGCGCTGGAAGAAGATGACCATCGTGCTGGCGCTGCTGGCGCTTGGCGTTTCGATCTATCCGGCCTCCCGGCTCGGCTCCGAGTTCATGCCGACGCTCAACGAAGGCACCTTGTTCTACATGCCGACGTCCTTGCCCGGCATGTCGATCACCAAGGCGGCCGAACTGTTGCAGACGCAGAACAAGAGCATCAAGAGTTTCCCCGAGGTTGCCTCGGTCTACGGCAAGGCCGGTCGCGCCAATACCGCGACGGATCCGGCGCCGACCGAGATGTTCGAG
>JAPLQY010000032.1 GCA_026399475.1 Rhodocyclales bacterium
GGAATACGACGCCACGGCCCTGATTGAATCACGCGGCTGGAAAGGGCCCTCTCTTCTGGTCGACCAAGGTACAAAAGACCAGTTTCTCGAGACCCAACTCAAGCCGGAACTTCTGCGCGAAGCCTGCCAGCGCGCCGGCGTGCCGCTGGAACTGCGCCTGCGCGAGGGCTACGACCACAGCTATTTCTTCATTGCCAGCTTCATCGAGGAGCATCTGCGTTTTCACGCCGGCAATCTTCTGAACGGCGGGGTTGCGCTCGACCCAATAAAGGAGCGGGCGGCCGTCACATAGCCTCGGACGGCTGCAGGCAAGGCCCGGTGCCGGGAGAGTTGGCGCCGGGCCCTGTCCGTTCGCGGTCTACGCAGCGGCCCTGCTCTTGGCGACGTGGGTCGAGATCGCATCCATCAAGGGCGGCGACAGGCAGTCATAGGGCTCAAGACCCAATTGTTTCAGGCGCGCCCGAATCGCCGGCATCTGTGCCGGATCGGTGCCCGTCTCGATGATGGAGGAAACAAACGCGGCGAACTCGGGTGGCGACCAACCACGAACTTCAGAGAGTTCGGTATGAACGAAGTCGAGGCCGTAGAACGGGTGGGCCTTGTTCTCGATCCGGCCGAACATGTGAACGCCGCAGCCGGTGCAGGCATGACGCTGAATCGTCGCGCTGGGGTCGACGATCTTCAACTTCTCTTCGTGAGCAGTGACCTTGACTTTGTCACGCGAAACGACAGCGACCTGAGAAAACAAGGCGCCTTTGGGCTTCCAGCACTTGCTGCAGCCACAGGCATGGTTGTGTGCGGTCTGTGCGCTGATCGTTACTTCGACACGATCTGAAGGGCACTTGCAACGCAGTACTCCCCCTTCAAACCCCGGAAGCGCCGACATTATCCCGGCGTCGATCGACGGGTGAATCATTACAGTATTGCTCATGAATCGTTTCCTCCTCCCCTTTGGGGGTGCGGTGGCCAAAGGACTTTCGCCCCAGGACATTCGTGTGCCATCCATCGGGAACGTAATGCGCTGTTCCCTCCTTACGCAGCAGCGCCGAAGAGGTTGCTTTCCGGTCGCGACAAGTGCCATTGCTGCCTTCACTTGCTTAGCGAAAAATAAACCGGCCGACTCGTTGGGGCAATCAGGATGAATACCTAGAAAGATGGAGGTTGTCCCTGACTGCCTCAGAAAACTTGGTTACAGCTGGTCTCTACAAGGATTGGGAAGGCTCAGCTAACCTTGCTGTGCCGACGAGGCACAAAAGAACCAGCGTCAAACTGAATTGCACAAAGTCGGCACTGGCGATACGGCGATTCTTCAATCCTCGAACGGCAGCCCCACATCGTTCTCCGCCAGCGCTCGGCCTGCCGACCCGGCGCAAGTGCCGGGCTTTCGGACTCAGAACGGCAAGCCGACGTAGTTTTCAGCCAGCGAACTCTGTGCCGCCTCCGAAGAAAACAGGTACTCGAGATCCGTCTGCTGCAGCTTCTGGTCGTAGGGGATGCTGTCGGGGAATGTATGCAGCATGCTGGTCATCCACCACGAAAAGCGCTGTGCCTTCCATACCCGCGCCAGCGCCTTGGCCGAGTAGTTGTCCAGGCCGCTGTCGTCGCCGTCCTTGTAGTGCGCCAGCATGGCGTGGTAGAGATAGTAGATGTCCGAAGCGGCGCTGTTGAGGCCGCGCGCTCCGGTGGGCGGCACAATGTGCGCCGCGTCGCCGGCGAGGAACAGGTTGCCGTAACGCATCGGCTCGGCAACGAAGGAGCGCAGCGGCGCGATCGACTTCTCGATCGAGGGCCCGGTGATCAGGCGCTCGGCCACCTCCTGCGGCAGGCGGCGCTTCAACTCGGCCCAGAAGCCGTCGTCGGACCAATCCTCGACCTTGTCGGCCAGCGGCACCTGGATGTAGTAGCGGCTGAGCACCTGTGAACGCAGCGAGCAAAGCGCGAAACCGCGCTCGTGCTTGACGTAGATCAGTTCGGGCGACACCGGTTTGGTCTTCGACAGCACGCCGAGCCAGCCGAAGGGATAAACCTTCTCGTATTCCCGTAGCACCGACGCGGGAATCGATTTGCGGCTGATGCCATGGAATCCGTCGGCGCCGATCACGAAGTCACAATCGATGCGTTGAACTTCATCGCCCTTGCGGAAGGTGACGTACGGTGTCGCGCTGGTGAGGTCGTGCGGCTGCACGTCCTCGGCATGATGGATGACCACGCCGTTCATTCGGTCACGGGCCTCGTAGAGGTCGCGCGTGAGCTCGGTCTGGCCGTAGACCACCACCGAGCTACCGCCGCTGTATTTGTGCAGGTCGACGCGGTTCTGTCGACCACCGTGGGCGATGATGAAGCCGTCGTGAATTTCGCCTTCGCGGTCCATGCGTTCGCCACACCGGGCTTCGCGCATCAGCTTGGCGAAGCCGTGCTCCAGCACGCCAGCGCGGATCCGGCAGAGTACGTATTCGCGCGACTGCCGTTCAAGGACGATGGTATCGATGCCCTTGAGGTGCAACAGCTGGGAAAGCAGCAGCCCGGAGGGCCCGCCGCCGATGATGGCAACTTGTGTTCGCATTCTTGTTCCTTCTGCCTAAATGGCTTCCATGGCCAGCAGGCCGGACGCCGTGTTGGAAATCGGGATGTGGTAATTGGCATGCACCTTGGTCACTTCGCCCGGCAGTGCGCCGCGCGCCGTCAGCCAGTTGAGCAGTTCGACGCCCTGGGTGCCGGTCAGCTCGACCAGGTCGGCAATGGAGTAGCGCGTTACCCACAGCGGATCGGTGATGAGCTTTTCCATGAACATATGATCGAATTCCTTGTTGATGAAACCGGCACGCTGGCCGTCGAGCTGATGCGAAAGGCCACCGGTGCCGATCACCACGACGCGCGCGTCGCTGTCCCAGGATTCGACGGCGCGGCCGATCGCCTGGCCGAACTTGAAGCAGCGCGCCGCCGTCGGCAGCGGGAACTGCACCGTATTGACGCAGACCGGTACGGTGCGCACCGGGCAGCTTTTCTGCTTCGGCCAGAACAGTTCCAGAGGCAGTGTGAATGCATGGTCGACCAGCATTTCCTGGCAGGTCACGATGTCGAATTCGGCCTCGACCAGCGAATCGATCATGTGCCAGGAGAGATCCAGCTCGCCGCGATAGGGCGGCAGGGTCGGGATGCCCCAGCCCTCGTCGGCGTTGCTGTACTCGGCCGCCGCGCCCACCGCGAAGGTCGGCATCTTGTCGAGGAAAAAGTTCAGCCCATGGTCGTTGTAGATCACCACGGCGACGTCCGGCTTGACCTTGGCCAGCCAGTCGTGGACCGGCGGAAAGCCGTCGAAGAAGGGCTTCCAGTAGGGGTCCTGCTGCAGGTTGTTGGCGATGGCACGGCCGATGTAGGGCACGTGGGTGACGTTGATGCCGCCGACGATCTTGGCCATTATTTTCTCCCCGCTTCTACCAGCCTGGCCTTGAATTCATCCTTGGTGACGCCGGTCTGCTGGGCGCCGATATTCTGCATGTCGAGCCCGAAAATGCCGCCCAGCTTGGCCAGGTAGTAGGCGTTGCCGCCGGCCGCGAGCATGTCCAGCACCTGCAGGCTCAGCACGGCCTTCTGCTGCTGCGCATTGAGGCCGAACTTGTCGCAATAGGCTTCCTTGTCCTTGAGGAACTCGGCGCGGTTCTCGGCCGAGTTGAAGGAAAAGCACATCTTGTTCAGCGCGTAACCCTTGCGCGCCTGTTCGCCGTCGAACATCGTGGTGCCGGGGATCACGCGCTTCTGCTTGCCGGTATTCATGTCCTGCCTCCTGTTTTCAATTCTGGAAAATTTCGGTATCGATTTCCTGCTGGGTGGCCGCGTTGTAGCGCGGCCCCGTCACGGTCTGCTGGTTGATCAGTTTGTTCAGCCGTTCAACCAAGCTTTGATCGAGTTTCACCGATGCTGCCCCGGCGTTTTCGTCGAGATGCGCGAGGCTGCGGGTGCCGAAAATCGGAATGATGTCCTCGCCCTGTGCCTGCAGCCAGGCCAGCGCCAACTGGGCCGGCGTACAGCCGAACGCGCTGGCGATGCGCAGGTACTCGGGCAGCAGTTCAAGGTTCTTTACGTAGTTGTCCGCATCGAAGCGCGGCATCTGGCGGCGGATGTCCTTTGCCTCGAGTTGTGTCTCGGGGTCGCTCAGCTTGCCGGTGAGGAAGGCGCGCGCCAGCGGGCTGAAGGCGACGAAGGCCACGCCAAGTTCGCGGCAGGCGGCGAGCGTGGCGATTTCAGGCTCGCGCGTCCATAGCGAGTATTCGGACTGCAACACGGTGATCGGATGCACGGCATGCGCTCGCCGCAGCGTCGCCGCCGACACTTCGGAGAGGCCGATGGTCTTGACCTTGCCGGCGCGCACCAGGTCGGCCAGCGCGCCGATGCTGTCCTCGATCGGCACCTGCTTGTCCCAGCGGTGCAGGTAGTAGAGGTCGATGACATCGGTCTGCAGGCGCTGCAGGCTCTCCTCGCAGTTGCGCTTAAGGGCCTCCGGCCGGCCGTCGATCACGCGGCGGCCCGAGACACCGGCCATGCCGCCCTTGCTGGCCAGCACGACCTTCTGCCGGTACGGCTTCAGCACGCGGCCGACCAGGGTCTCGTTGGCGCCGAAACCATACAGCGCCGCGGTGTCGAAGAAATTGATTCCGAGGTCAAGCGCGCGCAGCAGCAGCGCCTCTGCGGCCTCGGGCGCGGGCGGCGTACCGTAGGCATGGCTGAGGTTCATGCATCCGAGCCCGAGGGCCGCGACCGTGAAGGGGCCGAGGCGGCGCTGTTGCATTTCAGGCACTCAGCTGCTGCTCAAGCTTGTGCAAAGTGCGATAGCACGGCAGCACCTGGGCTACGCTGCCATTAGGCTCGCGGCCTTCGCGGATCGCGGCGAAGAACTCGCGGTCCTGCAGCTCGATGCCGTTCATCGACACGTCGACCCTGGACACGTCGATCTTGTTGTCCTTGGCGTCGATCAGGTCGTCATAGCGGGCGAGGTAGGTGCCGGTGTCGCCGATGTAGCGGAAGAAGGTGCCGAGCGGGCCGTCGTTGTTGAACGAGAGCGACAGCGTGCAGATCGCGCCGGTGCTGCTCTTCAACTGGATCGACATGTCCATGGCGATGCCCAGTCCCGGGTGGATCGGCCCTTGCAGCGCGTTGGCGGCGACGATGCTGCCGCCGGTCTGCCAGGCAAAGAGGTCGACCGTGTGTGCGGCGTGGTGCCACAGCAGGTGGTCGGTCCAGCTGCGCGGCTGGCCCAGCGCATTCATGTTGCTGCGGCGGAAGAAATAGGTCTGCACATCCATCTGCTGGATGTTGAATTCGCCGGCGACGATCTTCTTGTGCACCCACTGGTGGCTCGGGTTGAAGCGGCGGGTGTGGCCGCACATGGCAACCAGGCCGGTCTTGTGCTGCATCGCCAGCACCGCCTCGGCGCCCGACAGGCTGTCGGCCAGCGGGATTTCGATCTGCACGTGCTTGCCGGCCTGCATGCAGGCCAGTGCCTGCGCCGCGTGCATCTGCGTCGGCGTGCACAGGATCACCGCATTGACCTCCTTCAGTGCGAGGCTGTCGGCCAGATCGGTGCTGACGTGGCCGATGCCGTATTTGGCGGCCACTTCCTTCGTCTTCTCCAGATCGCGGCCGACCAGCGATACGACTTCGACGCCGTCGATCAGCTTGATGGCATCGAGGTGCTTGATGCCGAAGGCGCCGGCGCCTGCCAGCGCGACCTTGATTGTCTTGCTCATGTGTTCTCCAGAATCAAATGGCCGACGGCGGTGTTGCTCGCCGGCACATGGTAAAAGCGGTGCGCGACGCGCGGTTTGCCGGGTCCGTTTTCATCGCCCATGGCGCCGCGCGCGATCAGCCACATCACGAGCTCGATGCCCTCCGAACCGGCTTCGCGCACGTAGTCGATGTGCGGCATCTGCGCCAGGCCTGCGGGGTCGGCGATAAGGCGGTCAAGAAACGCATTGTCCCACTCGCGGTTGATCAGCCCGGCTCGCGGCCCCTGCAGCTGGTGGCTCATGCCGCCGGTGCCCCAGATCTGCACCTTCAGCGGCTGGTCGTAGGACGCGACGGCCTTGCGGATGGCGCGGCCGAGGTTGTAGCAGCGGCGGCCCGATGGCACCGGATACTGCACCACGTTCACAGCGAAGGGAATCACCGGGCAGGGCCAGGCCTGCGGCTGGCCGCACATCAGGGAGAGCGGCACGGTGAGGCCGTGGTCGACGGCCATCTTGTTCACGATGGTCAGGTCGAAGTCGTCCTGGATTACCGATTGCGCGATATGCGCGGCGAGCTCCGGATGGCCCTTGACCACCGGCACGGGACGCGGGCCCCAGCCTTCGTCGGCCGGCTGAAACTCGGCTGTGCAGCCGATGGCGAAGGTCGGGATCATCTCCAGGCTGAAGGCCGTGGCGTGGTCGTTGTAGACGAGGAAGATGACGTCCGGCGTGTTGTCCTTGAGCCATTGTTTGGAGAAATCGTAACCGGCGAAAACCTTCTGCCAATATGGCTCTCCGGTTTTGCCGAGATCGAGCGCGGCGCCGATGGCCGGGACGTGGGAGGTATAAACGGAAGCGGTGATGCGGGCCATGTCAGTGTGCCTCCCTGCGGCGGGCCTCGCCTTGCGGCTGATGGTGGGCCTGAGCGTCGCCGTCCTCGCCGACGACGCGATTGCCTTCGACCGAACGGCCGCCGGCGATCATCATGTCGCGGTATTCCTCCTCGGTCATGCCGGTCATGCTGCCGGCCATCTGCTGGAAGCTCTTGCCGTCGGTGGCGCCGATCTTGGCGAGGAAGTAGATGTTGCCGCCGAGGCGGATGCACCAGTTGAGGTCGCGCGCCAGCACGGCCTGCTTCTGCTCTTCGGTCATCGGCCACTCGTCGAGGTAGGCGCGCTCGTTCGCCTTGAAGCGGGCGCGGTTCTCGGCCTTCATCAGCGACATGCAGAACTGGTTCAGGTGATAGCCGAGACGCGACTGATCGGCATCGAAAATCGTCGTGCCGGGAATGTCAAGGTAGGGTTTGTCGAGTGCCATGTCAGGCCTTTCGCGAATGTCCGTTGAGAACGCGCGCCAACTGTTCTTCGTCGAGGGCGCCCTCCCATTTCGAGACCACAATGGTTGCCACTGCATTGCCGATCAGGTTGGTGGGCACCAGGCCTTCCGCCAGCAGGCGATGGACGCCGAGGATCAGCGCGACGCTGGTGACCGGAATCGTGCCGACCGTGGACAACGTCGCGGCGAGTACCACGAAGGCGGCGCCGGCCACCCCTGCCGCGCCCTTCGAGGTGAGCAGCAATACCGCCAAAAGGCCGAGTTGCTGGTAGAGGTCGAGCGGGGTGTTGGTGGCCTGCGCCAGAAACACGGTGACTGCAGCGAGGTAGAGGCAGGTGCCGTCGAGGTTGAACGAATAGCCGGTCGGAATGACCAGGCCGACGACGCTGGGCTTGCATCCGCATGCTTCGAGCTTTTCGATCATTCTCGGCAGAACGACTTCCGACG
The DNA here is from genome assembly GCA_026399475.1 of Rhodocyclales bacterium. GTDB lineage: Bacteria > Pseudomonadota > Gammaproteobacteria > Burkholderiales > Rhodocyclaceae > Sulfuritalea. The sequence goes on from JAPLQY010000032.1 coordinate 7,506, forward strand.
ACGTCGTCGCCAGGCAGATCAATATCTCTTCCCAGATGTACCGCACCAGCTTCAGCAGGCTGAAGCCGCACACCCGGCAGATCGGAGCGAGGATGAAGAGGATGAAGACCAGGCAGGTCACGTAGAAACAAACGAGCAGGTTTCCCAGTGAGACCAGCGTACCTGCACCGTACTTGCCTACGGTAAAGGCTATCGCGCCGAATGCACCGACGGGCGCGGCCCACATGACGATCGCCACGGCGCCGAACAGCATTCTGGAGATGGTATCGAGGATGTCGATCAGGGGCCTAGCCGAGTCTCCAAGCGCGGTCAGCACCGCGCCGAACAGCACGGAGAGGAACAGCACTTGCAGGATGTTGCCTTCGGCCAGCGAGCCGACCACTGTTCCCGGAATGATGTTCATCAGGAATGGCACCACCCCCTGCGTCTGCGTCTGGGCGATGTAGCCCTTCACCGAGCCGGCGTCGAGCGACGCGGCACTGATGTTCATCCCGGCGCCGGGCTGCCACAGATTCACCATGAGCAGGCCGAGGATCAGCGCGATGGTCGTCAGCACCTCGAAATAGATCAGGGCCTTGATCGCCACCCGGCCGACCCGCGTCATGTCGTTCATCTTGGCGATGCCGAGCACCACGGTGCAGAAGATGATCGGCGCGATCAGCATGCGGATCATCTTGATGAAGGCATCGCCCAGGGGCTGCATGGCCGTGCCGGTCTGCGGCGCGAAATGCCCGACGAGGATGCCGATCACCATCGCGATCAGCACCTGGATCCAGAGCGTGAGATACCAGGGGCGACGCTTTGCGGCAGGCGGCGAAAGTGTTGCGGCGGAGGCGGTCATCGGGCTATCCCTGCTCTCAGGCTTCGAACTGATACAGGCGCATCGGGTTGTCGACCAGGATCTGCTTCTGGGTCCCGGCGTCCGGCGCGAACATGGGAATCAGATCGACGAGATCGCCGTCGTTGGGCATGGTCTTCACATTGGGATGCGGCCAATCGCTTCCCCATACCAGCCGGTCCGCCGCCGTCTCGACCAGCCGCCGGGCAAAGGGTACGGCATCGTGGAAGGGGGCTCCGGTGGACGAGACGCGGTCGGCGCCGCTGAGTTTGACGTAGCATTTCTTGTCGCGCTGGAGCAGGTCCACCAGGATCTTGAATGGCTTCTGCTCCAGGCCGTCCTTGGCCGGCACGCGCCCCATGTGGTCGATGATGTAGGGCAGCGGCAGGCCGTCCAGCAGCGGGTAGAAGTCGGGCAGGTCCTTGGCGTCGAAATGCAGGACGACGTGCCAGCCGAGGCGGGCCGCGCGCTTGACGCTGCGGTCGAAGACGGCCATGTCCGGGAAGCCGCCGAGATGCTTGACGAAGTTGAAGCGGCAGCCGCGGATGCCGGCCTTGTGCAGCGCATCCAATTCGGTGTCGGAGACCCGGTCGTCGATGTTGACGACGCCGCGATAACGTCCGTCGCTGGCGGTGATCGCATCCACCGCGACCCGGGCGTCGATGTCGTAGAGGCTCGGATTGACGATGACCGCGCGCTCGATGCCCATCCTGGCATGAACTTCGCGGAAGTCGTCGAGCCCTGCATCGAAGGGCGTATAGCTGCGCTTCGGCGAGTAGGGATAACGTGCCGCGGGGCCGAAAATGTGGCAATGCGTGTCGATCGATCCGGGCGGCGCCTTGAAGCCAGGAATCTTCGTGTTGCGGTCGGGTGCGAGGCCCGAAGGCGTCAGCTTTTTCGCGTCGTCCGCGCCGTCCGCGGCACGGACGCCTGTGGCGGTCGCGAGCGTCGCACCGGCTACGCCGGCCATCCGGGTCAGGGCTTCTCTTCGCTTCATTTGATTTCCTCCGGCCAGTACAGCCGCATGGGGTTGTCGACCAGCAGCTTGCGCTGCAATTCGGGCGTCGTGGCGATATGCGGAATGAAATCGACCAGCAGGCCATCGTCAGGCATGTGGTCCTTGAGGTTGGGGTGCGGCCAGTCGGTGCCCCACAGCACGCGGTCGGGAAAGGTCTCGACGATGCGTCGCGCGAACGGCACCACGTCTCGATATGCACCATGTTCCAAACCCGGCTCGCCGTTCAGCGCTTTCGGCCCGGTGAGCGAAAGGCGCTCGGGGCAGCTGACCTTGCTCCAGACATTCGGGTATTCGCGCATGAACCTGACGAAGAGTTCGAACTCGGGCCCGTCGACGGGCTTGCTCACATCCGGGCGGCCCATGTGGTCGACCACGATGGTGGTGGGCAGCGCAGTGAAGAAGTCCCACAGTTCGGGCAGGTCGACCGCTTCGAAATAGATCACCACGTGCCAGCCCAGCGGCGCAATGCGCGCAGCGATTTCCATCAGCTCGTCCCTCGGCGTGAAATCCACCAGGCGCTTGACGAAGTTGAAGCGCACGCCGCGCACACCGGCGGCGTGCATGGCTTGCAGTTCACTGTCGGTCACCGTGCGGCGCACCGTGGCGATGCCGCGGGCCTTGCCGTTCGAATGAATCAGTGCATCGACCATGGCGCGGTTGTCGGCGCCGTGGCAGGTGGCCTGCACCACCACGTTGCGGGCGAAGCCGAGGTGATCGCGCAGCGCATAGAGCTGGTGCTTCGACGCATCGCAGGGCGTGTACTTGCGTTCCGCCGCATAGGGGAATTCGGCACCGGGCCCGAAGACGTGGCAATGCGCGTCGACACTGCCGGCCGGCAGCTTGAAGCGCGGTTTGGAGGGACCCGAATACCAGTCGAGCCAGCCGGGAGTTTTCTGAAATTCCATGTCTATTTCACCTTGGCCAGGATGCGATCGGCCTCGACGCGCCAGTCGGCACTGCGGGCAAACTCCTTGCTGCCCTTCTTGCCGAACACGCCCTCGTCGGTCAGGTCGGCGACCCAGGCCTGGCGCTCGGCCGTGCCCTGCGCCGACCACGGCGTGAGGCCGATCTCGCGCACCGTCGCCGCCACTTCTCGCACTTCCTCGCTGCGGCGGCGGCCGTGCTCGATGACGCGCTGGAAGAAGTACGCGCCCTGTTTCTCCCAGTCGATGCCGGGAAAGGTTTCATAAAGCGAAGCGAGTACCTGGTCCTCGACGCCATAGGCGCGCGCCGCGGTGAAGCTTTCGATGACCATGCTTTCCAGCCCTTTGATCATCACGCTGCGGCACATCTTGGTTGCGGAAGCGACGCCGAGTTTTTCGCTGGCAACCTTGGTCCGGAAGCCGAGCGCGCAGAGCAGCGGCGCCAGTTCAGCGGCGCTGGCCCCGCCCAGCAGCAGCGGCACGCGAATCCGATGGGGCGGGATTGAAGTCATCACCGCGCCTTCGACGTAGCGCCCGCCGGCGGCATCGACAATGCCGGCGGCCTTGATCTTGGCGCCGGGCGAAGCCGAGTTGAAGTCGAGGAACCATGCGCCGGGCTTGAGAGTCGGTGCTGAGGATACGGCGGCCGCGACGGTCTGGTCGGCGGTGACGGCGGAAATCACCAGATCGGCGGCTCGCGCCAGGAAGGCATGGCCGGTCATGGGGCGCACGCCGTATTGCGCCGCATGCGCCAGCAGCGGCGCGTCGTCGGCCGTACCGAACTTGATGTCGTAGGTCAGGAGGTTCCCGACGCCGCGCGCGCGCAGGTCCTCGGCGAGGATGCGCCCGACCTCGCCGTAACCGACGAGGCCGATGGACCATTGCAGCGGATCGGCCGGCAGGCTCATCAGTCGATGTACCTGAGGCCGGCCTTGGCCAATGCCTCGCGCATGCTGTACATGTCGAGGCCGAGTTCGCCGGCAGCGAAGCGGGCGCGCTTGGAGGTCTCGTTGTTCTCACGCGTCTCGGCGGCATCGGCCACCTGTTGCGCGATTGCAGCCGGCACCACCACCACGCCGTCGTCGTCGGCGATGACCACGTCGCCGGGATTGACCAGCGCACCGGCGCAGACAACGGGAATGTTCACCGAACCGAGCGTGGCCTTGATCGTGCCCTTGGCACTGATGGCGCGCGAGAACACCGGGAAGTCCATCGCCGTCAGATCCTTCACGTCGCGAACGCCGGCATCGATGATCAGGCCCTTGCCGCCGCGGGCGCGGAAACTCGTCGCCAGCAGATCGCCGAAGAAGCCGTCTTCGTTGTCACTGATGCAGGCGGCGACGATGACGTCGCCTTCCCTGAGCTGTTCGGCCGCGACGTGCATCATCCAGTTGTCGCCCGGCTGCAGCAGCACGGTGACGGCCGCGCCGCAAACGTAGGCACCGGTGTAGATCGGTCGCATGTAGGGTTTCATCAGGCCGACGCGGCCCATCGCCTCGTGGATGGTCGCCACACCGAAGCGCGACAGCTTGTCGACGGCTGCACGGTCGGCGCGAACGATGTTGCGTTTGACGATGCCGAGATTGTTCATGCTCATCAGGCCTCCCTCCGGGCCGCCCCAAGGGAGGCCTGCGCCCCCTCGGGGGGCAACGAACGAATGTGAGTGTGGGGGTACATAACTATTTTCCTTTTGCCTTGAGCGCCGCATCGAGGCGCGGATAGACGCGGCGCGCGTTGCCTTCGTAGACCTTGTAGCGGTCGTCCGCACTCAGATTGAGTGTGGCCTCGATGTAACGTTTGGTGTCGTCGAAATTGAAACCAGTCTCGGGATCGATGCCCTTGACGGCGCCGATCATTTCCGAGGCGAACAGGATGTTCTTCACCGGGATCACGCGGGTCATGAGATCGATGCCGGGCTGGTGATAGACGCAGGTGTCGAAGTAGATGTTGTTGAGCAGGTGGTCCTTCAGCAGCGGCTTCTTCAGCTCCTGCGCCAGGCCGCGGTAACGTCCCCAGTGGTAGGGTGCGGCGCCACCGCCGTGCGGAATGACGAACTTGAGCTCCGGGAAATCCTTGAACAAGTCGCCCTGGATGAGTTGCATCACGGCCGTGGTGTCGGCGTTGATGTAGTGCGCGCCGGTGGTATGGAAGCAGGCGTTGCAGGAGGTCGAGACGTGGATCATGGCCGGGATGCCGTACTCGACCATCTTTTCGTAGACGGGATACCAGTGCCGGTCGTAGAGCGGCGGCGAAGTCCAGTGGCCGCCCGAGGGATCGGGATTCAGGTTGATGCCGACGAAGCCGTATTCCTTCACGCATTTTTCCAGCTCCGGGATGCAGGTGCGCGGATCGACGCCGGGTGACTGCGGCAGCATTGCCGCGCCGATGAAGTTGTCGGGAAAGAGTTGCGCAACGCGATGGCACAGCTCGTTGCAGATCGCCGCCCAGGTGCTGCTGACGTTGAAGTCGCCGATGTGGTGAGCCATGAAGCTGGCACGCGGCGAGAAGATGGTCAGGTCGGAGCCGCGCTCCTGCATCTTCTTCAGCTGGTTGGTCACTATCGTCTCGCGCAACTCGTCGTCGCTGATCTTCAGCTCGGAAACCTTTGGCATCAGCGTCGGATCCTTGATGCCGGCGATCTGGCGGTTGCGCCATTCTTCCAGCGCCTTGGGCGCGGTGGTGTAGTGGCCGTGGATGTCGATGATCATTGATGGACTCCTGAGAACTGTTATGCCGGTTCCATACCGTGGCGCCGCTTGGCGTCGGTAGCAGCGGGCGAATGCATGAAGCCGAGCAAGGTACGCACGGCTTCGGGCTGAGCCGAGACCGCACAGATGCCGCCGGAAAAAGTGGTGACGATCTCGCAACCCGCCGGCATGGTGCCGAGCACCTCGATGCCGGGCTGGTTCGCCATTTCGCTGTATTGCTGGAAGCCGAGCTCGACCTCGCCATTGGCTACCAGTTGGCCCACCGGAATGCCGGGCGGCGCCTGCACGATGCGGCTACGCACGGCATCGGCAATGCCCCAGCGTTCGAACAGCTTGAGCAAGGCCGCGCCGCTCGGCCCGGTCGAATAGCCCAGCGTGCGCGCCGCCAGTACGGCGCCCCGCAATGCGTCTTCGGAAGCGATGTCGGGTCGCACGCTGCCTTCGCGCACGGCGATCGCCACGCCCGAGCGCACCAGGTCGGTCCTGCTGCCGGCGACCACGCGCCCGGCGGCCACCAGCTTGTCGATGGCATCGGCGGCAAGCACCACCACATCGAAGGGCTCGCCAGCCTGCACCCGCTTCGCCGCGTCGACGCCGCCCACCGACTCGAAGTCGACCTCAGTGGCAACACCTGCGCCGCTCTGCTGCTGGTATGCGTCGGCGAGTTCGGCCAGCAACTGCCGTGTCGCCATCGAGGAAATGCCTGAGATCGGAGTGCCCATGACGGCATTCTGGCAAATGCGGAATGGCGGGCCAAGCCGGTGCCGCCACTACTAGCTATCGCGTTTTGTTATGGGCGCGTTCATTTTCCGCGGGCCTCGCAAGCGACCCCGGCGAAGTCCATAGGAGTTTGCCGCTCGTGACAATCACAGACGCGACTTCCGCTATGTGCCCATTGCGGACTAATGACTTTTTCATGGGCAATGACGGCTATAGGGGATGCATCCTTTTTAGGAGGCTTTCCGCCAGGGTCTGCTCCACCCCCGAAACCGGCCAGTCGCAATTTTCTGATCCAAGACTCGCTTGAGGCTCTGCTTACAAATACCTCACCGAGTCCGATGTAGGATTCTTCGCAAACGCGCTACTAATTCGCGCCTATTGCAGGACTTCAAAAGATAGTCGTCGGCACCCAGTTCAAGCATCACAATGGCATCAATCTCGCTCATTTGGGCGCTAAGCACCACTACAGGCACATCTTTCTGCCTGCGAATCTTGCGCAACACTTCAAATCCGCTTGATCCTGCGAGTTCGTTGTCAGCAAGGATCACGAGATCGTATTTGCCTCTGATCGCATCGAGCCAACCTTGGTGGGCTTTCGGCACAAAGCTGACGACGAAGCCTTGCTCCTGAAGATAGTGGGACAGTGTCTGACAATACTCGGGGTCGTCATCGACTAGCAGTAGTTGTGGCGCGTGCTTCAAGGAATCCCTTCGTCCGAGAGAACATTGGAGTGCATCCCAATTCAACTTAGCGCTATCGAAAACGATGTACTGCGCGATTCAGCACTACGCAAATAAAGCAAAAGCTGCCGGCTAACCGACAGCTTTTGCTTGCTACAAAGTACGTGCTACAGATTCTTCGTGTCGTGGCAGGCCGCACCGCATTGGTTGGTGTAAGGAATCGGCATGGCCTTGCCCGGCTCGACGCCCTTGACACCCTTGTTGTCCTTGCGCGGGACGTCATAGACGTGCGAGCTGATGTCGTTGACCCAGTAGTTCTTGCCATCCTTGCCGAGCATGCCCTTGCCGAAGCCGGCGCCGGTCTGCGCGGTCTTGGTGTTGTGGCAGTCGGAACAACTGATCTTGGTCACGTCCACCGTGCACTTGGCTTTGTCCGCGAGATGTTCCTTCATGTCCTTGCGGTTCTCGTGACAAGCCGTGCACACCTCGGTCGTCTTCGGATCGTGCTTCAACTGGTGCAGCGACTTGCCATTGCCATGCGGGTCGTGGCAGTCCGAACAGGCCACCAGTTGGGTGCCGTTGCGATACTTCTTGGCCTTGATCAGGTCCGAGTAGGGCTGGTGGTGACCTTTGGAATGCAAACCGTCCGCCCAGAAGTCGGTGTCGGCACCGTCGGCCCGGGTGGTGTATTCCGTTAGGAAGCGGTTGCGCGAGGTGCCCGGCAACATCATCTTGTTGTCCTTGTTGACCGGCTGGTCGTTCTTCAGGAAACCCTGGGGCCGACTGTGGCACTGCCCGCACAACACATCGGCACGTTCCGCCGAAAGCTTGTTGGGGCTGACGATGGTGGCCGGCATGTCGATCTCTTTTGCCTTGTCGTGAACGGAACCGGGACCATGGCAGGTTTCGCAGCCTAGGTTGAGCTCGTTGGGCTTGCCGTCGCCGTCGATGTCCATTTCGCCGTTGCGATCATTGGCGGAACCGGCGATGTAGTCGCCCTTGGCATTCTTGGCCAACGTGTAGCCGGCGTAATGGCAGGACGCGCATTCCTTGTCGAAGGACTTGCCCGGCGGCGGATCGATCAGTTTCTTGGCTTCCTCGTTATAGAACCAGTCGGCGTGGTAGTCGCGCCAGGGCTTGCGGGTACGATCGGCAAAGCTGTCATCGCCGTTCTGGTTGAACTGGACGAAGGGGAATAGGTTAGCGCCGACGCGCACCAGATAGCGCTGCTTGTAGAGTCCGCCGCCGTAGGTCATATCGACCGTATAGGTACGTGGCTTGTCCGCAGCGTCACGCAGATTTTCGGTGCGCAGCTTGAGTTTGCCGTCGCTGTCCTTGTAGAAGTTCGCGGTGAAGCTTGCCGACGCTGCATCGGCCGGCGCCTTGGTGGCGATCTGGTACTTGTCGAAGCCGCGGCCCTTGTCGAAACCGTAGAACCAGAACTTGGTGCCGGCCATGAGCTTGTCCAGGCCCTTGTTGAACTCGGGGAAGCGCGAATGGTCCTGCAGCTTGCTCGGCTTACCAATCACGGTCATGCCCAGCCGGTGCAGGGTCTTGGTGATGTGCTTCTGATCTTCGTGGCATTCGATGCAGGCCGAACTGCCGATGTATTTGGCATCCGGCGGCACGTTCCCGGATATCTTGATCAGCATCGGCGCAGCACCCAGTTCATCGGTCCCCAGGGACTTGCGCGACTTGTCGCCACCCGGCAGGTACTTGCTGGTGGCCGGTTCGACATAAACGAAGTATTTGCCGCCAGGAACGTCGGCAAAGCTGAACTCGCCATTGTCATTGGTCTTCGCGTTCAGGTAGCGCCCGCGGTTGGCAGCCAGGCTGTCTTCCAGCGGTTCGTCGTTCGGCGAATCCGCCTTGACCTCGATCGGTGTCTTGCCCATCGTGGCGACGTCGGTGGCGGGGATCAGCCAAACTGTAGCGTTGGGTACCTTGAGGAAAGTTTCCTTGCTGCCGTCCTCGACTACGCCCTTGAATGGAGCGTTCGGGTATGTCTTGACCCCGCCGGTACAGCCGTAGATCAGGAACACGGATGCCAGCGCCAACAGGCTGCCGAAAATTGTTTTTTTCATGATGATCCCCTTATTTGTGTAAACCCAGCTACTGCTGGTCACGCAATGTTCGTACCACAACGCCTTGCGCTTATGACCGTCGTTTGGGCAGGAGATATGAAGATGTATTGCCTGATGAGTGTCGCGATTTAGTGACAGGTGTCACTTATCAGTGACAGCTCCCCAGCGCTTCATCCGTACGTACAGGTTCTGTCGGGGGATCCCGCTGAGACGTGCCGCTTCGGATATGTTGCCCGCTGCAGCATCGAGCAGGCGCTGAAAATAATCACGTTCGAAATCAACCCTGGCGTCCTGATAACTCAGCGCTGCGATCATTGCAGGAGTGGTAGCGTCTTGGGCGCTGGCTACAGGCTTGCCGTCCGGAAACAGGTGCAGGGTATCGATCGGGCCGCCGGTATGGAGTGCCACCGCACGCTCGATGCAGTGCTGCAGTTGGCGCACGTTGCCCTCCCAGCGGCAGCTTTCAAGCGCTTGCAGGGCGACGGGCGTCAGCGGGCCGCAGCTCTTGCCGAATTTCGCGCTGTAAAAATCCAGGAAATGCGTGGCCAGCGGCACGATGTCGCCGGCACGCTCGCGCAGCGGCGGCATGGTCACCGAGACCACGGCGATACGGTAATACAGGTCTTCGCGAAACCGCCCGGCCTTGACCTCGGCCAGCAGCGGCCGGTTGGTGGCGCAGATCAGGCGAAAATCGGCACGGCGTGCCTGGGTGCTGCCGATGCGGGTGAAGCTGTGGTCCTGCAGCACGCGCAGCAGGCTGCTCTGCAGCTTGGCGCTCATGTCGGCGATTTCGTCGAGGAACAGGTTGCCACCGTCGGCCTTCTCGAAGTAGCCGGCATTGGCCTGGCCGGCGCCGGTGAAGGCGCCTTTTTCATGGCCGAACAGCAGGCTTTCGAGCAGGGATTCCGCCAGTCCGCCGCAATTGACCTCGAGGAAAGGCTTGGTGGCGCGCGGACTCAGGGCATGGACCATCCTGGCGGCAAGCTCCTTGCCGGTGCCGCTTTCCCCTTCGAGCAGGACCGTGGTGTCGAGGCCGGCGACTTGGCGGATCTGGCCGAGGACTCTTTCCATCGCGGGCGACTGGCCGATCATGTCCGCTGCGCCCGATTCGCCGGACAAGCGGGCGCGCAGGCCATGGATCTCGCGGTAGGCGCGATCGAGTTCCAGCGCCTTGCCGATCACCGCCTCCAGCGCTTCAAGGTCTTCGAATGGCTTGGTCTGATAATCGAAGACGCCTTCGCGCACCGCCGCCACGGCATCGCGCACGTCGGCGAAGCCGGTCATCAGTATGCCGACCAGATGCGGCCGGCGCGCGCGAAACTCGCGCAGCAGGTCGATGCCGTTGTCGCTGGGCAGGCGCTGGTCCATCAGCACCAGGTTGAAATCCTCAGCGGCGAACAGGCGGCGTGCCTCGGCGCCATCGGCGGCCAGGCTCACCTGCGCCGTTTTGGCCAGCAAGTGTTCGAACAGGATGCGGGTGTGGCGATCATCGTCGACCACGAGGATTTTTGGCAGCATCTCAGGCAGCGTCGTGTTTATGGTCGGGTGAGTCGTGCAATGAACCTGGCAGGGTATCGGGCAACGAACTTGGCAATGAATCAGGCAACCAGATCGCAATTCGCGTGCCACGCCCCGGCTCGCTGCTGACATTGACCTGCCCGTCGTGCAGCAGTGCGACGTGCTGGACGACGGGCAGGCCGAGGCCGGTGCCGTCGCTATGCGTGGTGTAGAAGGGCACGAAGATCTTTTCCAGCACATCGGGCGGCATGCCGCGGCCATGATCGCTGACGGCCAGCGACCAGCCCGCCACGCCCCGCGCCGGATCGTCCTCGCGCGCCAGGCTGATGACGATGGCGCTGCCGTCGGTGGTGGCCTGGGCGGCATTGACCAGCAGGTTGAACAAGGCGTGGCGCAGCAGGATCGGATCAATGGTCAGCACCACAGCTTCGTTCGGCAGATTCAGTTCGACCGGCAGGTGCTTGTTCTCGGTCTGGCGAAAAAGGAGCACCGTGTCCTCGATCAGCGCCGCCATCTGCGTCGGTTTGCTTTCGAAGGATGAGACCTTGGAAAACGCCAGCATGCGCTTGACGAAGGCGCGACAGTCTTCGCCGGAACTGCGAATCTCACCCAGCAGTTCGCGCGTGCGCACCGGATCGTCGACTCCGCGTTCGGCAAGTTGCGCCAGGTTGACCACGCCGACCAGCGGATTGTTCAACTGGTGGGCGATGCTGCCGACCATGGTGCCCAGCGCCGAGAGTTTTTCGAGCTGCAGGATGCGGCCATATTCGGCGTTGAAGCGCAGCAACTGGTGTTCGAGGTCGTGCTGGCGCCGGTAGTCGCGCTCGACGCGGTCGAGTGCAAGGTAGAACACCCCGAGTACGCCGATCGCCAACAGCAGGCTGATCGTCGTGACGGCGACGATGGACCAGTTGAAGGTGGATTTCAGTGCACTGATGTCGCGGATCACCACCAGGTCGCCGATGTGGCGCTGGCCGGCGTCCCTTAGCGGCACGGCGGCCAGGTGCAGCGAGCGCCCTTGGTCGTCGATCTCCGCAGTGCGGCCGGCGAGCAAACGCTGCAGGGTGGAGTCGTCCAGCGCCGCGGGCAGCTGGTCCGTGGTCTGCGCCAGTGATACGTGGCTGGCAAAGCGCTCCCACGTTCCCGTGCGTTTCATCAAGGTCTGGCCGCGCTGCCATTGCTGCAGCGACACCAGGCGTTTATCGACCAGCACCAGCATGTCCACCGCCAGGCCCTCGCGAATCTCCCTAATCAGGTGCTCGATTTCTTCGCCAATTTCGAGGTAGCCGATGACGAGGCCGTCGCTGCGCCAGGGCATCACCAGACGCAGCGTGAGCGTCCCCAGCGATCCCAGCTCCAGGCCGTGCACCGCATCCTGGCTGTCCCTCGCCTTGATCGTCGTTAGCCGGTCGATCTCGTCGCCGTACTCGTCGGGGCTGTGGAAGCGGTAGAGGTTGATCAGGTCCTGGCCGGTGAAATACAGGTGGGTGATGTGGTGCTTGTCGCGCAGGTTGGCGAACAGGGGATTCAGTTGCTGCGAAAGTGACGCGCGGTCCAGATCGCGGAGGGCGCGTTCGATGGACGGGTTGGTCATCATCGCGCGCATTGTCGCGATCATCAGGTTGGTGTCCTTGTCCAGCTTCTGCAGGAACAGCTTTTCCACGGCGGCGGTGCGCTCGGCGATATCCTGGTCGCGGATGTCGGCCTCGACCCACAAGGCGGCAGTCGCGAACACGCCCATGATGAAGATAAGCACGAGAGCGAGCGGAGCGATGAAGCGTGCCTTGACGCGGCGGGGTTGCTTGGGCTGAGTGACTGAATTCATGAATAGCAAGTCTGCTCCTGACTTGTACTGGTGACAACCTAACCTGGAGCCTTCCTCAAATAGCTGAGACTTAGTGTCACCCTGTGCCACTAACTCAGTCTGCGTCGTTGAGCTGCCAAAGTGGCGAGATCTCGCCGCCAAACTTTCCATGAAGGAATGGAACCTGACTACGAAAACGTGGATTCTGGGATTGCCTAGGACTGCCCATGAACGATTTTACGCAGTGGTTACCCCGCCCGGAAACGGCCGCACGAATCCCGTAAGGAGAAGCACGTGCAGCCGATACTCAGGCGGCTAGATTTCGGTCTGCTCCGAGATCTCCAGCGCGTCATCTACCTCGATCCCGAGGTATCGCACAGTGCTTTCGAGCTTATGTACTGCAGTACATAAGCTCGACTATGTCCCGCACCGGACTATGTCCCGAGCGTACTTGACGCCCTGATCTACCGTGGGCTGGCGACGATTTCGCTGAACATTGTCATCCTCTTTGCCGGGCAATTCCGCCCGCAAGGAGATCATCATGGAGCATTCCTACGACATAGCCGATGCGCGGGTCCGCGCGATCGGCGGCACGTCTGCTGAGCACCTCGTCGCGTTCGTAACCTGGCTGGGAAGCCAACAATACTCGTCGGGCTACGCCTGTATTGTGGCGAGACACGCATTGGCCTTTGGCCGATGGTGCGAAGGGCGTCGTATTGACGTTGAAGCACTGACTGACGACGACATCACACGATTTCAGCGCAGTCGCGCCCGGCGTCGCTCACGACGCCCTGAGACGCGCCGCCAGGAGCGACAAGCATTGACCCTGCTGCTTCTCTTTCTGCGTGAGCAAGGGCTCTGCGCTGCTGCTGCGTCATGCACGACAGATGTCGACCGCGTCACCGCCGACTTCGCGCAACACCTACAACGCAATCAAGGGCTGGCGGCGGCCACCGTTGACACCTACACGAGGGTGGCCCGACAGTTCCTGGTCTGGCGCTTTGGGCAAGCAGAGATCTGCCTGCATGACCTTCGTCCGAGCGACCCTATCGCGTTCATTCGACAGGAGTCGAGGCGCATGGCACCCCCAGCCGTGAAGGTTGTTGCCAATGCGCTGAGGTCCTTCCTGCGCTTCTGCGAGTTTCGTGGCGAGGTCCCCGCCGGACTCGGCGGCAGCGTACCGTCCGTCGCCACCTGGACGACCACGCCGCCGATTCCGAAGGCGATCGCTGCCGAGCACGCACAGCGCGCCATCGACAGCTGCAACCGATTGACTGCGGTCGGACTCCGTGATCGTGCTGTACTGCTGCTTCTGGCACGCCTCGGGCTGCGCGCCTGCGAGATCATCAGACTGACTCTGGACGACATCGACTGGGACCAAGCGCAACTGCGCATTCACGGCAAGGGGGGCCGGCAGGGCCTGCTGCCACTGCCCGCCGATGTTGGCACTGCCATTGCCGCATATCTGCAGCACGGTCGACCGACCTGTGGGGACCGGCACCTCTTCCTTCGCTCCATGGCGCCGATCCGCGGTCTGCTGGCCGGATCCGACGGCGTGGGTTCAATCGTCCGCTACGCACTTAAGCGGGCCAAGGCCGACGCACCGCATCGTGGCTCGCATCAGTTCCGACATGCCTTGGCCGCTCACATGCTGCGGCAAGGCGCGTCGCTGCCCGAGATCGGCCAGGTGCTGCGCCACCGCAGCCCGCAGACCACCAGCATCTACGCCAAGGTGGATCTGGACGCGCTGCGGACCGTGGTCATGGCCTGGCCCGGGAGTGCGCGATGAACACCTTGCGCGAAGCCCTGCAGGAATACGTCGAACTGCGCCGGGGGCTGGGCTACAAAATGCACGACGAAGGGCTGTTGTTGCCGCGGTTCGTCAGCTTCATGGAAGAGCACTGCGCCGAACACATCAGCGTCCGACTGGCGGTTGAGTGGGCTCAAGGTGCACCAGTACAACCCGCCGAGTGGGCCCGACGGCTTTGCTTCGTGCGCGGCTTCGCCCGCCATCGCAGCGCCACCGACAGTCGCACGGAGATACCTCCGATCGGCCTATTGCCACACCGATCCACGCGCGCCAGACCGCACATGTACACCGAGGACGAGATCAGGCGCCTGTTGGATGCGGCGTTGGAACTTCCTGTGGCTTGGCCGTCGACGCCGCTGCGCCCGTGGGTGTTCCACGGCCTGATCGGCCTACTCAGTGTGACGGGCATGCGCCTGTCCGAAGCGCTGAATCTCAAGCTTGCCGACGTCGACCTAACGCAGGCGGTGCTGACGATTCGTGGCGCCAAGTTCGGCCAGTGGCGGTTGGTGCCGATCCATCCGTCTACCAGCGCGATCCTGGCCGATTACATCGAACGACGCACGAAGTTCTTCTGCCACCCGGTTTCCACCTATCTGTTCGTCTCGCGTCGTGGCACTCGCCTCGACGGTGGTCATGTTCATCGTACCTTCTACACGCTGTCACGGGCCACAGGCTTGCGTGCGGTGGGTTCGAGCAAGGGGCCGCGGCTGCACGACTTCAGGCATCGCTTCGCCGTTCAGACGTTGATACGCTGGTACCAGACGAGCAAGGAACCTGGGCGCGAGATGCCGTTGCTGTCGACCTACCTCGGGCATGTCTGCATATCCGGCACCTACTGGTACCTGAGCGCCAACCCCGAGTTGATGGCCCAAGCGATGGCCCGGCTGGAGCGGCGCTGGGGAGAGTCGTCATGAGTGGCCAACCCAACTTCGGTGCTCTCCTGGAGCGGTTCTTCACCCAGCGCCTGATGCAGCAGCGCCGGGCCAGTGCGCACACGATTGCCTCGTACCGCGACACCTTCAAGATGCTGCTGCAATTCGTGCAGGGGCGTCTGAGCAAAGCGCCTTCGGACCTGGCGCTGGACGACATTGATGCGCCGCTGGTGATGGCTTTCCTTGACGAGATGGAACGGGCACGCGGCATCACTGCCCGCACGCGCAACCTGCGCTTGACGGCTGTGCACTCATTCTTCCGCTTTGCGGCCTTCGAGGCGCCGACGCACTCGGCGCAGATCCAGCGCGTTCTGGCCATTCCGGCCAAGCGGTTCACGCGTACGCTAGTGCCATTCCTCAGCCGACAGGAAGTCGACGCGCTGCTGGCTGCGCCGGATCAGCGAAGCTGGTCGGGTCGCCGTGATCACGCATTGCTGCTACTGGCTGTGCAGACCGGGTTGAGGCTGTCGGAGCTGACAAGCCTGCAGCATGAGGATCTGCACGTCGGCGTTGGTGCCCACGTTCGGGTCATCGGCAAGGGACGCAAAGAGCGGTGCACGCCACTGACCAAGAATACGCGCGCAGTGCTGGCCGCGTGGGCACGAGAGCCGCTGCTGACCCAGGGCCAACCGTTGTTCCCCAACGCACGCGGTGGCAATCTAAGTTCCCACGGCGTGCACTACCTGCTCAACAAGCACGTCAGAACGGCCGCTGTGAAGTGCTCGTCACTGAACAGCAAACGTGTGAGCCCGCACGTGTTGAGGCACACGACGGCTATGGACTTGCTGCAAGAGGGCGTTGAGCAAGCGAACATCGCGATGTGGCTCGGGCATGAGTCGATCGAGACGACGCAGATCTATCTGGATGCCGACTTGGCGATGAAGCAGGCCGTTCTCGACAAGACGACGCCACCAGAGGGCAAACCCGGCCGGTATCGGCCCGATGATCCGCTACTCGCGTTCCTCAAGTGCTTGTAGCGCAGCCACCTATGTCCCGCGAAGTGCATGTGCATGCCCGGCCATCGGCGTTTGCATGGGCTGCGGGACATAGTCCGACTCGGGACATAGTCGAGCTTGCTATGACCAAGCAAGAGTTGAACAGCCCGCAGGTTTTTCGTGCGTCTGTAGATCAGTGTTGCCTTGGTCCGCCGCATTGTGTGCGTGCCGTAGACCGTCGGATCGAGTCCGATGGCGGCAACCCACTGATGCACGATACGGGCGTACTGCCGCGTCGAAACATGAGCAGACTTGGTGAGGCGACTCGGAAACAGGCATTGCTCCGGTTTCAATTTCGCCTTCTCGATCCACGCTGTGACGGCGGCCCGCGTCGGCTCCGTCAGCTCGAACTGCACTGGCCGTTGCGTTTTTCGCTGTACGACCATCGCACGTGCCAAAACCTTGCTGCCGTGTGTGATGTCCCGAACATGCAGATTAACCAGGTCGCAACCCCGCAGCTTGCTGTCTATCGCGAGGTTGAACATCGCAAGGTCTCGAACCTGATGTTCGTTCTGAAGTTGAATTCGGATTGCCCAGATGTCCTTCGGCTTCAGCGGTGGTTTCTGACCTACCAGCTTGCCTTTGTTCCAGGGTTCCCAGTGACGAGTAGATTCCATGACAGACTCCTTCGTTGTTGATCGGAGTCTGATTGTTCTACTTCTAAGCGACGGGCGGTTATCGGATTGGATGCTGGGTGCGTACAATCGGCAATCAGCAGCCTATCAACCGGCCGAACCGAATGGCCATTCTCATTGGGTTTGCCGACATCAGACGCTTGTGATCGGCCTCACTTTGCTTGCCCATCGAGACACGGGGATGGGCAAGCAAGTTCTTACTCCACCAGCGCCAGTTCGAACAGTTCGCGTTTGAGGGTCAGGGAGCGCGGCATGCGGCTCTTGAGCTTGTCGAACCACTCGGCATGCAGCTTGAGCTCTTCACGCCAGGCATCGGTGTCCACCGCCGTGAGGTGCTCGAACTGCGCCTTGCTGACTTCCTCGCTGCCGGTCCAGTCGAGATCTTCAAAGCGGGGCATCCAGCCGAGCGCGGTCTGCTTTGCATCGGCCTGGCCTCGGCAACGGCCAACCACCCATTTAAGGACGCGCATGTTTTCGCCGAATCCGGGCCACATGAAATTGCCTTCGGCATCCTGGCGGAACCAGTTGACCGTAAAGATGCGCGGTGCGTGCTCGATCTGGTGGCCGACGCGCAGCCAGTGGTTGAAGTAATCACCCATGTGGTAACCGCAGAACGGCAGCATCGCAAACGGGTCGCGGCGCACCACGCCCTGTGCACCTGTAGCCGCAGCCGTGGTCTCCGAGCCCAGCGTGGCGGCCATGTAGACTCCGTAGTTCCAGTTGAAGGCTTCGAACACCAGCGGCACGGTAGTCGAGCGACGGCCGCCGAAGATGAAAGCAGAGATCGGCACGCCGGCAGGGTTCTCCCAGTCCGGGTCGATCGACGGACACTGGCTCGCCGGCGCGGTGAAGCGCGAATTTGGATGCGCGGCCTTGCGCCCGGTTTCCTTGGCGATCTGCGGCGTCCAGTCGTGCCCCTGCCAGTCGATGCAGTGCGCGGGCGGCACCTTGCTCATGCCTTCCCACCAGACATCGCCGTCGTCGGTCAGGGCGACGTTGGTGAAAATGATGTTTTCCTTGAGGGTCGCCATGGCATTGAAATTGGTCTTCTCGCTGGTGCCGGGCGCGACGCCGAAAAAGCCGGCCTCGGGATTGATCGCATAGAGACGGCCATCCGGGCCCGGTTTGATCCAGGCGATGTCGTCGCCGACGGTGGTGACCTTCCAGCCGCCGAGGCTTTGCGGCGGAATAAGCATGGCGAAGTTGGTCTTGCCGCAGGCTGACGGGAAAGCGGCGGCGACGTAGGACTTCTCGCCTTCCGGGGATTCGACGCCGAGGATCAGCATGTGCTCTGCGAGCCAGCCTTCGTCGCGGGCCATGGTCGACGCGATGCGCAGCGCAAAGCACTTCTTGCCCAGCAGCGCGTTGCCGCCATATCCGGAACCGAAGGACCAGATCTCGCGTGTTTCGGGGAAATGGCAAATGTACTTGGTCTTGTTGCAGGGCCACTTGACGTCGGCCTGGCCGGCGTCGAGCGGGTGGCCGACGCTGTGCAGGCAGGGCACGAAGACGCCGTCGCTGCCGAGCTGGTCGAGCACGGCGCGGCCCATACGCGTCATGACGCGCATGTTGACCACTACGTAGGGGCTGTCCGACAGCTCGATGCCGATATGCGCAATCGGCGAGCCGATCGGGCCCATGGAGAAGGGGACGACGTACATGGTGCGTCCGCGCATGCAACCCTTGAACAGGCCGTGAAGGGTTTCTTTCATCTTGTCCGGATGTTCCCAGTTGTTGTTGGGACCTGAGTCTTCCGGATTCGAAGTGCAGACAAAGGTGCGATCCTCGACACGGGCGACGTCGGACGGGTCGGACAGGGCAAGGTAGGAGTCCTTGCGCTTCGCCGGGTTGAGCTTGACCATGGTGCCGCCAGCGACCATCTGTGCAAAGAGTCGGTCGGCTTCTTCCTGCGAGCCGTCGCACCAGACGATGCTATCTGGTTCGGTCAGCGCGGCGACTTCGGCAACCCAGGCAACCAGCCCGGCGTGTTTAATGTGGGTCGGTGTACTGGCAATCTCAATGGTAGAAACAGTTTGGTTCATGGCTGGGCTAACTCCTTGGGGATTGATAGTGCGACGAGAAAATAGTGTTTAGGTGAAATCGATTGGACCCGGCATCCAACGATCGCAGGCCAGAATCCCACGTCGAAATGCGCCGCAATCGTGTTGGTCGCGAGACCTGAATCATCACTGACAGCTGGCACCCGCTCACAGTCCAGATCATTGAAGTGCCAATTGTTAGGCATCGCAGACTTCTAGCACTATGGCCATGCCGGTATCCCCAGCCGCACAACCTGTAAATAGGCCATAGCCACCCGAGTTCCTCGATCAGTTCGATGATGGCGCGCGTGCCCATCGGTGCCTGCGGATGTCCGATGGCTGCTGGCTATTATTTGCCTGTCGTCGAGCATCACGATGAATCCTTGCCCAAAGACCCAACATGGAGACACAAAAAGTAGCGGCAAGTAAGCCGACAATCCACAAATGGGTCAGCATTTTGCGAAACACTATTTGCATGCGAATGTTCTTCTCATACCCTTCTGAACCTGGGGTTTCATTTGGAGGAAACCCTTGAATACTTCACTTTGACCCGCCGATAGCCCCGGATAGACTTCGGACAGAGTATTGACATCCACTCGCCGCCCCAGCTATTGCTGCTTCAGCGCGTGATGAGTGTAAAAAGAGCGAGCAGCGCCCGCTGTAAAGAAGTTTTTGCCGTGGCTCTACCTTCAGGGAAGGTCTCTCCTCCCTCCCTATTTCAATTTGTAGGTGAAATCCACTCGCCGGTTTTCGGCCCAACACTTTTCTTCATGGCAATGCGCGCGCGGCTTTTCCTTGCCGATACTGATCGCTTCGATCTTGTCAGCCGGAACGCCCAGTGTGTTCAATGACCTCGCTACGGCCTCAGCGCGCTTTTGCCCGAGGGCCAGGTTGTACTCCCTGCTGCCCCGCTCATCGGCATTGCCTTCCACGACAACCGTTCCCCGCCCAATCTTGTTGAGCACCCCCGCGTGCGCTTGAATCGACGGCTGGTACTTCGCCTGTATGGTGAAGTCGTCGTACGCGAAATAGATGCTTTGGCCTTCGACACCTTTAACAAGACGACCAAGTTTCTGAGACTCGGTTTCCTGAGCCGTGCTGGCGGTAACTGCTTGAACTGCCGCGGCGGGACGAATTGGTGCCGGCTCGTTTTTGTCCACAGTAGATTCCTGCTGGGGCGTGTTGGAACATCCCGCAAGTACGGCTAACGCTAAAGCAAGCAGGGACAATTTGCCGTTCATTTTGTTACCTTTCGGAGAAAGAAATGGAAATCGATCATCGGGTGAACTTTGCCAATTTGTAGTTGCCCTCGTGGCGCGAGGCACGCTCCAACAACTGCACTAGCGAGGGGAAATCGAGCTGATACTGAGCTCGCAATTCCTTGGCGCGAGACCGCAGGTCGCGCCAATTGGGTTCGAATCGAGAATTCTTGAAGCCAAAAAGAATGTGGTTGCCGTCGGCGCTGACCGGTATCACCCGTGTCTGTTGATCAAAAACGGTCTGCGCGTCGGCGATTAGAGCCGTGTAGTGCGTCTTGTCACCTGCCAGATTCATCACGAAAACGCCATTGGGCGCAAGCCGATTCCAAGCCGCGTGCAGGAAGGATCGATTCGCAATCGACTTGGCCAGACCCTTGGCATCGAACGCGTCGACCAGCAGAACATCAACAGGATCCCCCGGTTCAGCAACGTATTCAGCACCATCACCGCAAATGACGCTGAAACGATCATCGTCATTTGGAATCATGAAATGCTCCCGCAGGGCAATCACGTGCGGATCGATTTCCACCACCGATATTTGTGTTTTTTGCAGATGCCGATAGCAATACTTGGCCAGTGATCCGCCACCGAGTCCAAGCAGAATGATGTGCGCCGGGCGTGGCTGAAATAGCAGGAACCCCATCATTTTTATTGTGTAGCGCAGATCAAGAGCATCCGGTTCGCCAATACGCATCACGCTTTGAACGTAAGCGGGACTGAAGTGTAGATAACGCAACTGCCCATCTTCAAAAATATAGGGCTTGAGGTAGGTACCATCCAGCATGCTTTCAACAATTGGAAGGGGCGAGACGTCGCTGGGTTCCATCATGCGGAGCAATCCATGGTCGGCATTGAATGGATTGGTCACGGTGAACAAATCAACGGTGGGGCTCGCCGTACGCTCGGGAGGTGGCGCTCCCATGGTGGGGAATAGAGTTCGTTTCATTGGGGATAGAAGTGCCTGACGAGATCGAGCGGGTAGCGAACGCCGCGCAGATGGTCTTCGATGCAGGCGAGTACAAAGGGACTGCGGTGACGGATTGCTTGGGTCATCGCTTGCCCATGGGTCAGCCATGTCACGCGAACGATATTCTGGTCGCGAGGCAAGCCGTCTCCCATGTCTTCAATGGGCCCGGTAAACGCCAGTCGCAGAAAGCGGGTCGCTTGCTTCTGCGAATACCAGTCGTAGATGCCGACAAGGTATTGAGGCACAAAACGGACGCCGGACTCCTCCAGGGTTTCACGGATGGCGCCTTCAGTGACGGTTTCGTCGACCTCCAGTCGTCCTGCCGGTTGATTCAGGCAAAGCACCCCGTCTACTTTCTCCTCGATCAGCAAAAAACGCCCTCCTGATTCAAGGACGCTTGCAACGATAATTTGGGTCGGTAGAGCCGTTTCCAGTAGAGGTGCCGGTTCCTCGGCAATTCCGAAGTAGCGGCGAGTAGCTCTCAAAAGGCTATGGACGTTTAGTTTCATGATCCGATCAAGTATCAGCGCGCGGCGCTGGGGCCGCGACCAGAAAGTCATTTAGTGCAGGAAAAATGTTGGCCGCGCCAAACGCATCAATGACCCCGGCCCGGGCCAGCTTCTTCCTTACATTGCCGCGCATTTCGACGATCACCAGGCGAGTAGCGTGATTTTCGCAATCCTCGACCAGATCACTGAGGGCCTGGATACCCGTAGCATCAACAAAGGGCACGCGGCCCAGCCGCAGCACAATGGTGTCGGCATGGCTTTGAATCGATTCCAGAGTTCGCTCGAGTTTTTCTGCAGCGCCAAAGAAGAACGGGCCATCGATGCTGTAAATCAGTGTGCCATCGGAAACAGGCAATCTTTGCTCGGCCGAAGGTGCGATTTCCTGGGGATCATGCTCCTGGACTTCAACAGACTGTGCCATGCGCCGCATAAACAGCAACGCGGCAAGGACTACACCGACATTCACGGCGATGACGAGATCGCTAAATACTGTCAGGGTGAATGTGATGAGCAGAATGGCTACATCGGGACGCGGTGCCTTCCGCGCAAGGTGCAGGAAATGGTGCAGTTCGCTCATGTTAAAGGCCACAACAAACAGGATCGCCGCCAGCGTACATAGCGGGATGTATGCAGCTAGCGGGGCCAGCACCAGGACGATCAGGATAAGCGTAATGGAATGCACAATTCCGGCCAACGGGCTGGTAGCGCCGTTGCGGATATTGGTTGCTGTCCGGGCAATCGCGCCAGTTGAAGCAAAGCCGCCAAACAATGGGGCAGCAATGTTGGCTATACCCTGACCAATCAGTTCCTGATTGGAATCATGACGGGTACCCGCCATGCCATCCGCCACCACGGCCGAGAGGAGCGACTCGATTGCCCCCAAAAGCGCGATAGTAAAAGCGGGTCCGATCAAGTGCACCACGTCGGAGAAATGAATTTCGGGAAACGCGAAGCTTGGTAGGGTTTGGGGTAAACCACCAAACGCGCTGCCAATGGTAGCAACGCCATCGAATTTGAATGTGGCCTGGAGCAAAGTTACGGCGACCATAGCCACCAAGGGGCCCGGAACGCGCCTGAGAATTTTTGGCGAAACGATAAGCAAGGCAAGACTAAGCGCGGCCAAGCCGGTCGTCGGCAGATGCAGCGATGGAGCCGCATCAACTAGCTGAGCCAGCTTTTCGTGAAAATGCTCGGCACCGCCTTTTGGCTTCAATCCAAAAAAATCGGTCCACTGTCCAACCCAGATGATGACGCCAATACCTGTGGTGAAGCCGACGATCACGGGCTCCGGAATGTACTTGATCACCGAGCCCATCCGCGTCAGACCCATCGCGACCAGGATTACGCCAGCCATCAAGGTGGCAATCTGAAGTCCGGTTATCCCGTACTTTGCGGTGATGCCTGACAGGATCACGATGAATGCCCCAGTCGGGCCGGCAATCTGCATCCGGCTGCCGCCAAATGCGGAGGTAAGAAAGCCAGCCACGATGGCCGTATAGAGCCCTTGCTCCGGCTTTGCTCCCGATGCAATGGCAAACGCCATGGCAAGAGGTAATGCCACCACGCCCACGATGATTCCCGCGATGATGTTTTTTCCCCACTGGGAGGGTTTCAGCAATCCCGCCCGCTGTGCTTCAAACAAGGCGATCAAGCGGCTCTCCAAAAAAGTGCCCTGCCCGGGAGTCGGGCAGGGCCCAAGGCAAGCCATCCCGCCAAAGGGGAATCGAGAGAGATGGCCGGCTGCGCCAAAGACACGACGGGATGCAGCGATAGCGAGGTTTGTCTTTGGTCACACATAATAGATTAATTTGATTATAATAGAACACACATCATTTGTACAGCTTCTCTTGGTTAGCAGACCAAACTCCGGTGCTGTTGCTGACAGTGTTTGCCTTAGCAGTGCCGCTGCCCTTCAACATCGTTACGTTCCCGTCACCCTTACCTCCCCTATCGCATGGAAGCTATTGCAAAAATAACCATTCAGCGTCACGACTGCGACCAGGGGGCTTTGGAAAGCCGCATCCCCCCCGCCCAGATACTCCAGTGCTTTCGCGTGCTCGGTGGAAATGCCCACGCCGCAGGAAAGCTTTGTCGCAAGCGGCTGGAGTCGAGCGTGGTTCCGCCCGTGGTTGCGCTGACTTTGGAGCATTTGAAATCTATCAAGGCCGCCCATATCGCCGTTTGCGCCGAAGTAAGTCACACTTGCGAAATCATGAGGCGCGACCTCTACTTATGTGGCATAAACGACGAGAACCGAGAGAAGATTCGATCCAGCGGCTTGTTGGAGGAAATCGGTCCACGCAATATCTTTTCCAGCGTGGCCGCCTTGCTGGAAAACTATTCCGCAATTCCTCGCAACGTTCGAATCACCAAAGCAAGTCCATCGCAAACGAGGGAAATGCAGGATTCAAATAACGCGCCAGACTAAAGGGCCGCAAGTCCGATAAGATGCAGCGCGACCAGCCGAATTACCTATTTAGGCAACTGAATCGATGGAAAACCGAACTGCCCGACTGACTATACTGATCGACCCGGACAAGAAAAAACTGTTCGAGGAGATCTGTAGTGCCAAAGACCTCACCTCATCGCAGGTGGTGCGTCAGTTGATTCGTCAATACATCGTGGATAACGCCGGTAACCGCGAACTGCCTGAGTGGCTAAGCTCGAATGTGGCTCGGTCGGAATAGCTCATCCTGACCCGAGATGAGGCCGAAGCGCTGCTAATTGCTCGATACGATTGGATCGATAGATTCCGTTTCGAGAACTGTTATCGCAGAATGATAAGCAGACCGGATCGGATAATTTCCACGTCATACAATACCTTATCCAATGCGCCCAAGTGACCGTGGCTTCTAGCTCAAGCATTTCGGTTGCACCCCAACTCCTGCGCGAAGCGCATAACATCACCCTGAGTTGGAGATGAGGCAGCCGTTCGTGGATTGCCGAGAAGATTGGCGTTCTCGTTTCTGAGCGGCTGCTTCACCTCCAGCACCGGACGGTGGCCCCAAGCATCCCCTGTCAAGGTGGACAAGTACAAGCGGTCATTCAATAGTTCATGGTTTCAGGGACGCCAATGTCCCTTCATGGCCGAAAGCAGAAATTCTACCCATCGTGCCGTATGCCTTTGTCGACCAAGAAGCAGTAACGCGCGCCTAAAGCTATCGGGTCTTGCTACGCGTGCGACTGACCGTCGGTGATGGCATGGGCTCCGCCGCCGCCAAAATCAGCTCGCGCAGCAGGCGCAGCACGTGCCGGGTCAAGGGCGTCGCCGGTTTGTGCGCAGACACGGCGAGGCACAGGGTGCTGGTGAGGCTCGGCTCGACCAGCTTGCGCAGCACGAAAGCCTCGGGCTGGCCCGAGGCCACCAGCGCGGTGGGCGTCAATATGGCGTGGCCGTGGCCGCCGCGCACCAGTTCCAGGATGGACTGCACGCTGGAGATTTCCAGCGCGATATTCAGCTTGTGACCGGTCAGCGCGGCCTGCGTTTCCAGCAGCTTGCGGATGGCATGGCTGCGTTCGGGCAGGATCAGCGGCAGACGCGCGAGTTCGGCCAGCGTTACCGTGCCGCCAGCGGTGGCTTTCTTCTTCGCCCCTCCAGTGCCGATAGCGGCCGGGCTGACGACGCCGAGCGGCTCGTCGAGCACCGGCGTGACTTCGATGGCCGCCTGCGATTCCGGGTTGTGCAGCAGGCCGACGTCGACCCGCCCGGTCGCTATCCATTCCGCCAGGTGCGCGGACAAGCCCTCGACAATGGCCAGCCGCGCCTTGGGCAGGCTGCGGCGGAAGGCCTCGACCAGGGGCGGCGTAAGCAGCCGGCCCATGCTTGGCGGCAAGCCGATGACGATGCGCCCGGCGGGCTCGTCGCGCGCCGCCTCGATGTCCTCGGTGGCGCGCGCCACCAGTTGCAGGATGCCGACGCTGTGGTCGAACAGGCGCTGCCCGACTTCGGTGAGCACCACGCCGCGGCCATTGCGCGTCAGCAGGTTAACGTGGAGGTCGGTTTCAAGCAGGCGCACCTGGCGCGACAGGGCCGGCTGGGCGATGTTGAGGATCATCGCCGCCTTGCTGAAGCTGCCCAGCTCGGCGACGCGCACGAAGTATTCGAGTTGCTTGAGGTTCATGGAGCCACCACGTGCAGGGACGATGTCCCTGGAGGCACCCATTCTAAGCCAGCGCGAACTCGCTCTCGGCCACCGTGTCGCCAGCACCGACTATTGCTGCTGACAAGGACAAAGCTTGCACGCCGAGGGCGTGGGCGTGAAACCGGGCGAGCTCGACAAGGCCGCGCAAGTAATCGGCGCTGTAGGCCTCTGCCGCTGCGTGCCTCGCCGCAGCGAGCGCGACGCGCGCCAGTTGCCAGCTGCCGCAGACCGTCCCCAGCAGGTGCAGGAAAGGCACGGCGCCGGCCAGCACGGCGGCGAGGTGATCCTTGCCATTGGCGAGGATCCAGTCAAGCGTGCGCTCCAGCGCGGCGATGTCTTCCTCGAGCCGGCCGGCCAGCGACTTCAGATTTTCGACCGCCGCGAGTTCCTTTGCGACACTGCGCATTTCGACGATCAGTTCGCGCAGCGTGGCGCCGTTCTCGCGCAATACCTTGCGGCCGACCAGGTCGTTGGCCTGGATGCCGGTGGTGCCTTCGTAGATGGTGATGATGCGCGCGTCGCGGTAGTGCTGGGCGATGCCGGTCTCTTCGACGAAACCCATGCCGCCATGCACCTGGATCGCGTCGTAGCAGACCTGCTGGCACAGCTCGGTGCTCCAGCCCTTGACCACCGGCATCAGCAGGTCGACGTAGCGTCGGGCCTTGTCGGCGGTGGCCTTGTCAGTGGAGTGGCGCGCGACATCGAACCATCCGGCCGCCGTATAGGCCAGCGCGCGCGCGGCCATGATGCGCGCACGCATGGTCATCAGCATGCGCTTGACGTCGGGGTGATTGATGATCGGTATGCCTGCCGCACCAGAAACTGCGTCGCGGCCCTGCACGCGATCCTTCGCGAAGGCCAGCGCCTGCTGGTAGGCGCGCTCGCCGATGCCTATGCCCTGCACACCGACGCCGAAGCGCGCCTCGTTCATCATGATGAACATGTATTCGAGGCCGCGGTTGGCTTCGCCGATGATCCAGCCTGTCGCTCCGCCGCTTTTTTCACCATTGTCGCCGAAGCTCATGGCGCAGGTCGGGCTGCCATGGATGCCGAGCTTGTGCTCGAGGCCGACGCAGCGCACGTCGTTCTGCGCGCCGGGGCTGCCATCGGCATTGACCAGGAACTTCGGCACCAGGAACATCGAGATGCCCTTCACGCCCGGTGGCGCATCGGGCAGGCGGGCCAGCACCAGATGCACGATGTTCGGCGTGATTTCGTGGTCGCCGTAGGAGATGAAAATCTTCTGCCCGCTGAGGCGATAGCTGCCGTCGGCCTGCGGCTCGGCGCGGGTGCGGATCGCGGCAAGGTCGGAGCCGGCCTGCGGCTCGGTGAGGTTCATGGTGCCGCCCCACTCGCCCGTCACCAGCTTTTCGAGATAGGTGGCCTTCAGTTCGTCGCTGGCGGCGAGCAGGACGGCTTCCGCTTCGCCGGTGTTGAGTTGCGGCAGCATGGTGAAGGCGGTGTTGGCCGAGAACCACATTTCCCAGACCGGCGTCGCGACGCATTTGGGCAGGCCCTGGCCGCCGTAGTCGGGCGAGAGGCCGAGGCCGACCCAGCCGCCTTCGGCGAAAGCCTTGTAGGCTTCGCTCCAGCCTTGCGGGGTGATCACCTTGCCGTCTTCGAGGCGGCAGCTTTCACGGTCGCCGACGCGGTTGAGCGGCGCCAGCACCCCGGCGGCAAAGCGGCCGGCCTCTTCGAGTACGGCGGCGACCGTATCGGGCGTCGCGTCGCCGCAACCGGGCAGTTGCGCGATGGCGGCGAGCCCCGTCACTTCCTGCAGCAGGAAGTGCATGTCGGTCAGCGGGGCGGCGTAGTTCAAGACCATTGCTCCAGCAGGTAAGCGGGAATGCTGACCGCCTTGATGCGTTTCGGATCCGCCGGGTCCTCGATGGCGAAAATGCGCTTCTCCTGCCCCTCAACCAGCACGGTCGCGCCGCGGCGAATCACGTGCTTCAGCGTGAAGCTCTTGCCCGCTATTTCGGCGACGCTGGTATCGACCTCGATGGTCTCGGGATAGGTGGCGGAACTGACGAACTTCGCCGACGCGTCGAGCAGCGGCGCGCCGATGATGCCCGACTCGGCCTTGGTCTGGCGCCAGCTCTCGATGCCGCAGGCATTGAAGAAATGCAGTGCCGCGATGTCCATCCACTTGAAGTAGTTCGGATAGAAGACGATCTGGGCCGGATCGCAATCGCCGAATTCGATGCGAAAAGTGGAGGTGTGGCTGCGGGGCATGGTCTGTTACCGGGATGACGTGCTATTCGCAGAGTGCGCGAATCTCGGGCGGAATGGGGACGGCGCGGATGCGTGTCGGATGTTCGGGGTCCATGATGGCAAAGACGCGGATGTCCTCGCCTTCGGCCAGCACCGTATCGCCGCGGCGCGCGACGTGGCGCATGACGAAGCTCTTGGTGCGCCACTCCTCGACCCAGCTTTCGATCTCGACGTCCTCGCCGTAGGTGGCGGAACTGAGGAAGGTCGCGGTGGCCTTGACCAGCGGCGTGCCAATGATGCCGCCCTTCTGCGCGGTGTCGCGCCAGGGCGGCACGCCGCAGGCGACGAAGAACTCGAAGCCGCTGGTGTCGAACCACTTGAAGTAGTTGGCGAAGAAGACGATCTGGGCCGGATCGCAGTCGGCGAAGGCAATGCGGTGCTTGTGGAATGTGCTGCGGCGCATGGTGGCTGGGCTCAGGACTATTTCGGGGCGCGGCGCAAGGCGCCGCCGGTGACGATGAAGGTGGAATTGTCGAATTTCATGATGGTTGGTCCAGTTTCAGGAGGCGGATGGCGTTCTGCTTGAGGATCAGCGGCTTCACCGAATCCTTGAAGCCGGCCTGCTCGAAATCCTCGAGCCAGCGATCGGGCGCGATGAGCGGGAAATCGGTGCCGAACAGCATGCGGTCCTTGAGCAGGGTATTGGCGTATTGCACCAGTTGCGGCGGAAAGTACTTCGGCGACCAGCCGGACAGGTCGATCCAGACATTGGGCTTGTGCAGGCAGACCGAGAGCGCCTCGTCCTGCCACGGCCACGAAGGATGGGCGATGACGATCTGCATGTCGGGGAAGTCCACCGCGACGCCGTCGAGCAGCATCGGGTTCGATGTCTCCAGACGCAGTCCGCCGCCGCCGCGCATGCCGCTGCCCATGCCTGAGTGACCGCTGTGAAAGATGGCCGGCAGCTGGTACTCGGCAATCACCTCATAGAGCGGCCAGGCCATGCGGTCCTGCGGGTTGAAGCCCTGCACCGTGGGATGGAACTTGAAGCCCTTGACCCCGTAATCCTCGATCAGCTTGCGCGCTTCGCGTGCGCCCATGCGGCCCTTGTGCGGGTCGATGCTGGCGAAGGCGATCATCATGTCGCTGTTCTTCTGCGCGGCCTCGGCGACTTCCTCGTTGGGGATGCGCCGGTTGCCGATGTGCGACTCCGAATCGACGGTGAACATCACCAGGCCGATCTTGCGCTCGCGGTAGTAGGCGATGGTCTCGTCTATGGTCGGCCGGTGGGCGTTCTTGAAATACTTGTCGGCGGCGCGCTCGTAGGGCTCGAAGTGGAAGTCCTTGGGCTGGCAGCAGGAAACTTCGGCGTGGGTGTGGGTGTCGATGGCGACCAGTTCGTCGAGGTTCACTTTTGAGGGCCTTTGCCTTTTCGATCCAGGAACTGGCCGATGCGGGCGACCACCTCGGGGCCGGTCTGGGCGACGGCCGCCATCAGCGACTCGACGTAGAGGCCGTCGTCAGACGACATGCTGCTGATGCGCTGGATCGTGGTGACCATGGCGTAGTTGGCCAGCGGCGCGTTCTCGGCGATGCGGCTGGCGAGTTCCTGCGCCTTGGCCATGCCCTCGCCCTTGCACACCAGATAGTGCGACAGGCCCAGCGCCTGGCCTTCCTCGGCGCCGTAGATGCGCCCGGTCAGCATCATCTCGGCCATGCGACCGGGGCCGATGATGCGCGAGACGCGCACCGAGGCACCGCCGCCGACGTAAATGCCGTGGCGGCCTTCCGGCAGCTGGTACATGACATTGGATTCGGCGACGCGGACATGGGTCGAGGTGGCCAGTTCCAGCCCGCCGCCGATCACGGCGCCGTGCAATACGGCGACCACCGGGATGCCGGTCTGGTGGATCTTGCTGAAGACGCGGTGCCAACCTTGCGAATGCAGCATGACGCCCGAGGGTTCGCGGTGCTGGTGCTCGGAGAGGTCCAGCCCGGCGCAGAAATGGTCGCCGGCGCCGGCCAGGACCACCACGCGAGTCTCGGCGGGACGCGCGTCCCAGGCTTTCTCCAGCGCTTCGAGGAGGCGATCGCTGATCGCGTTGCGCTTGGCCGGACGGTTCAGGGTAATGGTATAGACCAGGCCATCGAGCGAGTGTGTTACGAGTTTGTCGGTCACTGCGTGTTCCTTTGAAGCATTAACGGAAACATCTGGATCGGAGTCCCCTACAACCGACGTGCACAGCGCGCCGATCAGTGACCCCCCGTGAGGGGGGAAGGGGGGCGGGCGAATAAAGATTTTTAGTTACGGCCGTTGCGCTTAACGCCGATGAAGCCGGCGTTAGCCTCCACTGAAACTTCGTTTTCGCGTGTTTCATTCTCGGCGCCTGGCGCTCGGCGTAAACAAGCGTAAACACGCATCAGATGAAAATTACGCTGGAATCGGGCGCATCGGAATGCAGCTCGAGCACGCGGTCGGCGCGGCGCGTCAGCACCGCGCGCTGGTTGATATAGCCCTTGTCGGTCATCTCACCGGCCTCGCTCGAGGGCGGTTCGGCCAACAGCAAAGCGCGCGCCGGGTAGGTCGAAGAGCCGCCACCCTGCTGCTTCAGGCGCATCAGACCTTCGCGCAGGCGCTCCTTGATCGCCGGATGGCCGATCACGGCGTCGACCGGAGCGTCGTCGCCGAGGCCGGTGATGCGACGGCATTCGGCGATGTTGGGAAACACCAGAAAGCCGATGTCGTCCTTGTCGTGACCGGTGACGACGATGTCCTGCGCCACGGGCGAGAGCGCGCTGATGCCGGCGACGCGGATGCTGCCGACATGGACCCAGGTGCCCGAAAGCAGCTTGAAATCCTCGGCGACGCGACCGTCGAACAGCAGGCCTTGTTCGGGCCGGGCCGGATCGACGAAGGACACGGCGTCGCCGATCATGTAGTAGCCCTCGTCGTCGAAGGCCTTGGCGGTCAGCTCGGGCTGTTTCCAGTAACCGGGAAAGAGGTTCGGTCCCTTGACGCGGACTTCGAGCTTGTCGGCCACCGGCACGAGCTTCAGCGTGGTGCCCGGGATCGGCACGCCGATCACACCCGAGCGGACTGCCTGGAAATGACAGTCGGTGCAGGCCGGCGCCGTCTCGGTCGAACCCCAGGAGGACAGCATGACTACCGGGTGGCCGAGCTCCATCACGGCGAGCCGTTCCAGTTCGTCCCAGGTCGATTGGGGCAAGGCTGCCCCGGCGTAGAAAATGATCTGCAGGCGCGAGAAGAAACTCTTGCGCAGCGCGGCGTCGTCGCGCAGCTTGGCCACCAGCAACGCGTAGGCCAGCGGCACGCTGAAATAGATGGTGGGCGAAACATCGGTGAGGTTCTTCACCGTCTTCGGCAGCAGGGCCGGCAGCGGCTTGCCGTCGTCGATATAGAGGCTGCCGCCGAAGCGCACCACCTTGTTGAAGTTGTGGCTGCCGCCGAAGACATGGCTCCACGGCAGCCAGTCGACGATCACCGGCTTCTGCCGGTTGAGGAAGGGCCAGATCACCGATTTCATTTCGGCGTTGGAACACATCATGCGCTGCGTCGTGATGACGGCCTTGGGCGCGCCGACGGAACCGGAGGTGAACAGGAACTTGGCGATGGTGTCGGGAGTCAGGGCATTGAACGCGGCCTTGACCGCGGTCGCATCGACGGCGGTATTTTCGATGTCGGCGAACGCCAGCGTGCCGGCTTGGGGCTGACTGCGGCTGCCGGCCACGACGACGGCGTCGTGCAGGTGCGCCACGGCATTGATCGCCGGCATGAAGCGCTCGATGGTGTCGGCGAAGATCACGCCGGGGCGAAGCAATTCGACATTGGCCTTGAGCTTGGCGAAGTCCTTGGAGAGCAGAGAGTTGCCCGGCGAAACGGGACTGATCGGCACGCCGGCGTGCAGGCAGGCCAGCATCAGCAAAGCGTGTTCGATGCCGTTGTCGGACAGCACCAGCACCGGCCGCTCGGGCGAGAGCTTCTGCCCGAGCAGCCAGGTAGCGATGCGATAGACGCGCGCAAGAGCTTCGCTGTAAGTCACCTTGACCCACTCGCCATCCGCGCCCCGTTCAGCGATCAGGATGGCATCCGGCGTCTCGGTCGCCCAGCGTTCCAGCCATTCGCCGGAACAGCGTGCGTAGTCGGGCAGGGCCAGCGCCGAGCGGAACAGGCGGCTGCCGTCCGGCCGGGCTTCGAGTATCACGGCCGGATCGACAAACAGCTCGGCCGGCTTGCGGGCAATGGTGCTCATGCAAAGCTCCTAATAACGTGAACTACTTTGTGCGGAGCCCCCCGCGATAAACGTGCGCAGCACGCCGAGCAGTAACCCCCCGCGAGGGGGGAAGGGGGGCGGGCGAACAATTGGCTTTTAGTTACGGCCGCTGCGCTTAACACCGATAATGCCGGCATTAGCCTCCACTGAAACTTCGTTTTCGCGTGTTTCATCTTCTGTGCATGACGCTGTGCGCGATGAGTGTTAACGGCTTACTTGGAAATGACCTTGAAGGCGCCGTTCTGCACCTGCAGCAGGACGCGACCGCGGGCATCGTGACCGTTGTGGTTGGTCGGGCTCATGTTGAACACGCCATGCACGCCGGCCACTTCCTTTTCGCTCTCCATTGCATCACGCAGTGCGGCGCGGAACTCGGCCGTGCCGGGCTTGGCCTTCTTCAGAGCGACCGGGATGGCACGCGAGGCGATTTGCCATGCATCCCACATATGGCCGCCAAAGGAGGACAGCGAACCGGCACCAAACTTGGCTTCGTAGAGCTTGGCGTACTCACCGCCGACTTTCTTCGAGGGATGCGAATCAGGCAACTGCGACCACTCGATCAGCGGACCGGCGACGATGATGCCGTTTTCGACGTTCTTGCCGCCGATCTTGAGGAAGGCCGGCGACGGGGCGCCGTGGGTCTGGTAGATCTGGCCCTTGTAACCGCGTTCGGTCAGGGCGCTGTGCGGCATCGCGGCCGGGGCACCGGAGGCGACGACGATCACGGCGTCGGGCTTGGCCGCCATGACCTTGACCACCTGGCCGGTAACCGACGTGTCGGTGCGGGCGAAACCCTCGATCGGACCGAAGTTGATGCCGTACTTGCCGACAGACGCCTGCAGCGCCTTGATCCAGACTTCGCCATAGGCATCCGGGTGATAGCCGATGAATGCCAGTGTCTTGACGTTGTGTGCCTTGGCATGTTCTAGGATGGCTTCGGCCATCAGGCCGATACCCTGCGGCATGGTGAAGGTCCATTTGAACTTTTCGCCATCGGCCGGATTCGGCGCCAGGGCGATCAGCGGCGTCTTCGATTCGGCGGCGGCACCCGCCGCAGCCATGACGTTGGGGGTGATCGAGCCCGCGATCAGCAAGTCGACCTTGCTTTCGTTGATCAGCTTGGACGCGTTCTTCGCCGCAGCGGTCGGATCGGTCGCTTCGTCGAGCACGATCCAGTTGATCTTCTCGCCCGCGATGCTGTTCGGCAGCAGTTCGGTGGTGTTCTTCTGCGGGCCGCCGAGTACGGCCGCGGAGCCGGTGGCGGAAACGCTGACGCCAATGTTGATGTCGGCCAGAGCGCTGCCTGCGCCGATCAGCGACAGGGCAATTACCAGGGGCTTGATGGACAGTTTGGTTTTCATGCATTCTCCTCGTGTTGTTGGTCTGAATTGGTACAACTTGATTGACCTGCGGGTGATGATGGTTTGCGAACCGGGTCAGGCGGCGATGGAATGACTGCCGCCCAGACCGAGATAACTCTCGATCACGCGCGGATCGTTGATCAGGACTTTGGCGTCGTTTTCCACCGCCACGCTGCCATTCTCCAACACATAGCCGTAGTCGGCTACCTGCAGTGCAGCACGGGCATTCTGTTCGACGAGCAGGACGGACACGCCCATGCTCTTCATCTGAACGACGATGCGCAGGATTTCCTTGACGATCAGCGGTGCCAGGCCGAGGCTGGGTTCGTCCAGCATCAGCAGCTTGGGCTTGGCCATCAGGGCGCGGCCCATGGCCAGCATCTGCCGCTCGCCGCCGGAAAGGGTGCCTGCCTGCTGTTCCTTGCGTTGCTCCAGGCGCGGGAAAATCTCGAACACTTCGGCCATGGTCTTGGCGTGGTCGCGTGCGCCGCGTCGATGGCGGGCGAAGGCGCCGAGCAGCAGGTTGTCGGCCACCGACATGGTGCCGAACAATTCACGCTTTTCCGGCACCAGCACCAGTCCGCGGCCGACCAGGGCGTCCACCGAGGTGGTGCCGCGCGTCGCGCTGCCCTGGTACTTCACTTCGCCGCGCGCAGGCAGGAGGCCCATCAGTGCCGAGAGCAAGGTGGTCTTGCCGGCGCCGTTGGGGCCGATCACGGTGACGATCTCGCCTTCGCGGATGCGGATGCTGACCTTGTGGATCGCCTCGACGCGACCGTAGTTTACGCAGAGGTCGGTGGTTTCAAGCAGCGTTGGCTTCATACGGCCGCCTCCGATCCGTTGTCGATAGCTCTTCCATCGCCCCGTCGGCGGCTGGAAGCATTCGCGGACGCTACGCCCCCGCTCGCTACACCCCCGCTCGCTGCGCTCACGGGTCCCCCTCCGCTGCTCATGCTTCTACCCCGCCCAAATAAGCTTCGAGCACTTTCGGATTGGTCTGGATTTCCTGCGGCAGGCCTTCGGCCAGATGCTCGCCGAACTCCATCACCACCACGCGGTCGGCCAGGCCCATGACGAAATCCATGTCATGTTCGACCAGCAGGATGGCCATGCCCTCGGCTCGCAGCTTCGCCAGCAGTTCCGCAAGCGCTTTCTTCTCCAGATGGCGCAAGCCGGCCGCCGGCTCGTCGAGCAGCAGCAGGGTCGGGTCGCTGCACAGGGCGCGGGCGATTTCCACGATGCGCTGCTTGCCCAGCGGCAGGCTGCCGGCGGCGTCGAACAGATGCTCGCCCAGGCCGCAACGCTGCAACTGGTGCGCGGCTTCCCACAGCAGGCGGCGCTCTTCCTCGCGATCGAGGCGCCAGGCCGATTGCACGAAGTTCTTGCGGCCGCGCAGGTGGGCGCCGATGGCTGCATTCTCGAGGACGGTCATGTCCTGGTTGAGGCGCACGTGCTGAAACGTGCGGCTCATGCCAAGTTTGGCGATTTCGCGCGAATTCAAGGCGTCGATGCGCTGGCCCATGAAGCGGATCTCGCCTGTCGTCGGCGGATTGACGCCAGAAATGCAGTTGAACAGCGTGCTCTTGCCGGCGCCATTGGGCCCGATCAGGGCCATGACTTCGCCGGCCCTGACGCTCAGGCTCATGCTGTTGTTGGCCACCAGGCCGCCGAAGCGCTTGGTCACCTTGACCACCTTGAGCACCTCGCTGCCGCATGCCAGCACGTCGCGCCGCGGCAGCGGCAGGGCGGGTTCAACGGTTTTCACCTGCTCGCGTTGCGGTATGAAGCGCATCAGGATCGGCCACAGGCCGTCGCGCGCGCGATGCAGGACGAGTATGGTGAGCAGGCCGAACACCACCATCTCGAAGTTGCCGGCGACACCGAGCAGTTTCGGCAGCACGTCCTGCAGCCATTCTTTCAGGAAGGTCACGGCGGTGGCGCCGAACACTGCGCCCCAGACAGCGGCCGCGCCGCCGAGCACCGCCATGAACAGGTACTCGATGCCGTGGCCGAGCGAAAACGGTGTCGGATTGACGAAGCGCTGCAGGTGGGCATAGAGCCAGCCCGATACGCAGGCGAACTGGGCCGCGATCATGAACAGCACCATGCGGTACCAGAGCGTATTGATGCCCATCGCCTCGGTCATGGTCATGCTGCGCAGGCAGCGCATGGCCCGGCCTTCACGCGAATCCAGCATGTTCTGGGTAGTGACGATGGCCGCCAGCAGGGTCGCCCAGATCACATAGAAGAAGCCGCGGCTGGAGCCGAGTTCTAGACCGAACAGATCCACTGGCGGAATGCCGTCGATGCCGCCGTGGCCGCCCAGGGCTTCGAGGTTGCCGAACAGGAAGTAGAGCGAAATGCCCCAGGCGATGGTGCCCAGGGGCAGGAAATGCCCCGACAGGCGCAGCGTGATGAAACCCAGCGCCAGCGACACGGCCGTGGTGATGGCCATGCCGACGATCAGCGTGCCCCAGGGCGACATGCCGTGGCGCGTGGTGAGGTAGGCCGTGGCATAGGCGCCGAGGCCGACGAAGGCCGCCTGGCCGAAGGAAGTGAGGCCGCCGATGCCGGTGAGCAGCACCAGGCCCAGCGCTACCAGGGCGTAGAGGCCGATGTAATTGACCAGGGTGACGGTGAATTGGGCGGCGAACACAGGCACCAGCGAGAGCGCCAGCAGGAAGCCGATCAGGGCGCGCGAAGGCGTAATCATCGGCATCATGTCAGTGATCGTCCTCATCTTCGACATGGTGCTTGGTCAGCGACTGCCACAGCAGCACCGGGATGATCAGCGTGAACACGATGACCTCCTTGTAGGCCGAGGCATAGAACGAGGAATAAGATTCGAGCAGGCCGACCAGGATCGCCCCGGCCGCCGCCAGCGGGTAGGACGCAAGGCCGCCGATGATGGCGCCGACGAAGCCCTTGAGGCCGATCAGGAAGCCTGTGTCGTAATAGATGGTGGTGATCGGGGCGATGAGGATGCCGGAGAAGGCGCCGACCAGCGCCGCCAGCGTGAAACAGAGCTTGCCCGCGAGATCGGCGGAAATGCCCATCAGGCGCGCGCCGGTGCGATTGATGGCGGTGGCGCGCAAGGCCTTGCCATAGATCGAACGTTCGAAGAACAGCGCCAGGCCGGCGATGAGGGCTGCAGCGATGCCGACGATCCACACCGTCTGGAACTGGATGTAGGTAGCACCGAGATTGATGCCACCGTCAGTGAAGGCCGGCGTCCTGCCGCCTTCCGCGCCGAAGAAATACAGGCCGAGGCCGACCAGCACGAAATGCACGGCGACCGCGACGATCAGGAGCAGCAGGACCGTGGCTTCCGCCACGGGCTGGAAGGCAAGGCGATAGATCTGCGGTCCGAGCGGCACGACGAAGGCCAGCGCGATCGCCACCTGCAGCGGATAGGCCAGGCTCTTGAGCGGCAGATAATGCACCGCGACAACGGCCAGGATCGGCAGCACGGCATTCTTGAAAATGATCATCGGCAGCCGCGAAGCGGCTTCCTCGCGCAGCGCCCCGACGCTGTCGACTATCGCGACTGCAATCCCCAGCATGACCACCAGCCACATGGTCGGCGGCAAAAACCCGGCATTGATGGCAGCCATGGAGAGCGCGCCGTAGGCGACGAACTCGCCCTGCGGAATGAAGATGACGCGAGTGACGGCAAACACCAGCACCAGCGCCAGCGATAACAGGGCATAGATCGCGCCATTGGTGATGCCATCCTGGACCAGAACGAGGGCGACATTTAAGTCCACGTCGACGCCCGATCAGTTCGAAGGGCAGCGCGACGGCGCGGCCGTCGCGTTTGGCGAAATCTGCAACATCTCTCCTCCGTATTCTGTGTCCTCGCGGTGCTTCGTCCGGTGACAGCTTGTTGCGTCTTGCGGACAGCGAGTGAGAAGCGGATTCTGACGACGCAGCGTGTCGAAGTCAACCTGTTTTATATCGAACTATTAAATTCTAATGAAAAGAAGTTAACTCTAATATTATGATTCGCAATGATAATTGTGCGTTGCGGCAATAAGTTTGTCGTCGAAAGCCACTTGTTCGATATAAAATCAAAAGGAAAGCTGAACAAACACACCTGCCTGACGATCATGCCCGCCAATCGCAAGACCCCTGCCATCGGTTGTCTTTCCAGCCACGTCGGCTTCCATTTGCGCCTCGCGCAGCTGGCGGTGTTCGAGGCTTTCGCCAGCCGTCTCGGTGAGATAGATGTCACGCCGGCGATCTTTTCCGTGCTCGAAGTGCTGCACCAGAACGACGGCATCACCCAGTCGAAACTGGCGGCGGCGGTCAGGCTCGAACGTTCCTCGGTGGTGCCGCTGCTGGACAAGCTGGCCAAGCGCGGCCTGGTCGAGCGCCGCGCCTCGACGACCGACCGCCGCCACAATCATCTGCATCTCACCGACGCCGGACGCGACTTGCTGGCCGAGGCAATTCACCGCGCCAGCCTGCACGAAAAGGAAGTCTGCAAGCCTTTCACGATCGCCGAAAAGAAGCTGCTGCTGGAACTGCTGAGCCGCTTCAGGCTGCCGAAGGCCTAGTCATTCCCCGTCAGCAGGCGCAACACCAGGCGACGCAGCCAGCGGTTGCCTTCGTCGTGGTGGTAGCGTTCGTGCCAGTGCTGCTTGACCTCGTATTCCGGCAACGGGAACGGCACCGGAAAAATGCGAAAGGCGCCGCGCCCCTGCAGCACGTCACTCAGGCGTCGGGGAATGGTCAGCAGCAGGTCGGTGTGCTCGATGACGAATGCGGCACCGAGAAAACTGGGGATCTTCAGGACGATGCGGCGCTTGATGCCCTGGCGGCCAATCTCGCGTTCGATGATGGACGGCGCCGAACCGGATGAACTGATCACCACGTGGTCTTCGGCCTCGAATTGCGCAAGGCTGAGCTCGTCGGTGATGCGCGGATGATCGCGCCCCACCATGCAGACGAAGCTCTGCATGAACAATGTCTGCTGGTAGAAGCCCGCTTCCAGTTGCGGGATGAAGCCCAGCGCCAGGTCCGCTTCGCCGCTTTCGAGCAGGCGCGCGGTGTCGGCGGACAAGGGCATGATCTCGATGCGCAAGCCGGGCGCTGTCACCCGCAGCGTTTCCCACAAGCGGGGCAGCAGGACAAGTTGGCTGATGTCGGTCATGCAGATGCGGAATGTGCGTTCCGACGTGGTCGGATCGAATTCGTTGCGATGGCCCAGCACCTGGTCGAGCGCCTCGAGCACGGTGCGCACCGGCCGCACCAGGCCTTCGCTGAAGGGCGTCGGCTCCATGCCGTTCGAGGTTCGCACGAAGAGTGGGTCGCCGAAATGATGGCGCAGTTTTGACAATGCCACGCTCACCGCCGGCTGGCCCATGTCGAGCGCCTCGGCTGCGTCCGTCACGCTGCGGGACTTGTAGATTTCATTGAATACCGCCAGCAGGCGGGTGTCGATCGAGTTCATCGCGAGCCATTATTCGGATTTGAAATACTTTATATCGAAAATGACGGATTTACAGCAATCTGTCCGGCCCCTAGGATTCATCCCATCGCAGGAATACGACACCCGACCGCAGGCGGCCATTCCGGTTCGACGGACGGCAGGGGTCAAGCACGGAGGAGCAAGCGTCATGAATGAACTCGGTCGCCTCGAGGATCTCCCGGAAGACTACCGCGCGGAACTGACCGCGCAAAACCTGGTGCCGCTGTGGCCCAGCCTGCGTGCGGTGCTGCCCCCAGGCAAGCCGGCGATCAAGACCAGGCCCACCTTCTGGCCCTACCAGCCCATGCGGCCGCTGCTGATGCGTTCGGGCGAGCTGACGCCGATGGAAAAGGCGGAACGCCGCGTGCTGGTGCTGGCCAACCCCGGCCACGGCCTGGAGAAGATGCAGGCCAGTTCCACGATTTACCTCGGCATGCAGCTGCTGCAGCCGGGCGAATGGGCGCCGGCCCACCGCCACACACCCAACGCCGTGCGCATGATCGTCGAAGGCGAAGGCGCCTACACCACGATCGACGGCGAGAAATGCCCGATGCATCGCGGCGACCTGATCCTGACGCCGACCGGCATGTGGCACGAGCACGGCCACGACGGCAACGAGCCCGTGGTCTGGCTCGACGTGCTGGACCTGCCCATTGTCTATTACTGCGAGGCCTCCTACGTCACCGAGGGCAAGGCCCAGACGGTCACCGCCGAGGGCATCGACCGTGCTTACCAGCGCGGCGGCGTAGTGCCGGCGCCGATGTTCGCGCGCAGCGGACAAACCTTCCCCATGCTGCGCTACCCCTGGGCCGAGGTGCGCAAAACCCTGGAAGCCATCGCCGCGACCCAGCCGGAGATCGAAGCGGTGCAGGTCGCCTACGTCAATCCGGAAAACGGCCACGACTGCCAGCGCATCCTCGGCTACTCGGCCCTGATGCTGCGTCCCGGCGAGCGCCTGGAATTGCCGGCGCGCTCCACCGCCATGGTGTTCCACCAGATCGAGGGCGGTACCGAAGTCACCGGCGCCGGGCAGAGCTTCCGTCTGGCCGATGCCGACACCTGCTGCATCCCGGGCTACGAGACTA
Organism: Rhodocyclales bacterium; assembly: GCA_026399475.1. GTDB lineage: Bacteria > Pseudomonadota > Gammaproteobacteria > Burkholderiales > Rhodocyclaceae > Sulfuritalea. Next base: position 47,512 of record JAPLQY010000032.1, read on the forward strand.
TCGTGTTGAAGAACCTCGTCGCCGATCGCCCCTCCTTCGTCTTCATCGCCGACGACTCGCCCTTGCAGAAGAAGCTCGGCGTCTACGAAGTACGCAACTGAAAAGGGATACACATGTCCTCTGCCAACTACGTCTTTACCCCTCCGGCCACGCCTTCCCTGCCGGTGAGTGGCAACAGCGCCCGCTTCCCCGTCAACCGCATTTTCTGCGTCGGGCGCAACTACCACGCCCATGCTGTCGAGATGGGGCGCCCGGTGGACAAGGCGACGATGAAGCCCTTCTACTTCACCAAGTCGCCGTCCGCCCTGGTCGAATCCGGCGCCACCGTGCCCTACCCGACCGGCACCGGCAATTACCACTACGAGATGGAACTGGTGGTGGCGATCGGCGCCCCCGGCTTCCGCGTCAGCGAAGCTGATGCCCCGCGCCTGATCTACGGCTATGCGGCCGGCCTCGACATGACGCGGCGCGACCTGCAGCTGGTAGCGCGCGACCAGGGACGTCCCTGGGATCTGGGCAAGGACTTCGAGAAATCGGCCGTGTGCACTCCCATCCTGCCGATCGGCGATCTGGGCGTGCTGAAGAGCGGCGCGATCAACTTGCAGGTCAATGGCGAAACCAGGCAGACCGCCGATCTTTCCCAGCTGATCTGGAACATCCCCGAACTGCTGGCGGATCTCTCGCAGTTCTACCACCTCGAGCCCGGCGACATCATCTACACCGGTACGCCCGAGGGCGTCGGCCCGGTCAAGTCGGGTGACCGCATCAGCGGCCACATAGACCGCGTCGGTGACGTCGCGCTCGTCATCGGTCAAGCCGAATGAGTCCGCCCGAGCGTCGACGCCCGGCCAGACCACACAGAGGAGAACCAGAATGACTCAACAACTTCCCGTGCTCGTTGCCGGTGGCGGCATCGGCGGCCTTGCCGCCGCACTGTCACTGGTGCGCCAGGGTTTCGCCGTGACCGTGCTGGAGCAGGCGGCGGAGATCGGCGAAATCGGTGCCGGCATTCAGCTTGGCCCCAACGCCTTCCATGCCTTCGACGCGCTCGGCGTCGGCGACAAAACCCGCAACCGCGCCGTATTCACCGACTACATGGTGATGCACGACGCGATCGACGAATACCAGGTCGGCAGGATCCCTACCGACGAGAACTTCCGCAAGCGCTTCGGCAATCCCTACGCGGTGATCCATCGCCAGGACATCCACTACTCGCTGCTGGAAGGCGCGCAGGAAACCGGCAAGGTCGAATTCCACACCAGTTGCCGGGTCGAGAGCATCGAACAGAATGCCGACAGCGTTACCGTGACCTGCGGCAACGGCAAGACCTTCACCGGCCAGGCCCTGATCGGCGCCGACGGCGTGCGCTCGGTGGTACGCGCCCAGTACGTCAATGACCCGCCGCGTGTCACCGGCCATGTGGTGTATCGCGCCGTGGTGGACGAAAAGGATTTCCCGGACAACCTCAAGTGGAATGCCGCCAGCATCTGGGTCGGCCCCAACTGCCACCTGGTTCATTATCCCTTGCGCGGTGGCAAGGAATACAACGTGGTGGTCACCTTCCACAGCCGCAACAAGGAGGAATGGGGTGTCACCGAGGGCAGCGCCGAGGAGGTGCAGAGCTATTTCCAGGACATCTGCCCCAAGGCGCGCCAGCTGATCATGCTGCCCAGGAGCTGGAAGCGCTGGGCCACGGCCGACCGCGAACCGATCCCGCAATGGACCTTCGGCCGCGCCACGCTGCTCGGCGATGCCGCCCACCCGACCACCCAGTACATGGCGCAGGGCGCCTGCATGGCACTGGAAGATGCGGTGACCCTGGGTGAGGCGCTGCGCGTCTGCAACAAGGACTGGAACCAGGCGCTCGACCTCTACCAGCGTTCGCGCATCACGCGTACCGCGCGCATCGTGCTCTCGGGCCGCGAAATGGGCCGCATCTACCACGCCAAGGGTGTCGAACGCCTGGTGCGCAATTCGCTCTGGAAGGGCCGCACGGCGGAGCGCTTCTATGACGCGATGGAGTGGCTCTACGGCTGGAACGTCGGCAATTGCCTGGCGGCCTGAGGCAGCGAACGACAATGCAGCTTTACAACTTCTTCCGCAGCGGTACCTCGCACCGCCTGCGCATCGTGCTGAACCTGAAGGGACTGGCCTACGACTACGTGGCGGTCGACCTGCGCACCGAGGAACATCTCGGCGCGGCCTTCAAGGCGCTCAACCCGCAGGGCCTGGTGCCGGCGCTGGCCGACGGCGACCTGGTCCTGACCCAGTCACCGGCGATCATCGAGTGGCTGGAGGAGCGTTACCCGACGCCGCCCCTGCTGCCCGCCGGCCGCGAAGACCGGGCGCGGGTCAGGGCACTGGCGGCGGTCGTCGGCTGCGACATCCACCCGGTCAACAACCGGCGCATCCTCGAATACCTGCGCAAGACCTTGGGCTGCGACGAAGCGGCGGTCAATGCCTGGTGTGCGACCTGGATCAATGCCGGTTTCGAGGCGCTGGAAATCATGCTGGCCGCCGACGGGGCCCGCGGCGCCTTCTGCTTCGGCAACGCCCCGACCCTGGCCGATGCCTACCTCGTGCCGCAGGTCGAAAGCGCCCGCCGCTTCAACGTCGATCTGGCGCCGTTTCCGAACATCCTTGCCATCGACAGCGCCTGCTCCCAACTGGACACCTTCCGCCGCGCCGCGCCCGCCCTGCAGCCGGATGCACCGCGCGCCGGCCCATAACAGAAAGCGATAGCTACTAGTCCTGAAGCCCGATTGCTCTCGGGTTCAATAAATTGCACTATTCACGCTGCGCGAGATTGAGATGTTCAGGTTCGTGTATGGGCAGCACGATTCATTCAATCACCGGCGAGACCCGGTGCCCTGCGCCGCAGGGTAGACAACCATAAGGAGACTCAACATGCAGCATCTGAAGAAAACCCTGATCACCGCAACTTTTGCGCTGGCGACATCCTTTGCGGCGCAGGCCGCCGACCCGATCAAGATCGGCCTCGTCCTGCCCATGACCGGCCCCTTCGCCGCCTACGGCAAGCAGATCGAGCATGGCGTCAAGCTCTACCTCAGCACCAACGGCGACACTTTCGGCGGACGCAAGGTCGAGTTGATCATCAAGGACGACAGCCCCGGCACGGCCGGTGACGTCAGCAAGCGCCTGGCCCAGGAACTGGTGGTCAAGGACAAGGTGGACATCCTGGCCGGCTTCGGCCTGACGCCCTCGGCCTTCGCTGTGGCGCCGGTCGCCACCGAAGCGAAAAAGCCCATGGTGGTCATGAATGCCGCCACCTCGGCGGTCACCACCAAGTCGAATTACCTCGTTCGCACGTCGATGACACTGCCGCAAATCACCGCGCCGATCGCGAGCTGGGCAGCCAAAAACAAGATCAAGAAGGTATTCACTCTGGTCGCCGACTACGGCCCCGGGCACGATGCCGAAGGCCAGTTCAAGAAGACCTTCACCGCCGCCGGCGGTGAAATCGTCGGCGAGGTGCGCGCACCGGTGAAGAACCCCGACTTCGCGCCCTTCCTGCAGAAGATCAAGGACACCAAGCCTGATGCCGTGTTCATCTTCCTGCCGCCGGGCGCAGAAACCATCGCCTTCATGAAGGGCTTCACCGAGCGCGGCCTCACGGCAGCAGGCATCAGGCTGATCGGCACCGGCGACCTGCCCGACGAGGACATCCTCGAAGCCATCGGCGATGCGGCCCTCGGCCTGATCACTTCCTTCCACTATTCCGAAGCCCACAAATCGGCGGAGAACAAGGCCTACACGGAAGCCTATTACAAGGCCTACCCGAAGGACCGGCCGAACTTCATGTCGATGGGCGGCTATGACGGCATGCACCTGATCGCCGAAGTGCTGAAGAAGACCGGCGGCAACGCCGACGCCGAGAAGTTCGTCGAAGCTGCCAAGGGCATGAAGTGGACCAGCCCGCGCGGCCCGGTCAGCATCGACCCCGCCACCCGCGACATCGTCCAGACCATCTACATCCGCAAGGTCGAGCGCGTCGCCGGCAAGCTGCAGAACGTCGAGTTCGACCAGGTCGCCGACTTCAAGGATCCGGGCAAGCAGTAAGTCACCCGGCCCGACGGAAGCGCTGGCCGCCTCCGTCGGGCTCCCCAAATCCCGGAGAACCCCATGACAGTCGTCTTCGATGGCATCGCCTCGGGCCTGCTGCTGTTCCTGATCAGTGTCGGCCTGTCGGTCACGCTCGGCCTGATGAATTTCGTGAACCTGGCCCACGGCTCCTTCGCCATGCTCGGCGGCTATGTCTGCGTGGTCCTCCTCAACCGTTACGGCGTGCCCTTCCTCGCCGCCCTGCCGGTGGTGACGCTGGCCTCGGCGCTGGCCGGCGTGGTCCTCGAACGAACTCTTTACCGGCGCCTGTACGGCGCATCTCACCTCGACCAGGTGCTGTTTTCCATCGGCCTGGTGTTCATGTCGATTTCCATCGCCCATTTTTTCTTCGGCGCCCAGCAGCAACCGCTGCAGTTGCCGCCGATGCTGTCCGGCCAGTTCAACCTGCCCGGCGTCGATGTCGGCGTTTATCGCCTGTTCCTGATCGTGGTCGGCGTGACCATCGCCATCGCCCTGCAATGGATGATCGCCGGCACCCGTTTCGGCGCCCGGTTGCGCGCCTCGGTCGACAACCCGCGCACCGCGCGCGGACTGGGCATCGACGTCGATCGCGTGTTCGTCCTCACCTTCGCCCTCGGTTCCGGCCTGGCCGGCCTCGGCGGCGCGCTGGGCGTGGAGATGCTCGGCCTCGATCCGGAATTCCCGGTCAAGTACATCGTCTATTTCCTGATTGTCGTTGCCGTCGGCGGCAGCGGCAACATCAAGGGCTCTCTGTACGCCTCGCTGATCATCGGCATCTGCGATGTGGCCGGCAAGTACTACATCCCGCAGGTCGGCGCCTTCGTGATCTACGCGGTCATGGTGGTGACGCTGATCTTCCGCCCCCAGGGGCTGTTCGGCCGGACCGCGGCGAAATAGAGACTCCATGACTACGCCAACGATTCCCGGATTCGACGCGGGTCCGCTGCGCAACATGGCGCGCTGGAAACGCGTCGAATATGCATTCTGGATTATTCCGGTGCTCGGCTATTTCGCCTTCGGCGAGCAGCTTTCCCTGCTCAGCCAGATTGCCATCACCGCCTTGTTCGCGCTCTCGCTAGACATCGTCCTCGGCTACGCCGGCATCGTCTCGCTGGGCCATGCCGCGTTCTTCGGCATCGGCGCCTACGCAGCGGGCCTGATGGCGACGCACGGCTGGAACGACCCGCTGCTCGGACTGCTCGGCGCCGGGCTGATCGCGGCTGCGGCCGGCTTCATCTCCAGTTTCCTGGTGCTGCGCGGCAGCGACCTGACGCGATTGATGGTGACCCTCGGCGTCGCGCTGATGCTGTTCGAACTGGCCAACAAGCTGACCAGCATCACCGGCGGCGTCGATGGGTTGCAGGGCATCGAGATGAAGCCCATCTTCGGCATGTTCTCCTTCGACCTGTATGGCAAGACCGCCTACATTTACAGCGTGGCCGTGCTGTTCGTGCTGTTCTGGATCGCCCGCCGCATCGTGCATTCCCCTTTCGGCCTCAGCCTGCGCGGCATCCGTCTGAACGTGCTGCGCATGCCCGCACTCGGCGCGCCGGTCAATGCGCGCCTGGTCGGTGCCTACACCATCGGCGCGGCCTATGCCGGCATCGCCGGCGCGCTGCTGACGCAGACCACGCAATTCGTCTCGATCGACGCGCTGAGCTTTTCACGATCCGCCGAACTGCTGTTGATCCTGGTGCTGGGCGGCACCGGCAGCCTTTACGGTGCGTTGATCGGCACGGTCGTGTTCATGACCGCCCACCACCTGCTGTCGGGAATCAACCCGCAGTACTGGCAGTTCTGGCTGGGCATGCTGCTGGTGCTGGTGGTCCTGTTCGCGCGCGACGGCGTCATGGGCGGCCTGCGTGCCATCGGCCGCCGCCTGCCGGGAGCGGGCAAATGAGCCACGCACTGCAGACCAGCCACCTGGTGAAGCGCTTCGGCGGCTTCGTCGCGACCAGCGACGTCACATTGAACGTCGCCGCCGGCGCGCGCCACGCCCTGATCGGGCCCAACGGCGCCGGCAAAACCACGCTGATCAACCTGCTCACAGGCTTCCTCGAGCCCAGCGAGGGCGCGGTGATCCTCAAGGGCGAGGATGTCACCCGCCTCGCGCAGCACCAGCGCGTCAAGCGCGGCCTGGCGCGGACCTTCCAGATCAACCGCCTGTTCGCCGACATGAGCGTGCTGGAATCCGTCACGCTCGCGGTGTGCGAACGGCGCGGCATCGGCTCGCGCTGGTGGAACCCGGTCGGCAGCCATGTCGAGGCCATCGACGAAGCGGCGGCCCTGCTGCTGCAATTGCGCCTGATCGATGTCGCCCATCACCAGACAAAAAGCTTGGCTTACGGCAGGCAGCGCCTGATCGAAATCGCCCTGGCGCTGGCGGCGAAACCCACGGTGCTGCTGCTCGACGAACCGGCCGCCGGCGTGCCGACCAGCGAAAGCCGCGAACTGTTCGAAACCATCGCACAACTGCCGCGCGAGGTGACCATCCTGCTGATCGAACACGACATGGACCTGGTGTTCCGCTTTGCCGACCGCATCTCGGTGCTGGTCGGCGGCGCTCTGGTGGCCGAGGACACGCCCGAGGTGATCGCCAGGGACAAGCGCGTCAAGGAAGTCTATCTGGGGGAGGCGCTCGATGGCTGAGTTGCTCAATCTCGAAGGAGTCTGGGCCGGCTACGGCGATGCCGTGGTGCTGGAAGACATTTCCTTCTCGCTCGAGGCCGGCGGCAGCCTGGCGCTGCTGGGCCGCAACGGCATGGGCAAGACCACGCTGCTGTCCACCCTGATGGGTGCCACCCGCTTCAAATCCGGCAAGATGAGTTTCGACGGCCGCGACCTCGCGGTGGTACCCGGCCATCGCCGGGCGCAGCTCGGCCTCGGCTGGGTGCCGCAGGAACGAGACATCTTCCCGTCGCTGACCGTCGAGGAAAACCTCACCGTGGTGGCGCGTCCCGGACCCTGGGACGTCAAGCGCGCCTACGAGATGTTTCCGCGCCTGGCGGAACGCCGCGGCAACATGGGCAACCAGCTCTCGGGCGGCGAGCAGCAAATGCTGGCCCTGGCGCGCGCCCTGGTGCTGAACCCGAAGCTGCTGCTGCTCGACGAACCGCTGGAGGGACTGGCGCCGCTGATCGTGCAGGACCTGCTGCGCATCATCGGCCGCATGGTCGCTTCCGGCGACATGGCGATCATCCTGGTCGAACAGCACGCCCACCAGATACTGCCCCTGACCCGCCATGCGCTGGTGCTCGAGCGCGGCCGCGTGGTGTACTCGGGCGCGAGTGAAGCCCTGCGCGCGGATCGCGACCAGCTCGACAAGTGGCTGGGCGTCGGCGCCCACTGAACGGCGGCCCGCGACAACAAAGGAAGGCAATGAAATCCATAGACATCATCCACGGCGAACACCGCGCACTCGCTTCCGTACTGCAGGCCTTGCGCTTCGTCGTTGGCGAAATCCGTACCGGCAAGCTGCAGGTGGACTTCCGCCTGCTGGCATCGATGGTCGACTACATCACGCAAGTGCCGGACAAGGTGCACCACCCCAAGGAGGACAACTACCTGTTCCCCAAAATGCGCATCCGCTCCCCCGCGGCGGGACCGCTGATCGACATTCTTGAAAAGCAGCATGCCGAGGGCTACCGGATGACCGTCGAACTGCTGCAGTCACTGATCCACTACCAGAGCATGGGCGTCGCCGGCTTCGCCGCCTTCGATGCGGTGGTCCAGCGCTACCTGGATTTCAGCTGGGCGCACCTCAACCAGGAGGAAGGCGAACTCCTGCCGCTGGCGCGCGAGGCGTTGACCGCCGAGGACTGGCAGGAGATCGATGCCGCCTTTGCCGCCAACTTCGATCCGTATTCGGGTGAGGAAGGCGAGTTCGAGGACCTCTTCGGCAGGATCGTCAATATGACGCCGGCACCTTACGGTCTGGGTTCCGCGCGCTGACCGTGCTCGACCTGCCGGCCTACCTGCGCCGCGTCGGCTACCAGGGCGCCGTCGAACCGACGCGCCGCGCGCTGAACGCCCTGCACCTGGCGCACGCCACGCACATCCCTTTCGAAAACCTCGACATCCTGCTCGGCCGGGAGATCGCGCTCGATCTGTCCAGCATCCAGGCCAAGCTGGTCGGTCAGCATCGTGGCGGCTACTGCTTTGAACACAACCTGCTGTTTGCCGCGGTCCTGCGCGAGTTCGGCTTCGAGCCGACCCTGCTGGCGGCGCGCGTCCGCCATCGCACCACCGCCATCCTGCCGCGCACCCATATGCTGCTGCTGGTGGAAGCCGAAGGAAGTCGCTGGCTGGCCGATGTCGGCTTCGGCGGCGAGGGTTTGCTGCTGCCGGTGCCGTTCGGGTCCGGCGGGGAGGTCAAGCACTACGCCTGGACCTACCGCGTGATCGAGGAAGCCGGCTCATCCACATGGGTCCTGCAATCGCGCCGCAACGATGCCTGGCTGGACTTGTACGCGTTTTCGCTGGAGCCGCAGCACGCCGTCGATTACGAGATCGCCAACCATTACATGTCGACACATCCGAACTCGCGTTTCGTGCAAACCCTGACGGTGCAGTTGCCGGGTCCGGAGAAGAGGGTGATTCTGCGCAACCGCGAGCTCATCGAGGATCGCGGAGAGGCTGTCGCCGAGCGTACGCTGACCGACGATGAGGAACTGTTGCAAATTCTGCAGCAGACTTTCGGTCTTTGTTTTCCACCGGGAACACGGTTTCGCTACCGCAGCGCCACCTGAGGATTCATCTGCGTCTTTCTCGTGACTTGACTCAAGGGGGCGTTCGTCGCTTGCCGCCTTGACGATCCTGATTCCTCGCTCAGCGACTGGCCATGGCTTCGACAAGCTGTTTCAGTGTCGCCATTTCGGCTTCGAGCCCGGCTACCCGCTGTTCGAGCTGACTCAGTCGGCCAGTCGCTGCCTGCCCGCGCTCTCCCGGGCCGGCCAAACCAGTTGCGGTCTCAGGCTCATCGGCGCCGTCGGTGTCGCCGACAAGCTCGCCGCTGAACAAATGGACGTAGCGCGATTCGCGTTTGCCCGGCTCGCGCGACAGGCGAACCACGTAAGGGCCGTCTTCGCGCCGGGCGAGCTGGCCCAGCACCGTTTCCACCTCCGTCACATCGCCAAACCGGCACAGCCGGCTGGCATGGCTGCGCAGTTCTCCTGGCGTCTGCGGTCCGCGCAGGAAGAGTTCGCAGACCACGGCGAGTTCCTGCGGCGAGAATTTCAGCGTGCCGTAATTGGTATTGCAGAAACGATGCTGGAACTTGGGTACACGACTGCCGAAGCCGCCCTGTTCGTTGACGAAGAACTTCCTGACGAGCGTATCGACCACCTGCTGCACGCTGACCTCGTCCAGGTCCAGCACCGGGTCGCGGTTGCTGCGCTGGTTGCAGGCGTTGGTCAGCGCGTTGAGCGACAGCGGATACTGCTCGGGCGTGGTGATTTCCTTTTCTATCAGGCAGCCGATGACGCGGGTTTCGTGTAGCGTGAGTTCGATGTTCATGCCTTGGCTCCGGCCGGGATCATGAGCTTGTCATGGTCGGGTAGTCGGTATAGCCTTCGGGCCCGGGGCTGTAGAACTTCATCGGGTTGGGCTTGTTCAGTGCAGCGCCTGCCCTGATCCGGGCCGGCAGGTCGGGATTGGCAAGGAAGCTGGTGCCAAAGGCAACCGCGTCGACCTTGCCTGCGGCCACTGCCTCGGCAGCCTCGGCGGGCGTATAGCCCATGTTGGCCACCAGCACGCCTTTGTAATTCGCCCGAATTGGTGTCATGACATCGCCCTTTTGCTGCCCGAAGAAGTCACTGCGCATGGCGTGCAGATAGGCCAGCTTGAAATCGTTGAGGCGGCCGGCAAGCCAGCTTGCCAGGCCGATCGGATCGCTGTCGATCATGCTGTTGTAGCTGTTGAGCGGCGAAATGCGCAGCCCGACCCGATCGCTGCCCCAGACGCCGCTGACGGCATCGAGCACCTCGAACATCAGCCGCGCCCGGTTTTCCGGCGAGCCGCCGTAAGGGCCGCCACGCCTGTTGGCGCCGTCACGCAGGAATTCGTCCAGCAGGTAGCCGTTGGCGCCATGCACCTCGACGCCGTCGAAGCCTGCCGCCTTGGCATTCTCGGCGGCCTTTCTGAATCCGGCGACGATGGACGGCAATTCGTCATCGCGCAGTTCGCGCGGCATGACATAGGGCTGCTTGCCCTGCGGCGTCTGCACTTCGTCTCCGGTAATGGCAATCGGGCTGGGTGCCACCGGCTGCGCGCCATCGTTGAGCAGTGGATGGCAGGCTCGTCCGCCATGCCAGATCTGGAGGAAGATCCGTCCTCCTGCAGCATGAACGGCATCGGTGCTCAGCTTCCAGGCGGCGACCTGGGCGGCGGAGTAGATGCCGGGCTCGTGCCAGAACGAGGAGTTGCCCGCCATGGCCATGGTAGCTTCGGCAACGATCATTCCGGCGCTGGCACGCTGGGCATAGTATTCAGCCATCAAGGTGGTCGGCATATGCTCGGCACCGGCACGGCAGCGGGTCAGCGGTGCCATGAAGATGCGATTCGGCGCAGTTGTTGCCCCGAGTTGGAGAGGGCTGAAGAGTGAGGTCATTGGGCGGGACTCGTGAAATTGGAGCGTCAGGATACTAGTGCTCGCGGCATTTGAGTAAAGTCTGTCATGCGGCGCCAGCATGCCGCTTTACCCCGACGCTACAATGCTTTTTGCTTTCCCCGGAACCCATCATGTCCGATTTGAGAACCCCCGCCCGCGTCGTCGTGGCCCTGCTCAAGCCTTATCGCGGCCGTGTGATCCTTGCCGCAATTGCCCTGGTGGTGGCGGCGCTGGCCATGCTGGGAGTAGGTCAGGGACTGCGTGCCGTGATCGATCGGGGTTTTGCCGCCGGTGATCCGGCCTGGCTCGATCGCGCCCTGATGGCCATGTTCGGAGTCATCGCCTTGCTGGCAGCGGCTACCTACACGCGCTTCTACAACGTCTCCTGGCTCGGCGAGCGCGTCACCGCCGATCTGCGGCGGCGCGTTTTCGACCACCTGCTGTCGCTGCCGCCCTCGTATTTCGAGCAGGGCCGTACCGGTGCGGTGATTTCCCGCCTCACGTCCGATACGACGCTGATCGAACAGGCCATTGGCTCCAGCCTCTCGATCGCCCTGCGCAACATGCTGATACTGATCGGCGGGCTGGCCATGCTGTTTACCACCAACCTGAAGCTGACCCTGATGGTGCTGGCCGGCGTGCCGCTGGTGGTGGCGCCCATCGTGTTGTTTGGCCGGCGCGTGCGGCGCTTCGCGCGCATCAGCCAGGACCGCGTTGCGGATCTGGGCAACCGCATCGACGAGACCATCCACGAAATCCGCATCGTCCAGGCCTATGGCCACGAGGAGGCCGACCGGCGCGACTTCGCCGCGCTGATAGAGCGCGGCTTCGCCACCGCGCTGGCCCGCATTCGCAACCGCGCCACGCTGGTGGCTGCAGTCATGGTGCTGGTGTTCGGCGCCATCTCGCTGATCCTGTGGGTAGGCGGCCACGATGTGCTGGCCGGCCGCATCAGCCCGGGGCAGCTCTCCGCTTTCGTCTTCTATGCGGCCCTGGTAGCGGGCTCCGTTGGCGCCCTTTCCGAATCCTGGGGCGACTTGCAGCGCGCCGCCGGGGCCACCGAGCGCCTGCTGGAGCTGCTCGCCGCGCAAGCCGATGTGAGCATGCCGATGCACCCTGTGCCCCTGCCTGTGAGGCCGCGCGGCGAGATCGTTTTCGAGGGCGTGAATTTCTGTTACCCGTCGCGACCCGACACGCCGGCGCTGGCCGATTTCAGCCTCGCGGTGTCGCCGGGTGAAAGCGTGGCCCTGGTCGGTCCTTCGGGAGCGGGCAAGACAACCGTATTCCAGTTGCTGCTGCGTTTCTACGATCCGCAATCGGGACGCCTTTGTCTCGACGGCGTTCCGCTCGCCGCCGCCGACCCGCTGGCGGTGCGCCGCTGTATCGCCCTGGTGCCCCAGGAAGCGGTGATCTTCGCCACCAGCGTGCTGGAAAACGTGCGCTATGCCCGCCCCGATGCCGGCGCCGCGGAAGTGCGCGCCGCCTGCGTGGCGGCCTACGCCGACGATTTTGTCAGCCAGTTGCCGCAGGGCTATGACACCGACCTGGGCGAGCGCGGGGTGCGCCTGTCCGGCGGCCAGCGCCAGCGCATCGCCATCGCTCGCGCCCTGCTTGCCGACCGCCCGATCCTGCTGCTCGACGAAGCCACCTCGGCGCTCGATGCCGAAAGCGAACGCCTGGTCCAGGCCGCACTGGAGAAGCTGATGAAGAACCGCACCACGCTCGTCATCGCCCATCGACTCGCCACGGTGCAGCGCGCCGACCGTATCGTGGTGATGGACCAGGGCCGCATCGTCGAGACCGGCAGCCATGGCGAACTGGTAAAGCAGGACGGGCTCTACGCGCATCTGGCGCGGTTGCAATTCGCTTCATGAGGAGGGGACTGCAAGCGGCCGGTCCCCGCCGCGCTATGATCTCTGCCGGAATGCACTGAAAAATGGAGAACCGGACATGACCAACAGGATTTACGTGGCGGCGTCGGAGGTGCGGGTGCACGATCACATCTATAACGGTACCGGGACCAATGCCCATCCCACCTTCGCCTGGGAAACCGTCACCGAAGTGCGCAACGAGGACGGCCTGATCCTGTTGATCACCGGCAACAAAAAAGGGCCACACGGTGAATTCTGGCTCGAAGCCGACGAACAGATCGAGGTGATCCGCTATCCCGGACCAGCCGCAGCGGAAACCCCGCCGGCGAAAGCCAACGGCAAACACGGACACTCATGATGTCTCTGAACATCAGTGCAGGAAGTGCCATGGGCGACATGGACTACGACCCGGCCATTTCCTGCGCCAGCTGCGAGGCCTGTTGTTGCAGGCTCGAGGTTTTGCTGATGGGCGATGATGACATACCGGTAGAACTGACCTTGCAGGATCGGTGGGGCGGATGGGTGATGCTGCGCCTCGACGATGGATGGTGCGCGGCCCTGGATCGGGACAGCATGAAGTGCACCATCTACGACGACCGGCCGGGCGTATGCCGCGACTATCAGGTGGGTGCAAGCGAATGCATCGGCGAGCGATCCCGGCTTCCCGGACACCGGCCGAAACAAGGAAATGCATGAAGCAAGAAGCACAGCCTGGCAATCCACTCCATGGCATCACGCTGGAAACGATACTGAACGAACTGGTGGCGCGCCATGGCTGGGATGAACTGGGGCGGCAGATCGTTATCCGCTGTTTCACGCACGAACCCAGCATTGCCTCGAGCCTCAAATTCCTGCGCCGCACACCGTGGGCACGGCAGCAGGTAGAGTCGCTGTATCTGCGCAGGGTGCAGCGGAAGCCAGCCCAAATTGGCCGCGCGACAACAGGAAACGGAAGTGATTGAATATGACTTATGAAGAACATCTCGACGAAGTAGCCACTCTCCTTACCGAAGAATTCGACATGAGCGACGAGACGGCGATCCAGATGGTGATGCGCGCCCAGGCCGATGATTTTTTCAGCGGACACGACGACGACCCGTCAATCTGCACGCTGGAACGTGCTCACCAGGACGCGAAAACCGTTTTCAGGAAGTACAAATAGGTTTCGCGCCGGACGCTCGCAGCCAGCAGGCGTCGATCCAACCTGAATCGGAAGCCAATGACTACGCCAGCCAAAACTGCGGCAAAAACAGTGCCGAAACCCAAAGCCAGGGCTACCAGGGCGGAACCCTTTCTGCGTTTCCATCACTCGGACAGATTGCGGGCCAAAACGCTTGCGGTGCTCACCGCGCTGGAGCAGGCGGCCGATCCTGAGCAGCATCGCGAGACCCTGGCTGATCTGGTGGTGGAACTCACCGAGAGCGGCATGGATTACTACTACTTGAGAGCGCTCAAGCTTGCCAAGGCAGGCTTTCTCGTCGAGCAGTCGGCACGTCTCGCGATGTCCGGTGCCGTCAAGCTCATCGGTTCCGTGAGCCGCAAGTTCATTGTGCGCATGGATGCGGCTCAGCTTCTCGTCGTCTCTCACCACATTCGCGAGCTGATGGTATGACCATGCGCTCCTATCCCCTGTCAAAGGTCTACGGTCTGCTCGAACCGGGACCGGTAGTGCTGCTCACCACGGCGCACAAGGGCAAGGCCAACGTGATGGCCATGTCATGGCACACGATGATGGAGTTCGAGCCGCCGCTGGTGGGTTGCGTTGTCAGTGGCCGCGATTTCAGCTTCACTGCGCTGAAGGCAACCCGGCAATGCGTGCTCGGCATTCCGACGGCGGAACTGGCGACGAAGGTGGTGGATTGCGGCAATACCTCCGGCCGGCGCACGGACAAGTTCGAGGCCGTCGGCCTGACGCCACTACCCGCAACGATGATCGATGCCCCGCTGATCGCCGAGTGCTACGCCAACCTGGAGTGCCGGGTGGTCGATACGCGACTGGTGAACCGCTACAACTTCTTCGTGCTCGAGGTGCAGAAGGCCTGGATCGACCCGTCCCGCAAGGATCCGCGCACCCTCCACCACCGGGGGCGGGGCGCCTTCATGGTGGCCGGCGAGACGATCAGGCTGCCATCGAAGATGAAGTAAGCCGCGCCTGTGTCGAGGCATATACTGGCTGACAAGGCAATGTTAAAGGAGGCGATATGCTTTGGAGATTGAATGTCATTATCATTTTTGTCCTGTTTGGAAGCCTCGCTGATGCCGGCGCACAGCCGACGCGCGAGGCAGCAGGTGGTGAGTTGCTGTATTCAACGTATTGCATCGCCTGCCACAACGCCCAGCTTCATTGGCGGGACAAGAAACTTGCCGCGGACTGGACAAGCCTGCAGGCGGAGGTGAATCGCTGGCAAGGGATTTCAGGGCTGGGGTGGAGTGAGGACGACGTTGCCGCGGTGGCGCGCTATCTGAATCGTCTTCACTACCGCTACCCCGCCCCGGAGTGACCGGAGGAGCCTGAAATGCCGATGGATTCGGCGCTTCGGCCCTGGTGGCTCGAGCCACTATCGGCGGACGCTGAAGAAGGGGTTGTCGGAGGAAAGGGCCTGTCAGGTGTCGAGGCCAAAGCCCGGCTTGCCCGGTTCGGCCCCAATCGATTCCGTGAACGGCAGGAGAAGTCCTTGCTGTTCCAGTACCTCACCCGCTTCAAGAACCCGCTCGTAATCATTCTTCTTGTTGCCAGTGCGGTTTCGGCATTTACCGGGGAGGTCACGAACTTCCTCATCATCAGCTTCATTGTTCTGCTGAGCGTTACGCTGGACTTTGTCCAGGAGTACCGCGCCAACGCGGCTGCGGAAAAGTTAAGGCTGTCGGTTTCGGTAAGAGCCAGCGTAATGCGCGATGGCCAGCCGCTCGAGATTCCGGTGACCCAGGTAGTGCCCGGCGACCTGGTGCTGCTTTCCGCCGGGGATTTGATTCCGGCAGACGGAAGAGTGCTCGAAGCCCATGATTTCTTCGTCAAGCAGGCGCTGCTGACGGGCGAGTCCTACCCCGTGGAAAAGCGACCAGCCATCTTGCCCGACAGTGCCACTGACATACAGGAGGCAAGCAACGCGGTGTTCATGGGCACATCGGTCATCAGCGGCACTGCTCGAATGCGGGTATTCAAGACGGGAGCCGCCACTGCAATTGGAGAAATCGCCGACAGCGTTTCGCGCTCGGCCGGACCGACGTCATTCGAGATCGGCACACGGCGCTTCGGCATGCTGATCATGCGCTTGACGATCCTGATGGTGATGTTCGTGCTGCTCGTGAATACTTTTTTTCACAAGCCGTGGCTGGAGTCCTTTCTGTTTGCCGTGGCGCTGGCTGTCGGCCTGACGCCGGAATTGCTGCCCATGGTGGTTTCAGTGACGCTGTCGCGCGGTGCGCTGCGCATGGCGAGGAAGCACATGATCGTCAAGCGACTGGCGGCGATCCAGGATCTGGGCTCGATGGATGTCCTGTGCACGGACAAGACGGGGACCCTGACCGAAGCGAAAATCCGCATGGAGCGACATGTCGATGCGGATGGCCGGCCCAGCGAACGGGTACTGGAGCTTGCCTATCTCAACAGCTTCTTCGAGACCGGCGTAAGGAACCCGCTCGACGAAGCCATCCTGAACCACCAGCACATTGATGTAGGCAACTGGAAGAAGGTCGACGAGGTTCCCTTCGACTTCGAGCGTCGTCGTGTATCCGTGCTGATCGATAACGGCGAAACGCGATGGCTGGTAGTCAAAGGTGCGCCTGACGAGATCCTGGGCCTATGCACGCACTTCGAAGGCGAGGGCGTTGAACTCCAGCGCCCCGTCGATGAAGCCGCCCTGTCCGGCATTCGCGCGCAATATCACGCGCTGGAAGAAGACGGCTTCCGTGTACTGGGCATTGCCTGGCGACAGGTTCCGCCGGACCATCCCCATGCCGTTGTGGGAGACGAAACGGAACTGGTGCTTGCCGGATTTGCGGCCTTTCTCGATCCTCCCAAGGAAAGTGCTGCCTCTGCCCTGGCGGCACTCAAGAAGGCCGGTGTCGCAATCAAGATTGTTACTGGTGACAGCGATCTGGTCACCCGGCATGTCTGCGCCCAGCTGAAGATTCCGGTTACGGGGCTCCTGACGGGGAAGGAGATTGCGCAAATCGACGATCATGCGCTGCAAGTCCGGGTCGAAACGGCCAATCTTTTCTGCAGGGTGAATCCGGCACAGAAGGAACGCGTGATCCGGGCGCTCAAGGCGCGCGGCCATGTGGTCGGTTACCTGGGCGACGGCATCAACGACGCGCCATCCCTGCATGCGGCAGACGTCGGGCTGTCGGTCGACTCGGCCGTGGACGTGGCGAAGGAGGCCGCCGACATGATCCTCCTGAAACAGGACCTGCATGTACTGCATGCCGGCGTCCTGGAAGGGCGGCGCACCTTCGGCAACATCATGAAGTACATCATGATGGGGACCAGCTCGAACTTCGGCAACATGTTCAGCATGGCGGGCGCTGCCTTGTTTCTGCCCTTCCTGCCGATGTTGCCGACCCAGATCCTGCTCAACAACATTCTCTACGATATCTCGGAAATTCCGATTCCGCTGGACAAGGTGGATGCCGAGGAAATCCACCTGCCGCGTGTACTCGACATGAATTTCGTCCGCAATTTCATGCTCGTGATCGGGCCGGTCAGCTCCCTGTTCGACTTCCTGACTTTCTACATCATGCTGGTTGTTCTGCAGGCCGACGAGAAGCTGTTCCAGACGGGTTGGTTCGTCGAATCATTGTGCACCCAGGTGCTGGTGATCTTTATCATCCGTACCCGGGGGAACCCGCTGAAAAGCCGTCCGCATCCTCTGTTGACGGTTACCTCGCTGACCGTTGTCGCCGTCGCCGTGTTGCTGCCGTTTACCCCTGTCGGAACATATTTTGGATTCGTGCCGCCGCCGGCGAAGTTCTATTTCATTCTGGGAATCATGGTGCTTGCCTACCTTTTCATCGTTGAGCTGGCCAAACAGGGCTTCTACCGATGGTCGGCGGCGGCAAGAATGCCGCGCAAGTCCGTGACTCCGGCTTAACCCGCCTGCCCTTCAGGATTGATTCGTGTCAACGTTCGTTCGCGCTCTCGGCTCACGCAATTACCGGCTGTATTTTGTCGGCCAACTGATCTCGCTGGCGGGGACGTGGATGCAGCAGATAGCCATGGTCTGGCTGGCCTACCGCCTTTCAGGTTCGGCCTTCGTGCTTGGAGTCATCGGCTTCGCCAGCCAGATTCCGATCCTGCTGTTTGCCTCCCTCGGCGGGGTATGGACCGATCGACTCGACCGCCGCCGCCTGCTCATGTGGACCCAATCCCTGGCGATGCTCCAGGCACTCGTTTTGGCTGGCCTTGCCTGGCGGGGATGGGTGTCGGCGGAGCTGCTGGTCTTCCTCGCTTTCCTGCTGGGATGCGTCAACGCCGTTGACGTGCCGGCGCGACAGGTCATCGCGGTTCAACTGGTAGACAACCCGGATGACCTGCCGAACGCGATCGCCCTCAATTCCCTCATCATGAATGCCGCCCGCTTTGTCGGTCCGGTCCTGGCGGGATTCATCGTGGCGGTGGTGGGGGAGGCCGCATGCTTTCTTCTGAATGCAGTGTCCTACCTCGCTGTTCTCGTCGCCCTTGGAGCCATTCACATCTCGCTCCCGCGCGGCAAGCCAACCCCCACCCTCCAGGCCCTCGGAGAGGGCTACCGCTACGTGCTCGGTCATCGCCGGATTCGCCTGTCGCTGATGTTGGTCGCCTGCATCAGCTTCTTCGCGACCCCCTATGCCGTGATGATGCCCCTGTTCGCAAAAGACATTTTTGGTGGCGACGCACGCACCTACGGTTTGCTGGTCGGCAGTGCTGGCGTCGGCTCCTTGCTGGGCAGTCTTTTCCTGGCAAGCCGCGACGATACCCGGCGCCTGGGCCACTGGGTCGGTTTGGCGGCACCTGCCGTCGGCGTTTGTCTGGCGTTGTTCGCCGTTACACCACTGCGGTGGCTGGCCTTTCCGGTGCTGATCGCCCTGGGCTTCTCGGTGATCATTGCCATTGCTGGCAGCAATACCTTGATCCAGACGCGAGTAGACGAGAATTTTCGTGGCCGGGTGATGGCCATTTTTTCCATGGCCTTCCTCGGCATTGCGCCGCTGGGAAGCCTTGCCGTAGGAAGCCTGGCCCACGGACAAGGCATTCGATCGACGCTGGCGGTCTGCGGCTTGATCACGCTGGTCGCAGGTGTCATCTATCGTTCCGTGGCTGCCCGGGAAGAACGATAAGGGGTGTTCGAGTCTCCCGATAGCCGCCGCTGATCTCGATGCAGCTATGATGGGCGCCTGCCGGGCGGATACGTTCATTCGCCGGGCAGGAATCCTGTGTAAGTGAACGTCATTCCGGCTGAAAGGCCTCCCGCGGCAATGCGCTGCTTTTACAAATAATAATGTCCTATGCATAATGGTAACCGAGGCCGCATTTCTCCCCGCATGGTGTTTGTTGTCGCCGGACTCGCGCTTGCCGGCTGGCTCGGTCACAAGTGGTGGTGGGGACTTTCCCACGTCACCACGGACAACGCCCAGGTCGAGGGGCACATCGTTCCGGTTCTGTCCAAGGTCGGTGGTTTCATCGCCGAGGTGAAGGTGGATGACCACCAGGCGGTCAAGGCCGGTGATTTGCTGGCGCGCATCGACGACCGCGATTACCGCGCCAGGCTGGCGCAGGCCGAGGCCGACCTCGAACTTGCCGTGGCCAACGCCGGCAAGGAAGGGCAGACGGGCCAGGCGGGTGCCCAGGTTGCCGCCGCTCGCGCTTCAGCCGCTGCGGCGCGTTCCGGTATCGAGCAGGCCATCGCCAACGCCGACAAGGCGCAGAAGGATCTCGACCGCATCCGGCCGCTGGTCGAGAAAAAAATGCTTTCGCCCCAGGCTCTCGATGCCGCCGAGGCCGTGGCGCGGGCCGCCCTGGCCCAGGTCAAGGTCAGCCGCGAGAGCGCCACCTCGGCCGGTGAGCAAGTCACTGCGTCCGGCGCCGCTCTGCGCGCGGCCCTGGCCAAGGTCGAATCGGCCCGTGCCGTCCGCGATCTGGCGGCGATCCAGTTGGCTGACACGCGCATCGTGTCGCCAGCCAGCGCCATCGTCAGCAACAAGAACATGGAGCCGGGACAACTGGTGGCGGCCGGACAACCCCTGTTGTCCCTGGTGCCGCTGGCCGACATCTGGGTGGTCGCCAACATGAAGGAAACCGACCTGCGCGACATCCAGCCGGGGGCCGCCGTCGAACTCGAGGTAGACGCCTATCCCGGGCACCCGGTTGATGGCACGGTGACATCGGTCGGTCCGGCCACTGGCGCACGTTTTTCCCTGCTGCCGCCGGACAATGCCACCGGCAACTTTACCAAGGTGGTGCAGCGGGTGCCGGTACGGATTCGCATCCAGCAAAGCGCCGATCCGCTGCGGCCCCTGCGCCCCGGAATGAGCTTGTTCGTGACGATTACAACCCGGTGAAGCCGCTACTGCCAGGCCTGCGCCGCGTCGAGAGCGACGCCGAGATTTATTCTGCGCGCTATCTGATTGCCTTCACGGTGACGCTGGCCTCGATGATGGAGCTGGTCGATACCAGCATAGTCAATGTCGCCATTCCGCACATGATGGGCTCGCTCGGCGCCACGCTCGACGAGGTCGCCTGGGTGTCCACCGGCTATGTCGTGGCCAATGTCATTGTGCTGCCGATTTCAGGCTGGCTGTCCAACTGGTTCGGGCGGCGCAACTATATCGCCCTGTCGATCCTGATATTCACGATTTCGTCCTTCCTCTGCGGCAACGCTACCAGCCTGGAAGGATTGGTGCTGTGGCGGATTGTCCAGGGGCTCGGTGGCGGCGGCCTCATCTCGACGGCCCAGGCGACGCTCTATGAAGTCTTCCCGCGTGAGGATGCCGGCACGGCGATGGCGATCTTCGGCCTGGGCATCATGGTCGGCCCGATGCTCGGGCCGACGCTTGGGGGATGGATCACCGACACGCTGTCGTGGCCATGGATTTTCTACATCAACCTGCCACTGGGCATTCTGGCCTTGCTGCTGGCCCTGATGCTGGTGCCTGACTCGAAGTACGGGGAGCGCGCCGAGCAGGTGGACGCGGTTGGCCTGCTGCTGCTGGCGCTGGGCATCGGCTGCCTGCAAACAATGCTGGAACGTGGCGAGAAGCTCGACTGGTTCGCCTCCCGCGAGATCGTGGCCTATGCCGTGGTCAGCACCACATCGCTGATCCTGTTTGTCTGGCAGGAGCTCCGCCACGATCATCCGGTGGTGCAGTTGCGCATTCTCCACGATGGCCAGTTTGCGGCCTCGCTGGTGTTCGGTTTCCTGGTCGGCGGTGCGCTCTACAGCACGGTGTTCGTGTTCCCGGTGTACGTGCAGACGCTGCTCGGTTTTACCGCCTGGGAGACCGGCATGGTGATTCTGCCTGGGGCGCTGGCATCAGGTTTCACCATGGCCGTGATGGGGCGCATGACTGCCAGGACCAGTCTCGACCTGCGCTTGTTCGTGGTGATCGGCGCGTGCATTTTCGGCTATTCCATGTGGCGCCATTCGCTGTTCACTGTCGAATCGGGTTGGGATGATTTTCTCTGGCCGATGATATTTCGTGGCGTCGGCCTGGGCATGGTGTTCATCCCCCTCAACAATCTGGCGCTGGGCAATCTGGCGCCACAGGAAGTGACGGGCGGCAGCGGGCTCTACAACCTGACCCGTCAGCTTGGCGGCAGCGTCGGCATTGCCAGCTCGGCTACCCTGTTCCAGCAGTTCCAGCAAGCCAACCGGGCGGACCTGCTGTTTCATGTAAACCAGTTCTCTGACGCCACCCTGATCCGCCTGGCCAAGCTCAAGGCGCTTGTCATCAGCCATGGCGCGCCGGAAGCGCTGGCTCAGGCCAAGGCGCTGCGGCTGCTCGACGGCATGGTCATGAAGCAGGCCACCATGCTGGCCTTTGAACGCCTGTTCCTGCTGTTCGGCGTGGCCCTGCTGACGGCCCTGCCGCTGTTGCTGCTGATGAGGCGCGGCCATTTTTCGCGGCAGGACGATGAGGCGACGACGCACTAGCCCGGCCGAAGTGCGAAATCATTTGTCGGCAACAGCATCCTCGCTGGCCTGTCCCGCAGTTTTTTCATCATGACCGCTTGCCGCCGAATTTGATTCGGCTGGCAAGAGTGTCTTTTGCGAGAGCAAGTTGTCCCGAACAAAACTGATGTGTCCGCGCAGCCCATAGAAAAGATCGCCGAAAGACGCCGGCACCACTATTTTGTTCACGGTGCTTTCAATGTGATCCAGGTGCCGCAGAAGTTCCTCGCGCCTTTTCGGATCAACCGAAGGTTTGAACGCATCGCGTTCGAGTTCCAGCAATGCCCGGTACCAGCGGTAGATGCGTGATTCAATCCGCCAGCGGTAAATTGCCGGGGCAATCCTTAGTGCCGGTATCAGCAATAGCGCAATCGGCAGGATTACAACAAGAATGCGTGCGATGAGGCTCGCGATCCAGAAAGGGAAAGTACGGTAGAGAAAACTTTTCCCCGACGCGTAGTAGCGGCTGGCATCAGGGCTGATGTGGAATTCGTGCTCCAGCGGGGCCGGGAACTCGCCGCGTTTTTTGAACAGACCGGGCGTGCTGTGCACTTCCCGCGCCGCTTCAAGGAGCAGGTCGGAGAGCGCCGGGTGCAGGCTGTTCCGGGCAATGAGTTCCACCGTAGGGCCAACCAGATGCAAGTCTTCGGCGGGGATGTTCTTGCCGAAGTCGAGTGCGCCTTTGGGCAATTCCAGCTTGTTCAAATAGCTGATGCGACGCGCATAGCCATCGGCCTGCGCAAAATTGAACAAGCGAATATCCGGGTTGTGCAGCAACTGGCGCATCAAGTCTGTGGCGGTGGAGTCTCCCATAAGAAAAATGGCATCGATACGATTTTCGAGAAATGCCCGCGCCGGATCGTCGGACGCAGTGCTGAGCAAAACGGTGTCGCCATCCGGCTCAATGCCATTGGCTTTGAGAAGCGTGAGAGCCAGGGAATGGGTGCCGCTGCCGACTTGGCCGATGTCCAGCCTTTGCCCCCTGAAATCAGAAATCAGCTTCCTGTATTCGCCGCGATAGAAGATCATCAGCGGCTGGTAGGAAATGCTCCCGAGCGAAACCAGATTGTCGATGTCGGCCCCATTGACCTCGCCACCCAGGACAAACCCGACATCGACAGCAACTTTCGGGTTGGACAACTTCCTGAAGTTGTCCTGGGAACCCTCCGAGGGAAGTATTTTCAGCGTGACGCCTTCTCTCGCCAGAATTTTCTTGTATTTCTCGGCGTTCTTCTGGAAAACGCTACCATCGGGTCCGCTTGTGATGGTGAGGGTGCTTGGTGCGGCGGAGTTCATGAAAGCTGGAATGGCTGTGCTCAGCGCCAGACCAAGGAGCAGAATTACACCCATGGACACGACAAGACCCCGTCCGAAAAGGGCGTTGAGTTTCGCCAGCCCCCTGGCAAGGTAAATTTTTGCGGCTAGCATGGCAGCTTCTGGACGAATCCCGAAAAACTCAGACCGATGATTCTAAACCCGCTATCCCTGCATTCAGAGCGAAGGCAGGCCATCCCGATTTCCCCGCTTGTTGAAGTCCAGCAGTGTTGATGGAGAAGCCCGGCCATCAAGCTGAAGCGGTCGAGCAATCGCAGTCTCGGCAAAAAATGCCCCGGCACGGGCATTGGCGCAAAAGTGTGTTCGCGATGGCGGTGTTCGCGTTGCTCGTCACGGCGGGCTATTTCGCGCGGGACTTTTTCAAGCGCCTGGGGCCGCCGGATCGCTGCTGGGAGATCAAGGAAGTGGACGGCCACCTGTACAAGACCAATCCCTGCACCGGCCAGTTTCTTCTTCTGGGTGATGCGCCCGCGACGACAACGGATCGGTGAATGGATGGGGCTGGCTATCTCATCCAGGCGCCAAAATCACCAGAGTGTTTCCCGCTCCGCACCGGACGAGATCTTGTGGATGGTGAGGTCGGCGCCGTTGAATTCCTCTTCGGCGTCCAGGCGTATGCCAACAGCTTTTTTGAGCACGCCATAGACGATGAAGCCGCCGCTGAAGGCGATGGCCACGCCCAAGCCGGTGCCGATCAGCTGCGACATGAAACTTACTCCGCCCATGCCGCCGAGCGCCTTGGCGCCGAAGATGCCGGCGACGATGCCGCCCAACGCGCCGCACAGGCCATGCAGCGGCCAGACGCCGAGCACGTCGTCGATCTTCCAGCGGTTCTGCGTCAGGGTAAACATCCAGACGAACAGACCACCCGCCATTGCGCCGGTGACCAGCGCGCCGAGCGGATGCATCAGGTCGGAACCGGCGCAGATGGCCACCAGGCCGGCGAGCGGGCCGTTATGGACAAAACCGGGATCGTTCCTGCCGGCGATTGTCGCGGCGAGAGTGCCGCCGACCATGGCCATCAGCGAGTTCATTGCGACGAGGCCGGAAACCTTGTCCAGCGTCTGCGCGCTCATGACGTTGAAGCCGAACCAGCCGACCGTCAATATCCAGGCGCCCAGGGCGAGGAAGGGAATGCTTGACGGCGGGTGCGCGCCCGCAATGCCGCCGTCCTTGTGGTAGCGGCCGCGCCGAGCGCCGAGCAGCAGCACCGCGGCCAGCCCGATCCAGCCACCGACCGCATGTACGACGACCGAGCCGGCGAAGTCGTGGAACTCCTCGCCGAAGCTGGCCTTGAGCCAGGCCTGGATGCCGTAGGCCTGGTTCCAGGCGATGCCCTCGAAGAAGGGGTACACAAAGCCGACCAGCAGGAAAGTGGCAACCAGTTGTGGGTTGAACCTGGCGCGTTCGGCGATGCCGCCGGAGACGATGGCGGGGATCGCCGCGGCAAAGGTGAGCAGGAAGAAGAACTTGGTCAGTTCATAGCCGCTCTTCTGCGCCAGCGTCTCGGCGCCGGCGAAGAAATTGACGCCGTAGGCGATGCTGTAGCCGATGAAGAAATAGGCCAGCGTCGAGACTGAAAAATCGACCAGGATCTTCACCAGCGCATTGATCTGGTTTTTTCGGCGCACCGTGCCCAACTCCAGAAAGGCAAAGCCGGCATGCATGGCCAGAATCATGATGGCGCCGAGCAGAATGAACAGTACGTCGGCGGATGTCTTGAAATTCTCCATTGTGGGGCTCCGAAAGGTCTAAGGCACGAATAGGAGGCAGGAAAGCAATGAACATTCCTGCCAGTAAATTCGTTATAAATCAGTTGGATGAATTATCTTGGCGATGGATATAGCACCATAACGGTGCGGTCGGTCGCGGTTCTGCACCGACATGGTGAGTCTCAGTGCCGGCAGTATGGTAAAAACGCGCCGGCGTTTATTTTGGTGCGTTGTCCGCTGAGCCAGATGCTTGATAACTTCTCGGCATCAGCACCCACATGCGTCCGTGCTGGCGCATTTTTCCGGCCTGATTGCCGGCATCGACACCGCTGCCCCAATAGAAATCGGCGCGCACCACGCCGCGAATCGCGCCGCCGGTATCCTGTCCCAGCATCAGGCGTGTCAGTGCCTGCTCGCTGTTTGGTTTCGTGGTGGCCAGCCATATCGGTGCGCCCAGCGGCACGTGGCGGGGATCGATGGCCAGTGAGCGTTCGGGCGTCAGGGCCAGTCCCATCGCGCCCTGCGGCCCGCTGCCATCGACGGCCAGCTCGCGGAAAAACACCAGGCTGGGGTTGGCGTTGAGCAGTTCCGCCAGTCGCGACGGGTTGGCTTTGGCCCATGTCTTGATGCCCTGCATGGAAGCCTGTTCGGCCTTGAGTTCGCCGCGCTCGACCAGCCAGCGGCCGATCGAGCGATAGGGGTGGCCGTTCTGGTCGGCGTAATTCAGGCGCACGCGGTTGCCATCTGCCAGTTGTACCTGGCCCGAGCCCTGGATTTGCATGAAGAAAAGATCGATTGGGTCGTCTATCCACAGCAAGGCCGCAGGTGAGCGCTTGCTCTCCTGCGGCGTCCATTCGGCACGGGAATAGTAAGGTACCAGCTTGCGCCCTTCGAGGCGCCCGCGCAGGCGCAGGTGCTTGAGCTCCGGGTAGAGCTCGGCCAGCTCCACGACTATCAGATCGTCGGGTGGAGCGAATACCGGATACGGGTAGCCATGGCTTTCGTTTCGGCTGCCGCGCAGGATCGGTTCGTAATAGCCAGTGATCAGCCCAGTGCGTGAACCGTCGGGGTTGACCAGCGCCCAGGGCTGAAACTGGGCCTCGAACCAGGCACGCAGGGCCGGCGCAGTCTTGTCGCTTACCGTGCGCGCGGCAGTGCAGACGGGCTTCCATTGAGCCTGTCTTTCCATGCTGCGGCAACTGGCGACAAATGCGGCGAACACGATGCCCGGATCGTCATCGTTCCAGCCTTG
Organism: Rhodocyclales bacterium; assembly: GCA_026399475.1. GTDB lineage: Bacteria > Pseudomonadota > Gammaproteobacteria > Burkholderiales > Rhodocyclaceae > Sulfuritalea. The sequence continues at coordinate 73,539 of JAPLQY010000032.1, forward strand.
CAGGTCGCTCCATGCGGCGGCCTGCAAAGGCTTCTCGACGGGTTTCGGCGGCTCTATCGCGGGACACACCGGGCAGATCGGACATGTGGCCGGCACCAGACAGGGATCAACGCGGCTGTCGGGCTGGACCGGCAGCTGGCCGCAGCCGGCTGCGGCCAGCAGTGCGATGATTGCGGGGAGGAATCGAAACATGAATCTGCTAAAGTTCGATGCTTTCAAGAGCCCGCAAGCTTAACCGATGTCCGACTCCGCCCGCGTATTTGCTCCCCTGATCGACCGCCTCGATGCCCTGTTCGATCGCCTCGAAGCGATCATGCCGCCGGCCCTGCCGCCACCCGACTGGTCGGCCACGGCGTTTCGCTGGCGAACCCGCGCGGGGCGCGGCTGGCTCGAGGCGATCAAGCAGCCGCACCGCATCCGCTTTGAGGACTTGCAGGGCGTCGACGACCAGAAGCAGCGCATTGCGCAGAACACCAAACAGTTCGTTGCCAGGCGCAGTGCCAACAATGTGCTGCTGACGGGCGCGCGCGGCACCGGCAAGAGTTCGCTGGTCAAGGCCGTGCTGCACCAGTTCGCCGCCAAGGGGCTGCGCCTGATCGAAGTGGACAAGGACGACCTGGTGCATTTGCCGGAGATCGTCGACATGATTGCCGGTCGCCGCGAGCGCTTCATCATCTTCTGCGACGACCTTTCCTTCGAATCGGGCGAGCCCGGCTACAAGGCAATGAAGAGCATCCTCGACGGCTCGATTACCGGCATGCCGGACAACCTGTTGGTCTACGCGACGTCCAACCGCCGGCACCTGATGCCGGAAAAGATGTCGGAAAACCTCGAGACCAAGTACAACGCCGATGGCGACATTCACCCCGGTGAAACGACCGAAGAGAAGGTTTCGCTCTCGGAGCGTTTCGGCCTGTGGCTGTCCTTCTATCCCTTCGGGCAGGATCACTACCTCGAGATCTGCGCTCACTGGCTGGCCGAGTTTGGCGCCTCTCCGCAGCAGATCGCCGCGGCGCGCGGCGAAGCGCTGCAATGGACCCTGATGCGCGGCTCGCGCAGCGGTCGCGTGGCGTGGCAGTTTGCCCGCGACTATGCGGGGCGCCACGCGAAAAAGCCTTCCGCCCAAAAGCCGGCGCCCGACACGAAGTGAAGATCACCGAAGTCGCTGCCGCCGTCATCGAGCGACCGGCAGCGGATGGCGCAATCGAGTTTCTTCTGGGACAGCGTGCCCTCGGCAGCTTTTACGCGGGATTCTGGGAATTTCCCGGTGGCAAGGTCGAGTCGGGTGAAACCCCGCATGCCGCGCTGGTAAGGGAACTGCGCGAGGAGCTGGGGATCGGGGTAGTGCGCGCCGACCCATGGTTGCGGCGCCAGCATGTTTATGAGCACGCCCATGTGCGGCTCAACTTCTTTCGGGTAAGGGAATGGCGCGGCGAGTTGCACGACCATGTGCATAGTGCGCTGGCCTGGCAGCGGGCCGATGCGGTCAATGTTTCGCCCATGCTTCCGGCCAATGCGCCGGTACTGGCTGCGCTGGCCCTGCCCGGGTTTTACGCCATCACCCATGCGAGTGAGATCGGCGTTGATGCCCAGCTGCTGGTTCTTGCTCGCGCGCTGGACGAGGGTCTTAAGCTGGTGCAGTTGCGTGAGCCAAGGCTCGATGCGGCGCGCCGCTCGGCCTTCGTCCATGCCGCGGTCGACCTCTGCCACCAGTTTGGTGCGCGGGTACTGGTCAATGGTGATGCGGCATTGGCCGAAGCCGCCGGAGCGGACGGTGTGCACCTGCCGTCAATGCAACTGGCGGCACAAATCCTGCGGCCGGATTTCCCGCTGGTTGCGGCCTCCTGCCACTCGTCGGCGGAGCTTGAACACGCGGCCCGGCTCGGCTGCGATTTCGCCGTCTTCGGTCCGGTCAAGACGACGGCCAGCCATCCGGGCGTGGCAGGAATCGGTTGGGAAAACTTCGCGGCAGCAGTTGGTGTGCCGCCATTGCCGACTTTTGCGTTGGGCGGGCTATCGAGAGCTGATCTCGATTTCGCGCAGCGCGCCGGCGCCCACGGCATAGCGGCTGTCCGCGCAGCCTGGACGACCTAGGGACTATTCGGACTGATCTTCCGGCAGCGGCTCTTCAGACGCCTCGACGCGGTAACTGTCCGTGGCCCAGGCAACGAAGTCGATGCCCTTGCAGCGTGCCGAGCAAAACGGCCGGTAGCGATTTTCGGCAACCCATTCGACATCCGCACCGCACTTCGGGCAGGTGACGATACGGGGTGAAGCAGGGCTTACGGCTTGCACGGCGAAAGAGAAAACATTGTCGTGGATTTAATTTTGGCCGGGTTTGCAATTTCTCGGCGCTATCCTATTTGACCAGCTTGCATTCCTCGCCCGGGACGAGGCCCGTCCTTGCAGGGAATTTGCCCGGATCAAACCTGTTTGCTGCGCCTATACTTTTGGCATATTGCGTCAAGGCTTTCAACACGGTGGAAAAGTCTTTCTGGCTGTCTGTTTTTTCGCCTTGATTGTCTGGCCCTGCAAGGGATGCCAAATACCCATCTCTGGCTTCGAGCAGCACCTTCAATGCATCTTCCGGCCACCGGGCAATCGTGATCTCCGCGCTTACCGGTTTGCCGGCCAGCAAGCGCAGGCTGCCATCGACGTTTCGCTGACTGATGCCCTTGTTGAAATCGAGCATGGCTTTCAGCTTGGTGCACTCAACCGACTCCGCAGCGTTGTATGACTCAATCACCGAGTCTTTGGCTGCCCTTTGTATGGCCGCTTTCTGGGCGGCGTTGAGGCCATTCCATGTGGTTTTATCAATGTGTATCCACGACAGGAGAAAGGGCTGATGCCACGACGGATGATGGGCATAGCGTGCCCCGATCTGGCCGATATTCTGCGAGCAGTTGCTCAGGGTACCCGGCGGAATGGGGAATCCAAGGGCCGGACTGCAATCCAGATTGCCGGCATCCGGTTTGCCAAGAGGATCAGCAGGCGTTGCATTTTTCACCGGGAAGAAATCAGCAAGGTCATCAAACGGGTTAACGTATTCGAAGCCCTGAATGGTTCTTCGTTGCATGGGCAACAGAACGGACTGGCCCCCCACGGGCGGATAAAACACGAGAGTCTTGGCGGGAATGACGCCTGTTTTCACCAGCAGGTCGCAGGCACGATCCACGATATCTTGCGGCGGGGCCAGATAACGGATTCTCCAGCCCGAGGTGCAAAGACCCGCCAGGCCAATTCCATTGCCCTGGCTTTCGCACTCGGTGTCTCCCGCGTTGCAGTCAGCCTTGCCGACCGGCTGCGGAAAATAACCCGAGCCCTGCATGGTGCTGCCCACTACCGGAAGGACGATTTGGGTTCCGCCCCGGCTATCCAGCATCGCCTGTGCCAATTCGAGGCCGTTGCCCCCAAATCCGTCAATCTTCGCTTCGTAGAGAAATCCAAGCATTTGCTCGAAATTCATTCCGAAGGGCACCGAATTGTAGATAAAGCCCCAGCTGGGTTCGGAAAAAGTCGGCTTGGGTGCGGCGTTCGTGTTGGCAAACTGGACGCCGGCCCTGAGTGCATTCACCGCGCGTCCCGTGCCAGCATCTCGTTGGAAGATGACTTTCTGTCCGCCGGGCAATGCATCGGGCCCGTTTTCATCGGTGTAATCCATGAGCTTCTGGATGAATATCCGCATCGCGCCGTAACCAGGATTTCTCGGATCCGTAGATGTTCCGCTGCCACGCCCGATTGTCGGCGAGTCGCTGTATTCGTTGTATGGGATGGTCACATCCGCAAGTGCGGGCTGGCCTGAAAATGTGCCGCAGACGACAAGGGCCAATGCCGACAGAGTCGTACTTGTTTTCATTGTTGTTCCCTGTTGATGAGAAGCGATATGAAAATCAATCTGCCCGTTGTCAGGGTCGGCTCTCTGTTTGAGCTCGCCGCCAACTCTCGCGCTCGGGTATGTCGGGAATCGGTTGATGGGGCAAGGCTGGGTGGAGCGATCTGGAACGGTCTTACAAGTTGCACAGCGTAAGTTCGAAGTTGACCATTGAGTCGACCTGTCGCGGTCGTTGATCCATGTCCGGGCGCAGGAAGCGGATATTGATGGCGAACTTGCCGGCAGAGATCTCCGGCAGGCAGGGGTCGCCCTGTCCGGTCTTCAAGCGGATCAGCTGCGCGCTGCGACCGCCCAGCATGAGCTGGAAGGTGCCGCGCTGGGCCGTTTGCTGTTCTGAGCGGCCCGAAGCGCGCAGCAGGCGCAACACGATTGCGAGCCCGGCGCGGATCGGCATCATGGGCGTGATCCAGCCGCGGATGTCCTGCTGGCGCAGCGCCGGATCACGATGCCGCCAGTAGTGGTAACCCGGCAGGTCGAACTCGCAGACGCCGCCGGGAATCGCGGCGCGGTTCTTGATCGCCATCAGCCATTCGTTTTCGCGCAGGTAATGACCGATCTTGCCGTGCATGGCGAGCAGCAGCGAGCTGGCCTGCTCTATTTCGTAGAGCGCGCCGGAGAGTGCATCCTCGGAAATTTCGGGGTTGTTGCGGAAGGAAAGCAGTATCTGGCGCTGGCGTTCGAGTTCCTGCACCAGATCGAATTTCAGTTCGGCGCGCCCTGCGACCTCCAGAATCTCGAACAGTGTGACGAGCGCGACGTGGTGCTCCGCGGCGCCTTCGGCAGCAGCGAAATGCATGATCTTGTCAAACAGGTCTTCGAGCCGCAATAGCGTGCGAACGCGCTCGCTGAGAGGGTATTCGTAAGTAATCACACGCTGGCCGAGTGGAGAAAATTGCAGAGATTGTGGCCCAATTCGGTGCAAATCTCAACCGAGATTGCGGGAAAATGCCAAATAGTGCACATGCAGGCGCTCTATCTGGGGGGGCAGGGCAGCAAGGTCTCCGTCGTTGTCGATGACATCGTCAGCCGCGGCCAGGCGTTCGGCGCGCGTGGCCTGCGCTGCAAGAATGCGTTTGATCTCGTCCGGGGCAAGGCCGTTGCGGCGCATGACGCGGGCAATCTGGGTTGCCTCGGCGCAATCGACCACCGCAATCCGGTCAACGCGCTTGCGATAGTCGCCGGATTCAATCAGCAGCGGCACCATCAGGATGGCATAGGGACAGTTGGCATTGGTCGAGCTTGCCAGGAGCTGGCGCTCGCTCTCGCTGCGGATCATCGGATGCAGGATGGCTTCCAGTCGTTTGCGTGCCGCTGGGTCGGCAAAGACGATTGCACGCATTGCGGCGCGGTCAAGTGCCCCATCGGCGTTTGACACCCCGGCGCCGAACTCGGCGCGAATGCCTGACATGGCAGCGCCGCCGGGTGCGGTCAGGGCGTGGGCGATCGCATCGGTGTCGATCACCGCAACGCCGCGTCCGGCAAAAAGATCGGCGACGGCGCTCTTGCCGCTGCCGATGCCACCCGTGAGTCCGACAATAAAGCTCATGCGGCTAGGCCATGAGGCTTACGTTGCGCACTCGCCCAGGGTGGCGTCGGCGTAAGGCGCGATCAGCTTCGGCAGTTGCTGCAGCAGCGTCGACGCAGGGGCTCGCGTCTCGACCACGGATTTGAGTATGGGCTGTTCGCGCTTGTCCAGACGCGCTGATTTGATGCCCCGTTTTGCAATTCCCTGCAGAAACTCGCGCGCTGCCGGCTCGGTCGGGAAGCTGCCGAAAACGATTTCATAGCGGCCGCTCTTCAATGGGACGGAACTGTGTCCTTGGACGCCGAAACGGGTCAGTTCGCCTACTTTCTTCTCGGCGGCTGCCTGGTTGGCCAGATCGGCGATGAGCACCAGAAAGATCGGTGGCCGCGGTACGGGCGAGATTTTCGCTTCCCCTCCGGCGGCTTCCACGGCGGCTTTCAGGGCCTCGGCCTCGGCTACGTTCAGTCCGTTTACGAGGCGACAGGCCATGTCGGCGGATTTCACTGCAGATGCAGGCACATCGTGCACGATGCGAAGTTTTTCGGCGTGGATTTGCTGTGCGAGTCGCTGTGGTTCACGGCTCTCGTCGGACGCACCAAGATATCCTTGCGTCCAGGCAAAGAAAATCAGGTTGGCAAATACCAGCAGGAAGAAAAAAAGTCTAATAATCACGCCCCTCAGCAGGATCAGGATCGCCACGAACCACATCGCGCCGCGTGACTCGCTGCGGCAGGAATTCGTTGCGCAGGGCGCCGTAGGCGATCTCTGCGGCAGCGCGATTATCCTGACTGTAGTTGCAGACGTAAAGGTCAAGTGTGACCGAGTCGAGTTCCGGCCAGGTATGAATCGCCAGGTGTGATTCGGCGAGCACCAGGGCGCCGGTGGCGCCGGCGCCGGCGAACTGGTGGAAGGCCTCGGCAACGACCTCCAGTCCGGCTGTCGCGCAGGACTGGCGACAAAGTGCGGCCAGCATCCCCGCATCGAGCAGCAGGCGGCGGTCGCCTTCGCAGGCGTGAAATTCGGCAAGGATGTGCAGGCCGTTCATAGTGAGGACGCATAGGATACGCCGAGCCGGGCCAGCGTGCGCTCGGCGGCCAGCACGCCGCGAAAATTCGCTTCTTCGAACAGCGACAGGCCGGAAACATCGGCATGGGCGAACTGGATGCCTGCGCTGCCAGACTCGAAGCTGTTGCGGATACCGCTCCACAGACGACCGGGAAGCGGGCGAATCATGGCGTGGGCATGGCGGTGGATGTCCACGCGCATCGTCAGCTCGCGAATTTCCGGATGCGGACCGGACAGGTCGGCCAGCACTTCCTCGGCCCATGCGTCGCGGCCCTGCAAGAGTTGTTTGTGCCGGGATGCCGACTCCTCATGCAGCGCCCGATACCAGGTAATCACCGTTGGCGCCGGCGCGTAGCGCAGTTGCTGATGGGTAGCCACCACATAGCCCAGCGCGGCGCTGTCATGCAGGACGTTGTCCCAGGCCAGCGGATGGCCGGCGCGGGTTTGCGGCGCTGAGGAAAGCGTCAGATTCGCCACGATCCACGGTGCATACTCGGCGCCCTTGATGGCTGCCAGCCATTCCGGTCGCGGCGCGGCGAACACATGCGGGATCAGGAACAGCGGCGCGGCCCAGACCAGCTCGCGACTGACGATGCGGATGCTGCGGTTTTCGGCGGCAAGGTAGACGTCGCAGGTGGTTTCCTTTTTGCCTTGCTCGACGCGGAAAACCAGTGCGTTCGGCTGCACCCGGCCAGCGGTTGCCCGCGCCAGTCCGCGTGCCAGCCAGGCGTTGCCTTCCGGCGCCGTCAGCACCTGGCCTTCGCCATCGCGGCAGGCGAAGTAGTGCAGGCCGGCCCAGGCCGAAGTCCGGGAGGCAGCAGTGCCGTAGTCGTCGCGGCAGGCGTAGTTGACCAGCCAGTGCAGGCCCGGTGCGGTGTAGCCTTCGCGCAGCAGCCAGTCGCGCATGGTGATGCGGTCCAGCGCCAGCATTTTCGGATCGCGGCTGGACAGCGCCAGCGGCAGGGCGAATGCGCGCCTTCCTGCGGCGTCACGCCGCTGCCGCAACTCGGCGACATAGTCCTGAAAACGGGCGTATTGAGCGCGCTCTGATTTCGGCACGCCCAGTGTCGGCCACAAACCGTCCTGCCAATAGCCGTTGGTGTAAAGCCGTTCCTGCGGTGCATGACACAGGTAGCTCTCGTCGTATACGGGGTGCGCGGCATCCGGGTCACCCTGCAGCACGCCCAGTTCGGCCAGCAGCTGGCGCGTGGCGAGTGCTTCGCGCGGCGGCAGGGGCAGGTAATGCGCGCCGAGCGGATGGGCCGAGATTTCGTTCCTTCCGGCGCGCGAATTGCCGCCGGCCTCCGTTTCCATTTCCAGCAGCAGGAAATCATCACAGCCCGAGCGGGCCAGCTTCCATGCTGCCGACAGTCCGCCGATGCCGCCGCCGACAATCGCCACCGTGGTGCGCCGTGTTTCTGTCGGAGCCGGAAAGTCAGGCTTGCGCAGGCGATGGCCGAGGGCGTCGTTGGCCCCGGAAAGCGTGCCTGGAGGCAGGGGAGGTGCGGGCTTCGTGCCGCACGCTGCCAATGTCGCTGCGGCAGAAGCCGCCGTCAGAAACTCGCGCCGCCGCATCAGTGGTAGTCGTCTTCCCGCTGGTGCCTGACCGCGAGAATCGTCACGTAGCCGTCGGCCTCGATCTCGAACAGCGCGACATAGCCCGAGTTATCGAAGGGAATGATGAGTTCGCGCAGGAAGGGATCGCCTGATCCAGCTCCCGCCTTGCGGCAGGAGAAAGGAAATATCTCCAGCAATTCGACGGCCTTGGCGATGGCCAGCTCGGCGCGTTCTGCGACGCCGATCTCGCGTTCGAGCAGGTAATCGAACGGGCGCAGCAAATCCGCCTCCGCTTCCTCAGTGAAGCGGACCACGAACTTCTTCATTTGACGATAGCCGCCTTCTTCCGCGCATTCTTCAGGCGTCGGTCCAGTTTGCCGAGGACAGTCGCGGCCGTGACATAGCGGCCGGATGCGCGCGCCGCGTCGCGCGAGGCGAGGCCGCGCGCGACAAATGCCGCCTGCGCCCGCCGGTACTCGACGTTGCGCCGCACGGCATCCTCGACGAAACCCGACAGGGTTTCACCATCGGCCAACAATTCTTCAGCGGCCTGACGAAGCTCGGGCGGGACGCGGACAGCGGGGATGGCGGCAGTTTTCATGGAGGTCTCCGTGCATTACATTTGTGATGCAATGTTGCCAGCAAGGCAGGCCGTAAGCAAGCGATCCTGATTCCCGGTGAGCTTTTCCTCTTGGCGTGAGCCTGCCAGTCAAGCATCTGTTGCCGAGTGGCTCCAATAGACTGGTTGTTGCCTGCTGACAAATGCATAGCCAGCGGCCGGTCCACTCAGTTTCCTACCGTTCGGCCTTGGCTTGGTGGCATGACGGCAAAGTGCCCTTACCGTCGGCATTACCAATGGCTCCAACCGCTGCTTTGCCGACGCCCAAGCGGGGCGCGGTGACGGTATGGAACGAGTCAAAAGGAGACGCTGAGCTTGCCATTGGCGGGATGGCATTTAACCGCAAACATTGCGCTGCGCAACAGCTCGCCTGTATATCCATCGCGAAATGCAGATACCCAAAATATCGGAATCACTGCCGATATCAGTGTGCCTGCAGCCGGCCCCACTCACGTTCGAAGATACGAACGAGGTTCTGGTTGTCGAGGCGATTGGGTTTGGCGCTGGTCTCGGCCTCGTTCATGCGTTCTTCAGCACATAGCGGCCGGTCTTGTTGCCGCCAACTTTCTCGACCACGCCCGCATCCAGCAGCGGGCGCAGCAAATCCATTGCACCCTGCCGCGATACGCCCAGCGTCGCCCATATTTCGGCCGGCGTCATGCCTCCGTGGTCGCGCAACAGGTGCAGCAATTGCTCCTGGCGTGGACGCAAAACCAGCTTCCCGGCGGAGCCCACCTGCAAGGTTTGAATCCGCAGCCACACCCGTTCCAGCGTCTGGCGCAATCCCGCCGCGCAATATTCCAGCCAGGCGCTCAAATCGTCCCCGGCTTTGCGCACGCCTTGCAGCGCGGCATAGTAGGCGGGCCGATCCTCCCAGTAATACTCATCCACGGCGAAGATGTGATGCGTATCGAAGCCGCGCCGATAGAGTTCCCACAGTGCCAGCGCCCGCCCGGTGCGACCGTTGCCGTCGGCGAAGGGGTGGATGGCCTCGAAGCGGTAATGCAAGATCGCTGAACTCAGCACGGGCGACAGCTTTGCCGCCGCGCCGTTCCACCACTCCAGCAACTCGAACATCAGACCGGAGACCGCATCCGGCGGTGGTGGGAGATAGCGCCCTACCCGGACGGCAATCATCCGGTATTTTCCGGCCTCGCCCTGGTCCATTACGTCGCCGGCCAGAATGCGGTGCAGTTCGAGAATGTCCGCGTGGCGGAGAACCTTCTTGCCGGCATGCTTTTCGACGTAGCGCAGCCCGGCGAAATAATTGATGACCTCGCGCTTGGGTCGTGTGCCGGGCGTGGAAAGCTCGCGTCCCTCTTCAAGAGCGCGCACCTGTTCGAGCGTCAGCGGGTTGCCCTCGATTGCCGTCGACGCATGGACGTTGCGGGTACGGGTGTCTTTTTGCAGGGCGGGAATCCAGGCCAGATCCACCACCGCACTCTGGATGCGCTCGCGCAAGGCAGCCACCTGCTCGACTTCGGCAAGCAGGGCCGGGGTAATCGTGAACGAGGGAACATAGACCATGACGGCAGCCTAAGTTAAAGTCAAGTATCAGTCAAGTTTTGTGTCAAGCCGACTGGAAAAGTCGGCGCGGCCGATTCAATGCGCCAGTACCCTGCCCCACTCGCGCTCGAATACGCGCACCAGCGACTGGTTGTCGAGGCGGTTGGGCTCGGCGGCAACGCGCGCCATGTCGGTGGGGAAGTGGAACAGCGCAGGCAGGGCATCGGGGGTGATGAATCGTGTCGGCACCGGGATCGCGGTGGGCGGCCGGTACTGGCGCCGGCCAGCCAGGATGTAGCCCCATTCGCCGAAGCTCGGTACCAGCGCATGGTAGGGCGCGGTCTGCCAGCCGGCCGCTTCGAGCGTGGCGACCACGGTCCAGAAGCTCTCCCGCGCATACATCGGCGACGTGGCCTGGACCACGATCAGGCCGGTTTCGGCGACATGCTGTTTCAGGAGGCGGTAGAAGGCCGTCGAGTAGAGCTTGCCCAGGCTGTGGTTCGACGGATCGGGGAAATCCGCGACGACGAAATCGAACATCTCCTGCGTCTGCTCCAGCCATTGCAGGGCATCGGCATTGATGATCCTGAGCTTCGGTGAAGTCAGCGCGCCGCCATTCAGTTCGCTGAGCAGGGGCGACTTCGAGAACAGCTCGGTCATGCGCGGATCGAGATCGACCAGCGTGATGCTGTCTACCTGCGGGTACTTGAGGATCTCGCGCACCGCCATGCCGTCGCCGCCGCCCAGCACCAGCACCCGGTGCGCGCCGGGCAGCGCTGCCAGCCCGGGATGCACCAGTGCCTCGTGGTAGCGGTATTCGTCGCGCGAGGAAAACTGCAGGTTGTGGTTCAGATACAGCCGCAACTCGTCGCGCCAGCGCGTGACCACGATGCGCTGATAGGGGCTGGTCTCGGCATGCACGATGTCCTCGCTGTAGAGATTTGCCTCGGCCAGGCTGACAAACTGGCCGGCGAAACCGAAGCCGAGCGCGAGCAGCCCGATCACCGCGACGCATTGCGCACGCAGTACCGCCAACGCTCCGATCTGGGCGCGGAACAGCCACAGCGCCCAGGCGGCGACTGCGGCGTTGAGCAGGCCGAACAGCAGTGCGCTGCGCACCAGCCCCAGGTGCGGCGCCAGCAGCAGGGGGAACAGCACCGAGACCGCCAGCGCACCGACGTAGTCAAAGGTCAGCACCTGCGCCACGAGGTCCTTGAACGCCACCTCGCGCTTCAGGATGCGCATGATCAGCGGAATTTCGAGCCCGACCAGGATGCCGATCAGCAGCACAAGTCCGTAGAGCGTGAAGCGGAAGGGCCCGGCGTGCAGGGTGAACAACAGGAACAGCAGCCCCGCCGAGAGGCCGCCGAGCAGGCCCACCAGCAGCTCGATCTGGATGAAGCGCACCAGCAGATTGCCGCCGACATGCTTCGACAGCCAGGAGCCGATGCCCATGGCGAACAGATAGACGCCGATCACCGTCGAAAACTGCATCACCGAGTCGCCCAGCAGGTAACTCGCGAGGGCGCCGGCGATCAGCTCGTACGCCAGTCCGCAGGAGGCGACGATGAAGACGGAGACCAGCAGGGGGCGCTGCATTACGCTTTCGTCATTTGTGGAGCGCCCGCGCCGCGTTGACCGAGCGTACCGGCTGTGCGTCGGCGCTTTCGGAAAACAGGCTCCAGCCCAGGTATTGTCCGTAGTTGAACAGGGCGAACGCGGCGAGGCTGAGGATCATTGCGGCGCGTGGCATCAGTCGTCGCTCCCGGAGTCGCTGTCGCTGTCACTCTCGCCGGATCCGAGATCCGCGCCGTTGGAAAGGAAATCCGCGTCCTTCCAGCGCTCGGTCTCGAAAGCGTTCACTCTGTAGCGGCTGAACAGCGGCAAAGTGGCGAGGAAAGCCAGCAGGAAGAAGAAGTTGCTCCACGCCGCCTGATCGCGCGTTACCCTTATCCGGTCTGCAACGGAGACGGGCTTCTCGGCGGAGATTTCCGGATCGATGACGAAGTAATAGGTGCCTGCCGGCAGATCGCGGAACACCATTTCGCGCGAGCGATCGCCTTCACTCCAGCTTTCGCCATCGTCCACCCCGTGCCAGTAAGCGACGTCGGTCTGCGTAATCCAGGCGCGACCGCTCTTCTTTTCGATCAGGGTCAGATTCAGCCCCAGCCAGTTGTTGTCGAGATCGGTGTCGTGGCGAAATGCGAGGCTTCTCGCGTCGCGATCGAGTTCGAAGGTTTGGGTAGTGACGCTTTCCTCATTTTGCGGCGAGAACACCAGCCGCTGGTCGAGCAGGGTGTGTCCGCCCAGAACGGAAAACCAGAGCAGCTGCGCTACCGTCGCCAGGGCCAGGAATTTCCAGAAAGCGCTGCAGACCTTGCGGTGACTCTCACTGCGTGGATTCGGCTGGTTCATGCCGATGCCGACGGATGTAGGCAGTGCCTTCTTCAGCTTGAAGGCTGCGGCGACTTCCTCTGGCGGCAGGTATTCACCGAGCGACCAGGTGGTTTCATTGTGGCTAGTCTCGCGACTCAGCATCTTCGGCGGGGCGATGAAGTCGATGGTCTCCCAGGTTTCGCCGACGCTGACCTTCCAGGTGAATTCGCCGATGACGTAGCGGGTTACGGCCGAGCCGGCCGAGTAGCGTCGATACACTTCGCCGCCGTAGGTGGCCGATGGAACACCGACGTGGTAAGGCGGGGGTCGGCTGATCGGGCTGACCCAGTTCCAGTGTCGATCCGCTTCGATCAGCCAGCGGAAGCCCACTTCCGGGTGATGCAGCAGGTATTCCTGCCAGGGGTAGTCCCTGCCGTCGGCCGTGATCGCCCGCTGTTGAAAGCCGATGACGGTCCAGTCCTTGCCGGCAAAGCGACCGACGCTGCCAAGCGGGATCAGCGGTTCGATGCGGGTTGCCGCTTCGGCTTTCTGCAGGATGCGCAGGCTTTCGTTGGCGGTGTCGAGCACGCTGAGACAGGACGGGCAGGCGACGCTCTGCACCGCCTTGTCGTGCAGCGTGATGGCGCTGCCGCACGAAGGGCATTGCAGCGCCTTGACCACACCGGCTGGCGTTGTCGCCGCCTGCTCGCCACGCAGGTTGGCGAACCTGAAGGCGGCAAACGGCAGCGATTCGCCGACGAAGAACAGCGGCGGCGTCTCCGAGTAGTCGATGCTGGCGAAGGCGGCCTCGGCGTCGTCCGTGCTGCGCAAGTCGGCCAGCTGCGCCGGATAGCCGGCACCGAAGGCAAAGGGCAGTTCGCCCTCGCCCGCAATGCACATGGCTTCTTCCAGGTCGGTGACAACGAAGTCCTTGCCCGCCAGCGTGAGCTCATCGTTTGGCATGAGCTTCGCAAACTCGGGCAGAGGGGCTCCTGGTGCCTTGAGAAAAGTGACCAGGTATTCGCCGTTGGCGTCCGACAGCCAGCCGCCGCGCATGTCATCGAACAGCACATGCCATTCGTTCCAGACCCCCGCCGCATAGCGCAACTGGATGCGTCCGATTACCGCGAAATGCACGCCGTGATACTGGCCTTCAGTGCCGATCCGGATTGGTGAAGCGTCCTCGATCAGGTCGGCCATGCGACCGAGGTTTTCCAGGTTGCCGCCATGACGCACCAGCGTGCTGCGACAGAACTCGCAGACGCCATGGAAGGATGCCGACGACTTGAAGACGACCGGTGCGCCGCAGGTTGGGCAGTTGGCGCTGAAGGGCATGGCCCGATTCCTGTTTCTAGGCGAGTTTCTTCAGCAGCTCCGCCTTCTTCGCGTCGAACTCCGCCTGCGACAGCATGCCCTTGCCCACCAGTCCATGCAGCTTTTCTATGGTGGCGACGATCTCGTCGGCCGAGACTGGAACTGCGGCTGCAGGAGCCGGTGCTGGTGCAGCGGTCGCCGGGTTCAATGCTCCCGCCATCGCTCCGGCGATCTGCTGGCCCATGCCGAAGCCGACGCCGACGCCGGCGCCCAGTCCGGCCAGGCCGCCTTCGTTCTGCGCCGCCAGCGGAATCGCCTCGGCGGTCTGGAACTGCGTGTAGGCCTGCATGCCGCCCATCATGTTGACGCCGATGCGCTTGTCGAGCATGGCCTGAAGTTCTTCCGGCAGCGAGATGTTCTGCACGTTGAGGCTGTCCAGGCTGAGGCCGTATTGCTGGAACATCGGGTCGAGCTTGGCCTTCAGCGCCTTGCCGAATTCTTCCTGGTTGCCCGCCATGTCGATGAAAGGCACGCCCGATTCACCGAAGATGTCCGAGATGTGGCCGACAATGGTGTTGCGCAACTGTCCTTCGAGCTGCTCCGAGGTATAGCGTTCCAGCGTGCCGGAAACCGTGGTGTGGAAAGCCTTGGGATCGGTCAGGTGAAAGGCGTAGATGCCGAAGGCGCGCAGCCGCACCATGCCGAAATCCTTGTCGCGGATGGTGACGGGATTCGGCGTGCCCCACTTGCGGTCGAGCTTCTGGCGCGTGCTGAAGAAATACACGTCGGACTTGAACGGCGACTCGAACAGCTTGTCCCAGTTCTTCAGGTAGGTCAGCACCGGCAGCGTCTGGGTGGTGAGCTTGTACGTGCCGGGGCCGAATACGTCGGCCACCACGCCTTCGTTGATGAACACCGCCATCTGCGATTCACGCACCGTCAGGCTGCCGCCATTCTGGATCTCCATGTCTGCCATGGGGAAGCGCCAGGCCATCGTATCGGTGTCGTCCTCGGTCCACTGGATGATGTCGATGAACTGTTTCTTGATGAAATCCATGAGTGCCATGTGCGTCTCCTTGTTTAGTGTGAAATAACTCGTTCGGAGTGACTGGTGATAGTCGAGCGAAGCGAGCCAAGCAGTAGCCCCCCGCGAGGGGGGACGGGGGGGCGGGTCTTCAATTCGTCTTTCGCGTGTTTCATCATCGGTGCGTGGAGCTTGCTGTGATGAGCGTCAGTAAGTCATGCAGGCGGCGTTGATCAGGCCGACCGTGATCGAAAGTGCCGCGACAAAGATGGCGGGCGCCACGCGTCCGGCAGAAATGTTTTCCTGAAGTTGCGGCAGCGCCACCCGCGCGATGCCCCAGGCCAGCAGTTGCACCACGCCGGCAACGATGCCCCATACCGCGAGATCGAGCAGGGTGTCGCTGTGGGCGATGACGTTGGCAATCGGCATGGCGAAGCCGAGCAATGCGCCCGAAAGCGAAATCGCGGCGGCGGTGTTGTTGCTGCGGATCAGGGCGATCTCGTCGTAGGGTGTGACGTAGAGGTAGATCGTCACGAATGCGACCAGCAACACGATGGCGGTGGCCAGATAGGCCAGGAAGTTCGGCAGCGTGGCGAGAAAGTGGGCGGGCATGGAACGTTTCCTCCGGACGATCATGCATTGTCGGCCATGCGTGCCGTACGATCAAGTGGCGCGCCAACCCGAACATTTTTACAACGTCGTGCTTCTGTAGGAGCGAGCTTCCTCGCGAAAAGTCTTGGCCCCCTATCGACCGGTCGATTCGCGAGCAAGCTCGCTCCTGCGGGCCCGGCCCAAATTGGTAAAGCATCCGGGCTAGACTGCCGCTTCGGCAAAGGAAACGCTCATGATCGATCTGCGCAACTACGGATTCACCGAACAGCACCAGCACATCTACGACATGGCCTGGCGCTATGCCCGCGAGCGGCATCACCCGTTGCTGCGGCGCATGGATGACGAGGACTGGTTTCCCGAGGACGAATATCGAAAGATGGGCGAAGTCGGTCTGCTCGGCACCACGGTGCCCGAGTCGCTGGGCGGACCCGGCCTCGATCTGGTCTCGCAGTATTTCATCGGCGAGGCGCTGTCCTACTGGAACAACATGCTCGCGGCAAGCTGGGGCGCCAGCGAGAATCTGTGCGTGAACAACCTGGTCAGGAATGCCAGCGCCAAACAGCAGGCGCGCTTCCTGCCGCGCATGCTCTCAGGCATCGGTGCCCTGGGCCTGACCGAGCCCGGCGCTGGTTCCGACGCGCTGGGCTCGATGAAAACCACGGCGCGCCGCGATGGTGACCACTACCTCCTCAATGGCCGCAAGATGTTCATCACGAATGGCCCGGTGGCCGACCTGCTGCTGATCTACGCCAAGACCAGCCCCGAACGGGGCCAGCACGGCATCTCGGCCTTCGTCGTGGAAAAGGGCACACCGGGTTTTTCGGTGGCGCAGAGCCTGAAGAAGATGGGCTGGCGCGGCAGCCCGACCGGCGAACTGCTGTTCGACGACTGCCGCGTGCCGGCAGAAAATATGATCGGCGACGCAGACAAGGGCGTCAAGGTGGTGATGAGCGGGCTCGACATCGAGCGCGTGTTCTTCAGCGGCCATGTCATCGCGCTGGCCCAGCGCGCCCTTGACCTTTCGCTCGATTACGCCAGGACGCGCGTGCAGTTCGGGCAGCCGATCGCCGGTTTCCAGCTGGTGCAGGGCATGCTGGCCGACATGTATGCGGCGCTGGAATCGGTGCGTGCATTCTCCTACCAGTTGCTCAAGGAAATTGCCGGGGCAGGCGAGGCCGGCCGTGGCGAGATCCACAAGCGTTCGGCGGCTTGCGTGCTCCACGCAGGCTACATGTTGAAGACCGTGCTCGACCATGCCGTGCAGATCCACGGCGGCAATGGCTTCATGTGGGAAACCGAAGTGAACTGCCTCTACCGCGCCGGCAAGCTGATCGAGATCGGAGCCGGCACCACGCAGGTGCGGCAGCTGATCATTGCGCAGGAGTTGCTTAAATAGCCTTGCTGTAAACCGCCAGGCCCTCCAGCACCAGGTCGTCTATCAGGCGGTGGCGCAGGTCAAGATGCGGCGCCAGTTCCGCCGCCGCGCCGCCCGAGAGCATATACAGCGCATCCTTGCCCAGCGTGGAATGCATGCGTTCGATGGCGCCCAGCGTGGCGTGGATCGCGCCGCTGACGATGGCGTCATCGGTATTGGTGGGCAGTGACTGGTAGTGCCCGGCCGCGTGCGGCAGGCCGGCGGTGTTGCGTGCCAGCGCGCTGCGCATCAGGGCCAGCCCGGGCAGGATCAGGCCGCCGCGAAACACGCCCTTGTCATCGAGCGCATCGACGGTCGTGGCGGTGCCGGCCATCACCACCACGCAGGACCCGGCGTGCAGCGATCGTGCAGCGATCAGTGCCGCCCAGCGATCGGCGCCGAGTTGCCGCGGGCTGTCGTAGCCGTTGCTGACGCCGCAGGCAGCGGCGGTGCTGGTCAGCCAGGTCAGCGGAAGCTCGAGCCCGGCGGCCATGGCCTCGATGCGCTGTCGTATCGCTTCGCCGGCCACATTGCAGGCCAGGATGCGGCTGGGCGGCGCAGGCAGTTCTGCAAGCAAAACGTCCAGTTCCTGATAGTTCAGCACGCCCTGCCGGCGCCAGCCGTCAGCCTCCAGCAAACCCCATTTCAGGCGCGTGTTACCGGCGTCGAGGCAGAGGATCATTAACGTGAAATAACTCGTTCGGAGCGACTGGTGGTAGTCGAGCGAAGCGATCTGGTCAATAGCCTCCCCGTGAGGGGAGGAGGGGAGGGGCGGGCCATCAATTCGCCTTTCGCGTGCTTCGACATCGGCGGGTGACTCTAGCTGTCATGAAAGTTAGGCTCAGGTTGGCCGCAGCGAGACTTCGCCGGACAGGATGCGTTCGACGCGACCATCGACTTCGAGCAGCAGCGCGCCGTCGCTGTTGACGCCACGGCAGAGGCCTTCGCGCGGCGGTCCGAAATCGCTCGAGAGGTTGACGCGCGCATCCTGGTAGGCGTGGCGCGCGATCCACTCGGGGCGAATCGCAGCAAACCCTCCCACGGCGAAGCTTTCGAGCGTCGCCAGCAGTTCACCCAGCAATGCAGCGTACAAGTCGTTCACGTCCGGCGCGGTTCCCGATTCTGCAATCGCGGTCGACGCGGCACGCACGTCTTCGGGCATGCCGGCGGGCATGCGCAGGTTGATGCCGATGCCGATTACCGCGGCATGCGGCGCTCCGGGAACCAGTTCAACCAGTATGCCGCCGAGCTTGCGACCATTCTGCAGGATGTCGTTGGGCCACTTCAGTGCCGGTGCTCCGTCGCCCGCCTGTTGCAGGGCGCGGGCGACGGCGACGCCGATGGCGAGCGACAACCCGGCCGGTGCGGTGCCCGGCGCAAAGCGCCAGAGCAGCGAGAAAGTCAGGCTGTCGCCGGGGCTGGCGAACCAGGTACGGCCACGCCGGCCGCGGCCGGCCGTTTGCTCTTCGGTGATGACCACCGTGCCGGACGGTGCCCCGGACTCGGCGCGGCTCAGCAATACGGCGTTGGTCGAATCGCAGCGCGGCAGAACATCGATATCGAAGCGGCGGGCGGCAAGCCCAAGCTTGGCGACAATGGCGGCGATCGTGGCAGGCATGAAAGTGTCCGATATGACAACGAGCCCCTGGCGGCACTCGGGAAATGGTCGGCCTGACTATACTTGAAGCGGGACTTTAGTTGCGGCCGCTACGCTTAACGTCGACGAAGCCGGCGTTAGCCTTCACTGAAACTTCGTTTTCAGGTCGCCTCCGAATCTCCCTTGATGTCATCCAGGCCGAGCTCCTGGATCTTGCGCGTGATGGTGTTGCGGCCGATGCCGAGCAAATGGGCGGCATCGATGCGGCGCCCCCCCGTGGCATTCAGGGCGCGACGGATCAGCGTGGCTTCGAACTGGCGCGTGAGCTGGTCAAAAACCTGGCCCGGCGCGGCGGCAAGCAGTCGGTCGGCTTCGCTCGCCAGCGCGGCGCTCCAGTTGGTGGGCATATCGCGGCGGGCTGAGTTGTCCAGGCCGTCGCGCAGTTCGGCGGGCAGGTCGGCGATGTCCACGCTTTGTCCCGGCGCCATGACGGTCAACCAGTGACAGAGGTTTTCCAGTTGGCGCACGTTGCCGGGGAACTCGAGTCCCTGCAGGTATTTGAGCGCCGCGTCGGTGAGGCGCTTGGGCTCGCCACCGAGTTCCTGCGCGCTTTTCTGCAGGAAGTGCTTCGCCAGCAGCGGGATGTCATCGCGTCGCTCGCGCAGGGGCGGCAGGCGCAAGCGGATGACGTTGAGGCGGTGGAACAGGTCTTCGCGGAACAGGCCTTCCTTGACCCGGTCCTCAAGGTTCTGATGGGTTGCAGCGATCACGCGTACGTTCGCTTTCACCGGCTGGTGGCCGCCTACGCGGTAGAAATTGCCTTCCGACAGCACACGCAGCAGCCGTGTCTGCAACTCGGCTGGCATGTCGCCGATTTCGTCGAGGAACAAGGTGCCATTGTCGGCCTGTTCGAAGCGTCCGCGGCGCAGCGCGCCGGCGCCTGTGAAGGCCCCCTTTTCGTGGCCGAACAGTTCGGACTCGAGCAGATCGCGTGGAATCGCCGCGGTGTTGATGGCGATGAAGGGCGCGTCCCGGCGCGGGCTGTGACGATGCAGGGCGCGTGCAACGAGCTCCTTGCCGGTACCGGATTCGCCATTGATCAGAACGGTGGCGTGCGACTGCGACAGACGGCCAATGGCACGAAAGACCTCCTGCAGCGCTGCGCCCTGCCCAAGAATTTCAGGCACGGAGCTGGTTTCTTCAGGCGCACCATTATGGTGCGATGCCTGGGTGATCGCCCGGCGTACCAGATCCACGGCCTGATCCACATCGAAAGGCTTGGGCAGGTATTCGAAAGCCCCTCCCTGGAATGAGGCAACGGCGGAATCGAGATCCGAGTAGGCGGTCATGATGATGACCGGCAGATCGGGATAGTGCTCCTTGACATGACGCAAGAGGTCGAGTCCGCTGCTGCCCGGCATGCGAATGTCGGAAACCAGTACCTGCGGTAGCTGGCCGTTGCCCAGTGCCGCCAGTGCTTCGTCGGCAGAACTGAAGCATTTGGCCGGAATGCTCTCCCGACCAAGGGCCTTTTCGAGCACCCAGCGAATGGAGCGGTCGTCGTCGATGATCCAGACGGGGTTCATGGTCTGCCGCCGGGCCGCCCCAAGGCAGACCCTCGTTTTGCCTGCGAGCGCAGCGAGCCGTGGTCACCCCTTCTCCTGGAGAAGGGGCTGGGGGAAAAGTCGTTCATCATTCTTCCTTTTTCTTTCTGGCCAGCGGCAGCATCAGCGAAAAGCAGGTGCGGCCGGGGCGCGAAGTGACTTCAATGGTTCCACCATGTTGCTGGACAAAGCTCTGGGCGATCGTGAGGCCCAGGCCGCTGCCATTTTCACGGCCCGATACCAGCGGATAGAAGATCTTGTCGCAGATGTTTGCGGGTATGCCCGGGCCGTTGTCGATTACTTGCAATTCGAGTGCCAGCTGGTGGTGCTTCTTGGCCAGCGTGACCTGTCGTGCCGCCCGGGTGCGGAAAACGATTTCTCCATTACCCTGCATTGCCTGTGCGGCGTTGCGCGAAATATTGAGAATTGCCTGAATCAATTGCTCGCGGTCGCCGGTAATGTCCGGCAGCGAGGTGTCGTAGTCACGCTTGACGTTGACATCGTGATATTCGGCGTGGATCAGGCGCCGCACGCGCTCGAGAATCTCGTGAATGTTCACCAGCGCCGGCTGCATCACGCGATGTGAAGAAAGCAGGCGTTGCATCAGAGCCTGCAGGCGATCGGCTTCCTCGATGATGACCTGGGTATATTCCTTGAGCGGTTCGCTGGCCAGTTCGCGCTCCAGCAACTGCGCGGAGCCGCGAATGCCGCCCAGCGGGTTCTTGATCTCGTGTGCCAGGTTGCGCACCAGTTCGCGGTTGGCTTGCTGCTGTTGGGCGAGTTGTTCCTCCCGCGTCGCCTTCAACTGCTGGTCGATCGGGCGTACTTCCAGCAACAGGCGCGCACTGCCGGTTTCCACCGGCGTTACCGTGCAATCGACATGCAACTGCATGTTTTGCGCGAGCTTGAACAGGATGTTGTGGCCGGTATAGCTCCACTTGTTTTTCAGTGCGTTTTCGAGGGCGGAGGAGAGTTCGGGCGGGTTGCCAACCAGTCGTTGCAGGGGATGGCCGAGCAGTTGTCGCGAGCTGACGGCGAACAGGTTCTCCGCTGCCGGATTTATGTGGCGGATGATCAGTTTGGCGTCAACCAGCACGACCGCGGAGGAAAGCAGATCCAGTCCGCTGAATGCATGGAAAGTCTCGGTCGGGTTCATCATCCGTGTCAGTGCAAGAAGCGCACCATCCGCTGGCCCTCAAATTGAATGCCGGATCAGCGCAGGTTGCCGAGTTCCTTCTTCAGCGACTCGACGTTCCGCTCGTGCAGCGCTGCGGTATCGCGCAGGGGCTGGAGTTTTTCCGGGGGCTGGCTGCCGGCATCGAACAGGGCCTTCCTGGCCTTCTCCGCGCTTTGCAACTCGTTGGCGAGTTCCTTGTCGAGAATTGCGCGGCGGTCGCTGTCACGGGCCTTCTGTTCATTACCCGAAACCCGAGGGAAATCACCTGGCGTTGGCGCCGCTGCCGGGCGTTGTTTGGTCCCGTTGCTGCTGGGCGGGGGCGGTGGCAACTGTTGCGAGAGAATCGTACAGCTCTTCTTGCTGGTTTTCTGGTTGGTATAGAGCACCGCGCCGGAATCGTCCGTGCACTTGTAGAGCGTACTGGCGACCGCGGTTAGCGGCAGCAGGAGCGGGATGGCGAGGAGGACTTTGTTCATGCCGTCGAGTGTATGTCAATTGCAGAAAAAAATGGACGGGCTTGCCCGTCCATTTTTTTCTGCGCTTCGCGCTCCGAATCATTCGCAGCGGCGAGGTCAGCGCTTTTTGCTGGCCCGCCAGCTACGCAGGGGGCTTCATCAGATCGAGTAGTACATCTCGTACTCGAGCGGATGGGTGGTCATGCGGAAGCGCGTGACTTCTTCATTCCTGAGTTCGATGTAGGCATCGATCATCTCGTTGCTGAAGACGCCGCCGCGGGTGAGGAATTCGCGGCCCTTGTCGAGGTACTCGAGTGCCTGTTCCAGGCTGGAGCAGACGGTCGGGATCTTCGCGTCTTCTTCCGGCGGCAGGTCGTACAGGTTCTTGTCGGCCGGATCGCCGGGGTGAATCTTGTTCTGGATGCCGTCGAGACCGGCCATCATCATGGCGGTGAAAGCCAGGTAGGGGTTGGCACCCGGATCCGGGAAGCGCACTTCGATGCGGCGGGCCTTGTCGTTATGCACATAAGGCACGCGGATCGAGGCGGAACGGTTGCGCGCCGAGTAGGCCAGCTTGACCGGTGCTTCGAAGCCCGGGACCAGACGCTTGTAGGAGTTGGTCAGCGGATTGGTGATGGCGTTCAATGCGCGAGCGTGCTTGATGATGCCGCCGATGTAGTACAGCGCGGTCTCGGACAGGCCGGCGTAACCGTTGCCGGCGAACAGGTTCTTGCCGCCCTTCCAGATCGACTGATGGACGTGCATGCCGGAGCCGTTGTCGCCGACGATGGGTTTGGGCATGAAGGTCGCCGTCTTGCCGTAGCTGTGGGCGACGTTATGCACGATGTACTTGAGGATCTGCGTCCAGTCCGCGCGCTGCACCAGGCTGCCGAACTTCGTGCCGATTTCGCACTGGCCGGCAGTGGCGACTTCGTGGTGATGCACTTCCACCGGCACGCCGCAGGCTTCCAGCGCCAGACACATCTGGGCACGGATGTCGTTCAGGCTGTCAACCGGCGGCACGGGGAAGTAGCCGCCCTTGACGGTCGGGCGGTGGCCGCTGTTGCCGGCTTCGAACTTGTCGGCCGAGGCCCAGGCGGCTTCTTCGGAGATGACCTTGCAATAGGAGCCGGACATGTCGATTTTCCACTCGACGGCGTCGAAAATGAAAAACTCGGGTTCCGGGCCGAAATAGGCGGTATCGCCGATGCCGGAGGACTTGAGATAGGCCTCGGCGCGCTTGGCGATCGAGCGCGGGTCGCGGTCGTAGCCCTTGCCGTCGGCCGGTTCGACCACGTCGCAGGTCAGTACCAGCGTCGTTTCGTCCATGAAGGGGTCGATGTAGGCTGTATTGGCGTCAGGCATCAACTGCATGTCGGAGGCCTGAATGCCCTTCCAGCCGGCGATGGACGAGCCGTCGAAGGCGTGGCCATCTTCGAATTTTTCCATGCCGAAATGGGAGATCGGCACGCCAACGTGCTGTTCCTTGCCGCGGGTGTCGGTGAAGCGGAAGTCGACGAAACGGACTTCCTTCTCTTCAACCATCTTGATTACGTCCTGGGGGGTCATGAGTTGCTCTCCTGAGATTGAATGACAAATGCGGGGAATCGAAACCTGAATAACGGTGCAGCACCCTGATAGCAGTTAACGTGCCATTGGCGTCGCGAAAGGAAGCAATTGTGCCACAAGTCTTTTTCCTTCTCGATGCCTCGATGATCGCACCAAAGGAGTGCATCCGAGACTATGAGCGCACTAGTGTGGTGCAACCCGCTGGTTGAGCCGGATGGCGATGAACCAGGGGTCGTCCGGCAGCGCTGCTTCAATACGCCGATTCAGCGTAGCGAGGCCCGATTCGTCGGCGTAGCCGGGCGGCAGGAAAACTTCAGCCTCGACCCGGGTGCCGAGGTAATGCAGGGTGGTTCGTTCGAACTCGGGAGGGTTGGCGTCGAGCACCTCGCGCAGATGTGCGAGGAGGACCGCCCGGTCAGGCAACTGAACGGCGGCATTGCCCAGCAGATCATTTTCGGCATCGACGTGAACCAGGACATCGAGCACTTCCGGGTGATTGCCCAGCACGCGTTGCCGTGCCGACTCGGCAACGCGGTGGCCTTCGGACACGCTGATGCGGGGGTCGACCTGCACATGGGCATCGACCAGCACCTGATGCGCCATGCGCCGGGTACGCAACTCGTGGAGCCCCAGCACCCCGGACGTGGTTGCGATGGTCTGGCCGATTGCCGTCACTTCCTCGGCCGAGAGGCCGGTATCGATCAGTTCGCGGATCGCGCTCCAGGCGAACTTGAAGCCGGCGCGCACGATCATGGCGCCGACGATGATGGCGGCCACGGCGTCTGCGAAGTTGAAACCGAGCAAAGCGCCGCCGACGCCGGCGGCGACTACCAGCGAGGAGAGCGCATCGGCGCGGGCATGCCAGGCATTGGCCACCAGCATGGGCGAACGCAAGCGCTCGGCGGTTGCCAGCATGTAGCGGAACAGGCCCTCCTTGGCCGCCAGCGTGAATGTTGCCGCCCACATTGCGGCAAGGCCGACCGGCGGTGCACTGCCGATATCCTGCAGGCGCCCCGCGGCCGCGACCAGGATGCCGGCACCGGTTCCCGCCAGCAGCAGTCCCAGCACCAGCGAAGCGGCTGTTTCAAAGCGGCCATGGCCATAGGGATGATCGGCATCTGCCGCTTCCGCGCCCTTGCGGTTGGCGAACAGCACAAAGGCGTCGGAGACAATGTCAGACAGCGTGTGCATCGCATCGGCAATCAGGCTTTGCGAATGCGCCGTGAAGCCGACCACCAACTGCATGGCCGTCAGCACGATATTGACCGCCACGCTGACCCAGGTGATGCGCTGGCCTTCCTCGAAGCGCGCCTGCTTCAAATCCCCTTCCGTGGGC
This sequence comes from Rhodocyclales bacterium, assembly GCA_026399475.1. Lineage (GTDB taxonomy): Bacteria > Pseudomonadota > Gammaproteobacteria > Burkholderiales > Rhodocyclaceae > Sulfuritalea. The sequence goes on from JAPLQY010000032.1 coordinate 98,181, forward strand.
GGGGTATCGGTGATCGCGTTTGAGTGGGTTTCACGCATCATGGGGGGACGCTATACTCGAATCCGTGACATTCTATCCCGCCTGTCCGACAGGCTTTCCGATGGGAGTTCGCCACGTCCAATTTCCCGAGTTCATAACATGCAAACTGCAAGCATTTCCTTTGATCGCTTCAACGAATTGGCTGACAAGGCCGCCGGCGAGCGCATACGAGCGGCTAGGGCGAAGCTGGGCGACAAGGTTGTGCTGCTTTGTCACCACTATCAGCGGGCCGATGTCTATGCCCATGCCGACATCACCGGCGATTCGCTCAAGCTTTCGCGCCTGGCCTCGCAGTCCGATGCCGAGAACATTGTGTTCTGCGGCGTGCATTTCATGGCCGAGGTGGCCGACATTCTCTCGCGGCCGGAACAGATTTCCATCCTCCCGGATCTGGCCGCCGGCTGTTCGATGGCCGACATGGCCAGCCTGGCGAAGGTCGAGCGTGCCTGGCGCGAACTTGCCGCGGTGCTGAATCCCGACGAGAAAATCACGCCGGTCACCTACATCAATTCCGCTGCCGACCTGAAAGCCTTCTGCGGCGAACACGGCGGCATCGTCTGCACTTCGTCCAACGCGCCAAAAATTCTCGAATGGTCATTCGCCCAGCGCGAGAAGGTGCTGTTTTTTCCCGACCAGCATCTGGGCCGCTGGAGCGGGTTCAAGATGGGTATTTCGCTGGATGAAATGGTGATCTGGAACCCCGATCTCGAACAGGGCGGCCTCACGCGGGAGCAAATCGAAAAGGCGAAGATCATCCTCTGGCACGGCTACTGTTCCGTGCACCAGATGTTCCAGCCCGGTGACATTCTCAAGTTCCGCAACCAGCATCCCGATGGTCTGGTCATCTCGCACCCGGAATGCAGCTTTGAAGTCTGCAAACAGTCCGACTACATCGGCAGCACCGAGACCATCCTCAACACCGTCAAGGCGGGGCCGCCGAACACGCGCTGGCTGGTCGGCACCGAACTCAACCTGGTCGAGCGGCTGGCCCAGGAAGTGAAGCACGAAGGCAAGATCGTGCAGTTCATGGCCAGCACCATCTGCATGTGCTCGACCATGCAGCGCATCGATCCGCAGCATCTGGCGTGGACCCTGGAAAACCTGGTCGAAGGCCGGGTCGTGAATCAGATCAAGGTGCCCGAGCACGAGGCGAAGCTGGCGAAGATTTCGCTGGAGCGGATGCTCGCGGTCTCCTGACCTCCCTCGCCGTAACGTCAGCGCCGACTTTCACAACGCTTGGGTATCGCCGCGGTTCGGCGATGGCGGTCATCGGCGATGCCTTCTTCAGACCGGGAGCAGCCGGTCGCTGAAATCGGATGACTGGCAACTGCCAGCAACTCAAGGCGATCATAAAGCACAGCAAAGCCGCATAATGTTCACCATGATTTCGTATCTGTCCGCCTCACTGGTTCTAATCGGCTTGGCTATTCATTTGGTCACTCTTGCCCCGCTGCGCAGAATGATAGCGATGCTCCCTGCCGGACCGCTGCGCAACAAGTGGCTTGCCATGACTGCATTGATTTTTATCTTCATCGCAGGTTACTTGGCCTATGCGGTGATATTTTGGGGTCAACAATCCCAATGGAGCGAGATTCTCATTCCCTGCATATTTCTATTCGGCGCCCTATTTGTATGGCTGACGATAGAGCTTTCGCTACAAACCGCTACTGATCTGCTGCGAATGAATGTGTTGGAAGTTGAGAGCATTACTGACCCGCTGACGAAGGCTTATAACCGCCGCTATCTGGACCGTCGCCTCGATGACGAAGTTGCGCGATCAAAAAGATACTCTCTCGAGCTTTCCGTTCTGATGATCGATATCGACTATTTCAAGCGCGTAAATGACACATACGGACACCAGGCGGGGGATGCCATCTTGTCGACATTGAGCGGTCTGGTGAAGGCCTCGCTTCGCGATCTGGATGTTGTCGCGCGTTATGGGGGAGAAGAGTTCCTGGTGATCTGCACCAATACCCCCGTCAATGGCGCTGCATTGGTAGCACAGCGTCTGCGCCAACTGGTTGAATCGCATCAGTTCGAAATTGCTGACGATTCCGGCAAAAAACAAAACATTCGGATCACCATAAGCCTTGGTGTGGCAGTCTTAATTCCAGGCTTCGATAGCAAAGAGCAACTGGTTCAGGCCGCCGATCAAGCGCTCTATCGCGCAAAAGAAGAGGGCAGAAATCGCGTCATCGTTACCATGAACGACGCCAAGGAATCCGTAAAATCCATGTAGCACAACACTAGACCGATGGCATGCCCATGTTTTCCAACGGGCTGCTTTCGACCGATATACTTGTCGTCGACTGGTCAAACCTGAATGACTCTTAACGTCGCGTAGGCGTCATTCGGCAGTAAGGCTACAACTGTCTCTTCTGGGTCTTGGATTCAGCCGCCGTCCTGCGCATCCGGAAGAATACAGACACTGCAGTTTCAGCGCGGGAGCCCGACTCCCTGCCTGGGCCGAAATGCGATGAAAGAGTCGGCGCTGGCGGGACGGCGTACACTTTGCTCCTGCCATCCTGAAAGGGCTCGCCGATGAACACGCCGCAGCGCAGCTACCGCTATTACGACTTTGTGATGGCGGCCTTCGTCTGCGTGCTGCTGTGTTCCAACCTGATCGGTGCGGCCAAGGCGGCGCAGCTGACGCTGCCGCTGATCGGCGAGGTGAGCTTTTCGGCCGGGGTGCTGTTCTTCCCCATCTCCTACATCTTCGGCGACATCCTCACCGAGGTCTATGGCTACGGTCGTGACCGCCGGGTGGTATGGGCCGGCTTCGCGGCACTGGCCTTTGCGGCCTTCATGGCCGCCGTGGCGCTGGCCCTGCCGCCGGTGCCGGACGACTTCAACCGGGCCTATCAGGCCCATATGGAAGGGGTCTTCGGCAATACCTGGCGCATTGTCGCCGGATCGATGATCGCGTTCTGGTGCGGCAGCTTTGCCAACAGCTATGTAATGGCGAAGATGAAAATCTGGAGCGAAGGGCGCTGGCTGTGGATGCGCACCATCGGGTCGACCCTGGTCGGCGAGGCGGTGGATTCCGGACTGTTCTACGTCATCGCCTTCTACGGCCTCTGGCCCGATGCGCAGGTGGCGAAAATCGCCCTCGCCCAGTACCTGCTCAAGACCGCCTGGGAGGTGGTGATGACGCCCGTCACCTACCGCGTGGTGGCCTTCCTCAAGCGCGCCGAGCACGAAGACTGGTACGACCGCAATACCGACTTCAATCCCTTTCACATCCGGGTATGAGCGTCGTATTGTGGTCTTCAGGATTCACCAGGCTGCTGGTCAGCGAGTATCGTGCGCGCCGGGTCAAGCCTGATCGGGCAGCAACCCATTTGACCAGGATACAGCGGCCGTGGATACTCCAAGCCGTGCGCTTGAAACGTCTGTACCCCAAATCCCTGGGGGCGGTTCCGCTCATCCGCTGCCGTAAATTGTTGGCTTGATTCCGAGGAGTGATTGATGGCTGTCGAACTGTCTCAGGAGGGAGTGGAGGCGTTGCTCAAGGGCGTTGCCATACCGCCGCGGCCGACGCTGCTCATTGAAGTCGACCAGGAATTGAAAAGTCGGGATCCGGACATGAAGCGGGTCGCCGGGCTTATCGGCAAGGATGTCGGCGTTTCCGCGGCCATGCTGAAAACCTTGAATTCGCCGCTTTTCGGCTTGCGCTCAAAGATCGGACACGTATCCCAGGCAGTGCTGATGCTCGGAGCGCGAAACGTGCGCAATGTTGTCACCGGCCTGGTGCTGCGCAACGCAGTGGGAGGAAATGCGGCAAGTCTCGAGCGCTTCTGGGATAGTTCCGTGAAGGTGGCCTCAATCAACGCCTACATCTGTTCCATTCTGCCCAAGGTGCCGCGCGAAGATGCCTATACCTTCGGCCTCTTTCATGACTGCGGCATTCCCTTGCTGATGCAGCGTTTTGACGATTACCGGGAGACGCTCAAGCTCGCTGCAGGCGAGAACCGCCCGCTGACAGATATCGAGGAGGAGCGCCACGGCACCAACCACGCCACGGTCGGGTACATGATCGCGCGCTCCTGGGGCCTGTCGGATGTCATTTGCCAGTCGATTCTGCGTCACCACGATCCAGGAATCATCACCGACAGCGCCGACAGCTCCGATCCCGTGACGCGCACGCTGGTCGCGATCAACTTCCTTGCCGAGCATCTGAACGACACCTCTTTGCGCCTGCGCGCCGACTACCAGTGGGAGCGCCACGGCGAAATAGTCCTCGACTACCTGGGCCTGACCGAGCACGAGTATGCTGAAATCCGCGAGGATGTCCTTGCCCTTTGCACCTGAGCCGGCAAAGCGGGAACCAAACCGGCGCACCACTGTAGACTGGCGCTTTGAGGCAGCCGCAGCATGACATTGACGTTATCCATTGCTACCTGGAACATCCACAAGGGTTTCTCGCAGTTCAATCGCCGCATGATGGTGCATGAGCTGCGCGACCGCCTGCGCGAGCTGTCGGCCGATATTGTTTTCCTGCAGGAAGTACAGGGACTGCATCTGGGGCACGCTGCGCGGCATCCGGAGTGGCCGGCAGTTCCGCAACATGAATTCCTCGCCGAGGATGTCTGGGGAAACCACTCCTACGGCCGCAACATGGTCTATGACCACGGCCATCACGGCAATGCCATTCTCTCGCGCTTTCCCATCCTGCATGAGCACAACCAGGATGTGACCCACCTGCGTTTCGAGAAGCGCGGACTGTTGCACTGCGCCGTCGAGCTGCCGCAGCTGGCGCAGCCGCTGCATTGCGTTTGCGTGCATCTGTCGCTCTTTGCCCGCTCGCGGCGGCGGCAGATGGATGCGCTGGCAAGCCGCATCGAAGATCTGGTGCCGGTCGACGCACCGCTCCTGATTGCGGGCGACTTCAACGACTGGCGCAACCACGCCGATGACCTGCTGGCGGAGCGCCTCGGCCTGGTCGAGGTGTTCGCCGGCACCGGTCGCCGCCCATCACGCAGCTACCCTGCCGCGCTGCCGATGTTCCGCCTCGACCGCATTTACCAGCGCGGTTGTCAGGTCGTCACGACGCAGCTTCATTCCGGGCGGCCATGGTCGACGATTTCCGATCACGCCGTGCTTTCCGCCGAACTTCAAGTCAAGACAGGCGAGTCGTGAGAGTCGCCCCGGAAGGCACTGCAGCGCAAGATTTTCTTGCGGGAAACCGACTGCAATTGCTCAACTCGGGTGGGGAGTATTTCCCCGCACTGATTGCCGCGATTGATGCTGCCAGGCATGAGGTGCATCTCGAAGCCTATATATTTGCCGACGACACGACGGGACGCCGGGTCGCCGCGGCACTGGCTCGAGCTGCACTGCGGGGCGTCGCTGCGCGCGTGCTGGTGGATGGTTTTGGTGCACGCGAGTTTGCCGCGGGCCTGGGGGCATCCCTGGCGACCGACGGTGTGGAGGTGATGACCTATCGGCCGGAGGTCGGACAACGACAGTTCAGGCGCTATCGCCTGCGCCGGCTGCATCGAAAACTTGTGGTGATCGATGGCAGCACGGCCTTCGTCGGGGGCATCAACGTGCTCGACGATTTTGACGGCGGCAAGTCCGAGTCAGCGCGTTTCGACTTTGCGGTACGCATCGAGGGTCCGCTGGCGGCGCAGGTGCACGCCACGATGAGGCATGTCTGGCGCCTGGTGCGCTGGGCGAGCCTCGGCCATCGTCCGCCGGCACCGGGGCCGCTGCCGGTGGCGCCGGTCATCCGTGGTACGACAGAGGCCGCACTGATGATTCGTGACAACCTGAGTCATCGGCGTGACATCGAGAATGCGTATCTGGAGGCCATCAATGGTGCCCGGCGCCAGATTGTCATTTCCAGCGCCTATTTTCTTCCCGGCCGGGGTTTCCGCAAGGCCCTGTTGACGGCCGCGCAGCGCGGCGTGAGCGTCAAACTGCTGCTGCAAGGACGCTCTGACCATATTCTGTTTCACTACGCCACGATGTCGCTCTACGATCGCCTGCTGTCGGCAGGCGTGCGTGTCTTCGAATACGAAAAGGCCTATCTCCATGCCAAGGTTGCGGCAATCGACGGCGACTGGGCGACCGTCGGCTCGTCGAACATCGATCCCTTCAGCCTCCTGCTGGCGCGCGAAGCGAACGTCGTGGTGCGCGATACCGCCTTCGCCGGGCAGTTGTTGGGCAGCCTCGAGGCTGCCATCGGCAGCGCCGCCAGCGAGATCCGGCCCGAGGATCAGCGACACCGCTCCTGGCTGGTGCGTCTGGCCAGCGCGGCCGCCTACGGCCTGGTGCGCATCCTGATCGGCGTCACGCGCTATGGGGGAAAACACTACGCAGATTAGAGGGCGGGAAATTCAGCCGCTGTTGCGCAGGCCCGCTGCGACGCCGTTGATGGTCAGGTGAATGCCGCGCTGCACCCGATCGTCGGTCTCACCTGAGCGGTGGCGGCGCAGCAGCTCGATCTGGATGTGGTTCAGCGGGTCGAGGTAGGGAAAACGGTTGCGGATCGAACGTTTCAGCAGCGGGTTGCCGTCGAGCAGTTCACCTTGCCCGGTGATTGCCAGCAAGCCATCGATGGCGGCCTGCCACTCGGCCTTGAGCTGCGGGAAGATGCAGTTGCGCAGGTCTTCGTCCTTCACCAGCTGCGAGTAGCGTTCGGCAAGCGCGATGTCGCTTTTGCCCAGCACCATGTCCATGTTCGACAACAGCGCGCGGAAAAAGCCCCACTCGCGATTCATCCGGACGAGCAGCGCCATTCCCGCTGCGCCATGTTTTTCCCGCCATGCCGCTACCGCCGCGCCGAAGCCGAACCAGCCGGGCAACATCAGGCGGCACTGCGCCCAGGAGAACACCCAGGGGATCGCGCGCAGGTCTTCGATGGACGTGGTTTTCTTGCGCGAGGCCGGCCGACTGCCGATGTTGAGCGCGGCGATTTCGGCAATCACGGTGGATTCCCAGAAATACTGCTCGAAGCCCGGTGTTTCGTAGACCATTCCGCGGTAGGCGGCAAAGGCCGTGGCCGAGAGTTCTTCCATTGCCGCCAGGAACTCGGGGCGCGGCGCATCGTGCTCATGCGCCAGCAATGTGGCTTCGAGCGTGGCGGCGGCGAGGATTTCCAGGTTGCGGCGGCCGAGTTCGGGGTTGGCATATTTCGAGGCGATTACTTCGCCCTGCTCGGTAATGCGGATCTGGCCTTGCACCGCGCCTTGCGGCTGCGCCAGGATGGCCTGATAGCTCGGGCCGCCGCCGCGGCCGACCGAGCCGCCGCGACCATGGAACAGGCGCAAGGTGATGCCATGGCGGGCGAATACCTCGGTCAATGCGATTTCCGCACGATATAGCGCCCAGCCGGAGGTCAGGAAGCCGCCGTCCTTGTTGCTGTCGGAGTAGCCGAGCATGCACTCCTGCAAGGCCTGGCGCGAACCGAGCAGTCGGTTGTAGAGCGGGATGGCCAGCAGCCGGTCCATGATCGGGCCGGCATTGGCGAGGTCGCCGATGGTTTCGAACAGCGGCACGATGTTCACGTCGAGCGCATGCTCCAGCGGCCGCAGCAGGCCGACTTCCTTCAACAGCACGGCGACTTCGAGAATGTCGGACACACCGTCCGTCTTGGAGATGATGACGTTCTCGATGGCGGCCTTGCCGTAGCGCTGGTGAATGCTGCGCGCGGTGTGGAAGATCGCCAGCTCGCCGCGGGTTTCCTCCGAGTAATCGATGCCGGGTGCGGCCAGCGGGCGTGGCGTTGCCAGTTCCTCCAGCAGCAATGCGATACGCGCATTTTCGTCGAGCGCCAGATAGTCGGTGCCGGGGCGGGCGACGGCCAGCAGCTCGGCCACGGTGCGCGCATGCACATCCGAGTTCTGGCGCAGGTCGAGCGGGGCCAGGTGGAAGCCGAAAATCGCTACGGCATGACGCAGGCGGCGCAGGCGGCCACGGCCCAGCAGACCCGCCTTATGGCTGATCAGGGAGCGGTGCAATACGTCGAGATCGGCAGCGAATTCGGTGGCTGTGGCATAAGGCTCGGCCGGCGCTACTGCATGGCGCGGCGCTTCGAGATTGTCCAGTTGCAGGGCGGTCGCCGCCAGCCGCGCATAGAAGCCGGCGATGGCACGGCGATAGGGCTCGTCGAGGCGGTGCAGGCTGTGGTCGGGCGAAGCTTCGGCCAGGCGCATCAGCTCGACATTGGGCACCGAAATCAGCGAGGTCGTGGTCGACAGTTCCGCGCCGAGCATGTGCAACTGGTCCAGCAGGTAGCCGATGGCCTTGCGGCTTTGTGCGCGCATCGCGCTGTCGAGGATCTGCGCCGTGACGAAAGGATTGCCGTCGCGATCACCGCCAATCCAGGAGCCGGGGTGCAGGAAAGGCGGCAATTCCGCCACGCCGCAATCCTTCCAGCCAGGGACGACCGCCGCCAGATGGTCTTCGCAGGCGTTATAGAGACGCGGCAGTTCGCGCAGAAACGTGGTGTCGTAGAAGGACAGTGCGTTATTGACCTCGTCCATCACCGAAAGCTTGGCCCGCCGCAGCATGCGGGTTTGCCACAGGCGCAGCACGGCGCGGCGCAGGGCTTCGGCGTGCTCGGCCTGTTCCTCCGGCGACAACTGGGTACGGTCGCGCTCGTCGAGCAGGCTCGCGATCTTCCACTGGCAGTCGAGAATGCTCTTGCGTTGCACTTCGGTCGGGTGCGCGGTCAGCACCGGCCGCACCTGGGCGTCGGCGAAGAACTTGCCCAAAACTCCGGCACCGATGCCGGCGTCGAGCGCACGTCGCAGCGAAAAGGCCAGGCTGCCTTCGCGTGGCGGCGAGCCGCCACAAGCATGCGCGCGCGCGCGTCGGATGTGGTGCTGGTCCTCGGCGATGTTCGCCAGGTGCGAGAAATAGCTGAAGGCGCGCACCACCTGGTTGGTGCCGTCGCGTGGCAACTCGCGCAGCAAGGCTTCCATTTCCGCTCGCGCGGCGGGATCGTCATCGCGATGGAAGCGCAGGGCGAGCCGGCGGATTTCCTCGACTCGTTCAAACGTCGCGATGCCTTCCTGCTCGCGTACGGTGTCGCCGAGCAGGCGGCCTAGCAGGCGGATGTCGTCGCGCAGGGGCTGGTCTTTGTCTTGAGCGGGTGTAGTCATAATGGATTTCAGCGTCCGCACCTCCGGTGCGCCGGCTTGTTAGTGAGACAGTATCTTCGACAGGAAAAGTTGCGCACGCTCGGAGCGGGGCGTGCCGAAGAACTCGTCCTTGGTCGCATCTTCAACGATCGCACCCTGATCCATGAAGATCACGCGATGGGCAACCTTGCGGGCGAAGCCCATTTCGTGCGATACGCACATCATGGTCATGCCTTCCCTGGCCAGCTCGACCATGACATCGAGCACCTCATTGATCATCTCGGGATCGAGCGCCGACGTCGGTTCGTCGAACAGCATGCAGATCGGGTCCATGCACAGCGCGCGGGCGATGGCTACCCGCTGCTGCTGGCCACCGGATAGCTGGCCGGGAAACTTGTGCGAATGCATTTTGAGGCCGACGCGGTCGAGCAGAGCCATGCCCTTCTGATCCGCCTCGTCCTTCGAGCGCCCGAGCACCTTGATCTGGGCGACGGTCAGATTCTCGGTGATGCTCATGTGCGGGAAAAGCTCGAAGTGCTGAAACACCATGCCGACGTGCGCGCGCAGCGTCGACAAGTTGGTTTTTGGATCGCCGACCGAGATGCCATTGACGACAATCTCGCCCTGCTGGAAGGGTTCGAGCCCGTTAACGCACTTGATGAGCGTCGATTTTCCGGAGCCGGAAGGCCCGCAGACAACGATGACCTCGCCTTTTTTGACCTCGGTCGAGCAGTCATTGAGCACCTGGAAGCTGCCGTAGTGTTTGCTGACCTTGCGGATTGAAATCATGCGCTTACCTTCTTGCGGAAGTATTTGACCAGCAGGGATGCCGAATAGCAGATGACGAAATAGACGGCACCGGCGAACAGCAGAAGTTCGACGAGCCGGCCATCGCGGTCGCCGACCTTGTAGGCAGCGCCGAAGAAGTCGGCCAGGGCGCTGACATAGACCAGCGAAGTATCCTGGAACAGGATGATGGCCTGGGTCAGCAAGAGCGGCACCATGTTGCGGAAGGCCTGCGGCAGCACCACCAGACGCATCGCCTGGCCATAGCTCATGCCGAGCGCGTAGGCCGCCGCAACCTGCCCCCTGGGTACGCTCTGGATTCCCGCGCGAATGATTTCGGCATAGTACGCGGACTCGAACAGCGCGAAGCCGACCATCGCCGAGGCCAGCCGCATGTCGCTGCCGGGCGCCAGGCCAAGCATGCCTTCGAGCAGTCGCGGCACGATGAGGAAGAACCACAGCAGCACCATCAGCAGCGGTATCGAACGAAACAGGTTGATGTAGCCGGCGGCAAACCACGACAGCAGGGGCGAGGCCGACAGCCGCATCATCGCCAGCAGCGTGCCCCAGACAATGCCGACGGCGATGGCGGTGAGCGTGATCTCCAGCGTGATTTTCATGCCGACCCACAGAAAGGGCAGCGCGCCGGGAATCGAAGACCAGTCGAACTCGTAGCTCATGGGCGACCCGTCATTTTCCGCCGATGTAGCCCGGCACACGGACTTTCTGCTCGACCCGGTGCATTGCCGCCATGACCACGACGTTGATGAGCATGTAAAACACGGTTACGGCGATGAAGGATTCATAGGGTTGCGCGGTGTAGTCGACCAGCTGCCGGCCTTGCGCTGCGAGTTCGAGCAGGCCGATGGTCGAGGCGACGGCGGAGTTCTTGAAGATGTTGAGAAACTCCGAGGTCAGTGGCGGCACGATCAGGCGCAAGGCCATCGGCAGCATGACGTAGCGGTAGGTTTGTGGCAGGGTCAGGCCGAGCGCAAGGCCGGCGTTTTTCTGTCCCGCCGGCAGGGAGTTGATGCCGGAGCGTACCTGTTCGCAGACGCGGGCGCTGGTGAAGAAACCGAGGCAGACAAAAGCGGCGAGGAACTGCTGCGCCAGGGGGTTCATCTGCTTGTACGCATCACCCCAGGCCTGCGGCAGCAACTCGGGCAGGACGAAATACCAGATGAACAACTGCACCAGCAGCGGCACGTTGCGGAACAGCTCGACATACGCTGCTGCGACGCCGGACCACAACCGGCTCGGCACGGTGCGCAGCACGCCCATCAGCGCACCCAGCACCAGGGCCATGATCCAGGACGAGAGCGAGAGCGCGATCGTCATCTTCAGTCCCGCCAGCATCCAGCCGAGATAGGTACTCTCGCCGGAAGCGGCGGGCTGGAGGAAGACCTCCCAGTGCCAGGCGTAGGTCACGTTCTTGCGCGATTATTCGAAGGCCTTGTCGTTCGGGTTCTTGTAGAGCGCTTTCATGTCTTCCGAGAGCGGGAAGTTGAGGTTCAGGCCCTTGGGCGGGATCGGGTCCATGAACCATTTTGCGTAGATTTTCTCGGCCTCGCCGGAGGCCATGACCCTGGCGATGGCGGAGTCGACGATCTTCTTGAAAGCGGCATCATCCTTCGGCAGCATGCAACCGTAGGCCTCGCGGGATTGCGGGGTGCCGACCACGACCCAGTCGCCGGGCTTCTTCGCCTTGGCGAGTTCGCCGTAGAGCAGCGCGTCGTCCATCATGAAGGCGACGGCGCGGCCGGTTTCGAGCGTCAGGAAGGATTCGCCGTGGTCCTTGGCGGAGATGATGCTCATGCCGAGCTTCTTCTCGTCGTTCATCCTGCGCAGCAGGCGCTCGGAGGTGGTGCCGGCGGTCGTCACGACGTTCTTGCCGGCCAGATCGGGAAAGTCCTTGATGCCCGAAGTGGTCTTTGCCAGCAGGCGTGTGCCGATGATGAAAATGGTATTGGAGAAGGACACCTGTTTTTGCCGCTCGGTATTGTTGGTGGTCGAGCCGCACTCGATGTCGATGGTGCCGTTCTGGATCAGCGAGATACGGTTCTGCGAAGTAACCGGCACCAGTTTGGTTTGCAGGGCGGGCAGCTTCAGTTCTGCCTTGATCGCCGCGACGGCCTTGAGCATGATTTCCTGCGAATAGCCGATCACCTGCTGCTTGTCGTCGTAGTAGGAGAAGGGAATCGAGGATTCGCGGTGGCCGAGGGAAATGCTGCCGTTGTCTTTCAGCTTCTTTAGCGTGCCGCCCGGCTCCTGGGCCAGCGCGGGCAAAGCGAGGGTCGTCAGGGTGATGAAAACAGCAATTGCGCGACGGATCATGGCGGTCTCCTGTAATTATTGGTCAGGCGTCGATCAAGTTTTCCTGCTGTTGCAACGCCCACATCTGCGAGTATAGGGCACCACGCTCAAGCAATGCGCGATGGGCGCCGCGTTCGACAATGCGTCCGGCATCGAGCACCAGGATTTCGTCGGCGTTCATCACGGTGGATAGCCGGTGCGCGATGATCAGCGTGGTGCGGCCGACGGCTGCCAGGTCCAGTTCGGCCTGGATGGCCTTTTCGGTCTTGGAGTCGAGTGCCGAGGTGGCTTCATCGAAGATCAATATAGGCGGGTTCTTCAGCAGCGCGCGGGCGATGGCCACGCGCTGCTTTTCGCCGCCGGAGAGTTTCAGGCCGCGCTCGCCGACACGGGTTTGATAGCCCTCGGGCAGCGCTTCTATGAAGTCGTGGATGTGCGCGGCCCTGGCGGCGGCGATGACCTCTTCGCGCGGGGCCTGGGGTCGGCCGTACTGGATGTTGTAGAAGATCGTGTCGTTGAACAGCACCGTGTCCTGCGGCACGATGCCGATCGCCGCCCGCACCGAGGTCTGCTGCAGGGCGCGCAGGTCCGAGCCGTTGATCCTGACCGAGCCTGCGGTGGTGTCATAGAAGCGGAACAGCAGCCGCGCCAGGGTCGACTTGCCGGAGCCGCTGTGACCCACTACCGCGACCGTCTTGCCGGCGCCCACCTTGAAATCGACATCGAACAGGATCTGCCGGTTGGCCTCGTAGGCGAAGCCGACGCGCTCGAACTCGATTTCACACGGACCGCTTTCACCGCTGGCAAACAGCGGCCGTGCATCCGGCGCATCCTGGATCTCGCGGTTCTTGCCGAGCAGCGAGAACATGCGCTCGATGTCGGTCAGCGACTGGCGAATCTCGCGATACAGCACGCCAAGGTGGTTGAGCGGCATGTAGAGCTGGATCAGGAAGGCATTCACCAGCACGATGTCGCCCACGGTCATGTTGCCGGCGGCGACGCCGATTGCGGCGCGCCACATCATCAGCGACACGCCGCTGGCGATGATCAGCGACTGGCCGAGATTCAGCCAGGACAGCGAAATCTGGCTGCGGACCTGCGCCGCCTCCCATTTCTGCATCTGCTCGTCGTAGCGGTCGTGCTCCCAGCGCTCGTTGTTGAAATACTTGACCGTCTCGAAATTGATCAGGCTGTCGACGGCGCGCACGTTGGCCGCGGAATCCAGTTCATTCACCTCGCGCCGCAAGACCGTGCGCCAGTTGGTGACGATGATGGTGAAGATGACATAGATCACCAGCGTGGTGACCGTGATCAACGTGAAGTCCCTGTCGTAGCGAACCGCCAGGATGCCCAGCACCAGCGTGATTTCCACGAGTGTGGGCAGTATCGAATAAAGCGTGTAGCTGATCAGCGAGCCGATCGAGCGCGTGCCGCGTTCGATGTCGCGCGTCAGGCCGCCGGTCTGGCGATCGAGGTGAAAGCGCAGCGAGAGCGCATGCAGGTGTTCGAAGACCTGCAGCGTAATGGTGCGCACCGCACGCTGGGTGACACGGGCAAAGAATATTTCGCGCAGTTCTGTGAATAGCGCCGTGGAAAAACGCAGCGCGCCGTAGGCGGCCAGCAGACCCAAAGGGACCAGCAGCACGGCCTGCTCCAGCGTGCTGGCGCCGGGCAGGGTGAAGGTGTCGATGATGTCCTTGACCACCAGCGGCACCGCGACATTGGTCAGCTTCGCCAGCAGCAGGCAGCACAGCGCAAAAACCACGCGGCCCTTCCATGCCCACAGGTAGGGCAGCAGGGTCTGGACGGTTTGCCAGTCGTGGCGGGTATCGGGGATCGGGCCCGGCAGGGCCATGGTGGGAGGAGTGCGACGCATCATGCTTCGATTCTAACAACTTGGCGCGGTGCCAATCCCGATGGCGCGCGCGGCCTGCCCGCCAATGCGGAAATGATTGTCGCGGGGGCGCCGCGCGCTGTCTATACTAGGCACCATGATCACCGTCCACCATCTCGAAACCTCGCGCTCGCAGCGTGTTTTGTGGCTGCTCGAAGAACTCGGCGTGCCTTACGAGATCAAGCGCTACCAGCGCAACCCGGTTACTCGCCTGGCGCCGCCGGAGTTGCGCGCCGTGCATCCACTGGGCAAGTCGCCGGTTATTTCCGACGGTGACCTGACGATCGCCGAGTCGGGCGCGATACTCGAATACCTGGTCGAGCGCTATGGGGACCAGGGCAAGGGGGACGTAGCAAACCTGCAGCCCGCCGCCGGCACGCCGGGTTACCGGCAGTGCCGCTTCTGGATGCATTACGCCGAAGGCTCGCTGATGAACTGGCTGGTGATGAAGCTGGTGTTCATGAGCATTCCCAAGCAGCCGATGCCGTTTTTCGTGAGGCCGATTGCGCGCAAGATATGTAGCGGAGTGCTGGCGAAACTGGTAGACCCGAACGTCGCTACTGCCATGAAGTTCATGGAAGAGCACCTCGCCGCGTACCGATGGTTTGCCGGCGACCAGATCTCGCTGGCGGATTTCCAGATGAGCTTTGCCGTCGAGGCCGCATTGTCGCGCGCCGGCAATGGCCGCTTTCCGCAGTTGCAGGCCTACCAGGCCAGAATGGTCGCCCGGCCCGCCTATCAGCGTGCCATCGCCAAGGGTGGCCCGGTGCTCATGTCGGCCTAGGTCGCTGCGTTCTTGCCCGCCGCTGCCAGCCAGCGGCTGTGTCGTTTCTTTCAAAGGTCTTTGCATGCACCCGATCCATGATGTGGATGTACTTCTTCTGATGGCGACCGCGCTCGCTTCCAAACGGCGCGCGGCGGAACTTGCCGAAATCATGGCTGCGGCGGACCTGTTGCACGGCTCGATTCCGCTCGACGTGGATATGGTGTCGGCGTTTCTGCGGCTGTCCACGAACGCGTTGATCAGCGAAGAGGCCGGCCGCTTCACGCTGACGCCAGAGGCCCTGGAGTTCATGGCCGGAGTGCCTCGCAAGAGAAAGGCCGAGCCGGCAGAACGCCTGCTCGCCATCAAGCAGGAGCTTGCCGGCTACGCTCCCAGGGTCGAAGGCGCGGCGATCCGGCTCGCAACGGAACAGGTGAGCGCCGCCATTCTGGCGCACCGGACTTTTCTGAAGGGCCCGGGCAGGAACATGCTGGTACCCAAGCCCAAGGCCGCGGTAGACAAGGCCAGGCGCCCCGGCCAGTGGCGCAAGCTCGATAGCGGGCGCCGTTCCAGGGCTTAACCTGTATCGGCTGTGACGGCTGTGACGGCCGCCCACAGCGGCCGGCCGGTCGCTTCCAGGTTGCTGAGGTAGGCGAGCAGGTCGAACTCCAGCTGGTGGTAGTCGGGTTCCATGTGCCGGCACAGCTGATAAAAAGCCTTGTCGTGCTCGCGTTCCTTGAGGTGGGCGAGCTCATGCACCACGATCATGCGCAGGAAGGCCAGCGGCACTTCGCGGAACAGGCTTGAAATCCGGATCTCGCGCTTGGCCTTGAGCTTCTGGCCCTGCACCCGCGAGATGCTGGTATGCGTGCCCAGCGCGTTGCGGACCACATGCAGCCTGCTGTCGAAGTAAACCTTGCTCAGCTGCCCGGCGTTGCGCAGAAACGCGCCTTTTATGGTCACGACGTAGTCATGCAGCGCAGTGTCGGTACGTACCGCGTGCGGCAGCGGATATTTTCTCAGCAGCATCTCGGCCAGCAGGCCTTGTTCTATCAGGCGCCGCACTTCCGCGGCAAGATCGGCAGGGTAGCCGGACAGGTAATCCGGCGCGGGCTTTTTTCGCATCGGGGGATTGGTTGCGCGGACGGCCTTGAGGAGCAGTTTCAGCTCGTCGCGGGCGGCGTCCAGGTCCAGGCGAAGCGGCCGGATTCGCCGCGAAACAGCCGCTGGCGCACCACGCGCGTGTCGCGCAGCCGGTGCTTGATTTCGCCGACTTCCGCGCCGCCGAATACCGCCGCATCGGGCGGGATCGCCATGGTCTGCACCGCGACATCACCGGTCACCTGGGCTACTTCGCAGCGAATATCGACGCCGGCTGCCGCCCTTTGCGAGTTCAGGGCTTCCAGTTGCCCGTCATGTTCGGAAAGGTTCGCATTGAGCGCGTCCATTTCCTTCTGCAAGGTCTGGATCTGGAACAGCGGCCCGGCCAGCTTTTGCGTCGCCTGATGCCACTGCTCATCCTGGGCCGGCGTCAGCTTGAGGTCGCCGGCACGAATGCGCTGGTCGGCGGCGATGTACTTTCGGATATCCGCCGTTGCCATGCGCTCGTCGAGCAACGCCTGTTTGGCCGCGATGCGCCGCCTCAGTTTGTCGATCTCCTTGCCCGATTCACTCCGCCGCTTGTCGAGCACGGCAAAGTCGGGAACGCAGACCGTCAGCAGCGTTTCGCCTTCCCGGTGCGC
Source organism: Rhodocyclales bacterium (assembly GCA_026399475.1). Classification (GTDB taxonomy): domain Bacteria; phylum Pseudomonadota; class Gammaproteobacteria; order Burkholderiales; family Rhodocyclaceae; genus Sulfuritalea. Next base: position 114,807 of record JAPLQY010000032.1, read on the forward strand.
CCCGGCACGCTTGATGCGGATGCGCCGCGCCGCGATGGTGCAGCCGATCGCCTCATCGATTTCGACGTCTTCGGCCACGATGTCGCAGGCGACCGCGCGGACCAGCCTGACCTTTCCTGCGATCACAATGGTGCTTTCGGCATACTTTGCCTGCACCTCGCCTTCGCGCGCTTCGAGCACGGCACGCGAAGCACGGCCGTCGATCTGGATCAGGCCCCCCGTGTTCCTTACCGCGCCGCCGGCGAGGTTGGCGTGGAGGCGAACGTGCCCGCCACTCGACACGATCTGGCCAAACACGTCGGCATGAAAGATCATGTGCTTGCCCTCCACCACCCGGCGCTCCTGCACTTCGCCGTGCTCTTCGTAGTGCTCTCCGGCCAGCGTCAGGTTGCCGGTGGTGCGCAGGCTGACCCCCTCGCGATTGACGATCTTTTCCGTGATCGATATCTGATGCGATTTGGTATCGATGTTGAGGAAGCCATCGCGCGCGGCGACCAGGAATTCGCCCTTGGCGGTGCGTTCGACCCGGGTGCCCGTACCGGCCAGCTCTTCGAGTTCGAAGTCGCGCGGCAGGGCGGCTTCCAGCACCGTGCCGTCGGTGTCCAGGCCCGGCACGCCAAGGTGTCTGGGCTGTTTTTTGAGCAGGCAGGTTCCGGCCGATACCTGCGGGAAATGGTTCTTGAAATGACTCAGATCGACCTTGCCGTTTGGCAGGATGGACGGTGAATCATCACGATGCAGGGCTTCGGTCTGTTCCTGTACCGTCGCATCGCTGCCGGGCGTGGGGTCTATGCGTCGCGCGATATCCACGCGTTCGTCGCGCCCCGAAGCGATGGCGGCGCGCACGGCGGCGATGTCGATGCCGCTGCGAATACCCCGGGCCCACATGGCGGCGACAAATTCGTCGACATTCAGTGACGTCGGCTCGTAGCGAACTTGTTTGTCATAGCCGGTCAGTACCGGCAGGCCGTCCGCATCCACCTCGCCGAATATGGGTACTTCAACGATGCGCTCGAAGCGGACCGGCGAAAAAACATACTCGATGCGGGCACCGTTGTCCGCGGGCTTGGCCGCCTTGTACAACTCGCGGCGCTCCGATGCAAAGTCGGCAATGCTGTCAGCGATGCGAATCCTGGCTTCGCCTGCCCCGGCAGGCGACAAAGGTGCTGCTGTGGGTGGATAGAGCAGGCGTGACAAGGCGGCATAGTCAAGACCGACGAAGCAGGCCCCTGCGGCGAAAACACGATCCACAAAGCGCTGTATCTGCGCGGGACTTTCAAGCATGGCGGGGTCCAGCAGCACTCCGTCCGCGCCGCAGGCAATAAAGTCCGGCAGCGGGATCCCGCCCGCGGCCACGTCGGCGACAGTCCCGCTCGTCGGCCTGGTCACTGCGGTGGGCGGGGTTGCCGACAGCGCCGGATGGTGATCGTTCTGCGCCATCTAATCGTTTCCAAGGGTGGCAATTCAGGCGGTACTGCGCCGAGTATCCTTGACCTCCCCTGCCCGGTCAATGCCAATGCTCGTTGGCCCGAGCGCACTAACCTGAAGGGGATTGACATCCGGCGCGCCAATGAGCAAACTTCAAACGATCGTTTCAAACCATTGTTTGCCGAAGGCCTGCCCATGGAACCCGATACCCGCTCCCGCATCCTCGATGCCGCCGAAAACCTGCTGGTGCAGCATGGTCTGGATGGCACCACCTTGCGCATGATCACCACCGAAGCGCATGCCAACCTCGCTGCAGTGAACTACCACTTCGGCTCCAAGGAGGCGCTGATCGAGGCGGTATTCCGCCGCCGCCTGACCTGGCTCAACGAGCAGCGCATCGCCGCATTGGATGCCTTCGAGGCCGAGGCCAAAGGCGCGCCGCTGAAGCCGCGACAGATAGTCGAGTCCTTCTTCGGCGTGGCGATTCGCATGGCGGCCGACAAGAACGGCGGCCAGACCTTCATGCGCCTGCTGGGCCGCACCTATACCGAGCCGACCGACTTTGTCCGCACGTTTCTGGCCGAGGAGTACGCCGAGGTGATTGCCCGCTTCAAGGCGGCTTTCTTCAAGGCCCTGCCCGATGTGCCCCAGGAGGAATTCCTGTGGCGCTTTCATTTCATGATGGGCGCCCTGTCCTACGCCATTTCCGGCGCTGACGCGCTGCGCCTTCTCGGACCGGTTGATGATAGCGATCCGGAAGCGCTCTACACCCGCCTGATGAGTTTTCTTATCGGCGGCTTGCGTGCGCCCCTGCCCGAAATCCATTCCCAGCCAGTCAGGAAGCCGCGCACCAAGCGTGCGGCCTGACGAGAATTCAGTAGAAGGAGATTGCCATGACCTGGTTTCTGATTCTGATTGCCGCGACAGCTGCCGTGATGCTGCTGCCACCCCTGCGCCGCAGCCTGCTGACGGCGTCGATCTTCGCCGCTTACAAGAAGCTGCTGCCCGCCATGTCGCAAACCGAGAAGGAAGCCCTGGACGCCGGTACCGTCTGGTGGGAGGGCGAGCTGTTCTCCGGTCGGCCGAACTGGCAGAAACTGCTCGACTATCCGCAACCGAAACTGTCGGCGGTCGAGCAAGCCTTTCTCGACAAGGAATGCGAAGTCCTCTGCGCGATGGTCAGCGACTGGGACACCACCCAGGTGCACCATGATCTGGCGCCGGACGCCTGGGCTTACGTCAAGGAAAAGGGCTTCCTCGGCATGATCATCCCGAAGCGCTACGGCGGCCTCGAATTCTCCGCCTATGCCCACTCGGCGGTGGTGCAGAAGCTGTCCACACGCTGCTCGGCGGCGGCGGTATCGGTCATGGTGCCAAACTCGCTCGGCCCGGCGGAACTGCTGCTGCATTACGGCACCGAGGAACAGAAGAACCATTACCTGCCGCGTCTGGCAAAGGGGCTGGAAATTCCTGCCTTCGCCCTGACCAACCCGCATGCCGGCTCGGACGCCGCCTCGATCCCCGACCTCGGCATCGTCTGCAAGGGCATGTGGCAGGGCCGGGAAGTGATCGGCATGCGCGTCACCTGGGACAAGCGCTACATCACGCTGGGCCCGATCTGCACCATCCTCGGCCTGGCCTTCCGCCTGCACGATCCCGAGCATCTGCTTGGCGACGGCGGTGACAAAAATGCGGACCTCGGCATCACCTGCGCGCTGGTGCCGACCGATCATCCCGGCGTCAATATCGGCCGCCGCCACTTCCCGCTCAATGCCGTGTTCCAGAACGGGCCGAATTCGGGCACGGACGTCTTCATGCCGCTGGACTGGATCATCGGCGGCCCGGCGATGGCCGGCCAGGGCTGGCGCATGCTGATGGAATGCCTGGCGGCGGGCCGTTCGATCTCGCTGCCCTCGTCCAACACCGGCATGGCCAAGCTGGCGGTGCGCGCCACCGGCGGCTACGCCCGCGTGCGAGCGCAGTTCAAGACCGCCATCGGCAAGTTCGAAGGCATCGAGGAGCCGCTGGCGCGCATGGGCGGCAACACCTACATGATGGACGCGGCGCGCACCATGACCGCCGGCGCCATCGACCTCGGCGAGAAGCCCTCCGTGGTCTCGGCCATCGTCAAGTACCACGTCACCGAGCGCACGCGCCAGGTGGTCAATGACGCGATGGACATCCTCGGCGGCAAGGGCATCTGCCTCGGCCCGAACAATTTCATGGGTCGCGCCTACCAGCAGATTCCCGTCGCCATCACGGTCGAAGGCGCCAACATCCTGACCCGCAGCCTGATCATATTCGGCCAGGGCGCGATTCGCTGCCATCCGTATGTGCTGAAGGAAATGGAGGCCGCTCGAGAGACCGATGCCGCCAAGGCGCTGCGCGATTTCGACAAGGCGCTGGCGAGCCATCTGTGGTTCATCTGGAGTCGCGGCTTCCGCGCCTGGAGCATGGGCCTGACGGGATCGCACTTCGGCCCTGCGCCGGTGGATGTGGCGCCGGAAACCCGTCGCTACTACCAGCAGCTCACGCGCTTTTCTGCGGCCTTCGCCTTCATCGCCGACGTGTCCATGTTCGTCATGGGCGGCGACCTCAAGCGCAAGGAAAAACTCTCGGCGCGGCTGGGCGACATCCTGTCCCTGATGTATCTGTGTTCCGCCACCCTCAAGCGCTATGAGGACGAGGGCCGTCAGGCCGCCGATGCGTCCCTGATGCACTGGGCGATCTGGGACGCCATGTTCAGGATGCAGAACGCCTTCGAAGGCGTCATCTCGAACTACCCGAACCGTTTCATCGCCGCACTGCTGCACTGGTACATCTTCCCCCTCGGTCGGCCCTACGAGGTGCCCTCCGACAAGCTCGGCCACGAAGTGGCGCAGACGCTGATCGAACCTTCCGCCACGCGCGACCGGCTGACGGCGGGCATGTATGTGCCGGAGGACGAGGACGACGCGGTCGGCGTGATTGAACTGGCGCTGGAGGCGACGATTGCCACCGAACCGATCGAGGCCAAACTGCGAGCCGCCGCAAAGGCCGGGAAGATAGGCGCAGGCGATACGGCGACCATGCTGCGTCATGCACAGGAAGCCGGAATCCTGTCGGCTGAGGAAGTCGCCCTGGTTCAGCGTCGCAATCATCTGCGCGACAAGGCCATCGCGGTCGACGATTTCCCGCAGGATTTCGCCGCAGAACAGGCCGGAACACCGCAAACCCTGCGTCGGGCGGCGTGAGCATGAGCAAGTTCGAACCCGTCTATATCGTCGATGGCGCCCGCTCGCCCTTCCTCAAGTCGCGCAACGTGCCCGGACCGTTCTCGGCCTCCGACCTCGCCACCATCTCCGGCCGTGCCCTGCTGGCACGCCAGCCCTTCGCGCCGGATCAGCTCGACGAGGTCATCGTCGGTTGCGCCGGTCCCAGCGTCGACGAGGTGAACATCGGCCGCGTCATCAGTCTGCGCCTCGGTTGCGGCAACAGGGTGCCGGGCTGGACGGTTATGCGCAACTGCGCCTCCGGCATGCAGGCCATCGATTCGGCCATCGCCAATATCCAGAACGGCCGCTCGCAACTCGTGATGGCCGGCGGCGTCGACGCCCTGTCGCGCACACCGCTGCTCTACTCGGACAAGATGGTGATGTGGTTTTCGCTGATGGCACAGGCGCGCTCGCTCGGCGCCAAACTGGGCATGTTCGCCAGGCTACGCCCGGCGATGCTGCTGACCCCCGTGATCGGCATCGTCAAGGGATTGACCGACCCGGTGGTGAACCTGATGATGGGCCAGACCGCCGAGAACCTCGCGTGGAAGTTCGGCATTTCGCGCCAGCAGATGGATGCCTTCTCGGTCGACAGCCACCTGAAGGTGTCGGCCGCGCAAAAGGCCGGCCGCTTCGACGAAATCGTGCCGCTGATCGATGGCAACGGCAAGGTCTATGCAGAGGACGACGGTGTGCGCCACGACTCCAACCTCGCCGGACTGGCCAAGCTCAAGCCCTTTTTCGATCGCAGCTACGGCAAGATCACGCCAGGCAACAGCTCGCAGATCACCGACGGCGCGGCCTGGCTGCTTCTGGCCTCGGCGGAAGCCGTGGAGAAATACAAGCTCACACCGATCGGCAAAATCACCGACACGCAATGGGCCGGCCTCGATCCGGCGCAGATGGGCCTCGGCCCGGTGCATGCGGCGACGCCCATCCTGCAGCGTCACGGCCTCGGCCTCAACGACCTCGACGCCTGGGAAATCAACGAGGCCTTCGCCGCCCAGGTCATGGGCTGCATCAAGGCCTGGGAAGACCCAGCCTGGTGTAAGCAAGAGCTCGGCCTCGATGCTCCGCTGGGCACCCTGGACCCGGCAAAGCTCAACATCGACGGTGGCGCCATCGCGCTGGGCCATCCGGTCGGCGCCTCGGGTGCGCGCATCGTGCTGCACCTGCTGCACATCCTGCGGCGCGAGAACAAGCAGCGCGGCATCGCCAGCATCTGCATCGGCGGCGGGCAGGGCGGGGCAGTGCTGGTGGAGGCAATATAGACCAACTCCCCGGCCCCCTTCCCGTGGAAGGGGGTGACTACGGTTCAGCCGGCAAGCCGGCTTCAAGAAAGCTGACGGTCGTCTCCTTGGGGCGGCCCTGCGGAGACGACAAATGAGCTACAAGCACTGGAAACTCGAACGCGAAGCCGATGGCGTGGCCTGGGCCATCCTCGACACGGCGGACTCCTCGACCAACACGCTGGGCGCGGCGGTGATGGACGAACTCAACCTGATCCTCGACGAATGCGAGAAGAACCCGCCCAAGGGACTGATCTTCAAGTCAGCCAAGGAGGTCGGCTTCATCGCCGGCGCCAATATCGAGGAATTCACCTCGGCCGATACGCCGGAGAAGGCGCGCGTCATCATCCAGCGCGGTTGGGATGCCTACAACCGTCTGGCGGCAGTCAGCTACCCGACGCTGGCGCTGGTGCGCGGCCACTGCATGGGCGGCGGCACCGAGCTGGCGCTGGCCTGCCGCTACCGCATCGCGGTGGATGAACCGGGCACCAGGTTCGCGCTTCCGGAAGTCATGCTCGGCATCGTCCCCGGCTGGGGCGGCATGCTGCGCCTGCCGCAAATAGTTGGCCCGGCGGCGGCGCTGGACATGATGCTGACCGGCAAGAACATCGACGCCAAACGCGCCAGGAAAATGGGCCTCGCTGACGAATGCGTGCCGCCGCGCGTCATGGAAAACGCCGCGCGCATGCGGGTGCTTTCCGGCAAGCCGCCGCGCCAGTCGCTGCTGCCTTTCATGCAGAAGCTGATGAACGGGCCGCTCAAGGGCGTGGTGGCGAACGGCGCCAGGAAGCAGGTGGCAAAGCGTGCGCGCCAGGAGCACTATCCGGCGCCCTACGCCATCATCGACCAGTGGCAGAACTACGACGGCAATACGCTCGCCGTTCCGGCCAGCGAACCGACCTCGCTAGCCGCGCTGGTCAAACATTCGACCACGCGCAACCTGATCCGCGTCTTCTTTTTGCAGGACCGGCTCAAGGGCTTCTGCAAGGACGCCAAGGACTTTGCGCCGCGCCACGTGCATGTGGTCGGCGCCGGCGTCATGGGCGGCGACATCGCCGCCTGGTGCGTGCTGCGTGGCATGACGGTGACGCTGCAGGACCAGTCCGTGGAACGCATCGCGCCGGCCGTCGGCCGCGCCGCGAAGTTTTTCGAGAAGAAGCTGCGCGACAAGAAGCTCGCGCGCTTCGCGCTCGACCGCCTGATTGCCGACCCCAGGGGCGACGGCGTGCGCCAGGCCGATGTCGTCATCGAGGCGATCTTCGAGAATCTCGAAGCCAAGCAGGCGCTGTTCGCCGACCTCGAGGCGCGGGCCAGGCCCGATGCGCTTCTCGCATCCAACACCTCCTCGCTGAAGCTGTCCGACATCGCGGCGAAGTTCAGGGATCCCTCGCGCCTGGTCGGCATCCACTTTTTCAACCCGGTAATGATGATGCCGCTGGTCGAGGTGGTGGCCGGTGCCGTCACGGCGCCGGATGCGGCGCAGAAGGCCGCGGCTTTTGTGCGCCGGGTCGACAAGCTGCCGCTGCCGGTGAAGGACGCGCCGGGCTTCCTGGTCAATGCCGTGCTGGCGCCCTACATGAACGAGGCGATGCAGTGTGTGGACGAGGGCATCGCCCCCGAAACCATCGACGCGGCCATGGTCGCCTTCGGCATGCCCATGGGGCCAATCGAACTGGCCGATACGGTCGGCCTCGACGTCGCCGTGGCGGCGGGCCGGCAACTGGTGGGCGAGGCCGATCCGCCGAGGAAGCTGGTGGAACTGGTCAGTGCCGGTCACCTCGGCAAGAAATCCGGACGCGGCTTCTACCATTGGCTGGATGGCAAGGCGCAGAAGACAGCCGGTGCCTCCGTTCCGGCGGACCTGGCTCAGCGCCTGCTCAAGCCCCTGCTCGCCGCCACGCAGCGTCTGGTCCGTGACGGCGTGGTGGCTGATGCTGAACTGGCCGACGCCGGCGTGATCTTCGGCACCGGCTTTGCACCGTATACTGGCGGTCCGATGAATTATTCGAACAGCGGAGAAAATTGATGCCTCACCAGGGCGTACTCATGCCGGGCCGCGAGCCGGTACTGCGGGTGATGCCGATGCCGGCCGACATGAACGGCAACGGCGACATCTTCGGTGGCTGGGTCATGGCCCAATGCGACATCGCCGCGGCGATTCCGGCAATGCGCCTGGCGCGCGGGCGCATCGCCACGGTGGCGGTGAATTCCTTCCTGTTCAAGCAGCCGATCTCGGTCGGCGACATCGTCAGCTTCTACGCCGACGTGGTGAAGGTCGGCCGCACCTCGATCACCGTCGACGTCCAGGTCTATGCCGAGCGCAATCCGACCAATCCGGTGGTGGTCAAGGTCACCGAGGCGCAATTCACCTATGTCGCCATCAGCGATGACGGCAGCAAGCGCGCGGTGCCTGCGCTGACGGGCTGAAATCCGCATGAGCAACAACCACTTTCCGTGGCGGTCGCTCAAGACCAGGGTGGCCCTGTTCACCCTGGTCATTTTCGCGGTCGGCATCTGGTCACTGGCCTTCTACACCAGCCGCGTGCTGCGCGAGGACATGCAACGCCTGCTGGGCGAACAGCAGTTTTCGACGGTTGTTTTCATCGCGTCGGGCATCAATGACGAATTGAAAGAGCGCCTGGGCGTGCTGGAAAAGGTTGCCGGAAACCTTCGTCCGGCGATGCTGGATGACGCAGCAAGCCTGCAGAGCTTCATCGAACAGCGCCTGATTCTTCAGCAAGAGTTCAACGGTGGCGCCTTCGTCACCGGGCGCGATGGCACCACCATCGCTTCGGTTCCGCTCTCTGCCCAACGGCTGGGAGTCAATTACATGGAGAGGGACCACGTAGCTGCGGCACTCAAGGAGGGCAAACCGCGCATCAGTACGGTGGCCATAGGCAAGCAGCTGCAAGCCCCGGTTTTCGGCATGGCGATTCCGATTCGCGACACCCAGGGCAAAGTGATCGGTGCCCTGGTGGGGGTAACGGACCTGAGCAAACCCAATTTCCTGGACAAGATTGCGGACAACATTTACGGCAAAACCGGCGGCTACCTGCTGGTTGCACCGAAGCAGAGGCTGATCGTCACCGCGACCGAAAAGAGTCGCATCATGGAAACACTCCCCGCTCCCGGCATAAACCCCTTGATCGACCGCTTCATCCAGGGCTACGAGGGCTCGGGCATTTTCATCAATCCGCTTGGCGCGGAAGTGCTGACGTCGGTCAAGGGCATTCCTGCGGCGGGTTGGTACGTCGCCGCCGCGCTCCCCACCGGGGAAGCCTTTGCCCCGATTCGCGACATGCAGCAGCGCATGCTGATCGCCGCGATCATCCTCACGCTGCTGACGGGCATCCTGATCTGGTGGATGTTGAGATTCCAGTTCTCACCCATGCTGGCTGCAGTGAAAACGCTGGCGACAGTGACTGACACACCGCTGCAATCCTTGCCCGTTGCCCGCCAGGACGAAGTCGGTGAACTGATTGGCGGCTTCAATCGCCTGCTGAAAACCCTGGGCCAGCGGGAAGCGGCATTGAAGCAGAGCGACGAACGTTTCGAGCTTGCGGTCAAGGGTGCCGAAGAAGGCGTCTGGGACCTGAATCTGGTCACCGGCGAGCTGTACCACTCGCCGCGCATGGCGCAGATGCTCGGCTACACCCTCGAAGAAATGCCGACGATTCGCGAGGCCTGGGATGCAATCACCGATGCGGAAGACCGTGCCCATTTCAGGAAGGAAATGGGCCGGCATTTCAAGGACCCGGAGCACGAATTTCGGGTGGTGGTGCGGCTGCGCCACAAGGACGGCTCCTGGCGTTCGATTCTCAGCCGGGGCATCGCTACGCATGATGCGAGCGGGCGGGCGGTGCGCTTCACCGGCACCCACATGGACATCACCGAGCGCGTGCGGATCATGGCCGAACTCGACCAGCACCGCCATCACCTGGAGGCCCTGGTGCTCTCGCGCACCGCCGAGTTAACCCAGGCCAAGGCAGCGGCCGAAGGCGCCAACAGTGCCAAGAGCGTGTTTCTGGCCAACATGAGCCACGAGATTCGCACGCCGATGAATGCCATCATCGGCCTCACTCATCTGCTGCGCCGTGCCGAATCCACTCCCGAGCAAGCCGACCGGCTGGGCAAGATCGACGCAGCGGCCAATCATCTGCTGTCGATCATCAACGACATCCTCGACATCTCCAAGATCGAAACCGGAAAGCTGGAACTGGAACAGACAAGCTTTGCCCTCGCGGCCATCCTCGACCATGTCCGCTCCTCGATCTTCAATCAGGCTCGCGCCAAGGGTCTGGCGATCGAGATCGATCTCGATGCTGTGCCTGCATGGCTGAGGGGCGACCCGAACCGGCTGCGCCAGGCGCTGTTCAACTATGCGAGCAATGCAGTCAAATTCACCGAACGGGGTTCGATCACCCTGCGCGCCCGCCTCTGCCCTGAAGGAAATCCTCCTGCAGGATCGGCTGACGGGATGCTGCTACGCTTCGAGGTCACGGACACCGGTATCGGCATCGCCCCGGAAAAGGTATCACGCCTGTTCAGTGCCTTTGAGCAGGCCGATGCCTCGACCACCCGCAAATATGGTGGCACCGGCCTGGGGCTGGTCATCACCCGGCATCTGGCCGAACTGATGGGAGGCGAAGCCGGCGTAGAGAGCGAGCCAGGCAAGGGCAGCACTTTCTGGCTTACCGCCCGCCTGGGCCGGGGCCACGGCATCATGCCCTCCGGCACGCCTGTCCGCGCAGAGAATATCGAGGTCGCGCTGCGTCAGCACCATGGAGGGGCAAGGCTGCTGCTGGCCGAAGACAATGCCGTTAACCGGGAAGTCGCCCTGGAACTGCTGCACGGTGCGGGGCTGGACGTCGATGTCGCGGTCGATGGCCGTGAAGCGCTGGATCTGGCGCGCACTACCGATTACCAACTGATTCTTATGGACATGCAGATGCCCAACATGGACGGCCTGGAGGCGACCCGCGCCATTCGTTCCCTGCCGGGACGCATGGGCACGCCGATTGTGGCCATGACGGCCAACGCTTTCGACGAGGATAGACGTGCCTGCATGGAAGCGGGCATGAACGACTTCGTCGCCAAGCCGGTGGATCCCGCCGTTCTCTACCAGGTGCTGCTCAAGTGGCTGCCGACGACCAACGGAAGTCCCCGTGGGACGACCTCTTCGCCACTGCCTGCCGGGCCGCTGGCAGTGCCTGTTTCGGCGCCAGGCGCAGAGCCTGTCGCAGCTCCGGGCATGACCGAATGGCGGCGGCGACTGGAACATATTCCGGGGCTGGACATCGAGCGCGGCCTGGCGCTGGTGCGCGGCGATACGACCAAACATGCGCGAATGCTGGCATTGTTTGCCGGCAGTCATACCCAGGACGTGCCGCATCTCGCCGACGGCCTGGCGTCGAACGATCTCGCCACCCTCAAGCAACTGGCCCACACCCTGAAAGGTTCTGCCGGCACGATCGGGGCGACGCGGGTAGCCGAGGCGGCAGCGGCTCTCCATTCCGCGCTCCGCGAAAGCGCCGGAAGGGAAACGATCGACAGCGGCTGTAACGCGCTGATCGCCGAACTGAATTCGCTGATCGAGGGGATCCGGCAGGCCGCCGACTAGTCAGCTGCGCAGAGCCCCGCTCAGCGCTTCGGTCTGATCCGTGCGTTCCCAGCCCAGATCGATGTCACTGCGGCCGAAGTGGCCGTAGGCGGCGGTCTGGCGGTAGATCGGTCGCGCCAGGTCGAGCGCGGCGATGATGCCGCTCGGCGTCAGGCGGAAGACCTTCTTCACCGCCGCTTCGAGCGGCTCATAAGGCACGCTTCCCGTGCCCTGGGTGTCGATCATCACCGACACCGGGTCGGCTACGCCGATGGCATAGGCAATCTGCACCAGGCAGCGACGGGCGAGACCGGCGGCGACGATGTTCTTGGCGATGTAACGCGCCATGTAGGTGGCCGAGCGATCGACCTTGCTCGGGTCCTTGCCGGAGAAGGCGCCACCACCGTGCGGCGCGGCCCCGCCGTAGGTGTCGACGATGATCTTGCGCCCGGTGAGGCCCGTATCGCCGTTGGGGCCGCCAATTTCGAAGGGGCCGGCCGGGTTGACCCAGAGGCGGAAGTCCGGCGTGCGCAGGCTCAAAGGCACCAACGGGTCGATGATCTCGCGGCTGACCTGTTGCGTCACCCACGCCGGATCGAGGCCTCTTTCGATTTGCGTCGAGATCACGACATCGGCGATACCGACTACCCGATGTCCCTCATAGAGTACCGTCACCTGACTCTTGGCATCCGGACGCAGCCAGGGCAGGGCGCCGGATTTTCTGAGTTCCGCCTGGCGCTTGACCAGTCGATGCGCGAGCCAGATCGGGTAGGGCATCAAGTCCGGCGTTTCGTCGCAGGCGAAGCCGAACATCAGGCCCTGATCCCCGGCGCCGAGCTGGCCGTCGGCGTGCACAACGCCCTTGTTGATCTGGATCGACTGATGGTTGAAGCGCACCTGGACCTCGCAGCGATCCGGGTCGATGCCGGTGTCGGCGTCCGTGTAGCCCGCATCGCGCAGCACTTGGCGCGCGATCTCGGCGGCGCGCTCGCGGACGTCCTGGAACAGGGCCTCGTCGGAGGTCCTGAACTCGCCGGCAATGACGATCAGGTTATCGGCGACCAGCGTTTCGCAGGCGACCTTGGCCGTCGCTTCGCGGGCCAGGAAGGCATCGAGGATCGCATCCGAAATCTGGTCGGCGAGTTTGTCGGGGTGGCCTTCCGAAACGGATTCGGAGGTGAACAGGTAATGCCTTGCGCTCATTGTTCAGTCAAACAAAATTACCTGGCGCACCGCCTCGCCCGAGGCCAGACGGTCGAAGCCCTCGTTGATCTGGTCCAGCCTCAGGCGATGGGTGATCAGCTTGTCCACCGGCAACCGCCCGGCCTTGAATAACTCGATGTAGTGCGGGATGTCGCGCGCAGGAACGGCCGAGCCGAGGTAGCTACCTTTCAGCGTGCGCTCTTCGGCGACCAGATTGACGGCCGGCACGTTGAAGGTATGGCTCGGCGGGGGCAGGCTGCAGGTGATCGTGGTGCCGCCGCGCCGGGTCATCCTGTAGGCCGCATCGAGCGCCGCCACCGCACTGGCCGCTTCGATGGCGATATCGACGCCGCCCTTGGTCGCGGCCTTGATCTGCGCGACAAGCTCGGGGTCGTCGGCACGGAAGGCCTTTGTTGCGCCCAGCGCCAGGGCGGTTTCGAGCTTCGCCGGCAGGATATCGACGGCGATGACTTGCCGCGCACCGGCCGCCAGTGCACCGAGCACGGCGGACAGGCCGACCCCGCCCAGGCCGATCACGGCCACGGTCTGCCCGAGCCTTATTTGCCCCGAGTTGATCGCCGCGCCGACGCCGGTCAGCACCGCGCAGCCGAAAATCGCCGCGACGTCCGGCGGCAGGTCGGGAGTCACCTTGACCAGGCTGCCGCGATTGACGACCGCATATTCGGCGAAGCAGGAAACGCCGACCTGATGATTCAGCGGCGTGCCGTCGACACGCGACAGATGGCGATGGCCGCCGACCATGGTGCCCGCCGTGTTGGCCGCCGCACCCGGTTCGCACAGGGCGGGACGGCCTTCGAGGCAGGGCAGGCAATGACCGCAACTGGGGACGAAGACCAGGGCCACGGAATCGCCACGCACCAGATCGACAACACCGGGGCCGGTTTCCTCGACCATGCCGGCGGCTTCGTGGCCGAGGGCCATCGGCATCGGCCGCGGGCGGTCGCCATTGACGATCGACAGGTCGGAATGGCACAGGCCGGCCGCCGTGATCCTGACCAATACTTCGTTCGGGCCGGGCCCGGCGAGATTCACCGTCTCGATCGCGATCGGTCGGGTTTGCGCATAGGGGCGCGGTGTTTCCATTTGACTGAGGACGGCGGCGCGGATTTGCATGAGGTTTTCTGCCTTGCTTGGGTCTATTCGCAGCAGTGTAACGGATTAGATTTGCTGCCATGTCGGCTCCCCGCTATTCCCTTGCCGCACTGCTTGCCAGTTCGACCCTGGTACTCAACGCTTGCGGCGTCCTGCCTTTGGGTACGCAGCCTGCGGCGCCGGTGGTTTCGCGAGCCGGTGGCGGTGGCTCGGCGCAGGATACCGGGTCGGCTGCCACGGTTAACGGCGCCGCGAGCATCAACGGCAAAGCCAACGATGTGGTGCTGTTTGCGCTGGGCCTGATCGAAACCGGCTACCGTTTTGGCGGCAAGAACCCCGAGGCCGGGCTGGATTGCAGCGGCATGGTCAGTTACGTCTACCAGAAGTCGGCCGACATCCGGCTCGCCGGTTCGGCGGCCGATCTGGCGCGGCAGGGCAAGCCCGTTCAGGCAGCCCAACTGCGTCCGGGCGACCTGGTGTTCTTCAACACCCGCAACAAATCCTATTCGCATGTCGGCATCTACATCGGCGACGACCGCTTCGTGCATGCGCCCAACAGTCGCGGCAAGGTGCGTACCGAAAGCATGAGGAACGGCTGGTTTGCCGCACGCTTCGAGGAAGGCCGCACCTACTTCGACTAGGGCCTCCAGACTTTTCATGCCAGCTGTTCGGAATCGGGGCGCCCGGTCTGGCCGGGCGTCAATTGATAATTTCCAGAGGAGACCTGCCTTGATCCGTCATATCGCACCTTACCTGCTCGGGGGAGCACTGTTTGGCTTGTCACTGTCCGCGAGTGCAGCCGAAATCACCCTATACAGCGGCGGCGCAGTCAAGGCCGCGCTCAGCGAGGCAGCGGCAAATTACGGGAAGGCGACCGGTCACCACGTCGCCGTGGAATATGCGCCCATGGGCCCCCTTCTGCGGCGGCTCGCAGAAGGGGCGACGCCGGATGGCGTGGTGCTGACAATGGATGTGATGGCGGACGCCGAAGCAAAGGGGTGGGTGCTACCAGGGACGGCGACCGCAGTCGGCGGTGTAGGGGTTGGCGTGGCGGTGCATGAGTTCGCCGCAGCTCCGGACATCTCGACCCCGGAAGCCTTCAGGCAGGCCCTGCTCGCGGCCAAATCGATTACCTACATCGATCCGGCAAAGGGCACCAGCGGCAAGCACTTCGCAGAGGTTTTGCGGCGTCTTGGCATCGCGGAGGCGGTCAAGCAAAAGACCACGCTTGGCGATGCGGGTTATGTCGTGGAGCCGGTGGCACGAGGCGAGATCGAGCTGGGCATTCAACAAATTACCGAGATACTCCCGGTCAAGGGCGTGAAGCTGGTGGGACCACTGCCCGAACCACTGCAGAAGATCACCGTGTACGCCGCGGCGCTGACCCCCTTTGCGCGGGATGCGCAGACAGTTCGGGACTTCCTGGCTTATCTGCGCGGTGCCGAGGCTCGCGGAATTTTCAGCAGCAAGGGATTCCTGGCCCCTTGATCCGGAATCCGTTTACACAACATTCCGGACACCCTCAAGCAGGATTTATACTGGGCCTTGTGTAACAGGACCATTGGCGGGAAACTGCCTGACTTTTGCTTTGGGACTAAACGGGGAGTTGATTGCCATGTCGTTGAAGAACTTGATGGTCCATCTGGATCAATGTGAACGCACTGCGGCAAGAGTCGAGTTGGCGGTATCGCTCGCACGCCAGCATCAGGCGCGTCTGGTCGGTGTATTCGGACAGCGGGCCCAGGCACAGCAGGTGGGGGTGGTTTCCACCTGGCCGAGCCAGGAATACGTCGAGGCCCGCGAGGCCAGCAAAGCCGCATTCGAGAAGGCCACTGCCGGCTTGCCCCGGGCCGAGTGGCGTGACATCAACCGCGGCAGCGATGCGGAAGTACTGCGCCACGTCATCGATCTTGCCCGTCATGCCGACCTGGTCGTGCTCGGCCAGCATGACGAAAGGATGAAGGCCTGCGTGCCGGAGGAACTGGCTATCGAGGTAATCCTCGGTTCCGGCCGTCCGGTGCTCGTTATGCCCTACGTCGGTACGTTCACCGAAGTCGGCAAGCGCCCGCTGATCGCGTGGAACGATGCACGCGAGGCAGCGCATGCCCTTAACGACGCCCTGCCGCTGATTGAAGGCTGCGATGAAGCCAGGGTTCTGTCCTTTGCCGCACGCCGCGAGGAGGGTGACGCATCCTGCGCAGAAGTGGCGCGCCATCTTGCGACCCACGGCATCACGGCAAAGACGGAAGTGATGCTGGTGCAGGATTTCGACATCATGGACATGTTGCTCAACAGGGTCACTGACCGGGGATCAGACCTGCTGGTCATGGGTGCCCACGGCCAGATCGGCTTCCCCTTTGTCAGTCGCGGTGCCGGCACCCGGCACATCCTGCGCCACATGACCGTACCGGTTCTGATGTCCAACTGAAAGCCGGCCACCAGCCGGGGCATGCTGCGCGAAGGCATGCAATGCCTGTCGGCGAACAGCAACTGTCGACAGGACGGGTCGGCGTCAATTACATGGGAGAAATCACTGTCAGACCACCTGCAGGGGGGGTCTGTTCAGGCCAGTGCCTAGGGTTTCTGCGGTACCACCATGAATATGACAGCCGAGCGCAGGTCGCTATCGCTCAAGTTGGCCATTCCGGCGCGAGCCGGCATCGCATTGTGGCCACGAATGGCCGAGGTGACCAGATTATCGACTCCCACCTGAAGCCGCGGCTTCCAGTCGTCCATGTTACCGATCCTGGGGGCGCCTTCCTTGCCGCTACCATGACATTCGCTGCACCGCGCCTTGACCAATTGCGCACCGGTCATTTGGCTGGGCGAGCTGTACGGCTTCGATGGATCAATGGCCGCCCCCCCGCTCACCATGTAAGCCACGCCGCGGCTCATCTCGAGATCGGAAAGCGATGCATAGGCGCCGTGGGCAGGCATTTTGCGGATACCGGTAATGGCATGCTCGGTTACGGCGCCCAAACCATGAGAAGCGCGTTTGGCCCACTCCGCCTGATCACCTATCCTGGGTGCGCCGTCCTTTCCCGACTCATGACAGCCAACGCAAACCGTCTCGACGACCTGCTTGCCGCTGCGATCGGTTCTCGTCTCTGCCATTGCAGACTGAAAACACATTATCGACGGCAGCACAATTGCCAAAATGGACAGGCGGCGAGGACGGTTTCCACGAATCATCAATGCTTTCATTTTCCTATCTCCTTGACACATTTCCAGAACACTCCAGCTCTTCTCGATCAGTCTGCAGCGCCATATGCAATACTTTACTCCAAGCTGCCGCGGCCTGGCTCAGGACTTTCTCGGCGGGACCGATCAGTGAGGGGGCCCGTTGTGAGTGCGCGGCGGCGAGACATTCGTCTCACATCTCGCTGACATGCTGGCCGAAGTCCACCACTTTCTGCCAGTCGGTGAATTCAACTACTGTTGCCGGATCGGTCGGACCATGGGTGATCCACATGATGAAGCGAATCATCAGGCGGTCAAAAAACGTGTATTTCGGATAGTCCAGCTTGCCGGCAAACACCGCCAGGCTTCCAGGCCGCCACGTGATCTGCCTGAGAAACTTTTGCATGTATGGATTGGTCTCCGGGCGGTTCTTTTCCGGCTTTCGGGCGACGATATTGACCGAGAAAAAAGCGTTCGGCCGGGTATTCAGCAACTGTGAGTTGCCGTTCATGAAATCGACAACCAGCGCGCTGTGTTTCCCATAGCGAATGCTGGCACCGACGACAATCTTGTCGAACGCCGGCAAGTCCAGTTGCCGGGAATCCTCGACGGAAACCAGCGTTACCTGATGGGCGTTGCGCTCGACCACCTGCTTCAGCCGCTCGCATATCCTTTTGGTGTGGCCATCCGTGGATGAAAAGAGGATGAGAATCCTGGCCATTTCTTCAGCCCTTGATTTCGCTTGAACAGGCAATGTTTGCACATAAGCGATTTGATTGCTGCCGTCGCCTTTGTCGATCAGGGTACCTACGCATCTGCGCGCTGCGAAATTTCTCCTGAACCTCCGTGATCACGGGCGTTGTGGTTTGCCGATCACGAAACCGGCAAGCTGCCGCGCAATCTGCTCGATGCTCTTCGACCCGTCCGGCCGATACCACTGCACTGTCCAGTTCAGCGCGCCCATCAGGAGCAGCCGCGTGACCTTGCTGTCGTCGGCGATGAGTCCGGCGCGCTTCAAATCCTTCAGGGCCTGCTGCCACATCGTCTCGTAGCGGTCCTTGAACACCACTACTTCGGCCAGCGCCTCGGGATCCAGGTGGCGGCTTTCATGCAGCAGCGTGGCGGCAAAGTCTCGCCCCTCGCTCCCCAGCAGTTGGTCAAGATGGGCGCGCAGCATGGCCTCGAAGGTGGCCCGTGGCGACTTGCCCGAGTTTGCGGCCTTCGCCACGGCCTTGTTGATCGCACTCATGCCTTCGAGCACCACGGCGCGCAGCATGTCGTGCTTGCTCTTGAAGTGGTAGAAGGGGGATCCCGACTGCATGTCGACGGCGCCGGCGATGTCGCGGATGGTGGTCGCCGAATAGCCTTTTTCGTGGAACAGCCTGCCGGCAGCGCGCACGATGTCGGCGCGACGATTGGGTTCCTCCGCCGTGACGGCAGCCCTATTTCTGGAAGCGGCCATGGCGACCTTCCCCTTCCCGGAATCGATCGGCGCCGGTTCTGGCGTCGCCGCTGTCCAGCGAAATCCGGCCGTGCCGGCACTCGTTCGTCAGCGCTGCCGACAATGGCAGGCCCCACTGCTCGTAGCTGGAAAGCCGGTCGTGACGCATGCAGGTCTGCGGAAAGGCGGCGATCTGCGTGGCCAGCGCTTCGGCCGCGGCGCGTGCCTGGCCATCGGCCACGACACGATTGGCAAGGCCCATGGCGAGCGCCTCGTCGGCAGCTACCGGCCGTCCGGTAAGAATCAGGTCGAGCGCGCGCGAATGGCCGATCAGGCGCGAGAGCCGTATCGTGCCGCCGTCGATCAGCGGCACGCCCCAGCGTCGGCAGAAGACGCCCAATGTGGATGCTTTTTCAACCACCCGCAGGTCGCACCAGAGCGCGAGTTCAAGGCCGCCGGCCACCGCGTAGCCGGAAACGGCGGCGATGACCGGCTTCGACAGCAGCATGCGGGTGGGGCCCAGCGGCGCGTCGCCCTCTTCGCTGAGTTGCCATTCATCCGGGTTGGCAACAAAAGATTTCAGGTCGGCGCCGGCACAGAAATGGCCGCCGTTGCCGCACAGCACCGCGACGGATGCAGAGGCGTCGGCGTCGAATTCGCGGAAGGCGTTCGCCAACGCGATCGCCGTGGCGCGGTCGATGGCATTGCGCGCCGCAGGCCGGTCGATGATGACCGTAGTGACCGGGCCCTGGCGTTCAACGAGGACGCTCATTGGACTGCCATCCCCCCAGCCCCCTGCCCAAGGCAGGGGGTGACGGTGGTTCGCCGCTGTGCGGCTTCGTGTCTTGGCTGCGCCCCCCTTGGGACGGCCCGGCGGGAGGCGCTCATGCGGGCCGCACGATGGCCTCGTGGTCGAAGTCGCCACCCGCCTTGCCCGCGCCGATCTCCATCAGCCTGGGATACATGCGGTACATGTCGGCCACCAGTTCGTCGTAGGGCAGGTCGTCGAACTCGCCGCGCTGCTTGATGTATTCCATGTGGCGCTGATTGGACGAGTTGTAGGGGTGCATCTGCGAGTCGTGCTCGCCGTCGAAGTCGAGCGGCAGCACGCCGAAGCGCTGACACATTTCGAGGTTGAAAGCCGGTGTCGCCTTGACCCACTTGCCGTCGAGCAGGAGGCTGACATAGCCGTGCCAGGCGAAGATGTCCGTGCCCATCAGGCGCGTCAGTTTCTCGGTGGAAAGGTGGTTCTTGACATCGGCGAAACCCGGCCGCGCCGGAATGCCGACGGCGCGCAGGCAGGCCGCATACAGAATTGCCTTGGGCACGCAGTAGCCGACCTTGCTGATCAGCGTCGTGCTGGCGCGCATGTCCTCGCGCCGCATGCTGAAGCTATAGGGGTCGTAGCGGATGCCGTCGCGCACGGCATAGTAGAGGCTCAGGGCCTTGTCCTTCGGTGTCGCTCCCTTTCCGATTCCTGCCGCAACGAATTCACGGATCGCCGGATGCTCATGGTCGATGAATTCGGTGGCGGCGATCCACTCCGGGTGTATCGCGTCCATCAATGCTGCTGCGGCCAGGCACGCGCCAGCAGGCCGGCGAAATCGGTATTGGCCGGCAACGTGCCGAACACCGTACCCCAATGGTTGGGCGCGAGGCGCGAGGCGCAGAAGGCCTCGGCCACCGGCGCCGGCGCATGGCGCAGCAGCAGCGCGCCCTGCATCGCGAGTGCGATGCCTTGGGTCAGTTCGCGGGAACGGGTTTCAATGTCCTGCGCATTGTTCAGGCCATCCTTGAGTTTTGCCGCGAAGCTGTCGAAGGCGCGGTTCTTTCCCAGCGCCGGAGCGATTTCCGCTGCCAATACCTCGACGCTTTTAGGATGGCGGCCCATGGCGCGCAGCGTGTCGAGGCACATCACGTTGCCCGAACCCTCCCAGATGGAATTGAGCGGACTCTGGCGGAACAGGCGCGGCATGGGCCCCTCGTCGACGTAGCCGTTGCCGCCGTGCACTTCCATCGCCTCGGCCACCAGGGTCGGACAGCGCTTGCAGATCCAGAACTTGGCTACCGGTGTGAGGATGCGGCGCAGCAGGCTTTCCGCTTCGTCCTCCTGTGCATCGAAGGCGTGCGCCAGGCGCATCGACAGGGCGGTGGCCGCCTCGGTTTCGAGCGCCATGTCGGCCAGCACGTTCTGCATCAGCGGCTGCTCGCTCAGCAGTTTGCCGAAGGCGGAGCGCAGGCCGGCATGATGCATCGCCTGCGACAGCGCGCCGCGCATGATGCCGGTGCTGCCAATCGCACAATCGAGCCGCGTATAGACGCCCATCTCCAGCACGGTCGGGATGCCGCGCCATTCCTCGCCCACCAGCCAGCCCTGCGAACCCCAGAACTCCGCTTCGGTGCCGGCGTTGGAGCGGTCGCCCAGCTTGTCCTTGAAGCGCTGGATGCGGATTTCGTTGAGGCGTCCGTCGGGCGTCCAGCGCGGCACGAAGAAGCAGGACAGGCCCTTGCGTGACTGCGCCGTGACGAGGAAGGCATCGCACATTGGCGCCGACAGAAACCACTTGTGGCCGACAATGCGCCAGCTGCCGTCACTGTTCGGTTCTGCGCGTGTGCTGTTGGCACGCACGTCCGAGCCGCCCTGCTTTTCGGTGAGGCCCATGCCGATCAGCACGCCCTTCTTCTGCGCCGCCGGAATGAAGCGCTTGTCGTACTCGCGAGAGAGCATTTTGGGCATCCACTCGCGGGCGATTTCCGGCACGTGGCGCAGTACCGGCACGGCGCCGTAGGTCATGGTGGTCGGGCACAGCGAGCCGTCCTCGATCTCGGCGAACATGACGTAGGCGGCGGCGCGGGCGACATGGGCGCCCGGTTTGGGGTCGGCCCAGGGGCCGGTGTCGCAGCCGTGGCGTTTCAACCAGCCGAGGCATTCGTGCCACGAGGGATGGAACTCAACCTCGTCGCGGCGATTGCCGTAGCGGTCGAAAAGCTTGAGTTGCGGGATATTGACGTTGGCCAGGCGGCCGTGCTCGATCCACTCGGCGCTGCCGACCTCGGCGCCGCGCGCCAGCAGCCAGTCGCGGGCCCAGCCGGCGCCCTGCTGCGCGACGGCTTCCTGCAAGGGCAGGTTGCTCGCGTAGGCGTTGTAGTTCTCCAGCGCATGGGCCTGGTTGAGGACTTCATGCGTGGTCGCAAGTGGCGGATGACTGAGTTGCATGCTTCCTCCCTACTTCATCAGGTGTTTCGCCAGCGCCATGTAGGCGGGCAGCGAGATCGGGTCGTTGGCGGTATTGGCCGCCACAGGATTGGACGCGAAGCGGGCGATCACCATTTCCGCCGTGGGATCGATCCACAGGGCCTGGCCGTGGATGCCGCGGAAGCTGTAGGCGCCGTGCTCGTTGTGCGAGACCCAGACCATGTTGCGGTAGCTCCAGCCCGGCAGCGTGGCGTAACCGGCCTTGGTGAAATGCTCCTTGTCGGCACCCTTGCGGATGTCGTCGATCACTGCCTTCGGCACGATCTGCTGCCCGTTGTACTTGCCTTCGAGGCGGAACATCTCGCCGACGCGGGCGAAGTCGCGCAAGGTCGTCGCCAGTCCGCCGCCGGCGGTTGCGGTGCCGACGCCATCGACGGCGAAGTGGGCATCCTCTTCGGCACCTATCTTCTGCCAGATGTTCTCGGACAGAAGTTGCGCCACCGACTTGCCGCTGGCGCGCTGGATGATCCAGCCCAGCAGCTCGGCATTGGGTGTTTTGTAGGCGAAGGCCTGGCCATGCTCGCCCTCCTTTTTCAGCGGCAGCAGGAAGCCGTAGAGCGTGCGCGGGCCCTTGTAGTCGGGCCGGGTCGGGAACCAGCCGCCGGCGGCGATGTACTGCCAGATCTCGGCATTCGGATCGGCGTATTTTTCCGAGTACTGCACGCCGGTGGTCATGTCCATGACCTGGCGCACCGTGGCATCGGCGTAGGCGCTGTCCTTCATTTCAGGTACGTAGCGGGTGACCAGCGCGTCCGGGTCCAGCTTGCCTTCCTGCACCAGCATGGCGGCAAAGGTCCCGACGAAAGACTTGGTGGCCGACATCAGGATGTGCGGCGTGTGGGAGTCCAGTGAGCCGAAGTACTTCTCGTAGACCACCTTGCCCTTGTGCAGGACGATGACGCCATCGGCGTAGTTGGCTGCCAGCGATTGTGCCCAGGTCATGGGCTGGTCCTTGCCCAGCGGCGTGAAGCTGACCGCGTCGAGGTCGCTGCGCTCGGCGCGGGGCAGCGCGCTGGCCCTGCCGGTGCCGCGCCAGATATTGGCCGTGGGGCCGAGCTCGCGGAAATGCGAAAAGGCCCAGCGGATCTGCGGGAACTTCCAGTTGCTGCCGTCGGCGATGCGGACCGTCTTGTCGGCCGCCGGCGGGAAGCCCTGCATGATGCCCAGGCTGCGCGGGTCGCTGGCGGCCGCATCGGGCAGGGCGGGCGGCGTCTGGGCGAAGGAGGTGCTGACTGCAAGCAGCAGGGCGAGGCTGGCAAACGAACGCATGGCGTTACTCCTTTGACGGGCGCGAGGAGGCGATTCTTGCCCCGCCCGGATTGCTTGTCAAGCAAGCGCTTGCTTGGTAGCATGGCGGCCCTTTTAGTGCTCGCGGAGAACTCCCATGCTGTCGATTCCACGCACCCTGTTCGACGAGGACCACGCCGCCTTCCGTGACACCGTCCGCCGCTTCATGGAGCAGGAGGTCGCCCCCCACCACGCACGCTGGGAGGAACAGACCCACGTCGACCGCGAGATCTGGACCAAGGCCGGCGCGGCCGGTTTCCTTTGCGCATCGATGCCCGAAGAGTACGCCGGTGTCGGCGTGGACAAGCGCTTTTCGATGATCGTCATGGAAGAGGCGGCGCGCATCAATGCCACGGGCCTAGGCTGGGGCCTGCACTCCGAGATCGTTGCGCCTTACCTGCTGCACTATGGCAGCGAAGCCCTGAAGCAGAAATACCTGCCGAAGATGGCCAGCGGCGAAATGATCGGCGCCATCGCCATGACCGAACCCGCGGCCGGTTCCGACCTGCAGGGCGTGCGCACCACGGCGGTGAAGGATGGCGACGACTACATCCTCAACGGCTCGAAGATCTTCATCACCAACGGTTATCTTTGCGACCTGGTCATCGTCGTCGCCAAGACCGATCCGGCCAAGGGCGCCAAGGGCACGAGTCTCCTGGTGGTCGACACCTCAATGCCAGGCTTCACCAAGGCCAAGCCCTTGAACAAGGCCGGCATGAAGGCGCAGGACACCTGCGAACTGTACTTCGACAATGTCCGCGTTCCAGCCGAGAACCTGCTTGGCGAATTGAACAGCGGCTTCATCTACCTGATGCAGGAACTGCCCTGGGAGCGCCTGCAGATTGCCGTCATATCGATCGCCTCTGCCGAGGCGGCGCTGGACTGGACTATCCAGTACACCAACGAACGCAAGGCCTTCGGCCAGGAAATCGCCAAGTTCCAGAACACGCGTTTCAAGCTCGCCGAACTTAAAACGGAAATCCAGGTCGGCCGCGTCTTCGTCGACCGCTGCATCGAACTGCTGCTGGAAAACAAGCTCGATCCGGCGACGGCCTCGATGGCCAAGTACTGGTGCACCGACCTGCAGTTCAAGGTCATGGACGAGTGCGTACAACTGCATGGCGGCTACGGCTACATGTGGGAGTATCCGATCACCCGCGCCTGGGCCGACGCCCGCGTGCAGCGGATCTACGGCGGCACCAATGAAATCATGAAAGAACTGATTTCGCGGAGTCTGTGAGTTGACTAGCTGTGAAACGTGAAAAGTGAAACGCAAAGGCAGGGCGCGGTTTTGACGTTTCACGTTTCACTTTTCACGTTTCACTGTTTGCGGAGAAAACCATGACCGAAGCCTACATATTCGACGCCTTGCGCACGCCGCGCGGCAAGGGCAAGCAGGGCGGCGCGTTGAACCAAGCGACCCCCATTCATCTGGCTGCCACCGCCTTGCGCGCGCTGCGCGAGCGCAACAACCTGGATACCTCGAAGGTCGATGACGTGGTGCTCGGCTGCGTCGAGCCGGTGGGCGAACAGGGCGCGGACATTGCACGCGTCGCGGCGCTCTACGCCGACTATGCGATCAGCGCACCGGGGGTCACGGTCAGCCGCTTCTGCGCGTCCGGCTTGGAGGCCTGCAACCAGGCCGCGGCACAGATCATGTCCGGCCAGGCCGACCTCGTCGTCGGCGGTGGCGTCGAGTCGATGTCGCGGGTGCCGATGTTTTCTTCGGGTGGCGCCTGGCCGATCGATCCACAGGTGGCGGCGAAGACGGGCTTCGTGCCGCAGGGAATTTCTGCCGATCTGATCGCCACCAAGTGGGGCTTCTCACGCCACGACGTTGACGCCTACGCCGCCGAATCACAGCGCCGCGCCAAACAGGCCTGGGACGAAGGGTACTTCGACAAATCAGTGGTGCCGGTGAGGGACATCAATGGCCTGGTCATGCTGGCCCACGACGAATACATGCGGCCCGAAACCACTATGGAGTCGCTGGCCTCGCTGAAGCCGGCCTTTCAGGAGCAGGGCGAGAAGTACGGCTTCAACAGCGTGATGCTGCAGCGCTACCCGGAAGTCGAACGCATCAATCACGTGCATCACGCCGGCAACAGTTCCGGCATCGTCGATGGCGCCGCCGCCGTGCTGTTCGGCACAAGGGAAATGGGCGCGGCGCTGGGCCTCAAAGCCCGTGCGCGGATCCGTTCCTTCGCCTCGATCGGCTCCGAGCCATCGATCATGCTGACCGGCCCCAGCTACGCTGCCGAGAAGGCGCTCAAGCGCGCGGGAATGAAAGTGGGCGACATCGACCTGTTCGAGCTCAACGAGGCCTTCGCGGCCGTGGTGCTGCGTTTCATGCAGGTGCTCGACGTCGGACATGACAGGATGAACGTCAATGGCGGCGCCATCGCCATGGGTCATCCGCTGGGCGCCACCGGCGCCATGATTCTCGGCACCCTGCTCGACGAGCTGGAACGCCGAGATCTTTCCACCGGCCTCGCAACCCTGTGTGTGGGTGCGGGAATGGGCACTGCCACGATCATCGAAAGGGTCTGAAATGCTGAACTACTCTGTCGATGCAGATGGCATCGCCACCGTCGAATTCGACTACCCGGGCAAGTCGCAGAACATCCTCAACGCCGCTTCGATGGGCGCTTACGCCGACGCGATGCAGAAGGCGCTGGGCGACCCTGCGGTCAGGGGCATCGTCGTCGCCTCGGCGAAGAAGGACTTCATCGCCGGCGGAGACCTCGCCGAACTTGCCGGGGCGACCGACGCCGCAGGCTTTCATGCCGCGATCAGCCAGACGCACAAACTGATGCGCGCCATCGAACTCGGTGGCAAGCCGGTCGCAGCGGCACTCAACGGCAGCGCACTGGGCGGCGGCCTGGAGGTCGCGCTCGGCTGCCACCATCGTGTCGCCGCCGACAATCCCAAGGCACGCTTCGGCTTCCCGGAAGCCACCCTCGGCCTGCTGCCCGGCGCCGGCGGCACCCAGCGCGTGCCGCGCCTGACCGGCATGCAGGCAGCGGCTCCCCTGCTCATGGAAGGCAAGCGCATCAAGGCCGCCGAGGCACAGAAACTGGGCATGATCCACGCCGTGGTTCCCGCTGGCGAGGAACGCCAGGCCGCACGCAAGTGGGTGCTGGATGCTCTCGCTTCCGGCGCCAAGCCGCTGCAGCCCTGGGACGCAAAAGGCTTCAGGATTCCCGGCGGCGGACCGAATACGCCCAATGGCATGCAGATGCTGATGGCGGCCAATGCCATGCTGCGCGAGAAGACCTACGACAACTATCCGGCACCGAAACACATCCTGTCCTGCGTCTACGAGGGACTGTCGACCAACCTCGATACCGGCCTCGCCATCGAGGCGCGCTACTTCACCAACCTGGTGATGTCGGCAGTATCGAAGAACATGATCCGCAGCCTGTTCTTCGGCATGCAGGAAGCCAACAAGCTGGCCTCACGTCCCGCCGGCGTGCAGCCGCAGAAATATACGAAGATCGGCATGCTCGGCGCCGGCATGATGGGGGCCGGCATCGCGATTTCGACCGCGACCGCCGGCATCGACATCGTTCTGCTCGACACCACGCAGGAAGCGGCGGACAAAGGCAAGGACTACGCCCGCAAGCAATGGAACAAGCAGGTGCAGCGGGGCCGCATGACTGCCGAGGCGATGGACGCATTGCTCGCCCGCATCCACCCCACTGCCAGCTATTCCGATCTTGCCGGTTGCGAACTGGTGGTCGAGGCCGTGTTCGAGAAGCGCGAGATCAAGGCTGAGGTGACCAAGAAAGCCGAAGCGGTGATTGCGCCCGACGCGATCTTCGCCTCCAACACCTCGACCCTGCCGATCACTGGGCTGGCAGAGGCATCCGTGCGGCCGGCCAACTTCATCGGCCTGCATTTCTTCTCGCCGGCGGAAAAGATGCCGTTGGTGGAAATCATCGTCGGCAAGGCCACCTCCGATGCCACCCTGGCGCGTTCCATGGACTACGTGCGGGCCATCGGCAAGACGCCGATCGTGGTCAATGATTCGCGCGGCTTCTACACCAGTCGCGTGTTTGGCACCTATGTTTCGGAAGGCATGGCGCTGCTCGAAGAGGGCGTACCGCCGGCTCTGATCGACAAGGCCGGGCTGATCGCCGGCATGCCGGTGGGGCCGCTGGCATTGGCCGACGAAGTTTCGATCGAACTGGTGCACAAGATTGCGCAGCAGACACGGGCCGACTTGGGCAAGGCCTATGTCGAGCGCGCCGCCGATCGCGTCGCGGCGAAGATGGTGGCGGAACTCGGGCGGCTCGGACGCAAGTCAGGCGCCGGCTTCTATGATTATCCGGCCGATGGCCCGAAGCGCTTGTGGCCGGGATTGGCAGAAACGTTTCCGGTCAGGGCGCAAGCACCGACACTTGAGGAAATCATCGAGCGCCTGATCCTGGTGCAGTCGGTGGAAACCATGCGCTGCCTGGAAGAGAAGGTGCTGCGCGCGCCCATTGATGCCGACATCGGAGCGATACTCGGCTGGGGCTACCCGCCTTTCCGTGGCGGGCCGATCGGTTGGCTGCATACCCTTGGTTTGCCGCAGGCCGTCGCGACACTGGATCGCCTCGCAGCGCAACACGGCCCGCGCTTTGCCGCACCGCAATTATTGCGCGACATGGCGGCGAAGGGGGAACGCTTCTACCCGGCTTGATGCATAATTAAAGAAGACTCGCAAAGAGCAAAAAAACAGCAGTTTTCCCCGGAGGAGAAATCGGGTGTTGCAGTTCCTGCAATTGATCGTCAGCGGGGCCGCCATCGGTTGCATCTACGCCTTGCTCGCGCTCGGCTTCGTGCTGATCTACAAGGCGACCGAAACCGTCAATTTCGCCCAGGGCGATTTGATGATGGTCGGCGGCTTCATCGGCCTGGCAGCCATGACGCTGATCGGCCTGCCCTTCTGGCTGGCATTCCTGAGCACCATAGTCGCCATGGCGCTGGTCGGCATGGGTGTCGAACGTCTGGTGCTGCGCCCCCTGCTAGGCCAGCCGGCGTTTACCGTGGTGATGATGACCATCGGCATCGGCTACCTGGCGCGCGGGCTGGTGACCATGATTCCCTACTGGGGCACCGAGACGCACACGCTGCCGGTGCCCTACAAGGACGAAGTGATCTGGCTCGGCGGCGCGGCCGGTCCGGGTGGTAACACCGTCGGCGGGCTGGTGATTTCGGTCGAGCACCTGGTGATCATCCTGGCGACGGTCGCACTGGTTGCATTGCTGTATGGCTTCTTTCGCTACACCAAACTAGGGATTGCCATGCAGGCAACTTCCCAGAACCAGCTCGCGGCCTTCTACATGGGCATTCCGGTGCGCCGCGTGAACATGCTGATCTGGGGCTTGTCGGCGGCCATTTGTGGCGTCGCCGGCCTGCTGCTGGCGCCGATCACCTTCGTCCATGCCAACATGGGTTTTGTCGGCCTCAAGGCGTTTCCGGCGGCGGTGGTCGGCGGTTTCGGCAGCATTCCGGGCGCACTGGTGGGCGGTCTGGTGATCGGCATCGTCGAGTCGCTCTCCGGTTTCTACCTGCCGGAAGGTTTCAAGGACATCGCGGCCTACGTCGTCGTGCTGGTGATGCTGGTGGTCAAGCCGAACGGCCTGTTCGGCGACAACCTCACCAAGAAAGTCTAGATACCGGCATGCACTTCATATTCAAGACCCGCTACGAGCAGGACATCGCGCTGTTCAAGCATGGCGGCCAGACCTTCTGGTATGCCGTGCTGGCACTCGCGCTGGTGGCGGCACCCTGGGTGTTGACCGAATACACGCTGTCGCAGGTCACCTTCATCGGCATCTATGCCATCGTCTGCCTCGGCCTGATGCTGCTTGCCGGGTTCACCGGGCAGATATCCCTGGGGCATGCCGGCTTCCTCGCCATGGGCGCCTACACGGAGGCGTATCTGCAGGGCATGGGCTGGCCTTTCATGTTGTCCATGCCGATCGCGGCGCTGGTGGCGGGCATCACTGGGATCATGATCGGCCTGCCGGCCTTGCGCGTGAAGGGCATGTACCTCTCGATCGCCACGCTGGCTTTCGGCTTCATTCTCGAAGAAGTCGTGGTGCGCGCCGAGGGCATCACCGGCGGCAATGCGGGACGCCAGCTCGGTACCCTGAACATCGGCGGCATCAACTTCGACGACGGCAGCAATTTCTATTACCTCGTCACCGGCATTGCCGTGCTCTGCGTGTTGGGTGTGCAGAACCTGTTGCGCAGCCCGACTGGTCGTGCCTTTGTCGCGATTCGCGATTCAGAGGTGTCGGCGCAGAGCATGGGCATCAACCTGGCGCACTACAAGACCATCGCTTTTGCCCTGTCCGCGGCCCTGGCCGGCATCGCCGGCGCGCTTTACGCACACAAGATCCGTTTCATCACGCCCGACCAGTTCGGCTTCCTGCAGTCGATCGAGCTGTTGATGATGGTGGTGATCGGCGGGCTGGGCTCGATCCAGGGCGCGATTTTCGGCCCGGCCTTCTGGTTCGCGGTGCAGCAGCTGATCGTCACCGGCAAGGACTGGCTGCCGCCCGCGCTCGGCCAGCAGACCGGGCTGCAGCCGACCATCTTCGGCATCATCCTGATCGGCATCGTGCTGTTCGAGCCGCTGGGCCTCTACGGGCGCTGGCTCAAGTTCCGTACCTTCCTCGAGATCTTTCCCTTCTATCGCAAGGGCATGTTCAAGCGGCAGAAAAGCTACATGAAATCGGAGAGGATGAAGTGAGTCAAAGGCTTTCACCACAGAGACACAGAGGCACAGAGGAAGGCGATTTTCTCTGTGTTCTCTGTGCCTCCGTGGTTCAAATGGGTTTCCCAAGATGACGACGCCGATGCTCGAAGCCGTCAATCTCTCGGTTCGTTTCGGCGGCCTGATGGCGGTGAGCAACGTTTCCTTCGAGGTCTGGCCGAACGAGGTGTTTTCGCTGATCGGTCCGAATGGCGCGGGCAAGACGACGATCTTCAATTTGATTTCCGCGCTTTACCGGCCGACCTCGGGCGAGGTGCGTTTCGAAGGCGAAGTGATTTCGCGCATGCCGCCGCATGTCGTCGCCCGCCACGGCATTGCCCGCACCTTCCAGAACATCGAGCTGTTCGAGCATGCCACCGTGCTGCAGAACCTCCTGGTCGGCCGTCATTGTCATCGCCACACCGGCTGGGTGCAGGACTTGTTGTTCACCGGCTCGGTACGCCGCGCCGAGCTGGAGTTCCGCCGCCAGGTGGAAGAAGTCATCGACTTCCTCGACCTGCAGCACTACCGTGACAGCACGGTCGCCGGCCTGCCCTACGGCGTGCGCAAGGTCGTCGAGCTGGCACGCGCCCTGTCGATGCGGCCGCGCCTGCTGTTGCTGGATGAGCCCTCGTCCGGTCTCAACACGGAAGAAACCGAGGACATGGGTTTCTGGATCGAGGACATCAAGCAGGACCTGGGCATCACGGTGATCATGGTCGAGCACGACATGGGACTGGTCTCGCGCGTTTCCGACCGCGTGCTGGCGCTGAACCTGGGCGAGGTGCTGACCTTGGGCACGCCGCAGGAAGTCCAGGCGCATCCCGGCGTGATCGAGGCCTACCTCGGTGGAGTGGGCGATGTCTGACACTGCCCAGCCCATTCTCCAGCTCAACAACGTCGAAGCCGCCTATGGCGCGGTCAAGGCCATCCGCGGCGTGTCGCTGGCTGTGCCGCCGGGCGCCATCGTCACCGTGCTCGGTTCCAACGGTGCCGGCAAGACCACGATCCTGAAAACCATTTCCGGCATTCTCGATCCGCAGAAGGGCAGCATAGTCTTCCGCCACGACAAGCTCGAAGGCCGCGATCCGGCCTGGATCGTGCGCCAGGGGCTGGTGCATGTCCCCGAAGGCCGCGAGATATTCCCGCTGCTGACGGTGCGTGAAAACCTCCTGATGGGCGCCTATACGCGCCCGGCGGCGGACAAGGAGCGGGTGGCGCAGGATATCGAAGACGTCTTCGCCTATTTCCCCATTCTCAAGGAGCGCCACAGCCAGCCCGCCGGCCTGCTTTCCGGCGGCCAGCAGCAGATGCTGGCAATCAGCCGCGCCCTGCTGGCGAACCCCACCATGATGCTGCTCGACGAACCCAGCCTGGGCCTGTCGCCCAAGCTGACCAAGGAAATCTTCGAGATCATCGTGCGCATCAACCGCGAGCGCGGCGTGACGCTGCTGGTGGTAGAGCAGAATGCCCACATCGCCCTGCAGTATGCCGACTACGGCTATGTGCTGGAAATCGGTCGCATCGTGATGCACGACACCTGCGCCGCACTGCGCGAGAAGGACGACATCAAGGAGTTCTACCTCGGCGTCAAGGACGCCGGGGTGCGCGAGGGGCGGCGCTGGAAGAAGAAAAAAACATGGAGATGAACCGTGTGGCAGCTTGACGGCAAACGCTACTGGGCCGAGCACAATGTGGTTGTCCCCGGCGACAACCTGCCGGAGATGTTCTGGAACGCCGTAGAACTGCGCGGCGACATGACGCTGTTTCGCCAGAAGAAGTACGGCCTGTGGCAAAGCCTGTCGTGGCGCAAAGTCGGCGAGATCGTGCGCGAAGCCGGCATGGGCCTGCTCGAACTCGGCTTTGCGGTCGGCGAAACCACCTCGATACTGGGCAATACGAGGCAGGAATGGCTGTTCTCGGACCTTGCCGTGCTTTCCTGCGGCGGCATCAGTTCCGGCATCTATCCGACGGATGCGGCGAGCCAGGTCGAATACCTGACGCAGGATTCGAATTCGGTGATCCTGTTCGTCGAGGATGACGAACAGCTCGACAAGGCCCTCGAAGTCCGCGAGCGGCTGCCCGCGCTGCGCAAGATCGTGGTCTGGGACATGGGCGGCCTGCGCGACCTGCATGACGAACAGGTGATCAGCTTCGACGCCCTGCGCGAACTGGGGCGAAGCCGGCTGGCCCGCATCGGCGCCGTCGAGGCGGATGCCGAGTGGCGCGCGCGAGTGGCGTCGCGCCGGCCGCAGGAGCTGGCGATCCTGATCTACACCTCGGGCACCACCGGCAAGCCCAAGGGCGCCATGCTTTCCCATGACAACATCTTGCAAACCATACGCAGCTTCAACATGGTGATTGCGCAGAACGAAAACGACGAGCGCATGAGCTTCCTGCCGCTGTGCCACGTCGCCGAGCGCACCGGGGGCGCCTATTACTCGATCTATACCGGGACCAAGCTGAACTTCGTCGAGAATCCGGAAACCATCCCGGAGAACGTGCGCGAGATCGCGCCGACGGTGTTTGTCGCCGTGCCGCGGGTCTGGGAGAAGTTCTACTCGGGCGTCAGCATTGCGCTCAAGGAGTCGAACGCCTTCGAGCGCTGGGCCTACCAGCTTGCCATCGGCATCGGTCTGGAGCGGGTGAAACGCTATGAGGCACGGCAGGCGCCCAGTGGCGGGCTGACGTTTGCCCACTGGCTGGCCCGCGTGCTGGTACTGAACAACGTCAGGAAGCTGATCGGCATCCATCGCAGCCGCATGCTGATTACCGGCGCGGCCCCGATTTCGCCAGACCTGGTGCGTTGGTACATGGCGCTGGGCGTGCCGATGCTCGAAGTGTGGGGCATGACCGAAACCGGAGGCGGCTCGACCGCCATGCCGATCGAGCGCATCAAGCCCGGTTCGATCGGCGTGCCGGGCACCATGAACGAGGTCAAGCTGTCGGCCGAGGGCGAGATCATGGTGCGCGGCCCGAATGTTTTCATGGGCTACCTCAACCAGCCGGAAAAAACCGCCGAGACCATCGATGCCGACGGCTGGCTGCATACCGGCGACGTCGGCACCGTGGATGACGAGGGCTTCTACCGCATTTCCGACCGCCTCAAGGACATCATCATCACAGCCGGGGGCAAGAACATCACGCCGTCCGAGCTGGAAAACCAGATCAAGTTCTCGCCCTATGTCACCGATGCCGTAGTCATTGGCGACAAGCGGCCCTACCTGGTCTGCCTGATCATGATCGACCAGGAGAACGTCGAGAAATTCGCCCAGGACAATGATGTCCCCTTCTCCAACTACGTCAGCCTGACCCGCTCGGCCGAGGTGCAGAAGCTGATCGGAAATGAAATCGAGCGGGTGAACCAGCAGTTCGCCCGGGTCGAGCAGATCAAGAAGTTCCGGCTGATCGAAAAAAAGCTGGGCGCCGAGGACGAGGAATTGACCCCGACCATGAAATTGAAGCGTAAGCTAGTCAGTCAAAAATATGCCGAGCTGATCGAGTCGATGTACCGCGATTGACAGAGGCCACGAGGCGAACAGATTCCGTTGCAGGAGCGAGCTTGCTCGCGATTCCCGTGTGTTGCGGGCAAGCTCGCTCCTGCGATTTGGTTTCAACCTGGAAAAGGAGGAGAGAGCAATGAAGGGTTACACAAAACTTGCCGCGGCAGTGCTCGCGGCCGCAGGAGTCGGCACTGGCGCCACGGCAATCGCCGCGGAACAGATGGGCGTCAGCAAGAATGAAATCGTCATCGGCACCATCCAGGATCTGTCCGGGCCGCTGGCCGGTTTCGGCAAGGCCTTGCGCTACGGCATGCAGATGCGGGTCGACGAGGTCAATGACCAGGGCGGCATCAACGGCCGCAAGCTGAAGTTCATCGCCGAGGACTCCGGCTACGATCCAAAAAAGGGCCTCCTCGCCGCACAAAAGATGGTGCAGCAGGACAAGATCTTCGCCATGGTCGGCACCATCGGTACCGCCGTCAATCTGGCGACCTTCCCCACCCTGTTCGACAAGGGCGTGATGAATCTCTTCCCGCTGACGGCGGCGCGCGAAATGTACGAACCTCTGCACAAGCTGAAGTTTTCCTTCGCCGCGCCCTATTACACCCAGATGCGGGGCGGCGTGAAATGGATGGTCAAGGAGCGCGCGGCGAAGAAGTTCTGCGTCATCTACCAGGATGACGACTTCGGCACCGAAGTGCTCAAGGGTGCCGAGGACGGACTCAAGGACATCAACATGAGCTTTGTCGAGAAGACCTCCTTCAAGCGCGGCGCCACCGACTTCTCGGCACAGGTGTCGAAGATGAAGGCGGCGGATTGCGACACCGTGGTACTCGGCACCATCATCCGCGAAACCATCGGCACCATAGGCACGGCGCGCAAGCTGGGCTGGAACCCGAACTTCATCGGTTCCTCGGCGGCCTATACCGACCTGATCCACAAGCTCGGCGGCAAGGCGATGGACGGCCTCTACGCCATGCACCAGGTGGCGGTGCCCTATGCCGATGATTCCTCGAAGAACGTGCGTGACTGGTTCGCCGCCTACAAGGCCAAGTTCAACGAGGAGCCCGGCCTGTTTTCAGCTTACGGTTATGTGGCGATGGACATGTTCGTGCAGACGGCGAAGAAGACCGGTGCCAGCCTGACCACAGACACCTACATCAAGACCCTCGAGAGCACCACCTTCTCGCGCGACATGTTCGGCAGTCCCGAATACAAGTTCGGGCCGAAGCAGCACCTGGGCAACGAGAAGTCGAAGGTCGGCCAGATCCAGAACAGCCGCTGGGTCGCGGTGACCGATTATCTGAGCCAGTAATCCAGTCGCCCGTTCGGGCAAAGAGCAGTCGTCAGCGGGCGTCCTGATCAGGACGTCCGTTGTTTTTCGGCGCTGCGCCACATGCGCGGCCGATTCAATCCGTGATCATGGCCGTCTGGCTATTACCGCAGATCAAGGGCTGATGATGCAGGTCCGCTCGGTATCATCCAGCGGCTCGAACCAGTCCAGTTGTTTTTCGAGCACGGCCACCGTCGCTTCCGAGGCATCGCCGCTGCGGGTCATGAGGCGGCGGCGGAGTTCTTCGTCAGGCGCCTCGGTGGCGAGAATGCCGAAGCCGGCGCCAAGCTCGGTCGCCAGGGCGCGGAAGGTGGCGCGTTCCTCGTTGCGCAGGAATGCGGCATCGACGATTACCGGCCAGCCGGCAGCAAGGAGATCGCGCGCCAGCGAGTACAGCCGCGCATAGGTATGGCTTGTTGCATCGTTCGTATAGATGCCGCCATCCAGCGTCGAGTTGCTGTTGTCCTGCGGCGCCAGTCCGAACAGGCGCTTGCGCTCGACGTCCGAGCGCAGGCGCACGAGGCTGCCCGCTGCCGCTCCTGTCGGGTTGAGCAGCCGCGCCGAACTGGCCGTGGTCTTGCCCGAACCCGAAAGACCACAGGTGATTACGAGCGTCGGCGCTGGCGCCATGGCGATCTGCCACGCCAGTTGCAGATAGGTGCGCGCCAAATCGAGTTCGCCGCGGGCCGCTTCGGCGTCTTCCTGGCGGGCGCGCAGGGCTGCGATCTTGGTCCTCACCACGGCGCGGTACACCGCGTAGAAACGCAGTACGCTCAGCGCCTGGAAATCCCCGCCCACCTCCAGCCATGCGTTCAGCAGCCATGCGGCAAGCCCTGGCTGGCGGTGGTCGAGCAGGTCGATCCAGATAAAAGCAATCTCGCTGGCCGGGTCGTTCCAGCGGAAATCCTCATTGAACTCGATGCAGTCGAAGGCCGTCACATGGCCGTCGATCAGCACCAGGTTGCCCAGGTGCAGGTCGCCGTGACCTTCGCGCACATAACCGCCGGCTTTGCGCGCAGCGAAGTCGGCGGCGCGACGTGTGAATTCTGCGTCAGTCCAGCGCGCCAGCTGCTCGACCAGCGGCTGTTCGGTTAGAGGAAGAAGCTGGCGCAGCTCCACAAAATTTTCCTGGGCTGCCGCCAGTATCTGATCCGGCGCGCCGAAGCGCGTGTCGGGGGCAGCCACGGCTGCGGCCTGCTGGAAGGCGCAGAGCGTCGCGGCCAACTGGGAGAGATGCGCGGGTTGCAGCTCACCGCGCGCTGCGATCCGATCGAGCCGGCCATTTTCGTCGAAGCGTCGCATGCGCACCGCCCACTCGATGGCCGGCATCACGCCGATCTGCGGCTGCTCGGGTGTGCCGCCGATCGGCACCACGTCGAAATACAGCTCCGGGGCGAGGCGGCTGTTCAACACCAGCTCGGCGCGGCAGCAGGCCTCGCGCCTGGCCAGCGTGCCGTAGTCGAGGAAAGGCAGCGTGATCGCCTTCTTGATCTTGTAGGCGAATTCACCGGCCAGCAGCAGCCATGACGCATGCGTCTCGACCCAGACGACCGGCTCTGCCGGGTGCGGATAGCAGCGTGGATCGAGGAGGGCGGTGATCAGGGGCGGCAGTGCATCGGGCATGAGCGACATTATCACTCCGGCCGACTACTGATCTAGACTGCAAACCTTAAACAGCGAGTGGAGCATCAAATGATTGGCTACGTAACCCTTGGAACCAATGAGCTGCCGCGGGCAGCAGCCTTCTATGACTCACTGCTGGCCGAGATCGGCGCCAGGCGCTTGTGGGAATTCGGCCGCGGCATTGCCTGGGGCGTGGCGCAGGACAAGCCGAGTCTGGCGATCATGACGCCCTTCGACGGCAACGCGGCGACCGTCGGCAACGGAGTCATGGTGGGCTTGATTGTCGACTCGCGTGCGACGGTTGACCGAGTTCATGGCAAGGCGCTCGAACTGGGGGCCAAGGATGAAGGGCCGGTCGGCCCGCGCGGGGAAGGCTTCTATGCCGGCTACTTCCGCGATCTTGATGGCAACAAACTGAACGTCTTCTGCTTTGGCTAGGATTTCTGCCGGCTATCCCGCATGACTCTGACCGAACTCCGCTACATCGTTGCCCTGACCCGGGAACGCCACTTCGGGCGCGCGGCGGACAAGTGCAACGTGTCCCAGCCGACGCTTTCCGTCGCCGTGAAAAAGCTCGAAGACGAACTCGGCGTCGCATTGTTTGAACGCAGTTCGGGCGATGTCCGCGTCACGTCCATCGGAGCCCGAGTCGTGGCCCAGGCCGAACGTGCGCTGGCGGAAGCCGCGCGTGTGGCAGAGGTTGCAGCCGCCGGCAAGGATCCGCTGGCAGGCCCCTTGCGTCTGGGCGTGATCTATACCATCGGTCCGTGGCTGCTGCCGGCGCTGGTGCCGCGAGTCAAGGCACGCGCGCCGCAGATGCCCCTGTTCATTGCCGAGGGTTACACCGAGAACCTGCTGGAAAGGCTCAAGTCCTCGGAACTGGATGTGCTGGTGCTGGCGCTGCCGATCGAGGAAGCCGGTATCGTTGCCCAGCCGGTGTATGAAGAAGCCTTTCGTACGCTGGTTCCGGTGGGTCACCCATGGGCCAAATTCAAGTCGCTGCGGCCGGAGCAATTGCTCGATGAACCGCTGCTGATGCTGGGCGCCGGCAACTGCTTCCGCGATCAGGTGCTCGATCTATGCACCCGTGCCAGTCACGGCGAGTCACCCCAGGTGCTGGAAGGCAGCTCGCTGGAAACCATCCGCCACATGGTCTCCTCCGGCGTGGGCGTGACCGTGATGCCCGCCAGCAGCGTCGATGGCATTCCCGCCGACGATCCGCTGCTGCGGGTGAAACCCTTCGTCGAGCCGACGCCGACGCGCCGCGTGGGTCTGGTCTGGCGCTCAAGCTTTCCGCGTCACAAGGCGATCGACGTGATGCGCCAGGCGCTGCTCGACTGTCATCTGCCCGGAACCCGCGTAGCCAAATGACCTGATAGTCAGCCGCTATCGTTGCAGTCGGAAAATACAATTAGAACTTGCTGGATTCCTCGGCTAAAGTTTGGGCAGGTCCACGAGCGATTCAGCTCAGTGACTTGGGGCCGTGCGAAGGCTCGGCGCCTCCAACCCAACGCAGAGGAGTACCACCATGCAACTCAAGGGATCCAAAACCGAAGGCAACCTGAAGGCCGCATTTGCCGGCGAGTCGCAGGCCAACCGTCGCTATCTGTATTTCGCGAACAAGGCCGACATCGAAGGCTTCAACGATGTTTCCGCCGTTTTCCGCTCCACCGCCGAAGGTGAAACCGGGCACGCTCATGGCCACCTCGAGTATCTCGAAGTCTGCGGCGATCCGGCGACAGGCCTGCCCATCGGCGCTACCGCCGATAACCTGAAGGCCTCGATAGCCGGCGAGACGCACGAGTACACCGACATGTACCCGGGCATGGCCAAGACCGCGCGCGACGAAGGCTTCGACGAAATCGCCGACTGGTTCGAGACGCTGGGGAAGGCCGAGCGTTCCCACGCCAACAAGTTCCAGCGCACGCTGGACAGCCTGAACGGCTGATTTTTACCCGGCAGACGGCGCGCTGCAGCCCGGCGCGCCGTTGCCGGCACCGACTTTTGAAACAGCAGGAACGGACATCCCATGCGCGAAGGTAATCTCCAGGCTCCGACCCGTCATCCGATCGACTGGAAGAATCCCGATTTCTACAACGAAGCCTCGTGCGAGAAGGAACTCGAACGCATCTTCGACATCTGCCACGGCTGCCGCCGCTGCGTTTCCTTGTGCAATGCCTTCCCGCTGCTGTTCGACTATATCGACGAGGCCGGTGACGCCGAAACCGCTGGCGTGCCCAAGGAAAAATTCTGGAAAGTCGTCGACCAGTGCTACCTGTGCGACGTCTGCTACATGACCAAGTGCCCCTACGTGCCGCCGCACGAGTGGAACCTGGATTTTCCGCACACCATGCTGCGCGCCAAGGCGATCCAGTACAAGACCGGCAAGATGAAGTTCCGCGACAAGCTGCTGACTTCGACCGAACTGGTCGGCACCCTGTCCTCGATACCGGTGGTGGTGCATTTCGTCAATGCCGCAACGAAGAACGGCCCCGCACGCAGCGTGCTGCAAAAAGTGCTCGGCGTGCATTCGGCCCGCGAACTGCCGGATTTCGACAGCGCCAACTTCCGCGCCAATGCGACCACCAGCCACAACCATCCGGTACGTGACGGCGCCAAGTCGCCGGGCAAGGTGGCGGTGTTCTCGACCTGCTACGTCAATTACAACGAACCCGGCCTCGGCCACGACCTGCTCAAACTGCTCGACCACAACGAGGTTCCCTATGTCGTGGTGCAGGGCGAAACCTGCTGCGGCATGCCCAAGCTGGAGCTGGGCGACCTGCAGACCGTCGAGAAATACAAGGAACGCAACATCCCGCTGATGCATGAACTGGCGCAGGCCGGCTATGCCATCGTCACGCCGGTGCCGTCGTGCACCCTGATGTTCAAGAGCGAGATCCCGCTGCTGTTCCCTGAAGATGCCCGCTGCAAAGAAGTATCGGAGGCGATGTACGACCCCTTCGAATACTTCGTGCTGCGCAACAAGGACGGCCTGCTCAAGACCGACTTCAAGGTGGAGCTGGGCAAGGTGTCTTACCACATCCCGTGCCATTCGCGTGTGCAGAACGTCGGCAAGAAGACCGAAGAAATGCTCAAGATGACGGGGGCCACGGTGAACACCGTCGAGCGCTGCGCCGGCCACGACGGCACCTGGGGCGTCAAGGAAGAGTATTACGCGCTGTCGATGAAAATCGGCAAGCCGGTGTTCAAGGCCATGGCGAAAGACGAGCCGGACTATGTCAGTTCCGACTGCGCCATCGCCGGCCGCCACATCCTGCAAGGCATGAACGAGGCGGGTGCCGCCGGTCGCAAAGAGAAACAGCATCCGCTCACGCTACTCAGAATTGCTTACGGACTCGAATGAATGGAAACTGCAATGACGATCACCCGTGACTCCCTGATGACCCTCGAAGCCTATGCCAGGGCGCGTCCCACCATGCGCGCCGAGGTCATGGAACAGAAAAAGCTGCGCCGCGTCAAACTCAGCGAAAACATCCTGCTGATCTTCGAGAACGAACTGCTGATCCGCTACCAGATCCAGGAAATGCTGCGCGTCGAAAAGATCTTCGAGGAAGACGGCATCCGTCATGAGCTGGATTCCTATGTGCCGCTGGTGCCGGATGGCAGCAACTTCAAGGTCACGATGCAGATCGAGTACGCCGAGGAGAACCAGCGGCGCGAGATGCTGGCGAAGCTCAAGGGCGTCGAGGATCGCGTCTGGGTCCGCGTCGCCGGCTTCGATCCGGTCTTCGCGATCGCCGACGAAGACCTCGAGCGCGAAAATGCAGAAAAGACCTCGGCCGTGCATTTCCTGCGCTTCGAGTTGTCGGCGGGCATGATCGCCGCCGCGAAGACCGGCGCCGCGATCTCAGCCGGCGTCGATCACCCGGCCTACACGGTCAACACCGGCGCCCTGCCGGACGCGGTCAGGGCGTCGCTGGCTTCCGACTTGCGCTGATCCTCAAGAGTCGGCGCTGGCGATACGGCGCCCCGTCCTCCCTGGTGCGATGCGATGCTTGTTTCCGTCCGACACCACGGATGTTCTCGCGCATCGAGCTGATATTGGTAGCCGCCGTGCCGCCGGAATAGCTGCAGGCGGAAGTCGCCGCCGCTTGACTATACGGACAATCATACATATATTGTCTTCATGCGCTATTCCCACGATCCAAAGAAGCGGACAGCCAATCTGAAGAAGCACGGCTACGATTTCAAGGACGCGCCGCAGGTGATCGAAAATCTGGTCAGCCTAACCTTCGAGGACTTCCGATTCGCCTACGAGGAACAGCGCTTCATTACCCTGGGCTTGCTGCGCGGACAGGTCGTGGTGATCGCCACCGCGGAAACCGACGAGGAAATCCGGGTGATTTCGATGCGAAAGGCAGAACGCAATGAAGAAAAAATCTACTACGCCAACGTTTGATGAGGATGCGCCGATTTCCCAGGCCGACATCGATACCGGCAGGCTGGTGCTGCGCAAGCGCGTCGCCGGCCGCGCGGTTCCTCCGAAAAAGCGCGTGACGCTCTACCTCGACGCCGCTCTGGTCGAACATTTCAAGGACATGGCCGGCGACCGTGGCTACCAGACGCTGATCAACGAAACGCTGAAGTCCTCGTTGCGGAACACAGATATCGCCGAGACGCTGCGGCAAGTGATTCGCGAGGAATTTAAGAGCCGCAAAGCGGCTTGATTGCGTTGAAGCCGATTGAACAAGGCTCTAAAAGGGGGACAGACCACGTTTTCCAGCACACTTGCTGCTTTCGAGTGCGTGGCCTACCTCTGCTCCCCGCAGCGCCGTATCCCCGGCCCCCGGCGAACGGCAAGCCCCGTCAGCCCAGGTTCGTCGGCCTGCGGCTCCCATTGCTGCGGGGCCGCGCCAGGCCGCTGGCTAAACTAGCCGATGCCGATAAGGCCGGCTCGGCGTCGGACAACGGCAGCGGACATCCCCTGTCACGGCGCCTCGCGGCGGCGGCTCTCAAGGGCTGCCGTGACTCGCCGTCCGCCTGATCATCTCACTATAGCCAGGCCTCGATACTGTGCACCGTCCCAATAAATAGTTGTCCGCAGCTTGCGCAGGCGACGCCGCCGCTACAGCAACCGCCGCGCCGACCAAAAGACTAGCGTCTGGTCGTATATCAGGTATCCACATGGCGCTCGTCTCCTCAGGTAATTGCTTCAATAATAGGGGACAGACCACGTTTCCCCGCTTGTTGAGCACTGGCCGCGCTCGTCGCCAGCATCAAAGCCAGCCCCGCTTTGTGCCACCAAGGATTTGCCCTATTCATTCGTCGTTCTCCGTACCGTTTCGCCAGCCGCAATCGGCGGAATTCCATTCGCATGGGGAACCCTACCGGGCTTCGGCTTGGCCGTCAATGAGGCCGCTGATTGCTTGCTTTCGAAGTCAGGCCGGGTCGAACAGGTCACCGGAGTCGGGCTCGACCATTGTCCTTGGCCGCCCCGGCGCGGCGCGGCTCGCGCGTCGTCCCAGCGCTGCGGTGACCTGGTCGCGAAACGCCGGACTGCCGAGGGCGAAGTTGCCATTGGTTGCACTGCGAATTTCGTCGATCAGCCCAAGCTCCAACTCGTGACGGAACAGTTCGCGGTAGGCGGCGCGGCGCTCGTGGTCATTGCACCCGAGGGCAACGTAAAGCGGATGCGGTGTCAGCGGTACGCGACCGGCCTCCCCACGGGCGTTGGCCCGGTAGCTGGACCATGGGTATTCGGCGGGATGCTCGACCATGGCGGCGCGCACCGGGTTGAGTTCGATGTAGCGATGGCAGCCGAGGACGTAGGCCTCCTCGGCGGCGATGCAGGAGCGGAAACGACCTTCCCAGAGCGTGCCGGATCGGCGGTAAGTGCGATTCACATACTGGACATAGCGCTGCCCCAGGGCCTTCA
This sequence comes from Rhodocyclales bacterium, assembly GCA_026399475.1. Classification (GTDB taxonomy): domain Bacteria; phylum Pseudomonadota; class Gammaproteobacteria; order Burkholderiales; family Rhodocyclaceae; genus Sulfuritalea. The sequence goes on from JAPLQY010000032.1 coordinate 156,963, forward strand.
TCAACCGCCCTGCATTGTCGGGGGCGTCAGGCGTAAGCAGCAGATGGACATGGTTGCTCATCAACACCCAGGCATGCAGGCGGCAACCGCAACGCGGGGCGAGATCGGCCAGCCAGTCGAGATAGTAGCGGCAGTCATCCGCGGCGAAGAAGCAGGCTTGCCGGTTATTGCCGCGCTGAATCAGGTGCAGGGGCACTTCGGGCAGGGCGATGCGGGCGCGGCGGGGCATGGAGCGGGTGTTGGGAGAGGAAGTCCTCAAAGGGTATCAGGAAAATGTGGTCTGTCCCCGATTTTCCGGAAGCCGTGCGCGCCTCGCTGGCAGCCGATTTAGCCTGAGTTGACGCGGATCAACTGATTTCGGCGAGGGCTCAACTACACTGCCCGCCTGTTCAAATGGGGGCGGTACGCAGTGGCAAAACCTCAACTCGTGTGTCCGGCCGGTAGCCTGGCGGCGCTGAAGGCAGCCGTCGATAACGGCGCCGACGACGTCTATCTCGGCTTTCGCAACGACACCAACGCGCGCAACTTCGCCGGGCTCAATTTCGACGACAAGAGCCTGGCCGAAGGCATCCGCTACGCCCATCAACGCGGCCGCAAGGTGTTGGCGGCGATCAACACCTACGCCCAGGCCGGGCGCTTTGCCGACTGGACGCGCTCGGTCGATACGGCCGCCAAACTGGGCATAGACGCGGTCATCATCGCCGATCCGGGCGTGCTCGACTACGCCGCCCAGACCTACCCGGACATGCGTCGCCATCTTTCCGTGCAGGCTTCGGCCACCAGTTACGAAGCCGTCAATTTCTGCCGCGAGAAATTCGGCATCCAGCGTGCGGTGCTGCCGCGCGTGCTGACCCTGGCACAGGTCGAGAACGTGATCAGCAACACCGAGGTGGAGATCGAGGTCTTCGGCTTCGGCAGTCTGTGCGTCATGAACGAAGGCCGCTGCTGGCTGTCCTCCTACGCCACGGGCGAGTCGCCCAACACGGTCGGCGCCTGCTCGCCGGCCAAATTCGTGCAATGGGAAAAGAAGCCGAACGAAATGGACGTACGCTTGAACGGCATCCTCATCGACCGCTACGGCAACGACGAGAACGCCGGCTACCCGACCATCTGCAAGGGCCGCTTCGAAGTCGCCGGCGAGACCTACTACGCGATGGAAGAACCGGCCAGCCTCAACGTCCTTGCCATGCTGCCGGAGATCATCAAGATCGGCGTCGCCGCAATCAAGGTGGAGGGCCGCCAGCGCAGCCCGACCTATGTCGCGCAAGTCACGCGCAACCTGCGTCAGGCGCTTGACGCGGCCGTTGCCGCACCGGACAAGTTTGCCGTGAAGCCGGTCTGGGCGGCGGAACTGGGCAAGGTCTCGGAAGGCTCGCAGATCACTCTCGGCGCCTACAACAGGCCGTGGCGCTAAAGAACATGCAGATCACGCTGGGACCGCTGCTGTACTACTGGCCGAAAGCCGAAGTCATGGAGTTCTACGCCCAGGCCGCGCAGCATCCGGGCATCGACCGCATCTATCTCGGTGAAGCCGTCTGTTCGCGCCGCCAGCAATTGCGCACGGCCGACTGGATCGGGCTGGCGAAGGATTTGCGCGATGCCGGCAAGGAAGTCGTGCTCACGGCACAGGCCCTGCTCGAATCCGAAAGCGACCTCAAGGCCCTGCGCCGCCTCATCGCCGATGCCGGTGGCATGATCGAGGCCAACGACCTCGGCGCGGTCAAGGTGGCCTGCGACCAGGGTCTGGGCTTCGTCGCCGGGCCGCACCTCAACATCTACAATGAACAGACCCTGGCTTTTTTCGCGGCGCAGGGCGCCAGGCGCTGGTTGCCGCCACTGGAGGTTTCCGGCAGCGTGATCGAAGCCTTGCACCGGACACGTCCGGACGGCATGGAAACCGAGGTGTTCGCCTTCGGCAAGCTGCCGCTGGCGTTTTCTGCACGCTGCTTCACTGCGCGCCACTATGGCCTGAACAAGGACGATTGCCAGTTCAAGTGCCTCGACCATCCCGAGGGCATGTTGGTCAATACGCGCGAAGCGCAGGCCTTTCTGACCCTGAACGGCATCCAGACCATGTCGGCGCAGACCTACAGCCTGCTGGCGCAGATGCCGGAGCTGCTGGCAGAGGACATCGACGCGGTAAGGATCAGCCCGCAACCGGCGCACACGTTTGAGGTTGTTGAAGCCTTCGATCGGGCGCGTCGCGGCCAAGCGGCACTGGATGACCCGACTTGGGCGTCGTCGGGTCTAGTCAATGGCTTCTGGTTTGGTCGTGCCGGCACCGTGCGCCAAGCCGCCTTGGAGGAGTGCTGATGGCAAATCCCTTGAACATCCCTGCGATTCCCGCCTTTACCCTGCCGCCGCTGGTTGCCCGGCTGGGCGCGTGGCTGCCGCAATGGCCGCACTCGGTGAACCTGGTGCTGGCGCTGAATGCGGCACGCAAGCTGGGCGTGTTGCCCGAAGACACCTTGCAGGAACTCGAGGGCCGTTTCTTTCGCGTGACTGTGCTGGATACCGGCATGGTGGCGGACTTCGCCTACAGCGCCGCAGCGTTCCGGCCGGTTTTTATATCGCCCGGCAAGCCCGACCTGCACTTCACGGCGCGCCTGTCGGCCTTCTTGCAGATGGTCAGCCGGCAAGAAGACCCGGATACGCTGTTCTTCAATCGCAGTCTTTCGATCGAAGGTGACACCGAACTCGGCCTGCGAGTCAAGAACATGCTCGATGCCCTGGAATGGCCGCGCCTGTCTTGGCAAGGCGTGCGCCCGACGTTCCTGAAATCCTGAGCGCATTTGCAGCGGACGCGCGCCAATAGCGCATTGCTATCAATCGAATTGTAATAACTCATTGGATTTAGCTATTGAGTAGCCCTAACATGTGAAGCGTCAACCCCATCAACAAGGAGACGCAACATGTCAGGCAATCAGCAATCCGTAACCATCGGCAACATCGAGTCGGCCTTCGCCGGCGAGTCGATGGCGCATATCAAGTACCGCTATTTCGCCAGACTCTGCCGCGCGGCAGGCGACGAGGCAACGGCGAAGATTTTCGAGGAAACCGCCGACCAGGAGGTGCTGCACGCCTTCGGTCACCTCGATTTGCTCTATCCTGCGGCCGAAATGAACCCCGCGCGCTGCCTGCAAATGGCCATCGACGGCGAAACCTACGAGTACACCGAGATGTATCCGAAGTTCCGCCACGCCGCCGAGCAGGAAGGCCAAGAGGCGGCAGTAAAGGAAATCGACGAGCAGATCGCCGAATCGAAGGAGCATGCAGCGCGCTTCGCCAAAACCCTGGCGATGGCCGCCAAACGCTTTGCCGCGCTGGCCAGGGTCGAAGAACGTCATGCCGCCCACTATCAGGCCAGACTAGATGTAGTTGCCGTCTAAACAAATAATTTTAGCGATACTTGACAGGAGATAGACGAAAATGAAAAAGTGGCAATGTATTGTTTGCGGCTGGGTTTACGACGAAGCAACGGGTGATGCGGAACACGGCCTGGCCGCTGGTACGCGCTGGGCCGACGTGCCGGACAGCTTCGTCTGCCCCGATTGCGGGGTGGCAAAGAACGATTTCGTCATGATGGAAGCCTGAGGTCAACCGCGTGTGGCGGGCAGCCCGCAAAACTAAACCGGGGTTTGCGGGCGGGCTGTGTTACAGTCCGCCCCGCTTCATCTCCTCAACGACCGCGCCCCAGTCTGCCGGTCGTGCCTGAATGGCGACACAGAGTTTGTCTCGGTCCCATCGAAGGTTACACCCCATGGAAGTTTCCGCCCAGATTGGCCTGCACATGTGCGGGGGTCGGCTTCAGAGGTAATCAACATGCAGTTCACCGATCTCGGCCTTTCGGCCGAGCTCCTGCGCGCCATTGGCGAGCAGGGCTACACCACGCCCACCCCTGTGCAGCAGCAGGCCATCCCCCACATCCTCGCCGGCCGCGATCTCGAAGCCCTGGCCCAGACCGGCACCGGCAAGACCGCGGCCTTCGTGCTGCCCATCCTGCAGCGCCTCACCAACCCGCAGACCAGTCCGCTGCAAAAGGTGACCCACACCGCGCCGCGCGTGCTGGTGTTGGTGCCGACGCGCGAACTCGCCGCCCAGGTGCTGGAAAGCGTGCGCGTCTATGGCGCCCACACTGGCCTGCGCAGCTTGGCCGTGTTCGGCGGCGTCGGCATCAATCCGCAGATCCAGACTCTGCGCCGCGGCATCGACATCCTTGTCGCCACTCCCGGCCGCCTGCTCGACCACCTCGGCCAGCGCACCGTCGACCTGTCGAAGGTGCAGACTCTCGTGCTCGACGAAGCCGACCGCATGTTCGACATGGGCTTCATCCGCGACATCCGCCGCATCATCGAACGCCTGCCGAAGGTAAGGCAGAACCTGATGTTCTCCGCCACCTTCGCCGCCGAAGTGCGCGAGCTTGCTCACGCCGTGCTGAAGAACCCGGCGCTGGTCGAGGTCGCGCGCCGCAATGCGCCGGCGGAACTGGTCTCGCATTCGGTCATCAAGGTCGACCAGGACAAGAAGCGCGACCTGCTGCTGCATCTCTTCGCCGCCCACGGCTGGCATCAGGTTCTGGTGTTCTGCCGCACCAAACACGGCTCCGACGCGCTGGCCAGGAAGCTGGAGCAATCCGGCGTGCGCACCGCGGCGCTGCATGGCAACAAGTCGCAGAACGCCCGTACCCGCGCACTGGCCGACTTCAAGGCCGGCAAGCTCGCGGCGCTGGTGGCGACCGACATCGCCGCGCGCGGCCTCGACATCGATTCACTGCCGCGCGTGGTCAATTTCGAGCTGCCGAATGTGCCCGAGGACTACATTCACCGTATCGGCCGCACCGGCCGCGCCGGCGCCAGCGGCGAGGCCCTCAGCCTGGTCAGCAGCGACGAGCGCATCCAGCTGCGCGACATCGAGCGCCTGCTGAAACGCGAGATTCCGACGTCGGTCATGCCCGGCTTCGAGCCGCAGCACAATCATTCGGTGCCGCGTCCCGCCGCCGGCCGTCCGCCGGCGCAGAAGCCGGCCCAGGCGCGCACGCGCAGCGGCAGCGGGGATCGCAGCGGCGCCCCGCGTTCGCCGCGCCCGGCACGTTCGGGAGGCGGCGCCGCCAAGCCGGCCAGTCATCACAGCGGCCAGCGGCATCGCTGAGCGAATGCTTCGCGCTCGCGCTGAACAACAAGGCCCCGGCAGGGGCCTTGTTGTTTTCCGGATTCAGGTTCGCAGACGGCGCCGGAAGTCAGAACGACGAGCCGGGCTGTTTGAGAAATTCGATTTCCTCGGGCGTCGATTCGCGACCGAGGATGGCATTGCGATGCGGGAAGCGGCCGAAGCGGGCTATGACCTCGCGATGCCGTAGCGCGTAGTCATAGGCGCTGTCGAAGGCCTCGTGCTGCATTTCCCGGCGCAATCCGGCGAAGAGCGCCACGGCGCGCTCCTGGTCGAGTAGCACTTCACTGTGTTCGAAGGGCAGGTAGGCGAACCAGCGCTGCCAGGGCGTCAGGTTCTTGTCGCGGCCTGCGGTGACCAGCGTTTCGGCCACTTGCAGGGCCTGCGCGTCGCCGGCGAAGGCGCGCGGCGTGTCGCGGAAAATGTTGCGGGTGAATTGGTCGAGCTGCAGGATGCGCGCCAGTATGGCTTCATCCGGGTCCGGTCCGGGCGTGCTGGCCAATGCCGCTTCGACGCTCGGCGCGAAGCGCTCGCGGATCGCGGTGTCAAAGCCCTCATCCTTGCGGAACCACTCGGTCCGATACTGGCCGTGGCCGGGATGGTCCGGCGTCAGGAACCAGAAGTCGAGCACGGCGCGAACCAGCGGCGCCGCCTCGTTCATTCAGCCTTCTTGGCGGCCGGCTTTCTTGCCGCCGGCTTTTTCGCCGCGGTCTTTTTTGCGACCGGTTTCTTGGCCGCTGCCTTCTTGAGCGCGGGCTTCTGCACGGCCTCGGCCGGGTCGACCAGCGGGATGACTTTCGCGCTTGCCGGCTTGGCCGGCTTTGCGGCAGCGGGTTTGGCACCGGCCTTGGGTGCAGTTTTTGGGTTCCTCGGTTCGAACTCGAAGCCGACCTTGCCGCTGGCCGGGTCGCGCACCAGATAGGCAGAAAACTTGCGCCGCGTTTTGTTGGAGATGAAGCCCTTGAGCAGGTCGGTCTTGCCGGTGGCCAGCAGCTTCTGCATGTCGGCGCGCGCGACTTCCTGTTGCAGGATGATCTTGCCGGAGCGGAAATCGCAGGTCTTGCCCGCTCCCACGGCCTTTTCGCAGACGTAGGCCATGCCGTGTTCGAAGACGCGGCCGCCGCATTTGGGGCAGACGCCAAGCGTTTCCTGTGTCGAGAAATCCACTTCTTCGCCATCGGCGTCGGCATCGGACTGGCCGAAATCGAATTCCGGCATGTGGTCTTCCTTCAGCTTGATCATCGCCGCGAAGGGGCGTCCCATCTTGCTGCGAAAGCCCTGCAGGGGGCCGATCTGCCGCTTGCTAAGCAGTTCGTCGACCTCCTCGGACTCCCATTGCCGGCTGGCGACCACTTTCCACAATTTGTAGTCGCACTTTTCGCAGGTGAAGTGCTTGTAGCCTTCGTGGATCTTGGCGCCGCAGCGCGGGCAGGGTGTCTTCAGCGTGCCGAAGTCAGGATCCGCGAATTCGCCGGTCTTGATCCGTTCGACCATCTCGCGCGTCCGGTCCACGACATGGCTCATGAACTCGTCGCGGCCGAGGCGGCCGTGTTCCATTTCCTTGAGCTTGTATTCCCATTCGCCGGTCAGTTCGGGCGAGCGGATTTCGTCGACCTTGAGCTGTTCCAGCGCGAACAGCAGCGAGAAGGCTTTGGCCGTCGGCTGCAGTTCGCGGCCGTTGCGGTGCAGGTATTCCTCGGCCAGCAGGCCTTCGATGGTGGCGGCGCGTGTGGCCGGTGTGCCCAGCCCGCGCTCGGACATGGCCTCGCGCAGTTCTTCGTCTTCGATCAGCTTGCCGGCGCCTTCCATGGCGGTCAGCAGCGTGGCTTCCGAGAAGCGCGGCGGCGGTTGGGTGGCCTTGGACTTGACCTCGACATCCTTGGCCCAGACGCGCTCGTCCTTTTCCAGCGGCGGCAGGTTCACGGCTTCACCCGCTTCTTCGCGGGTTTCCTGCGATTCCTTGCCATATACAGCGAGCCAGCCCGGCGTCACCAGAACCTTGCCTTCGGTCTTGAAGGCTTCCTTTTCGATGCGGGTGATGCGGGTGGTGATGTTGTATTCGGCCGCCGGATAGAAAATCCCCAGGAAGCGTTTGGTGACGAGGTCGTAGATCTTCTGTTCCGGCTCGGAGAGGTTCTTCGGCGCAGCCCCCGTGGGGATGATGGCGAAGTGGTCGGAAACCTTGGTATTGTTGAAAATGCGCTTGTTCGGATGCACCCAGCCGTTCTTGATGATGGCGCCGGCGAATGTGGCATAGGGCGTGCCGGCCATCGCGGCGAGGGTCTCCTTGACCGTGGCGATGTAGTCCTCGGGCAGGTGGCGGCTGTCGGTCCGCGGGTAGGTCAGCGCCTTGTGCTTTTCGTACAGCGCCTGGGCGATGCCCAGCGTATTCTTGGCCGAAAAGCCGAAGCGGCCGTTGGCCTCGCGCTGCAGCGAGGTGAGGTCGTAGAGCATCGGGCAGGCTTCGGTCTTGGGCTTGCTTTCCTCTTCGACGGTGCCGTGTTGGCCCAGACATTTCTTGCGCAGGGCTTCGGCGCGTGCCTTGTCCCACAGGCGCTCGCCCCGGGCATGTTCGTCATCTGCTTTTTTGAACTTCTCGTCGAACCAGCGCCCACGGTAGGTGCCGGCGACGCACTGGAATTCGCCTTCGACTTCCCAGAAATCACGCGAGACGAAGGCGCGGATCCGGCTTTCGCGTTCGACCATGATGGCCAGGGTCGGCGTCTGCACGCGTCCGACCGGCGTCTTGTAGAAGCCGCCTTCCTTCGAGTTGAAGGCGGTCATGGCGCGCGTGCCGTTGATGCCGATCAGCCAGTCGGCTTCCGACCTGCAGCGCGCGGCATCCGCCAGCGGCAGCATTTCGGTGTCGGTGCGCAAATGGGCGAAGCCGTCGCGAATTGCGGTACTGGTCATTGATTGCAGCCACAGCCGGCGGATGGGCTTCTGCTTGGCGCCCAGAGCGTGCTGCGCCACGTAGCGGAAAATCAGCTCGCCCTCGCGTCCCGCGTCGCAGGCATTGACCAGGCCGGTGACATCCTTGCGCTTGATCAGGCGCGTCAGCAGGCGCAGTCGTTCCTGGGTTCTTTCGATGGGATTCAGCGCGAAATGCGGCGGAATCATCGGCAGATGGGTAAAACTCCACTTGCCACGCTTGACGTCGTATTCCTCCGGCACGGCCAGTTCGAGCAGATGGCCGATGGCCGAGGACAACACGTAGTCGTCGCTCTCGAAGTAGTCGCCTGTCTTGGCGAAGCCGCCCAGCGCCCTGGCAATGTCCTGGGCGACAGAAGGTTTCTCGGCGATGATCAGTTGTTTTGACATTGTTCTTTTGGGCGATGCGGACGCAAATGCACAATCAGGAGCGGCGCATCATAAGCGCGCCTCTCCCAATTAGGCAAGCCGGGAATTAATTCAGCAGGATGCGGGTGATGTCTGTGGCAACGCCAAAGTCGTCGTCGTCACTGTCTTCGGCGAGGAGTTCCTCGAGGATCAGGGCGTCGACTTCATGGCGGTAGCGCCAGATCACCGCGAGCACAATGACCTTGAGCCGGTCAAGGCTGACTTCGGCGTCGGGCAGGGCCATGGCGCGGTCGATGATGGCTTCGCGCAAGGAGGCATCGACCGCATCGTGCTGCTCAAGAAAGGCAATGAAGCCGCGACAGGCGACGGGCAGCCTCTCCTGTTCATCCTCGTCGTAAATTCTTATGGAATTGGAGTACGCCGGGCTGAGGCAACGGCCTCCTTCTTCTCCGGCGAGACCGTCGAGCCAGGACAGCGCCGCGCTGATGTCGTCGGTTCCGAAACCCGCGGCCGAAAGCTTCCTCGCCAGGACGGCTGGTTCCGGACAGGCATCGGGCAGATAGTTCTCGAACAGGTAAACCAGAATATCGATCATGAATGAAGTCTTTGGTAAAGACCGCCGGATAATTGGGCAACGCGGCCGGCGAGTTCCATGGGCAACAGCATGGCAAGAAGGTCGGCGGGCGTCAAGCCACTGCGCGCAGAAAGAGTGTCCAGCGAGCAGGGGGCATCACCCAGAAAAGCGAGTACCTGCTCTTCGCTGCTATTCTGCGGCACAACCACCTGGTCAGGGTCGAGCCTTGTAAAACAGGATGATTCCCAGCGCAGTTCCTCGAGGATGTCGTGTGCCGATTCGACCAGCTTTGCGCCCTGGCGAATCAACTGATGGCAGCCTCGTGACAGCGGCGAGTGGATCGAACCCGGAATGGCAAACACCTCGCGCCCTGTTTCTGCGGCGAGGCGTGCGGTAATCAGCGAACCACTGCGCTGGGCCGCTTCGACCACCAGACAGCCCAGCCCGAGACCGGCAATGATGCGGTTTCGGCGCGGGAAGTTGGATGCCAACGGCGGAGTACCGAGCGGGAATTCGCTGAGAACGACGCCTTTTTCTGCAATGGCGCGGGCCAGGGCCTCATTGCGTGCCGGGTAAAGGCGGTCGGCACCGGTGCCAATCACTGCCACCGTTCCGGCCGCGGTCGCCAGGGCGCCGCGATGGGCGGCCGCATCGATGCCTAGTGCGAGGCCGCTGACGATGGTCAGGCCGGCGTCGCCGAGTGCTTTGGAGAAGGCCTCGGCGTCGCGTACGCCCTGCGCGGTCGCATTGCGGCTGCCGACCACGGCCAACATCGGGCGATTGAGCGCTGTGGTGTTGCCTTTGGCGTAGAGCAGTACCGGTGGGTCCTCCGAGCTCAGCAGGCTTTGCGGATAATCCGCATCGGCCAGGGTCAGCAGGTGATTGCCGGGCTGAGCCGCCCAGTCCAGCGCCGCTTCGATATCGGCTGCGCATTCATGGCTCAGCAGGCGCTCGGCTAGGCCGGGGTCGATGATTGCGGAAAGTGCGCTTGGACCCGCCTCGAAAATTGCCTGCGGCAGCCCGAAGGCTTTGAGCAGTGAGCGCCGTGCTTCGCCGCCGACGCCGGGGATCAGCGTGAGACGGAGCCAAAATGCGAGTTCTTGTTGCTCCGCCATGATGCGCTCGGCGCTTTACGCGCAGGCGTCAGGGGGTGCGCACGGCGTCACCAACCACTATCGGCTGCGTCGCGTTCATCACCAGGGCGTAGGACACCCGGTCGAACACGCGGAAGACGAAAACCAGGCCATTGCGGGCGTCTGGTAGCTGGTAACCGGTCTTTTCGCCCTGGTAGCGGTTGCTGACCTCGACACCCGCTATATCTGCGGCGAGCACATGACCCGGTTCGAGTCCGTCGGCCTTGCCGCGATTGAGGGTAATCACGGATTGCGGACCTCCGAAGTTCACACCTGCGTATATGGCGAGCACCTTGGCCTTGAGCATCTTGTTCGGTGCGCGCGGAATGTAATTCACCACATCCTGCCGCGGTGCGGACAGCAGTCGGTCGTCGCGAACGATTTCCTGCTTCGACGTGAGTATCAGGAAGCTCGACGGGACGCCATCCTTGGTCTGGCGAGCCGTGCCGAGAAACAAGGCTTCATGGCCCAGCGTCTCCTTGGTGTCGGGATCGAGCAAGGCCTTGCCGGGGCGGAACAGCTGCCACAGCTTGTGCTGGGAGGTGGTTGCGGTGGTATATATGGTGTCGCCGGCGCCGGCTATGACGCGATCGCTTTGCAGGGCCACCACGCGCGGTGCGGTGTCGAGGCCTTTTTCGTCGAGCACGCGCGGTTCGCTGAGGAAGGGTTCGATTTCCTGCGGCGGGATGGAGGGGACACCCTTTTTCAGTGGCTCAATGTACTCGCGGCGTTGTTCGGTAACCGTCACCAGCTTGAGGCGGGGCTGATTGCCGCTCCTGTCGAGCGTAATGACCTGACCGGGATAGATGCGCTGCGGGTTCTTGATCTCCTCCGCGTTCAACTTCCACAATTCGCCCCAGCGATAGGGATCCTTGAGGAATTTAGCGGCGATGCCCCACAAGGTGTCGCCGGATGTCACGACATGCCGGTCAGGTGCGCCGTCGGCCAATTCCAGGGGCTTTGCCCCCTGTGCGAAGGCAAGCGTGGTTGAAATGGTGATGAGCAGCGCAGATATAATGCGACGCATGGCGTGATCTCCTGGCCGAGTGTCTATGTGAATGGCGAACCACCCTAGTATCTTCCCGATTCTGCCCGACAATTCTCCCAGCATCAATTCTTTCAAGAGCGGTTTCATGGCCCTATTGCCGATTTTGCGATACCCCGATCCCCGGCTGCACAAGAAGGCTGCCCCGGTCACACAGGTGGATGCGCGCATCCGCCAGCTTGCCGCGGATATGGCCGAAACCATGTATGCCGCGCCCGGCATTGGTCTTGCCGCGTCGCAGGTGGACCAGCACCTGCGCCTGATCGTGATCGATATTTCGGAAGACAAGTCACAGCTTCAGGTTTTCATCAACCCCGAGCTGCTGGAAAAATCCGGCGAATGCGAAGGCGAGGAAGGCTGTCTTTCGGTGCCCGGCATCTACGATACGGTGCAGCGCGCCAGCCATGTCAGGGTTCGCGCGCTGGGGCTCGATGGCCAGCCTTTCGAACTCGAGGCGGACGACCTGCTTGCGGTGTGCATCCAGCACGAAATCGATCACCTGGAAGGCAAGGTCTTCGTCGAATACCTCTCACGCCTCAAACAGACACGGATCAAGAGCAAACTGCTCAAGCAGGCGCGCGAGACGTTCTAACGCTCATGGCACCGAGCGCCCCCGGCAGAAGATGAAACACGCGAAAACGATTAGTCGCCCGCCCCCCTTCCCCCCTCGCGGGGGGTTACCAATCGGCGCGCTGCGCGCGTTCGTCACAAGGGGCTCCGAACAAGGAGTTTCACGCTAAGTGAAAATAATTTTTGCCGGTACGCCGGAATTTGCCGCACGCGCACTCGAGGCGCTGCTGGCCTCCGGGCACGAGGCCGTGCTGGTGCTGACCCAGCCCGACCGTCCTGCCGGGCGCGGCATGGTCCTGCAGGCTTCCGCCGTCAAGAAAGTGGCCTTGGCCCACGGTATCCCGGTATTTCAGCCGGAGCGCCTCAAGGATCCGGCGACGCATGGGCCGATCCGCGCCGCCTGCGTCGAACATGGCGCCGAGCTGATGGTGGTCGCTGCCTATGGCCTGATCCTGCCACAGGCCGTGCTCGACCTGCCCCGGCGCGGTTGCATCAACATCCATGCCTCGCTCCTGCCGCGCTGGCGCGGTGCGGCGCCGATTCATCGCGCCATTGAAGCCGGCGATAAACAAACCGGCATCACCATCATGAAGATGGAAGCCGGGCTGGATACGGGTCCGATGCTGCTGGCCGAGACGGTCGATATTGGCGCACGGGACACCACCGGCAGCTTGCATGACCTCCTCGCTGAATTGGGCGGCAGGCTCGCGGTCGACGCGCTGGCGCGCTTCGATGAACTTGTCCCCGCGCTGCAGCCCGAATCCGGCGTTACCTACGCTACCAAGATCGACAAGGCCGAGGCCCGGCTGGACTGGACCCAGCCTGCCACGGTTCTGGAGCGCAAACTGCGCGCCTTCAATCCTTTCCCCGGTGCGATCGTGACGCTGGCCGACGAGCCGGTCAAGGTCTGGCGTGGGGATGTGGTCGCCGGTGACGGCCGGCCGGGTCAGGTACTTGCTGCTGACGCTGCGGGCATCGTCGTGGCCTGTGGCGAAGCTGCCCTGCGTCTCACCGAACTGCAAAAGCCTGGTGGCCGGCGTGTTACCAGCGCCGAGTTTCTGCACGGGAATCCCTTGCGGCTGGATTGACCGGTCGCGATTCGCGGCGTCATCGAGCGACTGCCGATGGTTGCAAAGCTTCACTCTGTTCCTGCCGGATAAGCCATGTCCGCTCCGACTTCACCAGCGTCAGGGTTTTTGTGACGCTTTCGCGACCCTTGTCGGAGCGGTACTCCTGCACGAAGCGCACTGTGGCCTGATTGCCTTCGACAGCGATTGCCAGATCGCCAATCCTGATGTCGATCCAACCCTTTCCCGTGATGCGCGCGCGCCTCTGGCGTTCCCACTGTTGCCGGGATTCGCCAGCCGGCGGCTGGAAGTCCGGGGCGTAGGCAGCGAAATAGCGATCGACCTGCCGCAGTGCCCACGCGTCGACCCAGCGAGCGATTGCGAGCAATATCTGGTCGCCGACGGGGGGCGACGGGATCGGAGCCGGGGCGACCGACGCCACTAAGAGGGCGACTTCAGCCGATGCGTTTTCGGAATTTTCCTGCCTTGCTTGCCCAGGCTGTTCCCTGTCTGCGTCGGCTTCCACCCTGACAGCCGGAGGAGGCGGGAGGGTGATGCACAGGGGCAGGCGCGCGTCGCCGGCTTGCACCACCTCCGGCATTCGCATTGCGAAGCCGTGTCCCAGCGAAGCTGCGCGCTGAAACAGCGCTGCAGCGTGGCGGTCATCGCGCTCGACGCCGTTGCCATTCGCGTACATCCAGCCGAGTCGATAGGCGGCATCGGCATTGCCCTGGCGAGCGGCGGCACAATACATTTCCGCTGCCCGCCCGGCATTCCCGGCGACCCCTGCGCCGTGTTCATATCGGAGCGCCGCGGCAATCAGCGGATCGTCACTTTGCAGCGAGGGAGTGGGTTCGTCGGCCAGGGCGGGTAGCGCCAGCATCGCTCCGAAGGCGACCAACAAGCACGCGACGAGGGGCGTCCGGATGCCTTCCGACAGGCTGCGGGGAATTTCGGCGGTGTGGGTCATGAACGCGGGTGTCAAAGATGGATGGCTGAAGTGTAGCGGACGCGATTGTTCATGCGCCACCCGGTTCCGCAGCGAACAGGCTGGTATTCTTGCCCGATGCAGATGCTCCCTCCCCTGGCCGAGGCCTTGCACGCGGCGGCCGGCCTGATTGCCGCAGTGCTCGCCGGGCGCAATTTCGATGTTGCGCTGGCACGTGCGGCCCTGCCCGGGTCGCTGCGTGCCGCGACCATGGATCTGGCCTATTCCACCCTGCGCGCTTTTGGCCGCGGCGACTTTCTGCTCGGCCTGCTGCTCGAACGTCCGGTGAAGGACCCGACGGCGCGCGGCCTGTTGCTGGTCGCGCTGGCACGTCTCGAAGCGCGGCCGGACGAGGCCCATACCGTCGTCGATCAGGCCGTCACGGCGGCGGCGCGATTGGCCAGGGGCCAGTTCAAGGGCCTGATCAATGGCGTGCTGCGCAATTTCCTGCGCCGGCGCGAGGAATTGCTGGCCCTGGCTGCTGCCGACCCGGTGGCGCGCTGGCAGCATCCGGCGTGGTGGATCGCGCGCCTGCGGCAGGACCATCCGGCGCACTGGGAAAGCGTTCTCGCCGCCGGCAATACCCATCCGCCGATGTGTTTGCGGGTCAATCGTCGCCGCGCATTGGGCACCCCGGCTAGCGCCGCCTATTTAGCCCAACTCCATGCAAATGGCATCGCTGCGCGTGCACTCGACACTGGCGCGATCCTGCTCGACCAGCCGCTGCCGGTGGAGCACATTCCGGGCTTTGGCGCGGGTTTGTGCTCGGTGCAGGACTGGGGTGCACAGGCCGCGGCTGGCCTGCTCGACGTGCATGACGGCATGCGCGTGCTGGATGCCTGCGCGGCGCCCGGCGGCAAGACGGCGCACTTGCTGGAAGCCGCGAACCTCGACCTGACCGCGCTCGATGCCGATCCCCTGCGCGCGGCCCGCATCACCGGCAATCTCGATCGACTGGGGCTGGCGGCGAGGGTGACGGTGGCCGACGCGCGTGCCGTCGATACGTGGTGGGATGGCCATCCCTATGACCGCATACTGGCCGACGTACCTTGTTCGGCCTCCGGCGTGGTGCGCCGCCACCCCGATGCAAAATGGCTGCGCCGCGAATCGGACATCCCCGGATTTGCCGCGACGCAAAAGTCAATTGTCGACGCCCTGTGGCGAACTCTCGCTTCAGGTGGCAAAATGCTTTATGCCACCTGCTCGGTGTTTGGGGAGGAGAATGTCCGTCAGGTAGAGGCCTTCATCGGTCGCCATGCCGATGCCCGGCATCTGCCGACTCTGGTTGTCGCCACCAACGATGCACAACTGCAACATTTGCCCGATGCCGAACATGACGGCTTTTATTACGCGCTGCTGCAAAAGGATTAGCGTGAAACAACTTGTTCGGAGCGACTGGTGATAGTCGAGCGAAGCGAGCTGATCAGTAGCCTCCCCGTGAGGGGGGGATGGGAGGGGCGGGCCTTTAATTCGCCTTTCGCGTGTTTCATCATCTGGGGCGCTACGTTCTGCTGCATGAAAGTTAAAGCCGGGTTGTCGGCACTGGTGCTGGCGCTGCTGTTGCTGGCGACCGCCGCCGCGCATGCCGGCAGCATCGAGCCCAAGCGCGCCGCGCTGACCGCGGGCGAGGACGGCTACACGCTTTCCGCCGAGTTCGCGCTTGACCTCGGCAACCGGCTGGAAGACGCCGTGGCACGGGGCGTCCCGCTCTACTTCAATCTCGAGTTCGTGCTCGAGCGCCACCGCAAGTATTGGGTCAACGAACACGTTACCACCCGCAGCCTGACCTATCGCCTGGCCTACAGCAGCCTGACCCGTCAGTACCGGCTCTCCACCGGCAGCCTGCACCAGAACTTCGGCAGCCTGGCCGAGGCGCTACGCGTGGTCGGCCGTATCGCCGCGCTGCCGGTGCTGGAAAAGGATGCCGTCAAGGCCGGTGAATCCTACGAGGCGGCCGTGCGTCTGGCGCTCGACCGCAGCCAGTTGCCCAAGCCTTTCCAGGTTGATGCCATCACCGATCGGGCCTTGCAGGTGGAGGCGACAGTCCTGCGCTGGCAATTCGTGGCTCCTGCGGTGACGCCGTGAGCGCTCCCCGCCGGACCGTCCCAAGGGGGGCGCAGCCAACCTACGGAGCCGCGCAGCGGCGAACCACCGTCACCCCCTGCCTCAGGCAGGGGGCCGGGGGGATGGTGGTCCAGTGAGGGTCGCGCTCGCGGTTATCGCCGCGCTGGGTGCCATCCTGCTGTTCCTGCTGGCTTCCGCGTCAGCCAATACCGCCCTGTTTGCCGAGAATTATCCCTGGCTGCTGGCAATCAATGGCGCGGCGGCCGTTGCCTTGCTGGCGCTGGTCGGCCTGCAGTTGCAGCGTTTGCGCAGCGATTTCAGAAGCGGCGTGTTCGGCTCGCGCCTGAAATCCCGCCTGCTGTTGATGCTGTCGTTGATGGCCGTGTTGCCCGGCGCGCTGGTGTATGGCGTTTCGATGCAGTTTGCGGTGAAGAGTATTGATTCATGGTTCGATGTGCGCGTCGATGCGGCGCTGGAAGGCGGCCTCAATCTTGGCCGCAGCGTGCTCGATACCCTGCAGGCCGATTTGCTGGCGAAAGCCCGTGACGCGGCGCTGGATCTGGGGGACGGCTCCTTCGTCAGCCCGAGCCGGCTGAATCGGTTGCGTGAGCAGGCGGGCGCCCAGACCGCGACCTTGCTCACGCAATCCGGCCAGGTACTGGGCACCAGTTCGGGAGAAATGGGCAGCCTCCTGCCTTCCATCCCGGCGACCAGTCAACTGCGCGGAGTGCGCAGCGGGCGCGGGTTGGCGCTGATTGGTGACGCCGAGGGCGGCGGCCTGATGGTACGTGCCCTGGCACCCGTGAGCAGTAGCGGCCTCAATCTCGATCCGCGAATCCTGCAATTGACGCTGGCGGTGCCGGTATCGATTGCGAAAAGCGCTGAAAGCGTCGAGGCGGCGCATCGCGACTATCAGGAACTGCAACTCGGACGGGTCGGCCTGAAGCGCATTTACACGTTGACGCTGACGCTGGCCCTGTTGCTGGCCCTGTTCGCCGCGATTGCCCTGGCCTTCTTCCTTGCCGAGCGTCTGGCGCGACCCCTGCTGATTCTTGCCGAAGGCACCCAGGCGGTGGCGGCCGGCGATTTCACGCCGCGCGCCACGGTTGAGGCGTCCGACGAACTCGGCGTGCTGACGCATTCGTTCAACAGCATGACGCATCAATTGAGCGAGGCGCGTGCGCAGGCCGAGCATCATCGCCAGGAAACCGACGCGGCGCAGGCCTATCTGGAATCCGTGCTGGCGAATCTGTCGGCCGGCGTGCTGGCGTTCGATTTGCGTTTTCGTCTGCGTGCGGCGAATCGAGGCGCGCTGGCGATTCTCGGCGACGACCTCAATGGTTTTGAACAGACGCGCCTGCAGGACTGGCCGCGCCACGAGACCCTGGCTGGAGCCATTCTGGGCGGTTTCGCCCGGCGTGCCGACGAATGGCAGGAACAACTCGAAATAGCCCGCCCGGACGGCATGCCGCAGGCGCTGCTGGTGCGCGGCACAGCACTGCCGGCCGCGGGCGGCGGCGGTTATGTGGTGGTGTTCGACGACATCACCCGGCTGATCGCCGCGCAGCGTTCCGCGGCCTGGGGCGAGGTGGCGCAACGCCTCGCCCACGAGATCAAGAATCCCCTGACGCCGATCCAGTTGTCTGCCGAGCGGCTGCAACTCAAGTTGGCCGACCAGCTGACCGGCGCCTCGCGGGAATTGCTGGATCGTGCCACACAGACCATCGTCAATCAGGTCGAGGCGATGAAGAACATGGTGAATGACTTCCGCGACTACGCGCGCACGCCCCTGCCGCAACTCGCCGCAGTCGATCTCGATGCCCTGATCGGCGAGGTGCTGGGTCTCTACGAGAATTCGCTGGCCGTGATCGCTATAGCGTCAGCGCCGACTCCACCTCTGCCGCGGGTGCTGGCCGATGCCAATCAGATGCGGCAGGTGCTGCACAACGTTCTGACCAACGCGCAGGATGCGCTGATCGACATGGCGGAGGCTCGCATCACGATTGCCACGACGCAGGAAGGAGTGCGCGCGCGTCTGACCGTCAAGGACAATGGTCCGGGTTTTCCGCCGCAGATTCTTTCCCGCGCCTTCGAGCCCTACGTCACTACCAAATCGCGAGGCACCGGGCTCGGGCTGGCGATCGTGAAGAAAATCGTGGATGACCACGGCGGCGAGATTCGCCTGGCGAACAATAATGGTGGTGAGGTAAGCATCTGGCTGCCGCTGGCAACGCAGGATGTGGCAAAGGGGATCTAGAAACATGTCGAAGATACTGGTGGTAGATGACGAAGTCGGGATACGCGAGCTGCTCTCGGAGATTCTGCGCGACGAAGGCCACGACGTTCAACTCGCTGAAAACGGAGCAGCGGCGAGGGCGGCGCGCGAGGCCGGGCGCCCCGACATGGTGCTGCTCGACATCTGGATGCCGGATACCGATGGCATTACGCTGCTGAAGGAGTGGGCGGGCAACGGCCAGCTCAACATGCCGGTGGTGATGATGTCGGGTCATGCCACCATAGACACGGCCGTGGAAGCGACCAAGATCGGCGCGCTGGATTTTCTGGAAAAGCCGATCGGCATGCAAAAGCTGCTGGCGGCGGTGAAGAAGGCGCTGGAGCGCAGCGCTCGCCATGTGGGCGGCGGCCTGTCACTGGGGGCATTTGCGCGCCCCGGCCCCCTGCGCGATCTCAAGCGCCGGCTCGATCAGGTGCTGGCCAAGAGCCCGCTGCTGCTGCTGCGTTCCGCACCTGGCGGCATTGTCGAACTGGTGGCGCGCACGGCTCAGGTCGCCGGCAAGCCATGGATCGATCTGGCGCACGATTCCAACCCCTTGAGTACCGAAATGCTGCAACGCGCCGCGGGAGGCGTGCTGTGGTGCGAGGAACTGGCACGCCTGACGCGGCTGCAGCAGAAGAACCTGCTTTTCGCCGCCGAACGCCTCGATCGCTACAGCCTGCGCCTGGTGGCCGCTACCACGCACACCAGTGCGGAACTGGTGAGCCTGGGCTGGGAGGAAGCCGGACTGGTACGCCTTTTTGAAACCGGGCTGGGGGTGCCAGGACTGGCCGAATTGAAGGACGAAGTTCCCGACATTGCCGCGCATCTGCTGGCGCAGTTGATGGAAAGTGACGAGATTCCGTTGCGGCGGTTTTCCAGCGCTGCCCTCAACGCCTTGCGCCAGCATGCTTGGACTGGTGGCTATGTGGAGCTCAGGGGCGCGGTAAAGTCGCTCGCGCTGGCCAGTCTTGGCGAGGAAATCGGTGAAGACGAGGCGCTGGCGCTTCTGGCGCCGGCCGGCGAGCCCAGTCTGGTGCCGGCAGGTCTGGCGCCCGAAGTCATCGAGTTGCCCTTGCGCGAGGCGCGCGAAGCCTTCGAGCGCATGTACTTCGGATACCACCTGGCCAAGGATGGCGGCAACATGACGCGTCTGGCGGAAAAGACCGGGCTGGAGCGCACCCATCTGTATCGCAAGCTGAAGGACCTCGGACTACGTTAGGCGGCACACCATGAAAATCATCATCCTCGGCGCCGGTCAGGTCGGCGCTTCAGTGGCCGAGGCGCTGGCCTCGGAAGCCAACGACATCACGGTCGTGGACCAGAGCGGCCAATGTCTGGCGCAACTGGCCGAGCATCTGGATGTGCGCACGGTAGTCGGCAACGCGGCGCTGCCCTCCGTGCTCAAGGACGCCGGCATCGAAGATGCTGAAATGCTGGTGGCGGTGACGCAGTCGGACCAGACCAATCTGGTGGCCTGCAAGATTGCGCGCGGCTTGTTCAATGTGCCGACGCGCATCGCGCGGCTGCGCGGCGTCGACTTCCTCGGCGATGAAAAGTTGCTGGCCGACGACATGTTCAGCGTCAGTCATGCGATTTGCCCCGAGCAGGAGGTGACCGACTACATCGCGCGACTGGTCGCGTTTCCCGAAGCACTGCAAGTCCTCGAGTTTGCCAACGGCAGCGTTACGCTGGTGTGCGTGCGCGCGTACGAGGGCGGTCTCCTGGTAGGCAAGTCGATCAATACCATGAAGGAGCATCTGGGGTCCAGTGTCGAGGCACGCATCGCCGCCATCTTCCGCGACCTGCAGCCAGTGGACCCGCGGGGCGACACGATCATCGAGGCCGGCGACGAGGTTTTTCTGCTGGCGGCGACACGCTTCATCCGGCCTGTTTTGCGCGAGTTGCGACGCATGCAGGAGCCTGTGAAGCGGGTGATGATCGCCGGTGGCGGCAACATCGGGGCGCGCGTGGCCGAAGCGCTGGAAGCCAATCATGAAGTCAAGATCATCGAGCGCGACCCGCGCCGCGCCGAGACCATCGCCGTGCGTCTGTCCGGGGCGCTGGTGTTGTGTGCCGAAGCCACCAACGAAAAGGTGCTGGCGCAGGAGAACATCGACGAAATGGACATGTTTCTTGCGCTGACCAACGATGATGAAGACAACATCATGGCCGCCTCGCTGGCCAAGCGACTGGGTTGCAAGCGCGTCCTGGCACTGATCAACCGCCGCGCATATGCCGATATGGTGCAGGGCGGACCAATCGACATCGGCTTGTCGCCGGCGCAGATATCCATCGGTTCGTTGCTCGCCTATGTGCGGCGCGGAGATGTGGAGCGGGTGCACAGCCTGCGCCGCGGGGCGGCGGAAGCCCTGGAACTGGTGGTGCATGGCGACCGTTCAACGTCAAAAGTGGTCGGCCGGCGCATCGAGGAGTTGCCGGTTATCAAGGGTGCGCGCATCGCCGCCATAGTGCGTAAAGGCAAGGAGGCCAGCGTCGTGCGGCGCGAGGGTTTTCTGGTCGATGAGATCTTCGATGAAGTGGTGATTCCCCATCATGACACGGTGATCGAGACGGGAGACCATGTCGTGGTGTTTTGCACCCGCAAGCAGCAGGTGGTGCAAGTCGAAAAACTGTTCCAGGTCAGCGCGGGATTCTTCTGATGTTTTATCGTTTGCTGCCGGTCAGCCACGTTCTCGGCGGGATGCTGATGTTTTTCAGCATCACCTACCTGATGCCGATCGTGAGCGCCGTGATCTATGACGACGGCACGCTGATCGACTTCATCGACGCGATGACGATATCGTTTGCCGCCGGGTTTGTGCTCTGGTTCGGCACACGCCGCCACAAGCGCGAATTGAAGCCGCGCGACGGCTTTCTGCTGGTGACTCTGGCCTGGATCATGATGGCTGGGATCGCCACGCTGCCGCTGATGCTGGCGATCGACGACCTCTCTTTTACCGACGCGTACTTCGAGACCATGTCGGGACTGACCACCACGGGCGCCACGGTTCTGTCCGGGCTGGACAAGCTGCCGCCGTCGATCAACCTCTGGCGCCACGAACTCAACTGGGTGGGCGGCATGGGCATCATCGTGCTGGCGGTGGCGATCCTGCCGCTGCTCGGTGTCGGCGGCATGCAACTCTACAAGGCCGAGACCACCGGGGTGATGAAGGATTCCAAGCTGACGGCACGTATCGCCGACACGGCCAAGGCGCTCTGGCTGGTGTATTTCGGCATCACGGTGGCCTGCATCCTGTCCTTGAAGGTGGTCGGCATGAACTGGCTGGACGCCATCTGCCACGCCTTCGCCGCGATGGGCCTGGGCGGTTTTTCGACCTACGACGACAGTGTC
Source organism: Rhodocyclales bacterium (assembly GCA_026399475.1). Lineage (GTDB taxonomy): Bacteria > Pseudomonadota > Gammaproteobacteria > Burkholderiales > Rhodocyclaceae > Sulfuritalea. Next base: position 178,500 of record JAPLQY010000032.1, read on the forward strand.
GGGCATTTTGATTCGCCGGCCATCGAAGCGGTGCTGATCTTCTTCATGATGGTCGCCGGCATGAACTTCGCCACCCACTTTGTCGCCTGGCGCGGGCGCTCGCTGCGAGCCTACTGGATGGACATGGAAGCCAAGGCCTTCGTCGCCCTGATTGTTGTCAGCACCCTCGTGTGCACCCTGTATCTCACCGTACAGGGTACGTACCCGAGCTTTCTGACCGCGCTGCGTCACGTCGCCTTCAACCTGGTTTCGATTGCCACCGATTGCGGATTTGCCAGCCAGGACTACGACAAGTGGCCGATTTTCGTTCCTCTGTGGATGCTCTTCCTCTCCTGCGTCTCGGTCAGCTCGGGCTCCACCGGCGGCGGCATCAAGATGATCCGCACGCTGATTCTCGCGCAGCAGGGCCTGATCGAACTCAAGCGCCTGGTCCATCCGCAACTGGTAGCGCCGTTACGCGTGGGCGACACCGCCATTCCGCAACAGATTGTCGGCGCCGTGCTCGGCTTCATCTTTCTTTACATCCTGGCGGTGGGCGAACTGACTTTCTTTCTGGTGGCCAGCGGGCTGGATTTCACTTCGTCGATCACCGCCATCGTCGCGTGCATCAACAATGCCGGCCCCGGCCTCAATGTCGTCGGGCCGGCCCAGAACTATGGAGTCCTGACGGACTTCCAGACCTGGGTATGTACTTTCGCGATGCTGCTCGGGCGCCTGGAAGTTCTGTCGGTCTTTGTATTGTTTACCCCGGCTTTCTGGCGTCGCTAGAGCGGCAGGTGCGATAATCCATCTTTGTCTCGCTGGATCGCACCTCATGTCACCCTCGGCCCGTCCCAAGAATGATACTTTTCTGCGCGCGCTGCTGCGCGAACCCGTCGACTACACCCCCGTGTGGCTGATGCGTCAGGCCGGACGCTATCTACCTGAATACAACGAAACTCGACGCCGCGCCGGCAGCTTCCTCAATCTGTGCAAGAACCCGCAACTGGCCTGCGAGGTCACGCTGCAACCGCTGGCGCGTTTCGAACTCGATGCGGCCATCCTGTTCTCCGACATTCTCACCGTGCCTGACGCGATGGGCCTCGGTTTGTATTTTGCCGACGGCGAGGGCCCGAAGTTCGAGCGCCCGCTGCGCGAGGAATGGGTGATTCGCGACCTGACTGCGCCCGATCCCAATGTGCACCTGCGCTACGTGATGGATGCGGTGGCCGAGATTCGCCGCGCGCTGGGCGGCTCGGTGCCGCTGATCGGCTTTTCGGGCAGTCCGTGGACCCTGGCCTGTTACATGGTGGAAGGCGGCTCGGGTTCCGCGACCGACTACCGCACGGTCAAGACCATGCTCTACGATCGCCCCGATCTGCTGCATCACATCCTGGCGGTGACGGCCACGGCGGTGACGGACTACCTCAATGCCCAGATCGAATCCGGCGCGCAGGCGGTCATGATCTTCGACTCCTGGGGCGGCGCCCTGTCGCACGCGGCCTATCGCGAGTTCTCGCTGGCTTATATGCAACGCATCCTTGCCGACCTGAAGCGCAGCCATGATGGCGAGCGCGTGCCCTGCATCGTGTTTACCAAGGGCGGCGGCCAATGGCTGGAGGCCATTGCCGACATCGGCTGCGATGCAGTCGGTCTCGACTGGACTACCGACCTGGGTGAAGCACGTCGGCGCGTCGGCGACCGTGTTGCATTGCAAGGCAATCTTGATCCGATGGCCTTGTTCGCATCGCCCGATAAAGTGGCCGCGGAAGCGCGACGCGTGCTGGACAGTTTCGGCGACGATCCCAGCGGCAAGAACTCGGGCGGGCACGTCTTCAATCTCGGTCATGGCATTTCCCAATTTACCCCGCCGGAAAATGTCAAAGTGCTGGTTGACACCGTGCACAGCCACAGCCGGCGCGGTTTCGCGCGGGGCTGATTTGCCAAGCCAGCGGGGGTGCGGTTTGCGCCGCTTGCTCCCGCGGAAAAGGCCACCGGGCAAGGCTTGCCGCGGGGCAAGAAAATGCCTCCTCCTGTTGACTTATTCACAGAAATCCGTAAAGCACCGTAGTTTCCGCAAAATCACCGGGCTCGCGTACGGACAATCTATAACTAATTGTTTATTAACAATTTTATTTTGTTCAAATATTGCGCAGAGATTAAAATGGCCTTGCCGGACTGTTACTTAGGCGTTTCGCGGGGCGCTTACTCACAAAGTTATCCACAGAATTTGTGGGTAAGGAATTTTCTCTTTTGCAGCAAGCGCTTGGGGGCCTATGTCAATATTTTCTCGAGCATTGGCCGGCAAGCATCTGAGCCGGCATGAACATCGTTCGCGTTGCCCTCGATGTGCCGCTGCCGAGGCTCTTCGATTATCTCGCACCGGACTCTGACGAAAGTGATATCGGCCGGCGGGTCACCGTGCCCTTCGGCACCACTGCGCGGACTGGAGTGATTGTCGAACTGGCGGCGGCGAGCGAACAACCGGACAACAAGCTGAAAGCGGTTACCGCGATTCTGCGCGACATGCCGGCGTTGCCGGCCGAGTGGCTGGCGCTTTGTGAATTTTGCGCGCGTTACTATCAGACGCCGCTGGGTGAAGTGACCTCCTTCGCCCTGCCACCGATGCTGCGGCGCGGCAAACTGCCGCGCATTAAAAAGTCGGCTGCGGCAGTTCACGCGGCAGTCTCCGCGCCTGATTTGCCCAGGCTGATGGCCGCGCAACAGGCCGCAGTCGAGGCCATTTTGGGCACAGCCGGTTTCCACGCACTGCTGCTGCACGGCGTGACCGGCAGCGGCAAGACCGAGGTCTATCTGCGTGCCATCGACGCCGTGCTGGCACGTGGCGGCCAGGCCCTGATGCTGGTGCCTGAGATCGCGCTGACGCCGCAACTCGAAGGCCGCGTCGCGGCGCGTTTTCCCGCCGCACATATCGTTTGCGCCAACAGCGGCATGGCCGATGCGGCGCGTGCCCGCGGCTTTCTCGAGGCGCTCGCCGGCCGTGCCGATATCGTGCTCGGCACCCGGCTGGCCGTGTTCATGCCGCTGCCGCGCCTGCAACTGATCATCGTCGACGAAGAACACGACGCTTCCTTCAAGCAGCAGGAAGGCCTGCGCTATTCGGCGCGCGATGTCGCGGTCTGGCGCGCGCATCAGTTGGATATCCCGATCGTGCTCGGTTCGGCGACGCCTTCGCTGGAGACTTTTCATCACGCCAGTCCAAAGTCTGCCCCCCCCGTCCCCCCCTCACGGGGGGGTGACAGCGGTTCGCCGCTGCGCGGCTCCGGTTCGTTGACTGGTCCCGCCTTGGGGCGGCCCGGCGGCGGGACTGGCCGCTACCAAATGCTCGAACTGCCCGAGCGCGCCGTCGCGGAAGCCCTGCCCGTGGTGCGCATCGTCGACACGCGGCGCGAGAAACTGCAGGAGGGCCTCTCCGCTGCCTTGCTCAAAGGCTTGCAACTCAGGCTGGATCGCGGCGAGCAGAGCCTGGTGTTCCTCAACCGCCGCGGCTATGCGCCGGTGCTGGCCTGCCCGCCCTGTGGCTGGATTTCGCGCTGCCAGCGCTGTGCCGCCAACCTCGTTGTGCATTTGGCCGACCAGCGCCTGCGTTGCCACCACTGCGGCTTCGAGACCGGTATTCCGTGTGCCTGCCCCGACTGCGGCAACGTCGATCTGCTGCCCTTCGGGCGCGGCACGCAACGTCTCGAAACCATGCTTGCCGAACGCTTTCCCGAGGCCCGCGTGTTGCGCATCGATCGCGATTCGGCGAGCACGCCGAAGAAATGGCAGACACTGCTGGCCACCATCCATGCCGGCGAGGCCGACATCCTGGTCGGCACCCAGATGCTGGCCAAGGGCCACGACTTTCCACTGCTGACGCTGGTCGGTGCCGTCGGCGCCGATGCGGCCCTGTTCGCCGCCGACTTCCGCGCTCCCGAGCGACTGTTCGCACAGCTGATGCAGGTCGGTGGCCGCAGCGGCCGCGCCGAGCTGCCCGGCGAGGTGCTGATCCAGACCGAATACCCGGATCATCCGCTATACCAGGCGCTGGTCGATCACGACTATGTGCGCTTCGCCCGCAGCCAGCTCGACGAGCGCAGAATCGCCGGTTTCCCGCCCTTCAGTTTTCAGGCCATGCTGCGCGCCGAGGCCAGAAGCATCGAGCAGTCGCTGGTTTTTCTAAGCGCTGCGCGTGGCGCCGCGGAAGCCCTGGCCGACGGCGTCACGCTCTACGATCCGATACCGATGCGCATGCAGCGCCTGATGACGCTGGAGCGCGGTCAGTTGCTGGTCGAATCTGTCAGCCGCCCGGCCTTGCAGGCATTTCTCGCAAAATGGATGGACAAACTCTACGCCCTGAAAATGCCTGGCGGACTGCGCTGGCATCTTGACGTGGACCCGCTGGAGTTCTAGCGCTTCAGAAACCACAGCCAGCTTGCCACCTGCAGCGCCAGCAGACAGCCAAAAGTGACCTGGTAGGCCGCGCGCAACACGTATCCACTGGCCTGCAAGGCATCCACGCCGGCGCCAAAACCCCACTGAATGCAGAAGGCGCCGACGAACACCATCAGGTTCAGCGCTGTGTTCACACGGCCGGCCAGCGCTGCGGCGTAGTGCCTCTGCAGCAACGCGTAAGCGAGATTGCCGACCGAGAAGGTCAGGCCCAGTATGAACCAGAGCGGTTCGCTGGGCCCGACGCCGAGGACGACGAGCAGGGTGGCGAAAAGTGCCAGCCCCATGCCTGCTTGCAGCAGTCGCTGGGGGCCGATGCCGCGCGCGGTCAGCGGCGCGACGCCGAAGGCGATGGCGAGAAAACCCGTCAGCATGCCGCTGCCCATCAGCAGCAGATGGTGGGCCGCCGCGCCGCGCTCGAGGCCCGAGAAGTTCATCAGCCAGGGCACTGCCCAGAGTCCCTGCAGCGCCAGAAAGCCGCCGATGATCAGCGTGGATTGCGGCGCATAGCGCCAGAAGACGCGGCTGGCCAATACTTCGACGAGGCCGGCAATCTGTTTGCGCAGTGGTTCGGCCTGGGCGCTGGCTTGCTTGTCCGGCGTACTGAAAATGCCGGCGGCGGTAACGACGCCGGCCACCGCCAGTGCGACAAACACCGCACGCCAGCCGAATTGCGGAATCGCCCAGGACAGCGGCGTCGATGCCGTCAAGGCACCCAGGCCACCCGCCGCCATGATGGCGGCATTGAGCGAAGCCTGGCGTTCGACGCCGAACCACTGGCTGAAGGACTTGAACGATGCCATCAGGCAGGCCGAGACGCCGAGCCCGATCAGCGCCCGCGCTATCGCCAGTTCGGTCAGCGAGTGGCCGGCGGAGAACAGCGCGCAGCCGGCAGCGGCGATCAGCAGCAGGAAAGCTTCGACGCGGCGTGCGCCGTAGCGGTCCAGCGCCAGTCCCAGCGGCAGCTGCACCGCGCCGAAGGCGAGCAGATAGGCGCTGGTCAGGAGGCCCAGATCGGCAGCCGAGACACCCAGCTCGCGTGTCAGTTCCGGGGCGATCACGGCATTGACGTTGCGCAGGAAATAAGAGAAGTAATAGCCCGCGGCGAAGGGCAGAAACACGCGCAGCCACAGATTCATGCGGCGCCCCCCGGGTTGTTGTTGCGCAGCCACTCGGCGCGCTGCGTCAGCTTGCCCACCCACTGCGCATCGAGCCCGCTGGCATCGGCCAGCCGGTTTAGTGCTTTGATTGACGGACGCGGCTCGCGGTTGACGCGCAGGAACTCGGCGAGCGACACCGCGTCAGCGGGACGCTCGACGTGTTCGAGCCAGTCGCCTGGCGCAATTTCTCCGGTTTCCAGCACGCGGTAGTACCAGCCGGCCAGGCCGTGTTCGGCAATGAAAGCCGCCACGCCCTCGGAGGCCGCGCGGTGGTCTATCTTCCAGCAGGGCGTGCGCGGCTGCGATACCTGGATGCGGGCGCCGCCCAGGCGGAACACGTCGCCGATGCAGACATCATTCTCGGTAAGGCCATGCGTCGAAATGTTTTCACCGAGGCCGCCGGGCACCAGGTGTTGCGCAGCCGGGAAGGCCGTCGCCAGTCGCGCGTAGTGTTCGGCCGGATACTGGTGCAGGGCCTTGCCGCCACCGCCATGGGCACGGCGATCGGCCTGCGTGTCTCCGCTGAGACCTTCCGCCGTCAGCAGGCAGCGGCCGGCCACGGGCGTCTTGACGATGGCGCTGCTGCGACTGTCACCCGCGAGCAGGGCGACCTGGCCGATATACAGTCCGTCCACCGCGATCCGCGGGTTCATGGCCACAGCCAGGCGGCACCGCGCACACCGGAAGAATCGCCATGCCGATGCTTGAGCAGCTTCGTTGCGACCTGATCGGAGAAGACATGTTCGGCCCACAGCCGCGGCACATTTGCATAGAGGCGGTCCATGTTCGACAGCCCGCCGCCGAGCACGATCACGTCGGGATCGAGGATGTTGATCACCTGCGCCAGGGCGCGTGCCAGACGCGCTTCGTAGCGTTGCAGGGTGGCTTCGCAGGCTGCGTCTCCCGCAGCGGCGTGGTGCGCGATTTCTCCGGCTGACAAACCCGTAGCTGTGGCCAGGCGATGATCGCCAGCGAGGCCGGGTCCGGAGAGATAAAGCTCGATACAGCCCTTGCGCCCGCAATAGCAGGTCGGTGCGTCGCCGCCGGGCCGCCCCAAGGCGGCGCCTCCAAATCCATCGGAGCCGCAACGCGGCGAACCAGGGTCACCCCCTTCCGCGGGAAGGGGGTTGGGGGGATGGCTGTAAATCCATTCGCCCGGCATCGGGTTATGCCCCCACTCACCGGCGATGGCATTGGCGCCGGTCAGGAGCTTGCCGTCGATGACGATACCGCCGCCGACGCCCGTGCCGAGAATCACGCCGAACACGATCTTCGCGCCGGAGCCCGCACCATCGACCGCTTCGGACAGGGCAAAGCAGTTGGCATCGTTGGCAATGCGAACCTCGCGTTGCAAAAGTTCCTGCAGGTCTTGCCTGAGCGGCTGGCCGATCAGGCAGGTCGAGTTGGCGTTCTTGATCAGTCCGCTGGCAAGCGATTCCGCGCCGGGGATGCCGATGCCCACCGCGCCGCAAACGCCGGTTTTCTGTTCCGCCGCCTCGACCAGAGCCACCACCGCCATGACCGTAGCCATGTAGTCGCCCTGCGGAGTCGCCACGCGCTCGCGCAGCAGCACCTGACCATCGTCGCCCAAAGCGATGATTTCAATCTTGCTGCCACCAAGGTCCACGCCGATGCGCATCAATAGCCGCCCCTGATCATCTGCCGAACAAGCCCTTGAGTTTGTCTTTCGCCTTGTCTTCGAGCTTGGCCTTGATCTCTTCTTTCTTCTCTTCGACCTTGGCCTTGGCGACGTCTGCAACAAGGCTGCCGAACTCGATCTTGTAGGCAAGATTCTCGAAGGGTCCGGTGACGCGCACCGGCACGGTGAGTCCCTTCAGCTGGTCGAGGCCCTGCCCGCCCTGTCCGGCGCTGGTGGCGACCACGCTGGCCTTGGCCAGGTAGTTCATCTGGCCGCCGCCGATGTCGATATCGCCGGCCCCGGAGATTCGCAGGAAGGGCGACTTCATCGCGAGGTCTTCATTATGGGCGACGCCGTTGGCGATCTTGAGCGAGGCGGTGAGTTCCGAAAAGTCCGTCTTGTCGCCGGCTTTCGCCTGCTGCGTCGAGTCTTGTTTTGCTCCGAGCTTGCCCTTGAGATCGCGCAGGCTCTGCGCCAGATTGATGCCCTTGATCGCCCCGTCCTTCAGGCTCAGCGAGCCGCTGCCGGCCAGCGCCTTCTTCATCGCCGTGACGCTGTCGCCGTGACTGGTGATGTCGAGCACCACGTTGCCCCGCCCTTCAACCAGATCCTTGTCGGCAAGGTCCTTCATCAACGGGTTGATGCTAATGCCGGCCAGGTTCTGCCTGACGGCGACGCTGTTGCTCGCCGCGTTCAGCGACAGGCTGCCATTGGCTGCGCCCTCGTAGAGGTTCAGCGTCAGCGGCGCAATATCGAGACGCCCGCCGGCGATGTTGATTTTCGCATTCAGTTTGGCGAGTTTCAATTTTGACACCTGCAATGATCCGATGCGGACCGCACCATTCACGTCCAGCCCCTTGAGCGTCGAGAAATCCAGCTTGCCCTCCGCGGCAGCCTTGTCCTCGGCATTTTTCGGCGGCAGGTATTTGTCGACATTGAGCTGGTCGATGTCGAGATCGAAGCCCAGCGCCAGCGGCGCAAACTTTGCCACCCTGAGCTTCGTGGCAATCTTCGATTCGTCGAACTGGGTCGCAAGCTCCAGCGCCACGGTCTGATGCGCCATATCGGCGCGCAGATTGCCGGCGAGCGGCAGCTTGAGCTGTTTCATCGGCATCTGCGGATGTGCGAGGTCGATACTGCCGGTGATCTTCTCCAGCGCCACGGTTTGCGCCGCGAGGTTCGCCGCCACGGGTGAATCGAGGTGGGCCTTGAGCGCGGTTTCACCGGACTTGGCATCGACATCCAGCGCCAGCTTGCCGATCTTCAAGGCTTGTGCATTGCCCTCAACGCCGGACAGCACCAGCCTGGCCGCTACATTGCGGCTGCCGCCTGCCAGTGTCGCGGAGAGGCTCAGCGAATCTCCGCCGGCTTTCTCGGGCGAAATGGTGATCTTCGGCGCTTCGAGCTTCAGCTCGAAAGCGTCGGCCCCGCTCTTGCCTTTGGCGGCGAGGGACAAGGCGGCGACCATCAGGGTTTGCTTGCCGCTGTCGACCTGTACTCGCCCAGTGCCGAGATCGAGATTGGACAGCGCGGTGGTGCTGCCGCTCTTCTCGTCGCGCCAGATGAATTGCGCATTCGCCACCTTGATACCGGCAATGTCGATCTGCAGCGGCGCTCCCGGCTTGCTTCCTGTGTCGCCCTTTGGCTTTTCGCCGCCGCCGAGCAGGTCGGCGATGTTCAGCGTGCCATCCTTCTTCTTGACCAGCGTCGCCTTGAGTCCATCGATCTCGACGCGCTGCACCTCGACAGCAGCGGCATTACGGCCACCGCTACCCGCGCCGATTCGAGAGCGAGAAACTCGCCTTGGCCGCCCGGTTCCGACAAACTCAGGCGGCCGACTTTGATGCCGACGTCGGGCCATACCGAGAGTTCGAGCTTGCCCGCGATATCCAGCTTGCGCTGTTTCTGCTCGAGCACGACGCGGCTCAGTTCGCCCTTGATTTTTTCGCCGTCGAACAGCGCGTACAGTGCGCCGATGCCGGCCGCGAGCAGGGCAAGAACAAGGCCAATGACGATGCCAAGGATGCGAAGTGCCTTCATGAAATTTTCCTGTTCCGGCGAAATGGGATAGATTGCCCAGATTATCAGACCAGGGAGCTTCCACATGAAATACAAATTGAGTTTTGTCCTGACGCTGGCCTCAACGCTGGCCTTCGCCCAGCAAGGCAGCATCGGTGCAGTCAAGGCCGACCCGAATCCGGCGCGCGCCGGGCAGGAAGTGAAGATCACCATTGCGGCGGAGGGCGAAGCCCCGAGCTTTTGCGGCATGGTGGTGCATTTCGATGACGGCAGCGAGTCGCGCAACGTCAAGATCGACAGCAACGAGGCGAAGTTCCCCGTCACCATTGCCAAGACCTATGCCAAGGCGGGCACCTACAGCATCAAGGCGGAAGGGCGGAAGATCACCAGCCATTTCCCGTGCATGGGCACGGCAACAGCCAAGCTGGTCGTCGAGGCACCGCCGGCAGCGGCACAGCCGGCCGTCGCGGGGCCGGCCTGTCCGGAGGGCTACAAGCTGATCGGCAAGACAGGCAAGGCGGGCGACTTCTCCTGCAAGGGCGGCAAGGGCGCCACTGCGCCGGAAAAAGCGCTGGCCTGCGCTGACGGGCTTGAATACTTTGCCAATGAAAAGGTGAAGCAGGTCGGCTGCCGCAAGGCGAAGCCGAAAAAGAAGTAAGCGCGTGAAGACCCATCGCACACCGACACCGGTGCGCTCGCCCTGCGTCAAGGTGTGCGAGATGGACGAGGCCTCCCGGCTTTGCCGTGGCTGCTGCCGCACGCAGGAAGAGCGCGACTGGTGGGTGGCCTATACGGACGAGCAGCAAAGGGAAGTGCTGCGGCGCTGCGAACAGCGCAGCGCCGTCCTGGCTGACGGGACGGGTGAGCTGGCGCCCAGCATGGGCATCGTCGAGTCGCGACGCAAGAGCCAGGTCTGACGCCGGGGCTTCGCCCCCGGCTTTCCTTTTTGACGCCGCGTTCGCGATGCCAAAAAACAATACTTGTAATTACAATTATTGCAGGTACAATGGTTGCATGAATTCTGCGACCGTCGCCCCCAAGGGCTGCACCAACTTCAAGACCCGTCAGCTGTCCCGGCTGCTGTCGCGGCATTACGATGCCGAGCTGGCCAAGGTCGGGCTCAAGACCACCCAGTACTCGCTGCTCACCCACGTCCTGCGCCTCGGTCCGCTTGCGCCCGGAGAACTGGCGCGGCACATGGGCCTCGATGCCTCGACCCTGACCCGCAACCTGCAGCCACTGCTGGCCTCCGGCTGGCTGCTGCAGGAGGCCGGCGCCGATGCGCGCAGCCGCTTCATCACGATTACCCCTGCCGGCCGCAACAAGCAGGCCGAAGCCCTTCGTCACTGGAAAACCGCACAACAGCGGATCAATGCCGCGCTCGGGCTCGAGCGCGTTGCTTCACTTCACGCCCTGCTCGACGATTGCACCGCACAACTGCAGGCCGGCGCCGCGGATCAGCCCTAGACCCCACAAGGAGAACCTGCATGAACCCCAGCGCAAGCCGTCAGGGCAGCCGCTACAGCGTGACCGAACTCGGCGCCATCGAAGCCTGGAAGGGCTACACGGCGGAGGTCGCTTCGCTGCCGGGCATCAAGGTTCCGGGCAAGTTTTTCCTGCACCCGGTACTGGGTTTGACCGGCATGGAGATTTCGGTGAACTGCCTGCCGGCGGGAGTCAAGGTGCCCTTCTATCACACGCACCGGATGCATGAGGAGCTCTATCTCTTCATCAAGGGCAATGGCCAGTTCCAGGTCGATGGCGACATCATCGAGATTCGCGAAGGCACCACGCTGCGCGTCGCACCGGCCGGCGAGCGAACCTGGCGCAACAACTCGCAGGAAGATCTCTACTACATCGTTATCCAGGCGCCGGTTGGCGGCCTTGCCGCTGCGGGTACCGAGGACGGCGTGACGGTACAGCGCAAGGTCGTCTGGCCGGCATGAACACCCGTGCGGCGGGTGCGACGGCAAGTCGCACCCGCGACCTGCTCCATGCACCGCTGCTGCCTACCCTGTTTCGCCTGGCGACGCCCAACGTCATCGGCCTGTTCGCCACCACCGTGGTGATCGGCTACGACGGCTACATCCTCGGTCGCCTCGGCGCCGACGCACTGGCCGGGGTGGCTCTGGTATTCCCGCTATCGATGCTGATGCTGCAGATGTCGGCCGGCGGCATCGGCGGCGCAGTCACTGCCGCCGTGGCGCGCGCCCTGGGCGGCGGCCGTGGTGAGGAAGCCAATCGTCTGGCGCAGCAGGCGCTGCTGATCGCCTGCGTCCTCGCCGCGCTGTTCATGCTGGCGATGCTCGGCCTCGGTCGTACGATCTACTCCGCCATGGGCGGCCGAGCCACGGCCCTGGATGCCGCGCTGGCCTATTCCACCGTGCTGTTCGGTGGCGCCCTGGTGATCTGGCTGTCCAACATCCTTGCCGCCATCGTGCGCGGCGCCGGCAACATGCTGCTGCCATCGCTGATGCTGACCGGAACCGCCGCGGTGCATTTGCTGCTGTGCCCGCTGCTGGTGTTCGGCTGGGGGCCGCTGGCCGGCTTCGGTGTCGCCGGCGCCGCGCTCAGCAGCCTTTGCACCAGCGCCCTCGGAGGCGTCCTGCTGGCTGCCCATTTGTTTGGCGGCAAGGGTGCAGTGCAACTTCGCCGCGCAGGCTGGCAGTTGCGTCCGGACCTGCTGCGCGCCATCCTGCGCGTCGGCGCGCCGGCCTCGCTCAGCCCGGTGCTGAGCAATGGCTCGATCGCCGCTGCCACCGCCCTGATCGGCAGTTACGGCACGGCAGCGCTGGCCGGCTACGGCGTGGCGGCGCGGCTCGAATACATCATGGTGCCAATCGCCTTCGGGTTCGGCACCGCGCTGACCACGCTGGTCGCCACCAACATGGGCGCCGGCCAGCACGAGCGGGCGCTGCGCGCCACCTGGACCGGCGGTGGGGTGGTGGCCGCGATCACCGGCGCCATCGGCATCGTTGCGGCTATCGCGCCGGGTCTGTGGATGAACCACTTCAGCAGCGACCCCGCCGTGCTCGAGTTCGGCGCCGCTTACCTGCGCATCGCCGGCGCCTGCTACGGTCTGTTCGGTCTCGGCCTGGCTTTGTTCTTCGCTTCGCAGGGTGCCGGCCGCATGTTCTGGCCGCTCGCCGGCAGCGTTACCCGGCTGGCGGTGGTTGCGCTCGGCGGCTGGATCGCGGTGCATTTGCTGCAGGCGCCGGCCAGCACATTCTTTTTCATCATCGCGGCCGGCTTCACCGTGTATGCGCTGACCATCGCCGCCGCCATCCGCTTCGGTAGCTGGGCTCAGCGCTAGGCGCCCTCGCGTTCGGCAAGGCGGCGCAGGACCAGCGGAAAGGCGCCGGTCAGGAAGCAGGCCACGGCCGAGACGATCAGCGCCCAGCCTGCCATGTCGTCGTTGAACAGCGGATGGACGCCCCTGAGCATCCCGGCCAGCGCGCCGATGCCGGCCAGCAGACCGATGCCGCCGAGCGCGGTGAAGATGACGAAGGTCCAGGGCCAGTGATGGGGTTTCATGGGCGGCGATATCGACAGGGTGTGACATTCTAGAGCGGGCACCGGCCGCAGGTCGTTTTGTGCGACAGCGCACGGAACATCGATCGACATTGCGCGTATTCTATTGATGCCCGTGCGACAGCACTGTTGCCGACCACAGCAGCGAGCCCTGCACCATGAAATTCAAGGACTATTACGAGATTCTCGGCGTTGCGCGCAGCGCGACGCAGGACGACGTCAAAAAGGCCTATCGCAAGCTGGCGCGCAAGTACCACCCGGATGTGAGCAAGGACCCTGATGCCGAGGCCCGCTTCAAGGAACTCGGCGAAGCCTATGCGGTACTGAAGGACCCGGAAAAGCGCACGGCCTACGACCAGATGGGCAGCCAGTGGAAGACCGGGCAGGACTTTCAGCCGCCGCCGGGTTGGGATGCCGGCTTCGAATTCAGCGGTCGCGATTTTGGCGCCGGACTGGGCGGCGATCATAGCGATTTCTTTGAAGCGCTGTTCGGCCGCCAGGCTGGCGCCGGGCAGCGTGGCCACGTGCATCCCCAGGGTCAGGACCATCACGCCAAGGTGCTGATCGATCTGGCCGATGCCTATCACGGCGCCCGGCGCAGCATTTCGCTGCGCATGCCGGGGCTGGATGCGCAGGGCCGCGTCACGGTGCAGGAGCGCAAGCTCGACGTCAGCATTCCCCAGGGCATCCGTGCCGGCCAGCATCTGCGTCTGGCCGGCCAGGGCGGCCCGGGCCTGGGCCAGGGAGCGGCGGGCGATCTGTATCTGGAAATCGCGTTCAACCTCCATCCGCACTTTCGTGCCGACGGCCGCGATGTCTATCTGGACCTGCCGCTGGCGCCCTGGGAAGCCGCGCTGGGCGCCGCGGTGACCGCACCGACGCCCGAGGGCCCGGTGCAGCTGACGATTCCCCCCGGCTCGGTAGCGGGCCGCCAGTTGCGCCTGAAAGGCCGCGGCATTCCGGGGTCGCCGCCGGGCGACCTGTACGTGGTGCTGACGATTGCCCTGCCGCCGGCCGACAGCGAGGCCGCGCAGGAGGCCTACCGGGCCATGGCCAAGGCCTTTGATTTCAACCCCAGAACACACCTCGAGGAATAAGCGTCATGAACCCGAGCAATATGACTTTTATTCAGGGGCCGGTGGTCGAAGAGGAAGTCCACCTGACACTGGTCGAACTATGTCAGGCCTGCAGCGCCGAGCAGGAGCACGTGACGGCCTGGGTTTTCGAGGGCGTGCTGGACCCCGTCGGCGAGTCGCCGCAGGACTGGCGCTTCGGCGGTGAGTCACTGCGCCGCGCGCGTCTGGCGCTACGGCTGTCGCGCGACCTGGAAATCAATCCACCCGGTGTCGCGCTGGCGCTCGATCTGCTCGATGAAATTGCCGCGCTGCGGGCGCGACTGCAACGCAGCGGAGTCCGCTAGGCAGCGCTTCGCTCCGTGCATATTCATGGTCTCAGCGCCGAGCAGTCTCTCGCCAGCCTGAATACCACGGCGGCCGGTCTGGCTGCGTCCGAGGCGGCGCGCCGGCTGGCGGAGTTCGGGCCGAACCATGTCGAGGAAGTGGGCCGCGAGAACTTGCTGCTCGGCTTTGCCCGCGAATTCACCCACTTCTTTGCCATCATCCTGTGGATCGGCGCCGTGCTGGCTTTTCTTGCCGAACATTTCGATCCGGGCCAGGGCATGGCCCGCCTCGGTGTGGCCATTGTCGGCGTCATCATCGTGAACGGCATCTTTTCCTTCTGGCAGGAATACAAGGCCGAGCAGGCCGTGGCCGCGCTGCGCCAGTTGTTGCCGCAGAAGGTGCAGGCGCTGCGTGATGGCGCGATCGTCGAAATCCTCGCCACCGATCTTGTTCCCGGCGACATCGTGCTGCTGGAGGAAGGGAATTTCGTACCCGCCGACTGCCGCCTGATCGAGGTCTTTGCACTGCGCGTGAACACCGCGACGGTCACCGGGGAATCCCTGCCCAAGGCGCGCACTATCGAGCCGAGTGCAGAGGATTCGCCACTGTATGCGAAGAATGTGGTGCTGGCCGGAACTTCGGTGGTGTCCGGGCAGGCGCGTGCGGTGGTATATGCCACTGGTATGCGCACCGAGTTCGGCCGGATCGCCCATCTGACGCAAACGGCCGGCGCTGCATCGTCGCCGCTGCAGCGCGAAATTGCACGCCTTTCCCGCATCGTCGCTGCGCTTGCCACGGGCATGGGCGTGGCGCTGTTCTTCATCGGTCAGGCGATGGGCTTGCCGACCTGGGAGAACCTGCTGTTTGCCATCGGCATCATCGTGGCCAACGTGCCGGAGGGCCTCCTGCCGACGGTAACCTTATCGCTGGCCATGGCGACGCAACGCATGGCCCGGCGCAATGCCCTGGTGCGCCACCTGCCGGCGGTCGAGGCGCTGGGCTCGACGACGACGATCTGCTGCGACAAGACCGGCACGCTGACGCAGAACCTCATGTCGGTGCAGCGCCTGTGGCTGGGTGGCGGCTTTCTCGACTTCGGCGATCTGGCGGCGTCATCGACGAATAATTTGCGCCTGACGGAAGACCACCGCGAGCTGTTCGTCAATGCCGCGCTTTGCCACAACCTGAAAATTGTCGACCAGAAATTGCTGGGCGACCCGATGGAAGTGGCGCTGGCGGGCATGGGGCGGCAGGTGGCGGGTGTATTTGCCGACTGCAAGCGTATTGACGAGATTCCCTTCGACACCGACCGCAAGCGCATGTCGGTGCTGTGTGAAACGCCTCGGGGCCGCATGCTCTACTGCAAGGGCGCGCCGGAGAACGTCATCGAGGCCTGCAACTTCGTCCAGTTCGACGCCGCGGGTGACGCCAACCCGGTGCCGCTCGATCCGCTGGTAAGAACACGCCTGTTGGCGGCGCAGCAGCAAATGGCCGAGGCAGGTCTGCGTGTGCTGGCCTTCGCCCATTGCATGGTCGAGGGCGGCATGCCGAGCGAAGAGCGCGGCATGATCCTCTCCGGGCTGGTCGGGCTGGAAGACCCGCCGCGACCCGAAGTGCCGGAGGCCATCGCGCGCTGCGCCACCGCCGGAATTCGCATCGTCATGGTCACTGGCGACCACCCGCACACCGCGCTGGCGATAGCGCGCCAGATCGGCCTGGTGAAATCCGAAAACCCGGTTGTGATCAACGGCGACCAACTGCGCTCGATTTCGCCGGCGCAACTGCAACTGGCACTCGACGCCAGGGAGATCATCTTCGCCCGCGTCGCCGCCGAGCAGAAAATGCTGATCGTCCAGGCCCTGCAGAAGAAGGGCGAGATCGTCGCCGTCACCGGCGACGGCGTGAATGACGCGCCGGCGCTGAAAACCGCCGACATCGGCATTGCCATGGGCATTGCCGGCACCGACGTAGCGAAGGAGGCCGCCGACCTGATCCTGCTCGACGACAACTTCGCCAGCATCGTTGCCGCGATCGAGGAGGGACGCGCGGTGTTCGACAATATCCGCAAGTTCCTCACCTACATCCTGAGTTCGAATATTCCGGAGCTGGTGCCCTATCTCGCTTTCGTCCTGTTCCGCATTCCGCTGCCGCTGACCATCATCCAGATCCTCGCCGTCGACCTTGGCACCGACATGCTGCCTGCGCTGGCGTTGGGCGCCGAGAAACCCGATCCCGGCGTCATGCACCGACCGCCCAGGGCGCGCAACGAGCGTTTGCTGTCATGGGGCCTGCTGGTTCGCGCTTACCTGTTTCTTGGGGTGCTGGAAGCGGCCGCCGCAATGGCGGTGTTTTTCGTTGTGCTCGACGCTGCCGGATGGCGTTATGGCGTCAGCCTCGACCGGCTCGATCCGCTCTACCTGCAGGCGACCTCGGCCTGCCTGGCGACGATCGTGGTGATGCAGATGATGAATGTGGTTTTGTGCCGACACCCGTTCAAGTCCTCGCTGTCGTTCGGGCTCTTCGGCAACCCCTATATCCTGCTGGGGCTGGCGGCAGAGCTGGGAGTGATCCTGTTCATCATCTACACCGCGGCCGGCAACTGGCTGTTCGGCACAGCCCCCATAGCCGCCGAGGTCTGGCTGCTGGCGCTGGGTTGCGCAGCGCTGATGGGGGTGTTCGAGGAAAGCCGCAAGGCCTGGCTGCGGCGGATCCTGGCGCGGAGCGGGAGCTCCTGATTCAGCTTTGCGCGTGATGCACCGCCAGCCAGATGGTCAGTGCATCCGCCGCAGTCCAGTCCACCCGATGACGCCGTTGTGGCCCGATATGCAGCCAGTCACCCGGGTGCAGCCGCCGGGCCTCGGTTTCATCCTCGAAACGCAGCAGCGCTTCGCCGGTCAGCAGCAGTACCCATTCCGAATCCGACTGTTCATACCAGAATCCCGGGGGACTCGCCTGGCCGGTCGACACGATCCGATCGATGCGCAGCCCGGGGTGCGTCAGCAGGTTTTCCAGGCGCTCGGCCAGTTCAGGTGAGTCTGGCAGGCCGGCAAAGAGATTTCCTGTCATCAGGCGTCCTCCATCAGTTCGGTGTCCTCGTGCGTGTAGGGCGGGCTGCAACAGCAGAGGATGCGCAGCGGTTCGGGCCCGGTTGCCTCGATCCTGTGCGGGGTGCCGGGGGCGATCAGCACCGTGTCGCCAACCGTGACGGGGAAGCATGTGTCGCCCAGCGTCATGATGCCGCTGCCGGCAGTGACGTGATACAACTCTTCCGTAACCGCATGGCGATGGCTTTGCGTCCGCGCTCCCGGCTCGACGGTAGCTTCGGCCAGGCTCTGCCGGTGATTGCCGTGCACCGCGGGATGCATCAGCTCGCGAATCTCGGAACCGTCCTTCGTGATATAGGCGGGGACATCTGCGTAGCGGGATTTCATTCGCTCGACACCTTCTTTCGCAGCAGGCAGTGCAGCAGGGCCTGCTCAGCGGACACCAGTGGCGCAGGGTCGTCGCTGCCCGTGAAATGGCGATGGAAGGCCTGCTGCGCGGCAGCCGGAACGACAATGTCATAACCCAGCGCCTGCAGGCCCAGCAGCGCATCGAAGCCGGATGGAGCGGCCGGCAGCGGCATTTCGCACCACAGGCCGAAGCCTTGGCCTGCCAGTCTCTGCCAGGGGAACAGGCGGCTCGGATCGACCTTGCGCGCCGGGGCGATATCGCCATGAGCCAGAAAATTGGCCGGCGGAATGCGATAGCGGGTGCGCAGTTCGTCCAGCAGTGCGAGCAGGGCGACGACCTGCGCTTCGGCAAAGGCTTCGTCGCCGGTGTTGTCGAGTTCGATACCGATCGAAGCCGAGTTGAGGTCGGTGTTTCCACCCCACCACGATTCACCGGCATGCCAGGCGCGAGCGGCTTCATCGACCAGTTGCATGATCGCGCCATCGCGGCCGATCAGGTAATGGGCGCTGACCTTGCGCTGCGGGTTGGTCAGCGTCGCCAGGGCTGTGGCTGCGTTGTCGTTGGTGGTCTGGTGCAGGATGACGAAATTGGGGCGGCGCTGGTCAAAGTTCGGCGAAGGCTGCCACAGCGCCCCGCGCCCCTGACCCGAAGGCAGCGGCGCACATGCCGCAAGTGCTGCAAGCAGAGTCACGGCCAGCCAGCGAACCACCTTGAATCCCCGGGGCGGGCGACGTGGCATCGGAGCGCTGGAGCAAAGTCAGGGAGCAACGATCGGCTTGGCGAGTCGTGCCCGGCTTTGCGCCTCGGATTTGTTCATCTCGGACACCTGACGGCCGTAGGCCTCCCGTGCGGCCTGCCCCTGGCGGGTTGCCTCGATGCTGCGGATACAGCGCCAGCGCTTGCCTGCCTTGGTTTCGATCTGGCGCATCTCCGTTTTCGGATGATGCTGACGGCAGTGGTAACAGAATGCGGTTTCGGACATGCGAACGGACTCGATCGGTTAAGAGTGCTGATTGTAGACCGACTTGGGACAATGGTCTTGTAGACTGGGGGCAGGCTCCAATCGCACCACCCACCCGTTGAAGCTCCATCCGGACGGAACCCCCTATCTTGGACACGACCCCGAGCATTGCGACAGACCCGGAGCTGCCACTCTATGAGGGCGTGGCGATTGCCGACGTCGTGCTTGTCACGTCGCCCGAAGCGGCCGCTGAGGCTCGCCACGCCTTGCTGGCGGAGGATGTCATCGGCTTCGATACGGAATCGAAGCCGACTTTCAGCAAGGGTGAAATATCCAGCGGACCGCACCTGATCCAGTTGGCCACGGCGACGCGGGTGTACCTGTTTCCGGTCGGTCGCCTGCCGGATTCGCATGGCCTGAAGGCCATCCTCGAATCAAAACGAATCCTCAAGGTGGGTTTCGGGCTGGACAGCGATCTGGCGCAACTGCGCTCGCGCCTGGCAATAGACGCGCAGAACGTTCTGGATCTTTCCCGCGCGCTGCGCAGCGAGACACGCAACCAAAGCCTCGGCGCCAAGACCGCCGTGGCAAAGTATTTCGGCAAGCGCCTGCAAAAGTCCAAGAGGACGACTACTTCCAACTGGGCCAATCCACGGCTGACGGAGCGGCAGATTCTGTATGCCGCCGATGACGCACAGGTTGCCCTGCGGGTTTATTGCGCGGCGCTGCGGGCCGACCCCGTACTGGCTGAGCGAGGGACCACGAAACCTATTTGAAGCTGACCGACACGGTAGGGTTGCCGGGCAGGCCTTCGTAGCTGACCGTCGCCTTCGTGCCGGCCCTGGGCGGCAGCAGGGGCGAGAACGAGCCCAGGCTCAGGAGGTCGCCGGTGCGCAGCTTGAGCCCGGCTTTGGCCAGGTCCTGCGCCAGCCAGATCACGGCATTCAGCGGCTGGTCGAGGATGCCGGCGCCCGTTCCTTTCGCCAGTTCCTTGCCATCCTGGTCACGCATGACGATTTTCATCTGCGCCAACGCCGTCACCATTTCCGGCGTCGCTTCGGCGGCCAAAGGCTTGCCGAGGACACCGAGGCGGGCGCCGACGTTGATCGCGGTGATCACCACGCCATTGAGCGGCTCGCCTTCGGCCACCACCAGGTCGGGCAGTTCGATGAAGGGGTAGATCTTCGACAGGTGCTGCAACACCTCCAGCGGCGTGGTGGCCCGGTTGATGCCTTCGTCCCCGACCTCGACTACCATGTCGGCCTCGAACACCGGGCGCGAACCGAACTTCGCCGGCACTTCGGCCCCATCCTGCAGGAACATCTTCTCGAACATCGTGCCGCGCACCGGCTGCGGATAGCCGAAGCGCTCCTGCACCGCCTTGTTGGTCAGGCCGGCCTTGTAGCCGACGATCCTGCCCTGGGTCTTGCCCAGTTCCCTGACCAGCATCTCGCGCATGCAGAAGGCATCTTCCATCGGCATGTCCTTGCTCAGGCCGCGCACGGGTTTCATCTGCACCCAGTCGGACGCCAGCGCCGCAACCTGCTCGGCAGTCGGGCAGGCGGCATGGGCGGAAAAGGCAAAGGCGGTTGCCAGCAGGCTGGCCAGAAGTGCGCTGCGCATGAATGTCTCCTCGATTGTTTTTTTGAATGACTCGCAAGTATCCACGAGCGAAACCACCACAGTCAATCGCTGGATGATGCGGGACCGGGCCCGGGCTTCAAAGCCCCGGGTCGATGTCGCCGCCGCGGATGGTGGCTTCGACCACGCGGCGGGTCAGTTGCGGCGCCAGCAGTTCAATGAACTCGAAATCGTAACCGCGCAGCCAGAGGTCGCCCCGGAAAGCCAGCCGTGTGGTGTTGGTGTCGAACAGGTGATTGGCCGCCAGCGCCGCCAGTGCGCCATCGCGCTGCGGATCGAAGGCCATCTCGGCGATGATGCCGACACCGAGGCCGAGTTCGACATAGGTCTTGATCACGTCGGCATCGATCGCGCTCAGCACCACATTTGCGGCCAGGCCCTGCCGCTCGAAGGCGCGGTCGATGTGCGAACGGCCGGTGAAGCTGGCGTCGTAGGTGATGAGCGGATACTGCGCCAGGGCGGCGAGGGTCAGCGCTTCCACCTGCGACAGCGGATGGCCCTTGGGCACCACGACCTTGTGCGACCACTGGTAGCAGGGCAGCGTGAGCAGTTCCGGATGACGATCGAGGGCTTCGGTGGCGATGCCGATCTCGGCCGTGCCGTCGAGCAGCCATTCCGCGACCTGGCCCGGACTGCCCTGATGCACATGCAGACGGACATCCGGATAGCGCCCGACGAAGTTGCGGATCACCGGCGGCAGGGTATAGCGCGCCTGGGTATGGGTCGTGGCCAGCATCAGCTGCCCCTTGCCTTCGGCCGCAAAGTCGGCGCTGGCGCGAGCCAGGTTGGCGGCTTCAGCAAGAACCTTCCGTGCCAGGTCGAGCACGACGCGGCCCGCCGCGGTGATCCCCGTCAAGCGCTTGCCGCTGCGTTCGAACACGATTACGCCCAGTTCCGTCTCAAGCAGGCGGACCTGCTTGGATATGCCCGGCTGGGAGGTGAACAAGGCGGCAGCAGCCTCCGAGACATTAAGACCGCGGCGCTCGACTTCGACCAGATACTTGAGTTGCTGCAATTTCATGCTCGCCATTATATAACTACTGGAACTATATAAATAGCTATTAAGTATTTTTTGGAACTATAAGGGGTCGATACGATGCGTTCCATCATGGAATTCATTCTCAATCCCCTGCTCCCGCTTTCCGGCTTCGCCGTCGGGCTGCTCGTCGGACTGACGGGCGTCGGCGGCGGCTCGCTGATGACACCGCTGCTCGTGTTGCTCTTCGGTTTCAAGCCGGCAACCGCAGTGGGCACTGACTTACTCTATGCGGCGATCACCAAGGGTGGAGGTTCCTGGGTGCATCACCGTCACGGCAACATCGACTGGGTCGTCACCGGACGCCTGGCATCGGGCAGCATTCCCGCCGCCGCGCTGACATTCCTGCTGCTGGCGCAACTCGGTATCCAGGGTCAGAAGGCGGCGGGCTTGATCTCGGTCGTGCTTGGAATCGCCCTACTGCTTACCGCCGCGTCCCTGGTTTTCCGCCAGCGCCTGCTGGATCTTGCCGCGCGTCGCGCGAACAGCGCCGGGTTTGCGCAGCGCCACGTCGCCGGCATGACCGTGGCGGTCGGTGCCCTCGTCGGCGTGCTGGTCACGATCTCTTCGGTCGGCGCCGGTGCGCTCGGCGTCACCGCCCTTACGTTTCTCTACCCGCGGCTCGCCACCCGGCGCATCGTCGGTTCCGACATCGCCCACGCGGTGCCGCTCACCCTGGTCGCCGGCCTGGGACACTGGTGGCTGGGCACGGTCGACGCGGTCTTGCTGGTGTCGCTGCTGATCGGTTCCCTGCCCGGCATTGCCCTGGGCGCCCATTTCGCCGTCAAGGTACCCGAACGGGCGCTGCGCGGCCTGCTCGCTTCCGTGCTGCTGCTGGTTGGCGGCAAGCTCATTCTGGCCTGACCGAGGACTTCCCGATATGTATCGATACGACCAGTACGACCACGCCATCGTCCGCGCCCGCGTCGCCCAGTTCCGCGACCAGACGCAGCGCTACCTGGCCGGCAGCCTGAGCGACGACGAGTTCCGCCCGCTGCGCCTGCAGAACGGCCTCTACGTCCAGCGCCACGGCCCGATGCTGCGCCTGGCCGTGCCCTACGGCCTGCTCTCCGCCCCCCAATTGCGCAGGTTCGCCGACATCGCCCGGCGCTACGACCGCGGTTTCGGCCACTTCACAACGCGCCACAACCTGCAACTGAACTGGGTGCAACTGCCGCAGGTGCCGGACATCCTGACCGAACTGGCCGACGCGGAACTGCACGCGATCCAGACCTCGGGCAACTGCATCCGCAACGTCACCACCGACCACTTCGCCGGCGTCGCCGCCGACGAGATCGCCGACCCGCGTCCGTGGGCCGAGATCCTGCGCCAGTGGTCCAGCTTCCACCCCGAGTTCGCCTACCTGCCGCGCAAGTTCAAGGTTGCCATCAGCGGCGCCCGCGAGGACCGTGCCGCGATCCGGGTGCACGACCTCGGCCTGCAAGTCGTGAAGAACGATGCCGGCGAAACAGGCTTCAAGGTCCATGCCGGCGGCGGCCTCGGCCGCACTCCTCTGCTCGGCCAGGCGGTGCGCGACTTCCTGCCCTGGCCGCACCTGCTGACCTACACCGAGGCGCTGGTCCGCGTCTTCAACCGCCACGGCCGCCGCGACAACGCCTACAAGGCGCGCATCAAGATCCTGGTCAAGACGCTCGGCGCCGAAGAATTCGCGAGCCAGATCGAGGAGGAATGGTCGCACCTGAAGGACGGCCCGTCGACACTGACCGCGGCTGAAGTTGCCCGCGTCGCCGCGCAGTTCGCCGCACCCGACTACGAAACCCTGGCCGACGGCGACCTTTGCCATCTCGCCCACCAGCGCGAAGACAAGGCCTTCGCGCGCTGGGTCGAGCGCAATGTCCATGCGCACAAGGTGCCGGGTTATGCCGCCGTCACCCTGTCGCTGAAGAAGCCCGCACCTGGGTTCAATGCCGCACCGGGCGACGCCAGCAGCGAGCAGATGGAAGCCGCCGCCGACTTGGCCGAACGCTTCAGCTTCGGCGAGGTCCGTGTCTCCCACGAGCAGAACCTGATCCTCGCCGACGTGCCGCAACGCGAGCTCTACACCGTCTGGCATCGGGCCAAGGCGGCTGGCCTGGCGGCGCCGACCGTGGGCCTGTTGGCGGACATGATCGCCTGCCCCGGCGGCGACTTCTGCGGCCTGGCCAACGCCCGCTCGCTGCCGCTGGCCGCCGCGATCCAGGAGCGCTTCGAGGATCTCGATTACCAGCACGACATCGGCGAACTGGAACTCAACATCTCCGGCTGCATGAATTCCTGCGGCCACCACCATCTCGGCGCGATCGGCATCCTCGGCGTCGACAAAAACGGCGAGGAATGGTACCAGCTCACGCTGGGCGGACGCCAAGGGAACCAGGCGCGCATCGGCGAAGTGATCGGCCGCGCCTTCGCCGCCGCTGAAGTACCGGACGCCGTAGAACGCCTGATCAACGTCTATCTCGCCGAGCGCCACGGCGACGAACGCTTCATCGATACCTTCGACCGCATCGGCGAGGAGCCATTCCGCACCGCCGCGTATTCACGCAATCCCGCCCACCCCCATCAATCCAGGAGAGTCGCAAATGGCTAATACAAAATTCATCAAGGAGCGTCGCCTGCAGGATGACGTTTGGAAAGTTGTGAATCTGGCTGACGGTCAGGCGGCTGCCGATGTGCGGCTGCCGTTCGGACCGCTGTTGGTGCCGCCGGTCGTGTGGAATGAAAAGAAGGAGTGCCTGATCCATCGCGAATACGAGCATGGCACGCCGCTCGGCATCTGGCTCGGACCCGAGGACAGGGTGGAGGACATCGCCGCCGATGTCGACGACTTCACCGTGATCGCCGTGCACTTCCCGAAGTTTGCCGACGGCCGCGGCTACTCCACCGGTCGCCTGCTGCGCGAACGCTACGGCTACGACGGCGAGTTGCGCGCCTTCGGCGACATTGGCCGCGACCAGATCTTCTTCCTGAACCGGGTCGGCTTCGACAGCTTCGTACTCGGCGAGGGCCGCAGCGCCGAGGATGCCCTGAAGGCCTTCGACGACTTCCCCGAAAGCTACCAGGGCGGAAGCGACCAACCCATCCCGCTGTTCCGCCGACGAGCGGCGTGATTCAAGCGTTCTTGCAAAGGAAACCATGATGCAACGAGATTCGATTCCCGATCTGGCCGACACCGAACTGGTCGCTGTCGTGGCCGAAAAGTCCGCGCTGGCGCTGCGCTGCCTGCGCGACGTCGCGCGCGACTACGCGCCTGTCGTCTTCGCCAACAGTTTCGGTGCCGAAGACATGGTGCTGACCGACATGATCTGGCGTGAGAATCTCGACATCGGCATCTTCTCGCTCGATACCGGCCGCCTGCCGGCCGAGACTTACGCTCTGATGGCGGACGCCGAGCGCCATTACGGCAAGCGCCTGCGGATCTTCGCGCCGCGACACGACACGGTGCAGGACTTCGTCGCCGGCTTCGGCATCAACGGCTTCTACGATTCTGTCGAGGCGCGCAAGGCATGCTGCCACGCACGCAAGGTGGAGCCGCTGCAGCGCGCGCTGGCCGGCAAGCAGGCGTGGATCACCGGTCTGCGCGCGGCGCAGTCGCAGACGCGCGACAAGCTCAAGGTGGTGGCCTTCGACCACGGCAACAACCTGGTCAAGATCAGTCCGCTGGCCGACTGGAGCGAGCACGAGGTGTGGGTCTATCTGCGCGCCAACCGCGTGCCCTACAACAAGCTGCATGACCGCTGCTTCCCCAGCATCGGCTGCGCCCCCTGCACGCGCGCTGCGCAGCCGGGCGAGGATGTCCGTGCCGGACGCTGGTGGTGGGAGAGCCCGGAACAAAAAGAATGTGGTCTGCACCTGGTCGACGGCGAGCTGCAAAGGGTGGCGGCATGAACGCACCGGTCCTAGACAATTCCGTTCGGGCCGGGCTTGTCGAAGTCCAGGTTGCCCTTCGACAGGCTCAGGGCGAACGGAGAAGCTCACTTGACCATCTCGAATGGCTCGAAGCCGAGGCCATCCACATCCTGCGCGAGGTGGCGGGGCAATGCGCCCATCCGGCACTACTGTTTTCCGGCGGCAAGGACTCCATCGTGCTGCTGCGCCTGGCCGAGAAGGCCTTCCGGCCCGCGCGCTTTCCCTTCCCGCTGCTGCACATCGATACCGGCCATAACTATCCGGAGGTGATCGACTTCCGCGATTCTCGCGCCTGCGAGTTGGGTGAACGCCTGATCGTGCGCTCGGTCGAGGATTCGATGGCACGTGGCAGCGTAGTGCTGAAATCGGTCGACGAGTCGCGCAACAAACACCAGTCGGTGACCCTGCTCGAAGCCATCGAGGAATTCGGCTTCGACGCCTGCATCGGCGGCGCCCGGCGCGACGAGGAAAAGGCCCGCGCCAAGGAGCGCATCTTTTCCTTCCGCGACGAATTCGGCCAGTGGGATCCGAAGAACCAGCGCCCCGAACTCTGGGACCTCTACAACGCACGTGTACACAAGGGCGAGAACATTCGCGTCTTTCCGATCTCGAACTGGACCGAGCTCGACGTCTGGCAGTACATCGAGCGCGAAGCACTGGCCCTGCCGCCGATCTACTTCGCCCACACGCGACCTGTCGTCCGCCGCAAGGGCTTGCTGCAGCCGGTCACCGAACTGACACCGGCCCGCGAAGGCGACAGCGTCGAGCAGTTGCGCGTACGCTTCCGCACCGTCGGCGACATCACCTGCACCGCGCCGGTGGAATCCGACGCGGACTCGGTGGCCAAGATCATCGCCGAAACCGCCACCACCACCATCACCGAACGCGGGGCCACCCGCCTGGACGACCAGGCGTCCGAAGCCGCCATGGAACAACGCAAAAGAGAGGGTTACTTTTGATGAGTGCGATGGAACGCCTGCCCGAGTTCGAAAGCCCCGTGGACAACGGCCTGCTGCGTTTCCTGACGTGCGGCAGCGTCGACGACGGCAAGAGCACGCTGATCGGCCGCCTGCTGTTTGACACCAAGGCGATACTCGCCGACACCCTGCACGCGATAGCGAAGACCTCCGAGAGGCGCGGCCTGGCAGCAGTCGACCTCTCGCTGCTGACCGACGGCCTGCAGGCCGAGCGCGAACAGGGCATCACCATCGACGTCGCCTACCGTTACTTCAGCACCGGTCGGCGCAAGTACATCATCGCCGACGCGCCGGGCCACGAGCAGTACACGCGCAACATGGTGACGGCGGCCTCGACCGCCGACCTCGCCATCATCCTGATCGACGCGCGCAAGGGTGTGCTGACGCAGACCCGGCGCCATTCCTACCTCGCCCACTTGCTGGATATTCCGCACCTGGTGGTGGCGGTGAACAAGATGGACCTGGTCGACTACGACCGGGCGGCCTTCGAACGCATCCGCGCCGACTACCTCGACTTCGCCGCCCGCCTCGGCATCGGCAAAGTGCGCTTCATTCCGCTGTCGGCGCTGAACGGCGACATGCTGGTCGAGCGCGGCGAACGCCTCGACTGGTACACCGGCCCGACCCTGCTCGACGTGCTGGAAAACGCGCCGCCGGCACACTCCGGCCGCGACGAGGGTTTCCGCTTCCCGGTGCAGTACGTCTGTCGCCCGCAGGCTTCGGGCGACCGCCGGCTGCATGATTTCCGCGGGTTCATGGGACGCGTCGAGTCGGGCGAAATCGCCGTCGGCGAGGAAATCACGGTGCTGCCGTCTGGGCAACGCAGCCGCATCAAGGACATCCAGCTCGGCGGCCTTTCACTCACTGCGGCCTGCGCCGAGCAATCGGTGACGCTGTTGCTGGAGGACGAGATCGACATCTCGCGTGGCGACATGATTGTGCGCGCCGCCGACCATGGCGCGCAGAAGGCGGCGCAGGTGGTGTGGCAACTCGACGCCATGCTCTGCTGGCTGTCCGAGACTCCGCTCGACCCGCAGCGCCAGTACGTGATCCGTCAGACCACGCGTGAATCCCGCGCCGTACTGGCGGGCATCGAGTACCGGGTGGACATCAACTCGCTGGAACATGTCTCGGTTGAAAGGCTGGCGATGAACGACATCGCCCGCGTCGGCTTCAAGCTGGCGCAGCCGCTGTGCGTAGACCGCTATGCCGACAACCGAACCACCGGTGCCTTCATCGTGATCGACGAGACCACCAACAACACGATCGGCGCCGGGATGATTCTTTGATCGGCACTACCCTGCCGACACGCCAGCCTAGGCCTTCTTCGCCCGCGGATGCGCCGCGTCGTAGATTTTCGCCAGGTGCTGAAAATCCAGATGCGTATAAATCTGTGTGGCGGCAATGCTGGCGTGGCCGAGCATTTCCTGTACCGCGCGCAGGTCGCCGGAGGATTGCAGCACGTGCGAGGCAAATGAGTGGCGCAGCATGTGGGGATGCACATGCACGCCCACACCCTGCCGTTGCGCCCACTGTGCGAGCCGGCCTTGGACTTGCCGGGCTGTGAGCCGGGTGCCGTTGCGGCCGAGGAAGAGTGCCGGCTCTGTGTCTTGAGCGAATTGCGGGCGCAGCGCCAGCCACGCCTCAAGGGCGCTACGCGCCTTGTCGCCGACCGGCACCGTGCGGGTCTTCTGCCGCTTGCCGGTGACGGTGACTTCGCCTGCCGCCAGATCCAGCCCGCCGGGCCAGTCGAGGCTCACCAGTTCAGACAGCCGCAGGCCGGAGGAATAGAGCAGTTCGAACATTGCCGCATCGCGCACCTGCAGCGGCCCATTTGCCAAACCCGCGGCCAAACTCGCCGCCGGCCTGTCAAGCAATGCGGCTGCCTGATCGATGCCCAGCGCCTTGGGCAGGGTGCGCGGGCGCTTGGGTGCGCGCAGGCCATCCGCGGGATTCAGCGCGATGATGCCGCGCCGTGTCAGCCAGGCGTAATAGCTGCGCCAGGCGGACAGGGTGCGCGCGATGGAACGCGGCGCGAGTTCCTGCGCGTGCAAAGCCATCAGGCCGCGCCTCAGTTGCACGGTCTTCAGGGCCGCCAGTTCAGTACCGGCCGCCAGTGACGTAAGGCGTGCCAGATCGCGGCGGTAGGCGTCCAGCGTATGCGGGCTGGCACGGCGCTGTATTGCAAGTTCGGTCAGGAAACTCTCAACCGAGGCGTCCATGAAATTAGCGTGAAACAACCCGTTCGGAGCGACTGAGGATAGTCGAGCGAAGCGAGCTGACCAGTAGCCCCGCCCTGGGGCGGGGATGGGGGTGGGGGGGCTTCAATTCGCCTTTCACGTGTTTCATCATCAGGGGTGCCGGATCACTGCATGAAAGTCAGGCGATAACTCTCAGCAGGGCCGCCGAAGCCATCTCGCCGATGCGCTCCAGATACAGCGTGCCGAGTTCCGGGTAGAAGCGGTGCGGTTCTTCGCTGGCCATGACCAGCAGGCCGAAGCAGGCGCCGCCGGATTCGCGCAGCGGTACCTGGGTCATCGAGCGCAAATGCGTTGCCGCTTCGCCAAACCAGGCCAGGGATTCCTGACCGGTCACGGTTCCGCAATAGGGTCGCTGCAGGTTCGAGGCAAAAACCTTGACCGCATCGGCAACGGCGTCGAACTCGTGGCCGTCGCCTTGTCCCGCACCCCACAGACGCAACGTGACATGCGGTACGGCGAAGGCGCCGCCCAGATGCGAATACAGGGCGCGCACCACTGCCGCCTGATCGGTGGCAGCAATCAGGGCCGCGGCAAGGCCATGCACTTTTTCGGAAATCGAGTCGTTTTCCTCGCCGAAACTGATCAGCTCGACCAGCTTGGATTCGAGCGTGCGCACCTTGTCGCGCAAGTTGAAGAGCTGCTTTTCGGTGATCGAGATGGCTCGTCCGCTGTGCGGATCGGGCAGGGTCACCAGCGCCAGCATGTCAGCGTACTGGTCGAAGAATTCCGGGTGATCGTGGAGGTAGCGGGCGACGTCTTCCGATTTCATGTGAGGTCTCATATAAGGTTGCTCGGTAGTTCGATCTCTGCGGTAAATACGGTGGTCGCCGGGCCGGTCATGATGACCGGCTGGCGAGTTTGGTTTGTGGTGCCCGTGTCGCCGGCTGCACTGTTCCAGACAATGGACAGGTCGCCGCCGTGCGTAGTGACGCGCACCGGCGAATCCAGCAGGCCGCGGCGGATGCCGGCCACCACGGCGGCGCAGGCGCCGGTGCCGCAGGCCAGGGTCTCGCCGGCGCCGCGCTCATAAACCCGCAGGCGAATGGCATGACGGTCGACAATCTGCATGAAGCCGGCATTGACCCGGCGCGGAAAGCGCGGGTGGGACTCGATCAGCGGGCCGAGCCGGGCCACAGGTGCGGCGTCTATGTCGGGCACCACCTGTACGGCATGCGGATTGCCCATCGAGACGACGCTGATGTCGACTTGCTCCCCGTCCACATCGAGCGGCTGCACCACGGCGTCCCTCATTTCCGTCAACGGGCTATCGAAGGGAATCTCTGCCGGCAGGAAACGCGGCACGCCCATGTCAACGGCGACCTGGCCGTCGGCCTCGAGGCGCAGCGTAATCGGGCCCGCTTGCGTCTCGACGCGGATCTCGCGCGCAGTCGTCAATCCCTGTTCATGCACGAAGCGCACAAAGCAGCGCGCGCCGTTGCCGCACTGTTCCACCTCGCCGCCATCGGCGTTGAAAATGCGATAGCGGAAATCAACGCCGGGCGCGTGCGCAGGCTCGACGACAAGAATCTGGTCGCAGCCGACGCCGAAATGGCGGTCGGCGAGAAAGCGCGCCTGGGCCGGAGTCGGCACGAAGTCCTGATGGATGGCGTCGAGCACGACGAAGTCGTTGCCGAGGCCATGCATCTTGGTGAAGCGAATTTTCATGGTCCAAGGATACGCCGTAGTGCCAGCGCCGACTTCCGGCAATTGAGGGGTCAATAAACCCCTTTTTCGCCCGGTGGCCGCGTCTTGAAGCGTTTGTGCAGCCAGTAGTACTGCTCGGGCGACTTCAGCACTTCAGCCTCGATGAAGGCGTTCAGGCGCCTTGCGTTGTCGGCTTCGCCTACGTCGCCGGCGCCGGGGAAATCCGTCCACGGCTCGCCCACCGTGGCGACATAGCCGACAGACTCCATGCGCGTGACGAGTGGAATCACGGGTGCTCCGGTCAGCTTCGCCAGGCGCGCCAGCCCGTTGATGGTGGCGGTCTGCACGCCGAAAAACGAAACGAAGACCGATTCTTTCGGGCCGTAGTCCATGTCCGGCGAGTAGTGGAAGAACCGCCCTTCCTTCATCGAGCGCAAGGCCTTCTTGATGCCTTCCTGACGCGACACCAGCTCGCAATTGCCGAAGCGCTGGCGTCCGCCGTTCATTGCCGCCTCGAACACGCGATTCTTCTGGTGGGTGTACATCGCCACCACGCCATGCTCCAGCATCAAGCGAATGGCGCCGGCGTCGATGCCGACGAAATGCGGCACCAGCAGGATCACTGGCTGGTCCTGGTACGCGGCGAGTTTCTCGCCGCCTTCGAGGCGCACCAGGCGCCGGATGCGCTGCGGCGAAGCCCACCACCACAGGCCGAGCTCGAGGATGCTGCGACCGAAGGCCATGAAGTGCCGTCGCGCCAGCGCCGACCTCTCGACCGCCGACAGTTGCGGAAAGCACAGGCCGAGATTGGTCAGCGTGACATGCCGCCGCTCACCGACCAGCACGTAGAGAGCCAGTCCGAGGCCGCGGCCGAGTGCAGCCAGCAGCGGCAACGGCAGCCAGTGCAGGAGCCACATCAAGGCGAGAACGAGTCGTGTCACTTCAGTCCGCCACGCCCGACCGTGCAGGCTGGTCTGGAAAATGCGTCGCTGCGAGCTCGCGCATCTCCTTGTCTGATCGCACCCCTTTGCTCGCGATTGCCCAGAGGTCGAAGTGGGGCTTGCCGCGTGCTGTCGCTGCGACTCCCTGGAAGCGGCTGGCTCGCAGGGTAGCAAGCAACACCTTTTGCGTGAATCCGCAGCGGTGCGCCATGAAAAGATTTCCCCGGGCGAGTTGTGGCCGGTGGCCGTAGAGAATGTCGATCGGCGCAATCGGTCCGGCGGGGCTGGTGTAGATCGTATCGGTGAGTTTGTCCTCGGCAACCATGCGTGCAACGGATTGCAGGTCGGGACAGGTAATGACTAGAAAGCCGTCGGGTTTGAGAACGCGCAGGAACTCGCTTAATGCAATCGGCACTTCGTGGGGATAGAGGTGCTCGATGTTGTGACTGGAGTAGACCGCATCAACGCTCCCATCGCCTAGCGCAGCCATGTCGGTCATGGTGCCGACAATGTCCGGTTGCACGGCTTTGTCTATATCGAGACGAAGTTCAGTCCATTCCACGGTATTGAAGCCTGCCGTGGTCCGGCTCTTGTTTTTTGTGCCACAGCCGACATGGAGGAACTTGGGCATCAGGCTGTCCTCGTCATTTCTTGCGCGCTGGCGAACCATGGGTGCTGGCTCACAGCGTTCCGATTCCATGTCAAGATCTATCCCTCCGGGGCTTCCGGCGGTTGAGCTCCCGCCGGCACCTTGTAGCGGTTATAGCCCCACAGATACTGCTCGGGGCACTGCCGGATCAGCGTCTCCAGTTCTCGGTTGAGTTGCGTCGCGCGCTGTAAGAGATTGCCTTCGAGCGGCGCCGAGAGGGGAAACAGCTTAAGGTGATAGCCGGCGCCGTAGTGCAGGCGCTCGCCATAGGCCAGCAGCACCGTGGCCCCGGTTTCCGCCAGACGCGCTGCCAGCGTCATGGTGTAGGCGGGCCTGCCGAAAAAGGGCAGCCAGGCGCCTTCGCCATTGCCGGGCACCTGGTCGGGCAGCATGCCCGCCGCCTCGCCGCCCTTCAGCGCTTTCAGCAGGCGTCGCACGCCGGAAAGGTCGGCAGGGGCAAGCTTGAGATTCGCACCGCGTCCCTCCTCGATCAGGGGCGCCAGCCAACCCTGTTTGGGCCGCCGATAGAGCACGGTGATTGGCTTCCTGGCCGCGTAGTACTGTGCGGTGATCTCGAAGCAACCCAGATGCGGGGTCAGGAACAGGATGCCGCGTTCGGCTGCCCAGGCGGCCTCGACCAGTTCCCAGCCGGAAACGCGGACCACGCGGTCGACCACTTCGTGCTGTGGCCGCAGCCAGATGGTCGGCAGTTCCAGCAGCGACTTGCCGGCCTCGGCAATTGCTGCGCTCTGCGCTCCTGTCAGGCCGGCCTGCTCGATATGCCGGGAAAAGTTGCGCCGGTAGGTGGCCGACAACAGCCACGCCAGCCAGCCGGCGAGCGCGCCGAGGTTGTGCACCAGCGGCAGCGGCAAACGGGCCAGCACTCTGAAAACAACCGGGAACAGGGAGGGCATCGAAGGATGGGAAGGTGCCAAAGCAAGTAGAATTATCGCCTACTGTTCGCTCCTCGGACCATTCTCCCGATTTCTCCGTCATGACCAAAAAGCTCCGTGCTGCCGTAATCGGCGTCGGTTACCTGGGCCGCTTTCATGCCCAGAAGTATGCTGCGCTCAGCGCGGCGAATGCCGGTGTGGAACTGGTCGGGGTGGTGGATGCTCACCCGGAGACGGCGCAACGCGTGGCGAAAGAACTCGGCGTGGCGGCCTTCACCGATTACCGCGAGCTGCTCGGCGCCAGCCCGCGGGTGGATCTGGTCTCGGTCGCCAGCACCACTGAAACCCACCATGCCGTGGCCCGCGATTGCCTGGCGGCCGGCGTGCATGTGCTGGCGGAAAAGCCGATCACCATCACCGTGGCGCAGGCCGACGAACTGATTGCGCTGGCCGACGCGAAGCACCTGGTGCTGCAGGTCGGCCATCTCGAGCGCTTCAATCCGGCCTGGCTCGCGGTGAAGGACAAGATCAGGCGGCCGGTATTCATTGAGGCGCACCGCATGGCGCCGTTCAAGGCGCGCGGCATCGACGTTTCGGTGGTGCTCGACCTGATGATCCACGATCTCGACCTGATCCTGCCGCTGGTCGGCAGCCCGGTCGCCGACCTGCGCGCTTCGGGCGTCTCGGTGCTGACCGACGGCATCGACATCGCCAACGCGCGCATCGAATTCGCCAACGGCTGCGTTGCCAACCTGACTGCCAGCCGCACCTCGACCGCCAGCCTGCGCCGCCTGCGAGTGTTCCAGCATCACGAATACATTTCGATCGATTTCGGCGACCGCCGCATCGGCATCAGCAAGAGGCGCGATGCCCTGGTTGAAGGTGAACCGCCGATCGACACCGAGACCTTCCAGCAACCGCCCGGCGATGCACTGATGACCGAGATCCAGGCCTTCGTCGATGCCGTCCGCGACGGCACCCCGGCCGTGGTCAGCGGCCGCGAAGGCCGCGACGCGCTGGCCATTGCGCTGCAGATCGACCGCATGATCGCCGCCCGCCAGAATTCACTTTCCTGAAGCCCGCTCCCATGAACATTCCCATGCTCGATCTCAAGGCCGAATACGCCTTGCTGCGCGACGAAATCGAACCCGCCGTGCTCGATGCGCTGGCTGCCTGCCAGTACATCGGCGGCCCCAACGTCAAGGCCTTCGAGGCTGAGGCCGCCGACTATGCCGGCGTCAAGCATGCGATTTCCTGCGCCTCGGGCACCGACGCCCTGCTGATCGCGCTGCGCGCCATCGGCCTCGGCCCGGGCGACGAGGTGATCACGACACCCTTCACCTTCATCGCCACCACCTCGACGGTAGTCATGTGCGGCGCCAGCCCGGTGTTCGTCGATATCGATCCGCGGACTTTCAACCTCGACCTGAACCAGGTCGAAGCCGCGATCACCCCGCGTACCAAGGCAATTGTACCGGTGCACCTGTTCGGCCAGCCGGTGCATCTGGCGCCGCTGAAGGCGCTGTGCGACAAGCACGGACTGAAGCTCATCGAGGATGCCGCGCAGTCCTTCGGTGCCGACTATGCCGGACGCAAGTCGGGGGCTTACGGCGACATCGGCTGCACCTCGTTTTATCCATCGAAGAATCTCTCGGCCTTCGGCGACGGCGGCCTGATGATTACCGACAACGACCAGCTCGCTGCCGAACTGCGCGTGCTAGCCAGCCATGGCTCGCGGGTGCGCTACCATCATCACGTGCTGGGCTACAACTCGCGCCTCGACGAAATCCAGGCGGTGATCCTGCGCATCAAATTGAAGCGCCTCGATCATTTCAACGATCGCCGTCGCGCCATCGCCGACGCTTATAACCAGCAGTTGGCGGGTCTGGTAGAAACGCCATTTGCAGATGGCCATGGCCGCCACGTCTATCACCAATACACAATCCTCTCCGACCGCCGCGATGCGATCCAGAAAGTGCTGACGGACGCGAGGATTGCCTGTGCCGTGTACTACCCGGTGCCGCTGCACCAGCAGGAGATGTTTACCGCCACGCATGGCACGGTCAGGCTGCCGGTGACCGAGAAGGTCGCGCAACGCTGCCTGTCACTGCCGATTTCGCCGATGCTGAAAGACGAGCAGATCAAGCGCATCGCCGGGGTGATCCGGCAGGCGCTGACGTGAGCATCCACCCCACCGCCGTCATCGCTGCCGACGCCAGGCTGGGCGCCAACATCCGCATCGGCCCCTTCGCGGTGATCGAGAAAGATGTGGTCCTCGGCGACGATTGCGAAATCGCGGCGCATGCCGTGATCAAGCACCACACCCGTATCGGCGCCCGCAACCGCGTCGCCGAGCACGCGGTGATCGGCGGCGATCCGCAGGACTTCAAGTTCAGGCCGGATTGCCTTTCCTATACCGCGATCGGCGATGACAACTGGCTGCGCGAGGGCGTCACGGTGCACCGCGGTTCGCGCGAGGGCAGCACCACCCGAATCGGCAACGGCTGTTTTCTGATGGCCTACAGCCATATTGCCCACGACTGCATCGTCGGCAACCACGTGGTGATGGCCAACACGGCCGGCATCGCCGGCGAAGTGGTGGTGCATGACCGCGCCTTCATCTCGGCCGCGGTCACCGTGCATCAGTTCTGCCGCATCGGCAGGAACGCGATGGTCGGCCTGTCGGCGAAGGTCGTGCAGGACGCGCTGCCTTTCTGCATCACCGACGGCAACCCGGGCCGCGCCCGCGGCCTCAATCTCGTCGGCCTGCGCCGCAATGGTTTTGGCGCGGACGAGATCAGGGCGCTGAAAGAAGCCTACCGGCTGTTGTATTCGCGAATGCCGCTCGCAGAAGCACTGGCAGTCATGAAGGAGATGAACAGCGCCGCCGTGGCGGAACTCGCGGACTTCATCGAAGGCAGCAAGCGCGGCTTCGCGCATCCCACCCGCTAGAGGGAGCGGTCGAGCCCGCAGTTCACAGCGGCCCATACTTCACCACCAGGTCAAGGCCAATAATAGTGGTGACAAGATAAATTCTTAAAGCTGAAGAACTATTGGCGCTGTCGAAGCCGATCGTTCTCCCAAGCCATTGACATCAGGTGTAAACGTGTTTACATTGCTCCTGCAAATTGAGTCAGGCTCAGCCCTAATGCCGAATTGAATGGCCGAATCACTAAAAGAACAAGTTTTAATCGCGGCCCGGACGCTCTTCATGGAGTACGGCTACGAGGCCGTCGGTATGCGTGATATTGCCAGGACAGTGGGTAGGCAGCCAGTCCAAGTCTACCGTCTCAAACTGGCCAAGGCAGACATACTGGCTGAACTCATCATCGAATTGAACCAAGAGCAAATCAACCAGTTGCCGCAACTGTGCGCCCGCGTGAAGGGGAATACCCTCTTCGAGCGCACCTGCGCTTACCTGGGGGAACTGTACGCGCTGGACATTCACTACCTTCCGATCCGTTCAATAGGGGCGTCCTTCGGCTGGATGTGGTCGGCAAGTTATGAGCGTCGGGTAATCGAGCAGGTGCAGCAACTGGTCAAGCCGGTGGCCAAATGGATGCAGGAAGCGGGTCTGGGCGATATCTCCGCCCGATGCCTTGGGATCTGGTCGCTGTATTACGTGGGTTACCGGCATGCCGTGATACAGGGCGGCACGGCCGATGATTGCTTGGCAGCGATCAAGCCGAGCTTGCGTTATTACCTGGAGATTCCCAATGAGGGATAAACCCCTCCAGTCCGTTGCGGCAACCTTACTCCTCACTACACCCGTTTATCGGTATCAAGGAAGAGGATGCGAGCAACATTCCGACGGGCAGGATGCGGCAACTGCAGTAGTGGTTGACCAAAGCTCAACTGGAAATGGCACTCCTCATGGATAGATATAGTGCCAGCGACATTCGATCTCAACGAATATCCGGAGGGAAGGGCGCATGAGTTACCAGCTTGCTTGGGAACCTTGCGGCGTAGTGCTGCACTTTTCAGAACAAATCACAATCCGCGATATCCTGAATGCCTCTATCGAGTATGAGAAAGACGCTCAATTCGACAATCTGCGGTACGTGATTGCCAATTACCTGCAGATAGAAGGTTGCGACGTAGAACCAAACCAGATAGATGATATTTGGGCGGTTGATTGGGGAGCCAAACAAAGCAACGGGAAAATCAAAAAGGCAATTGTTACCACATCCCCAAAGGTCATTGCGCTGGCAAAACGGTACAGCAGCGCGTCAGCTCTAGCGTTTCCGGTCAAAGTATTCACCACGGAAGCAGACGCAAGAGCATGGCTTAATGCCTAATTGATTTCCTATCGCGGATGCCTGACTGGCATCGGGCTGGATTTTGCCCGCCGCCGTCAGCGCTTCCCGCTCGCCAGTTTCACCGCCTCGGGCATCCGGCGCAGGCGCCAGATCACCACCGGCCCGAGCAGCCCGCCCAGTCCCAGCGTCGACCAGGCCAGGCCCCACACCAGGTTATCGGGCAGGCCATTCCCTGCCCGGCCCCAATCGAGCACGAGGCCGAAGACCCACGGTGAAATAGCTCCGGCGCCGAAGCCGAGTACCGAGCGCAGCGAGTAGGCCACGCCGAGGTAACGGGGATCGGTGAGTTCGGTCAGCGTCGTCGAATGGATCGAAGAGTCGGCCACGCCGGTGAGGTTGTAGAAAACCGCTACGGCGACCAGCATGAACATCGGCAGGCCGATCATCCAGCCGAAGCTGAAGGAGCAGGCCAGGCTGGCCACCGACATCAGCAGGGTCACCGTGGTGCGACCAAGACGATCCGACAGCGAGCCGCCGAGTACGCTGCCGACCACGGCAGCCAGATAGGTCAGCGCAGTCAGGGTGGCACCGAGGCTGGCCGCCTGCGTGCCCCCGGCACCCCCGACGATGGCCGCGGCCGCGAGGAAGGCCGGCAGCCAGGCCCACATGCCGAGCAGCTCCCAGGCATGAAAGGTATAGCCCCAGATCGACAGCATCGCCGGCTTGTTGCGCACCACTTCGAGCAGACGGCTGCGGCTGCCGTGTCCGTCGGGCATCGAATGCACGATGTTCGGCACGTCGCGCAGAGCCCGAAACCCAAGCACCATGCCCAGCAGCGGACAACAGGCGGTGACGATGAACGCGCCGCGCCAGCCGGCGAGCGGGATCATTGCGCTGGCGATCAACAATCCGATGGCATAGCCGAGCGAGGCGGCGGCGAGGTAGTAACCGAGTGCGCGGCCCTGCCGCTCGCGCATCCGCTGCGCAACGATGGCCAGGCCAGGCGTGTAGGAACCGCCCGAGCACAATCCGGTCAGGCCGTAGAGCAGCATGGCTGATGCGAAGCCATCGGCGAGCAGGGCGAACATCAGGCCGCTGGCGACCGCCGCGACGCTGGTCAGCAAATAGATGCGCTTTGCGCCATGGCGGTCGGACAGGAATCCGACCGAAAACAACGAAATCAGGAAGCCGACGTGATAGGCGGACTGCACCATGCCGGCCTGCCACGCGCTCATCTGCCAGTCGGTGCGCAGCAGAGGCAGCGCCGCCGACCAGGCGGTGAACATCGTCGCGAACGCGGCGCGTGCCGCGCAAAATTGCAGTAGCCAGGGCATCGGTGAAGCTTATCACTCAGGATTGGCGATACGGCGTTCGCCGGGATTGACGGTCCGAGACTGGAACCTTTAGTGTTTTTCGGCGACTGCTCGCAAATCCACGCCGTTGCGTAGCGCGGAGAGATTGGACACTCCGCCGGCTGCGGGCCATCATCCGAGCTGATTGATTGGAACGGGGAAATCATCATGCCTGCTGCATCGCTTGCGCTGTCTGCGCAACTTTCGCGCCGCGTCGAGAAACTGGCGCAGGTTGCGGGACGGACGCCCGAAACCATGCTGCGCTTCGTTATCCGCGACGGACTCGATTATTGCGAGTACGCGGTGAAGAGCATCAACGAAGGCCTGGCCGACATCGAGGCCGGGCGCACCCATTCAGCCCAGGATGTCCGGGGGCACTTCGCGAAGCGCCGAACTGCGCGTCGTGAAAAAAAAGCGGCTTGATTACGCCGCACGGGCGCGCCGGGACATCGAGGCCTACTACCTGGAAGAAGCGAGCGAGACGGTCGCGGATAGAGCAGTGGAGGCCATCCTGACCCAGGCCGAGAAGATTGCTGCCCTTGACCTGAAGTTTCGACCGGGCATCCGGGCAGGAACCCGTGAATGCGTCATGACCCGATTCCCCTACACCCTGGTCTATCTGTCCAGGTCGCGGGAGGTCAGAATTGTCCGGGTGCTGCATCAGCGCTCCGAGTACTTCAACAGGCTGGCGCCCTTAAAGCGGGCAGAATTGAAGGCATGACGGCAGATGACATTCATTTGTCGAGGCTCACTGATACGGAAGGCCGCGCTATGTCAGGAGCCCATGATTGACGGCTGCGGCCAATCACGCCTAAAATAAGCCTTGTTCCGCCGAGTTAAATGACAACTTGCGTGGCGGAGAACACCGGCAACGGTGGAAAAACAAATAGCGCTAAAGCGTCGCCCGCTCACGCCTCGAAGCCGGCCTCGCCGCTGCAACGAGGCGTTTTTGTTTATGGAGCGAGACCATGTCAAACGATTTTCTCTTCACCTCCGAGTCGGTTTCCGAGGGCCATCCGGACAAGGTGTCCGACCAGATTTCCGATGCCATCCTCGACGCCATCCTGGCGCAGGATCCGCATTCCCGCGTTGCCGCCGAAACCCTGTGCAACACTGGTCTGGTGGTTCTCGCCGGCGAGATCACCACCAGCGCCAACGTCGATTACATCGGCATCACGCGCAATGTGCTGAAGCGCATCGGCTACGACAACACCGAGTACGGCATCGACTACAAGGGTTGCGCCGTGCTGGTGGCCTACGACAAGCAGAGCCCCGACATCGCCCAGGGCGTGAACCAGGCCTACGACGACAACCTGAATCAGGGCGCCGGCGACCAGGGCCTGATGTTCGGCTACGCCTGCGACGAGACGCCGGTGTTGATGCCGCTGCCGATCTATCTCGCGCATCGCCTGGTCGAGCGCCAGTCGATGCTGCGTCGCGACGGTCGCCTGCCCTGGCTGCGCCCGGATGCCAAGTCGCAAGTGACCATCCGCTACCAGGACGGCAAGGCCCATTCCATCGACACCGTGGTGGTCTCCACCCAGCATGCGCCGGACATTGAACT
This sequence comes from Rhodocyclales bacterium, assembly GCA_026399475.1. Taxonomy (GTDB): domain Bacteria; phylum Pseudomonadota; class Gammaproteobacteria; order Burkholderiales; family Rhodocyclaceae; genus Sulfuritalea. The sequence goes on from JAPLQY010000032.1 coordinate 218,217, forward strand.
GCCGCAGATTCGCGAAGCGGTGATCGAGGAAATCATCAAGCCCATGCTGCCGAAGGAGTTGATCAAGGGCGAGATCAAGTATCTGGTGAACCCCACCGGCCGCTTTGTCGTCGGCGGCCCGCAGGGCGACTGCGGCCTGACCGGGCGCAAGATCATTGTCGACACCTATGGCGGCGCAGCGCCCCATGGCGGCGGCGCCTTCTCCGGCAAGGACCCGTCGAAAGTCGACCGCTCCGCCGCCTATGCCGGCCGCTACGTGGCGAAGAACATCGTCGCCGCGGGACTGGCCAGCAAGTGCCTGGTGCAGATCTCCTACGCCATCGGCGTCGCCGAGCCGACCTCGGTCTGGGTCACGACGCAAGGCACCGGCAAGGTCGCCGACGCGACCATCGCCGAACTGGTGAAAAAGCATTTCGACCTGCGCCCGAAGGGCATCGTGCAAATGCTCAACCTGCTGCGCCCGATCTACGAAAAAACCGCCGCCTACGGCCACTTCGGCCGCGACGAGCCGGAATTCACCTGGGAAAGTACCGACAAGGCGGCAGCGCTTCGCGCCGATGCCGGGCTATAAGCCCTCTTGCATGGCATGGGGAATGGCCCGTTCGCGGGCCATTTTTTTTGTCCCTGGCAACCTACAGCATCGCTCATGATCAATAATCCGGATTAAGTCTGGAGAACAACATGCATGATCTGGCAAAAAATGTTTTGGGCGGCGTCCTGCAGCCCTGCAGCACCGATCCGATGACGGGTTTTTTTCGTACCGGGGACTGTCAGGTGACAGAAGAGGACGTTGGCAACCATGGCGTTTGCATCGTCGCCAATGCCGAGTTTCTGGCTTTCTCCCGGTCTCGCGGCAACGATCTGTCCACTCCGCATCCCGAGTTCGAGTTTCCCGGGTTGCGGCCGGGGGATCGCTGGTGCCTGTGTTCCGCGCGCTGGCAGGAAGCCTTGCAGGCCGGCAAGGCGCCGCAGGTGGTGCTTGAATCCACCTCGTTCGCTGCTCTGGAGGCTGTCCGCCTGGCCGACCTCAAGCGTTACGCCGTCAAACTCGACCAGGAGAAATGATGAGCACACTCTACAAGCTGTCGGCCCGGGCTCTTGACGGTTCCATGAGGTCGATGAAGGACTGCAAGGGCAGGGTCCTGCTGTTCGTCAATGTCGCCAGCGGCTGCGGCTTCACGCCGCAGTACGCGGGCCTTGAAGCGTTGTGGCAGAAGTATGGCGAGCGTGGACTGACAGTTCTGGGTTTTCCCTGCAACCAGTTCGGCGCGCAGGAGCCGGGCGATGAAGCGGCCATCGGTGAATTCTGCAGCCTGACCTATGACGTCAGCTTCCCGATGTTCGCCAAGGTGGATGTGAATGGCGACGACACCCATCCAATTTTTGCCTTCCTCAAGGCCGGTGCGCCGGGCGTACTCGGTACGGAAGGCATCAAGTGGAACTTCACCAAGTTTCTGGTTGACCGCGAAGGCAAGGTGGTCGGTCGCTACGCTTCGGCGCACAAGCCGGAGGACATGGCGGGCGACATCGAGCGACTGCTTTGACCCGGAATCTGCAATCCGCGGTTGATGACTGATAAAATGGGCAAAGCCTTTGCGTGGTATGCAAAAAGCGGATTCCCGGGAGGCAACGCGTAGCAGAGTTCGTATCCAGCCAGGTACGTCAAATGACTTTGGACAGCAGGCAGCAAGCGAACCAGTCAGATCTTGCCTCGTTGACGCTGATCGGCGCGGCGTCGATTGACAAGGAGCACCTTGCGCTCTTCGCGCAACTCGATCGCCTGCATGGCAACCCGAGTGCGCATCCCGACACCGAGGCTTTCCTGGAAGTATTCAGCCGACTGGGTCGGCAGATCGGTGCGCACTTCGATAGCGAGGAAGCCATTCTCAAGGCGTGCGGCATGCCCCCTGATCAGATTGCTGCGCACGTTCGGGCGCATGACGAGATCCTTGAACAGTACGCCCAACTGAATCTGGATCTGATGGAAGGCAAGACACTCACCCGATCAGAGGCGCTCCTGACGATCAAACGCTGGATCATTGATCATGTCGTGCATCACGACACCAGGATCAGGGCCTATCTTCCGGAATTGACCTGACTCGAAACCGGGCCTGCCAAGTGGGCGCAGGCGTCAGCAGCAGCGCGGCCAGAAACAGCGACCAGCGTTCAGCGTAGTACGCCAGACTCTTCCAGACAACGCCGGGCTCCCGGATGCAGTAATTCACGGCGTGGCAGTGCCGCCACGGTGTTCTCCACGGTCGTGTCACGGGCCTGCGGCAGGCGCTCGGCAAACTGCGCTTGCCCCAGATGGAGCGCATGGCAGAAACGATATGCGACGTCCTCAGGTAGGGACTGCCGTGCCAGGATGAAACTCCAGGAACCGACCGACTCGATAGCCGTCGCTTGCCCCGGGAACGTGTCGGGCGGCAGTGTCTGAGCTTGCAGGAACGGGTAGCGAGCGCGGATGCGCGCGATCTGGGCGCGGTCTGGCGCGATGAAGCGCCCGCCCGCGGGCGCCGCCATCGCCGCAGCGAAAACCGGCCAGCCGCTGCCGCCGCCCCACAGGGCCGCCACCCGGCCGTCGCGCAGCAGCGTCGGGCCGTCGCCGGCACGGTCGAGCATGATCGGGACGAAATCCCGGTCGATGTCGAGTCCGATCCCGTCGAGCACGTAGCGCGCCAGCGTCACCAGTCCCGAACCGCGTGCGCCCAGCACGATCGCCTGTCCCCTGAGATCGTCGATGCTTCGGTAAGGACTGTCGGCGCGCACCACGAACATGCCGGCAGTGGGATACATCGCGGCGACGATACGCAGCGGCGAATCCTTGCCGGCATTTGCCGAGAAGGCCTCGTGCGCGGCTTCGCCCTGCACCAGCGCCATGTCGATTGCGCCGGTCGCGAGCAGCGCGATGTTTTCCAGGCTGCCGGCCGTCTTGCGCGGCTCGACAACCAGCTGTGGATCGATAGCGGCGATCGTCCTCGCCAGCGCCTCGCCATAGACCTCGAAGCCGCCGCCTGCCGTTGCCGTGCCGAGAACCAGGCTGACATGCTGCTGCGCTGGCGCCGGCAATGCGACCAGCGTGGCCAGCAGGCAAAGCCCGCGCCAGGCCCTCACAGCGCGCCTCGGCCCAGCAAGCCACCCAGCCGCCGCACCAGCCATTTTGGCGTACTGCGCGACGCGATCATTGCCGCACGGTTGATCACCCCGGGAACACAGATTACATCGCCATTCATGCAGGCCTCGAAGCCCTGCCGGGCAACATCATTTACATCGCCGACGAGAAAATCCGGAATCCGGCCGACCCTGGCATTGGCATCTTTGGCGGTACTCAGCATATGCGTGGCGGTAATGCCAGGACACAGGGCAGTGACCGTCACCCCCGAGCCCTTGAGTTCCTCGGACAGCGATTCGCTAAGAGAGAGCACATAGGCCTTGCTCGCCGCATAGGTGGCCAGCGTGGGTACCGGCTGAAAGGCTGCAATCGAGGCCACATTGAGCACCCGCCCGACCGACCCGCGGGCCGCCCGTGCCACCATGTCCGGCACAAATGCCGAAAGCATGGCTGTGAGACCGGCGATGTTCAGATCGATCATGTCTTGATGATTCTGCGGCGGCATGCCAATAAAGCCGCCTTGCACCAGCACCCCGGCGTTGTTCACCAGCACATTCACCGCGCAGCGCTTGCGTTTGAGCGTTCCCGCCAATTTTGCCGCCGCACCGGGTTCCGACAAATCGGCAACCTGCACCGTCGCCGCAACGCCGTGCCTGTCCGCCAGTTCATTCGCCAGCGCCCGCAACTTTTCGCCACTGCGGGCGACCAGCACCAGTCGATGACCGGCCTCGGCAAAGCAATGGGCCAGGGCCTCGCCTATGCCTGAGGATGCGCCCGTAATAAGCGTAGTGAGGACTGGCTTGGTGGAAATCGCGGGCATGGCAACGCCTCCTTGAGAACATGAGATTCAGCGCCGCGGGCAGCAAGCGGTGTGTGTTGCATCGCGGACAAACTGCTAGGATAAAGCTTCCTGCGTGCCTCCTCCCGACCATCCGATGCCTGGCAATCGCCTTCGTTCCACTTCGACAGTCTTTGCTCTCGTGCTGGCCCTGGTTTCCTGGACCTTCGGTAGTCCTCAGGCCATGGCCAGGGACGTCAAGGTAGCCGGTATGGGAATTCGCAAATGCACTGAGTGGCAGCAGTGGAAGGAGGCGAAGAACGGCGAGGCGCGGGCGATGACGCTGGAGTGGGCGCACGGCTTCATCGCCGGCCACAATGTCTATGCCCGCACCGGAAGCGAAGGGGCCACCTCGATCGTTGCAGACGTCAATGTGCTGATACCGCTGCTCGATAGCTACTGCCAGAAAAATCCGGGCAGCCGGATACTCTCCGGCGTGGTTGAGATTACCCGCAGCCTGGGAGGCGCCAAGGTCGATCTGACGCCACAAGCGCCGCCTGCGCAGAATCCGCGGCCGGAGAACAAGGGAAAACTGGACTCCTGAGTCGGGCGCGTTCGAAGCGCCATCCTGACCGGAATTGCTACGAACCCCAATTACGGGCGCCCCTCAAGCCTCGGTTTCAATGGTGTTGCGAATGACGCCCACCCCGGTGATTTCGGTCTCCATGATGTCACCGGGTTTGAGGAATTCCGGTGGCTTGCGGCTATAACCCACTCCCGGAGGTGTTCCGGTGGCGATGATGTCTCCCGGCTCGAGCGTGAGACCGCGCGACAACTCGGCAATGATGCGGGGAATCTTGAAATACATCTGCTTGTAGCTGGCATTCTGTTTCTCGACGCCATTTACCCGGCAGATGATGCGCACGTCGTCGAGCGTCACGCCGGCGGCGGTGACGATCCACGGACCCATGGGGCCATAGCCATCCAGGCTCTTGCCCTTGAACCACTGGCCGCCATGGCGCTTCTGCTGAACTTCGCGCACGGTCGTGTCGTTAAACGCGGCGTAGCCGAACACGTACTCCATCGCCTTGTCTTCCGGAATGTTGCGACCCTTTTTGCCGATCACGACAGCGAGTTCGGCTTCCCAATCGGCGGTCTGGGTAAAGGAAGGGTCGTAGGGAATGGCAGCGAAGGGGCCATTCATCGTATGCGTTCCCTTGGTGAAAAACACCGGATTGTCAGGCAGCTTGGAAACACCCTTGTCGGCACGAGCGTCCCTGCCTTCCTCGAAATGCTCAAGGTAATTCCATCCCACGCAATAGATGTTGCGTTCCGGTTTCGGGACGGGTGACAGCAGCGTTACCTGATTGACTGTCAGCAGCCCGGATTTCATCGCGACGGCCTTGTCGGCGAGGGCTTTCGCCTGCGCCATGCCCTTGTCGCCGCTGGCAATCAGGGAAATCATCGAATTGGCCGAGAACACCAATGCCATGCCCTGTCGCCGGGCTTGGGCTTCGACGTCCAGCACTCTGCCGTCGTCGAGGACGATTCCGATCCGGGCGGCATCCGCCTCCTTGAATTTGCAGGTCGCGAAGCGAAGCCCCACCTGGCTGGCCAGCAGCGCTACCGATTTGACATTTTCCGGCGAACCCGCCCGGGTGCCTTGCGCGCTGGCATCGAATTGAACGCCCATCAGGGCACCACCCATGGCACCTGCACCCAGCTTCAACAAATCACGACGGCTTTGATCCATTCCTGTCTCCCTGAAAATGTTTGTTGATGCAATGCGATGGACTACGATGCGCTTCCCGGCCGGGGAGCGCAGAAAAACTATACACCTGTTATTTTCAAACCTGTCGCACCGACGCGCCTTCGATCGTGCGAGACCTTTGCCCGTCCATCGAGTTCCCGGCTCAGTCGATTACCCCATCCACGTAATACCAGCAGCCTTCCTCGCGCACGAAACGGCTTGTTTCATGCAACCGCTGCGCGCGCCCACCCACCTTGCAGCGGGCAACGAACTCCACCGTCGCAGTGTCATCCCCTTGCACCTGCGCCTCGACTTGCAGCCCCAGCCATTTGGGCCGCGGCCCGGCGCTGAGATTCAGCGCGGCAGGGCGCGTGGAGTTATGCCAGGTGGCCAGCAGATAATCCTCCAGTCCCAGCACATAGGCGCTGTAGCGCGAGCGCATCAGCGACTCGGCATCAGCAGCGGGGGTTCCGGCATGATGGAGGCCGCAGCATGCCGCGTAGGTCAGCGGACGACCGCAGGGACAGGGCTCCGGGATCAGGGGCGCCGGCCGGGTTCGGGTGGCAGCGCGCATTTCTGACAATCTTTGCCGAAGGGCGACAGGTAGCGCCACCAGATCCAGATCAGCACCGGCAGCACGGCGATCAGCGCCATGTCGGTCCAGCCCGGTTGCGGCAGTTCGCCTTGCCACCAGGTCACGGCGGCGCGCAGGGCTTCGATCAGCAGCACCATGTAGGCGAAGCCCGCGCCCAGCAGTGCAATCCGTTTCACTGGACCACCCTCCCCCCAGCCCCCTCCCCGAGGGAGGGGGTGACGGCGGTTCGCCGCTGAGCGGCTCCGGGTTGTGACTGGCGCCTCTTCGGGCGGCCGTGCGGGGCGCTCACGTCCCGCCCCGCTCAAACACCCATTGCAGCAAGGCATCCTGTGCCGCCTGCGCCGCTCCGGCATTGGCGTGATTGACGAAGAACACCACGATCCAGCGCCGGCCGCTCTTGTCCAGCACGTAGCCCGCGATGCTGCGCACGCCCTCCAGCGAGCCGGTCTTGATGTGCGCCTGGCCGGCCACGCCGTTCTGCTTGAGACGCTTCTTCATGGTGCCGTCGGTCGCGGTCACCGGCAAGGACGCCATCAGCTCGGGCATCACCGAACTTCGCCACGCTGCCTGCAACAGGCGGCCCAGGCCTTCGGCCGAAATCCGCTCATGGCGGGACAGGCCGGAACCGTTTTCCAGCACCAGTTCCGGTACGCCCAAGCCGCGTGCGTCAAGCCAGGACTGGATGGCTGCAGCGCCGTCCTCGGTACTTGCGGGGTGGCGTCCGGCTTCCATTCCCAGCGTCAGAAACAGCTGGCGTGCCATGACGTTGTTGGAGAACTTGTTGATGTCGCGCACCACTTCGGCAAGCGTCGGCGATGGCAGCACACCGACTGCGCGGGCGTCGGCCGGAACCACGCCTTCGCGGACGCCGCCCGTCAACGAACCGCCGAGTTCCGACCAGAGCTGGAGAAAAACGCCGAGCACGAATTGCGGGTGTTCCTGCACCGCGATGTTCCAGCGCTGTTCGCCGCAACTTTGCGGGAACACGCCGGTCAGCACCAGTCGCGTGCCCAGACCGTGGCTGAAAGTGTCGGCACGCAGGCGCTCCTTCCAGTCGCCGCAGCCGTTGCCGTTGCCCAGCGTCACCTGGCTGATCAGATCGAGATTGGTCGGCGCCGGTTCCATGCTGACCATCAGTGTCTTCTTTGCCGGGTCGGGAATCAGCTGCAGCGTGACCGCCTTGAAATTTACCAGCAAGGCGTCGGGGGCAACGTTGTAGGGGCGCATCGGCTGGGCGTCGAAGCGCCCGGGGTCGGCTGGGTTGATGGCAAAGGCGCTGCGGTCGAGCACCAGGTCGCCGCGAATCTCCCTGATGCCGCGAGCGCGTATCTGCCGCAGCAGGCGCCCGAACTGGTCGTAGGTCAGCTTGGGGTCGCCGCCGCCCTTCAGGTGCAGGTCGCCGGTCAGCACGCCGTCATTGAGCGTGCCACTGGCAAAGGCCTCGGTCTTCCAGACATAAGCCGGACCCAGCAGGTCGAGTGCGGCAAAGGTGGTGACCAGCTTCATGGTCGACGCCGGATTCAGCGCGGTGCGGGCGTTGATCGCCAGGCGTGGCGTGGCCGCGTCCACTTCCCTGACCCAGACGGCGGTCGCCGCGACGGGAATGCCGGCGCCCTTCAGTGCCTGCGCCACCGGCGCGGGCAAGTCGTTGGCGCTCGCTGCCGCGGTGCAAAGGCAGAGCAGGGAAAGCAGCAGTTTTCGCATGGGCGTGATCTTATAGAATTGCGGGCATAACAAGGAGAGGATCACGTATGGAAAATCCTGCTTGGCGGCCATCGGCTGCGGCAATCCGTGCGGCGAAGATCACCGCCTTCACCGATTGGCTGGCCGTCGAGCACGGCAGGCATTTCGCCGACTACGATGCGCTCTGGCGCTGGTCGGTGGATGATCTCGAAGGCTTCTGGGGCGCCGTCTGGGATTATTTTGCGATCCCCGCCGCAACGCCGCGGACCAGAGTCATGGCCGATGCGCGCATGCCCGGCGCGCAATGGTTTCCCGGTGTGACGATGAACTACGTCGATCAGGTCTTCCGCCATGCCACGGTGGCCCGTCCGGCTGTTGTTTCGCGCAACGAAGCCGGTCTGGATCGCGAGTTGGGCTGGTCCGAACTGCAGCGCCAGGTCGGTGCGCTGGCGGCCAGCCTGCGCGATATGGGCGTGACGCGCGGCGATCGCGTGGTGGCCTATCTGCCCAACATCCCGGAAACCGTCGTCGCTTTCCTCGCCGTGGCGAGCCTCGGCGCCATCTGGTCTGCGTGCTCGCCCGACATGGGACGCATCGCCGTGCTCGACCGCTTCCGCCAGATCGCGCCGAAGGTGATGATCGCCGTCGATGGCTATCGCTACAGCGGCAAGCCGCACGACCGTCGCGAACTGATTCATGAGTTGCTGGCAGAACTGCCCAGCATCGACCACATGGTGCTGTTGCCCTGCCTCGATACCGAAGCCGATCCGGACGAGTTCGCCCACTGCACGACCTGGGCCGCCGCGATTGTCGGCGATGCGCCGCTGCAAGTCGAACATGTGCCTTTCGACCATCCACTGTGGGTGGTTTATTCGTCCGGCACCACCGGTCTGCCCAAGCCCATCGTGCATTCACACGGCGGCATCGTGATCGAGCAGGTCAAGCTCGGCGCCTTTCACCTCGATCTCGGTCCGCCAGATCGCTTCCACTGGTATTCCAGCAGCGGCTGGATCATGTGGAACTGCCAGCTCATGGGCCTGCTGATGGGCAGCACGATCTGCATTTACGACGGCAATCCCGGCTGGCCGGACTGGAATGCCCTGTGGCGTTTCGTCGGCGAAACTCGCGTGACGTTCTTTGGGGCAGGCGCGGCGTTTTTTCTGTCCTGCCTAAAGGCCCATGTCGAACCGAACCAGGTAGCCGACCTGTCTGCCCTGCGCGCCGTCGGCTCGACCGGCTCGCCGCTGCCGCCAGAAGGTTATCAGTGGATTTACGACCACGTGCGAGAGGACATCTGGCTCAACCCCATTTCCGGCGGCACCGATTTCGCCGGCTGCTTCGTTGGTGGCGTGCCGACGCTGCCGGTATATCTGGGTGAAATGCAGTGCCGCTGCCTCGGTGCCAAAGTGGAAGCCTTCGACGAAGCCGGCCGCGCGCTGATCGACGAAGTCGGCGAACTGGTGTGCAGCGCGCCCATGCCATCGATGCCGCTGAAATTCTGGAACGACCCCGGCGATATACGCTACCTTGAGAGCTATTTCGACATGTACCCCGGGATCTGGCGCCACGGCGACTGGCTGCGCATCACGCCGCGCGGCGGCGCCATCATCTACGGCCGCTCGGATGCGACCATCAACCGCTATGGCATCCGCATGGGCACCAGCGAGCTCTATCGCGCCGTCGAGGAACTGCCTGGGGTGCTGGACAGCCTGGTGGTCGATCTCGAATTTCTTGGCCGTGAGTCCTGGATGCCGCTGTTTGTCGTCATGCGTTCCGGCCATGAGCTGACGCCACAAATCGAAGCTACCTTGCGCGAGCGCATCAAGCTCGCATTGTCGCCGCGCCATGTGCCGAATGATATTTTCCAGGTGGCCGAGATTCCGCGCACGCTGTCGGGCAAGAAGATGGAACTGCCGGTCAAGAAACTTCTGCTCGGCCACGCCCTGGACAAGATCGCCAATCCGGATGCGATGGCCAATCCCGGCAGCCTGCAATGGTTCGTCGAACTGGCCGCCAAGCGAGCCGCCGCGGGGCACGCGGCATGAGCCGGCGCACCGCAGTGCCGCTGCCCAAGGCCTACCGGCTGCTCAACCACGGCCCCACGGTGCTGGTCTCCAGCGCCCACGCCGGACGGCGCAACGTGATGGCTGCGGCCTGGAACATGGCGCTCGATTTCGATCCGCCCAAGGTGGCAGTGGTGATCGACAAGTCCACCCTGACCCGCGACCTGGTCGAAGCCTCGGGCGAGTTCGTGCTCAGCGTGCCGTCACGGCAGCAGGCGGCGATGACGCTGGCGGTTGGCACGCACTCGGGACGGGAGATCGACAAGTTTTCGATAGCCGGTGTTCATGCTGCGGTGGCCAGCATGGTCGGCGCGCCGCTGATCGAAGGCTGCCTGGCCTGGCTCGAATGCCGCGTCATTGCCGAGCCGCACATCCAGCAAAGCTATGACCTGTTTCTGGGCGAGGTGGTCGCGGCCTGGGCCGATCCGACCGTGTTTTCAGACGGCCGCTGGCACTTTGCCGACGACCGGCAACGCAGCATCCACTATCTTGCCGGCGGCAGCTTCTTCGCCACCGGCGACGAGTTCAAGGTTTAGCGCCTATCCACCAAAAGGCCGCACCCCGATCAGCCACACATGCCCGTATAGCGCAAACAGCGCCCAGGCGACGAGGCCGATCGCAATTACCAGGGCATCGCGCGACCAGCCGAGTACCGGATAGCTGCGTCCCGCCAGTCGGTCACGCCGCCGCGCCGAAATGAAATCCAGCACCGCCCAGGTGAGGAAGGCGCCGAACAGCACCGCATCGGCCAGCTTGCCGTTGACCAACAGATGGGCCAGCGCCCAGATCTTGATGCCGGCGACCATCGGATGGCCGACGACGGCCTTGATGTGACTGCCCGGCAGGTAGGCCGCGACCAGCAGGATAAAGGCGGGCAGAGTCAGCGAGGCCGCCAGATGCCGTGTCCAGGTAGGCGGAATCCAGAGCGCCGGCGAATCGATCCTGGCCAGACCGAAACCCCAGATGACCAGACCCAGACCAAGGGTAGAAACGAGTGAGTACACACCCTTCCAGCCGTTCTCACCCATCCGCGCCGACTGCGCATCGCGCCAGCCGGGAGCCAGGATGCGTAGCGAATGGGTGCCCAGAAAGATCAGCAGGCCGAGCATCAGGTAGGTCATGGCACTCTTTTCAGCAACAATGAAGTGCAACAATCTTACTTGCGATTTCAAGTTGTCGGGTCCATCTTGGCAGCATCAACCAATGGAGCAAACCATGTCCAGCCGTCGCCTGCAACAAATCATCCCTTCCGTCGCCACCTCGGACGGCGCCGGCGTCAGCCTGCGTCGCAGCCTGGGCCAGTCGCAGTCGGCGCGCGTCGATCCCTTCCTGATGCTCGACGAATTTTCGTCCGATGACCCCAACGACTACATCGCCGGCTTCCCCTCCCATCCGCATCGCGGCTTCGAGACCGTGACCTACATGCTCGACGGCCACATGCTGCACGAGGACCATCTCGGCAACCGCGGCGACCTGCTGCCCGGTGGCGCGCAATGGATGACCGCCGGGCGCGGCATCATCCATTCCGAAATGCCGCAACAGGAAAGCGGGCGCATGCGCGGCTTCCAGCTCTGGATCAACCTGCCGGCCGCGGAGAAGATGAAGCCGGCGCACTATCGCGACATCCGCCCCGACGAGATTCCGCAGGCCGCCCTGCCAGGCGGTGGCGAGGCCAGGGTGATTGCGGGCAGCATCGTGGTCGAGGGTCGCGAGGTCGCCGGTCCGGTACAGGGCCTGGCGACCGAAGCGCTCTATATCGACGTGCACCTGCCGGCTGGCGGACACTTCGCGCAAGACCTGGCGACGGGTCACAGCGCCTTTGTCTATGCTTACGAGGGAAATCTGGCCGTCGGCCCTGCCGACAATTCCCGCCCCTTGTCGGCGCAGGATGCCGGCGTCCTGTCAGCGGGCAACAGCGTCGAAATCAGCGCAGTCGATGGCCCCGTCCGCTTCCTGCTGCTGGCGGCGCGGCCTTTGGGCGAACCGGTGGTCCAGTACGGCCCCTTCGTAATGAACAGCCGCGAGGAAATCGAACAAGCCATTGCCGACTACCGCAACGACCGGCTGGTCTGAATCATTTTTTAGCCACCCCCTTGAAGAATCAGCACTAAGGCCCTATTATTAGCACTCGTTGGCGATGAGTGCTAATAGCTCGCCCTCCGCCCGACTCAGACCTGCGGCCCGGCCGCACCTGCTTTTTTCTGTTCCAACCCAGTTTAAGAGGAGATCAACCCCATGAAAATCCGTCCTTTGCATGATCGCGTTATCGTCAAGCGTCTCGAAGAAGAGAAGAAAACCGCTTCCGGAATCGTCATTCCCGACAACGCCGCCGAGAAGCCCGATCAGGGCGAAGTTCTGTCTGTCGGCTCCGGCAAGATTCAGGACGACGGCAAGGTTCGTCCGATGTCGTTGAAGGTCGGCGACCGCGTATTGTTCGGCAAGTACTCCGGCCAGACCGTCAAGGTCGATGGCGACGAGCTGCTGGTCATGCGTGAAGAAGACATCATGGGCGTAGTTGAGCTCTAATCCATACAGAATTCCAGGAGATATAAACAATGGCAGCTAAAGAAGTTCAATTTGGCGACTCCGCTCGTCAGCGCATGGTCCGTGGCGTCAACATCCTTGCCGACGCAGTCAAGGTAACCCTCGGCCCCAAGGGCCGCAACGTGATTCTGGAGCGTTCCTTCGGCGCCCCGACCATTACCAAGGACGGCGTTTCGGTCGCCAAGGAAATCGAACTGAAGGACAAGTTCGAGAACATGGGCGCGCAGATGGTCAAGGAAGTCGCTTCCAAGACCTCTGACATCGCTGGCGACGGCACCACCACCGCCACCGTGCTGGCTCAGGCCATCGTGCGCGAAGGCATGAAGTATGTGGCCGCCGGCATGAACCCGATGGACCTGAAGCGCGGCATCGACAAGGCCGTAGTCTCCGTCGTCGAGGAGCTGAAGAAAATCTCCAAGCCCTGCACCACGACCCAGGAATCGGCTCGATTTCGGCCAACGCCGATGCCGATATCGGCAAGATCATCGCCGATGCGATGGACAAGGTCGGCAAGGAAGGCGTGATCACCGTCGAAGACGGCAAGTCACTGGAAAGCGAGCTCGAAGTGGTCGAAGGCATGCAGTTCGACCGCGGCTACCTGTCGCCCTACTTCATCAACAATCCGGACAAGCAGATCGCCATTCTGGACAACCCCTTCGTCCTGTTGCACGACAAGAAGGTCTCCAACATCCGTGACCTCCTGCCCGTACTCGAGCAGGTCGCCAAGGCCGGCCGTCCGTTGCTGATCATCGCCGAAGATGTCGATGGCGAAGCGCTGGCCACCCTGGTGGTGAACAACATCCGTGGCATCCTCAAGACAGTTGCCGTCAAGGCCCCCGGCTTTGGCGATCGTCGCAAGGCCATGCTGGAAGACATCGCCATCCTGACCGGCGGCACGGTGATTGCCGAAGAAGTCGGCCTGACCCTGGAAAAAGCCACGCTGAAGGATCTCGGCCAGGCCAAGCGGGTTGAAGTGTCGAAGGAAAACACCACGCTGATCGACGGCGCCGGCTCGGAAGACACGATCAAGGGTCGCGTCACCCAGATTCGTGCCCAGATCGAAGAAGCCACCAGCGACTACGACAAGGAAAAGCTGCAAGAGCGCGTGGCCAAGCTGGCCGGTGGCGTGGCGCTGATCAAGGTGGGTGCTGCGACTGAAATGGAAATGAAGGAAAAGAAGGCCCGCGTCGAAGATGCGCTGCACGCAACGCGTGCCGCCGTTGAAGAAGGCATCGTGGCTGGCGGCGGCGTGGCTCTGCTGCGTGCCCGCGCTGCGATCAAGCTGAAGGGTGACAACCACGAACAGGACGCCGGCATCAAGATCGTGCTGCGCGCCCTGGAGCAGCCGCTGCGCGAAATCGCCGCGAATGCCGGCGACGAGCCGAGCGTGGTGATCAACAAGGTGCTGGAAGGCAAGGGCAACTTCGGCTACAACGCCGCGACCGGCGAGTACGGCGACATGGTGGCCATGGGCGTGCTGGATCCGACCAAGGTGACCCGCACCGCGCTGCAGAACGCTGCTTCCGTTGCCGGCCTGATGCTGACCACCGATTGCATGGTGGCCGAGCTGGTCGAAGACAAGCCCGCCGGCGGTGGCATGGGCGGCATGGGCGGCATGGGTGGCATGGGTGGCATGGGTGGCATGGATATGTAACAGGCGCAGCCTGTTTCATATCCAGTGGAAGGAACAGGAGGAAACCGAGGTTTCCTCCCGTTACTCACCTTCCTACTGGAATTCATTGCTCCGAAAACCCGGTCTTCATGGCCGGGTTTTTTGTTTTATGCTTTGGTGCAACTATGGCTCTGCTGCACGATTTCCCTGTGGCGGCGCACAAATCCCCATTCCGTGGCGACTGAATATTTGATTTGTAAAACTAATACCCGATCCGATACCGGACACGTTATCATTTCTCCCAAATAGCTATTACAAAGGGGGTATCCATGGGCACCGAAGGCATTTATCACAAGACGGAAAAGGGCCGCGCCGAAATCGCGACCCGTGCCAACAAGCTCGGTCTTCGGGAGCGAACGATGCTGATCATGGTGGACGACAAGACCTCGCGTAACGACTTGCTGGCCAAGAGCGCCCATGCAGCCAGCGGCGAAATCCTCGACGCCCTGCTCGCTCAGGGCTATATCGAAGTCGATTCCGGAGCCGCGCTTGCAGCCGCAACCCCCTCGGCGTCCGCGGCAGCGGCGGCAGCCGCTGCCGCGCCGGTAGCGCCGGCAGGTCCGGCAGGTCCGGCAGGTCCGGCAGGTCCGGTGGCCGCGCCGGTCGAGGTTTCTCTGGTATCGGCTTCGCGCTTTGCCTGCCGTACCTTGGTGACTATTCTTGGCCCAGGGGCAGACGATCTGACCGCTCTGGTCGAGAAGTGCAAGAGCGTCGAAGAACTCAAGGCCAGACTTGAGAAATGCCGCGACGTCATTCAGGGCATGGGGGGCAAGAAAAAGGCCGACGAATTCTGGGCGGGTGTCACCGCCCGCTTGCCACAGGGGTGATTCGTGGCATGCTGGGCGGGTTTGAAGTCATTGCCCACCCTCCTGTAGTCACGATGCCGCCATGAGAGTATTGCTCGCAGAAGACGACCGCATCATTTCCCAGGGGCTGATCGCCGCCCTGCGCAAATCCGGTTATGCGGTGGATCACGTCAATAACGGCGCCGATGCAGACACGGCCCTGCTTTCCCAGCAGTACGACCTGCTGATCCTCGATCTCGGCTTGCCGCGCATGTCGGGGATCGATGTGCTCAAGCGTCTGCGTGCACGCAAGCTCACCATGCCGGTGCTGGTGCTGACGGCACAGGATGGCGTGGAAGACCGGGTGCGTGGCCTCGACGCCGGAGCCGACGATTACCTGACCAAGCCTTTCGCCCTGCCCGAGCTGTTTGCCCGGGTGCGGGCACTGACTCGGCGCGGCACCGGCAATCCGACGCGGATCGAGGTGGGCGCTCTGTCCTACGACCAGTCCGAGCGCCTTGCCCGCCTCAATGGTGAGATCGTCGAACTGTCGGCACGCGAGCTGGCGCTGCTTGAAATCCTGCTGCTGCGCGCCGGACGCCTGGTGGGCAAGGACCAACTGGTCGATCAGTTGTGCAGCTGGGGTGAGGAAGTCAGCAACAACGCGATCGAGGTCTATATCCATCGTCTGCGCAAGAAGCTTGAGCCCGGCGGCGCCCGCATCACGACGGTGCGCGGCCTCGGCTATTGCCTGGAGAAACCGGCAGATCCTGCAGATGGCAAAACCTGACGCCGTCCCGCAAGGCGAGAGCACCGAAAGCCCCGACAAATCGGCTGCACTCGGAGCGGCAGGCCGCAAAGGCAGCAACCCCTTCGTAAATTACGAGTACCCGAATTCGCTGTTCGGCGAGATCCTCGACTGGATGCTGGCGCCGCTGCTCCTGCTGTGGCCGGTTTCGATTGCCGCCACCAATCACGTTGCAGCCTATATTGCAAACCAGCCCTACGATCAGGCCCTGGCCGACAACGTCAGCGCGATCGTGCGCCTGGTCAAGATCGAGGGCGGCCGGGTCACGGTCAACCTGCCGGCGTCCGCCCGGACGCTGCTGCGTGCGGACGATGTCGACACGCTTTATTATCAGGTGATTGGCCCCAACAGCGTCCTGATTCAAGGCGACCGGGAAATTCCCTGGCCGACGCTGCCGGCAAAGCTGGAAGCCGGCAAGGTGTTGTTCCGCGACGAGCGCATCGAAGCCGAAAACGTGCGAATCGCCTACGCCTTTCTTCCGGTCAGGAGCGGTCTGCCGCCTGTCGTGGTGCAGGTGGCCGAAACCCTGCACAAACGCGAGGCGCTGTCTTCCAGCATCATTTCCGGCGTGCTGCTGCCGCAATTTGCCATCATTCCGCTGGCAGTGATTCTGGTCTATATGGGATTGATGCGCGGCATTGCGCCCCTGCGCCTGCTGCAGGAACGCATTCATCGCCGCCGCCCGTCTGATCTCTCGCCGATACCGGTACGGCGCGTTCCGGACGAAGTGCGCCCATTGGTTTTCGCCTTCAACCAGATGATGGGGAGGCTGGAAGAAAACCTGCAGGCGCAGCAGCGTTTCATCGCCCAGGCCGCGCACCAGATGCGTACGCCGCTGACCGGGTTGAAGACGCAGACCGAAATCGCGCTCTCGGAATCCGATCCGGCGCAGATGCGGCATGCGCTGCAACTGATCGCCGAGAGCACCGACCGCGCATCGCACCTGATCAACCAGTTGCTGATGCTGGCCCGTGCCGAGGCCAGCCACGAAAAGCTGCACAGCGTGGTGCCGCTGGATCTCGATGCACTGGCGCGTAGCGTGACCGGGGAATGGGTGGTGCGAGCCCTGGCCAAGCAGATCGACCTCGGCTTCGAGGAGAGCGGCCGCTCCCTGCTGATCAATGGCGTGCCCCTGTTGTTGCGTGAATTGCTTAACAATCTGGTGGACAACGCGATCAAGTACACCCCGTCCGGAGGCCACGTCACCGTGCGCACTCGCGCCGGCCGCCTGGCTGTGATCGAGGTGGAGGACAATGGAATCGGGATTCCCTTTGAAGAGCATTTACACATCTTCGAGCGCTTTTACCGGGTGCTCGGCACCGATGCCGAAGGCAGCGGACTGGGCCTGCCCATTGCGGCCGAGATCGCCGACCTGCATCAGGCCAGGATAGATCTGCTGCCCGGCAGCAATGGCCGGGGCAGCCTGTTCCGCGTCAGTTTTCCGCGCCACTGGGAGGTCGAAGACCGTCCGCCGAGCCAGAACAGGCCGGTCTCGGGAAGCTTCCCGATCGGCCTGTAAGCAGGTCTGTAAGTTTCCCGTCAGGATTGTCGGCTAACAATGGCGTCATCTTGGGGCAATTGGCGTCGATCTATGCCGTTCGTACTGCTCCGGGGATACGGTAGGCGCACGAACACAGGGGAATCCCGGGGGTGCGTCTCAGGAACGGTGAACTGTTCCGGTTCGCCGCACAGCCAAAAAAGGAGGAGTGCCAGATGCAACTCACTGAGAAGCATAAGCAGTACTGGAACATAAACCTGAAGATAAGCAGCTTCCTGCTTGCGATCTGGTTTATTTCCACGTTTGTCATGGGCTGGTTTGCCCGCGAACTCAACGAAATCACCATCATCGGTCCGTTGGGCTTTTACATGTCGGCGCAAGGCTCGTTGATCATCTACGTCGCGATCATCTGGTATTACGCCCACTACATGAACAAACTGGACCTGGAATATGGCGTCCATGAAGGGGAGCTCGACTAATGGCCAGCCAATCAGTCACCCACTCGCAATTTTATGCGAACCTGAAGCGCTACTACACCTTCTACACCGGCGGCTTCATTACCTTTGTCATCATCGTCGGCATCCTCGAACAAATGGGCGTGCCGAACAAGATCCTCGGCTACCTGTTCCTGTTCGCCACCATCGGCTTGTATGCCGGCATCGGCTTCATGTCGAAGACGGCGGACGTCGGCGAGTACTACGTCGCCGGCCGGCGCGTGCCCGCGTTGTTCAACGGCATGGCGACCGGCGCCGACTGGATGTCCGCTGCCAGCTTCATCGGCATGGCCGGTACCCTGTACCTGTCCGGCTATGACGGACTGGCGTTCGTGCTGGGCTGGACCGGCGGCTACTGTCTGGTGGCGATTTTCCTGGCGCCCTACCTGCGCAAGTTCGGTCAGTTCACGATTCCGGACTTCCTCGGTGCGCGTTTCGGTGGCCATACGCCGCGTTTCATCGGCGTGATTGGCGCCGTCGTCTGTTCCTTCACCTACGTGATCGCGCAGATCTACGGCGTCGGCATCATCACCTCGCGCTTCACCGGCCTCGAGTTCCAGGTCGGCGTGTTCGTGGGTCTGGCCGGCATTCTGGTGTGTTCCTTCCTCGGCGGCATGAAGGCGGTGACCTGGACCCAAGTGGCGCAGTACATCATCCTGATCATTGCCTACATGATTCCGGTGGTGTGGCTGTCGGTGAAGCATACCGGCATCCCGATCCCGCAGATCGTCGCCTACACGCATTCGCTGCCGAAGATTGCGGCGCTGGAGAAGGAGTTCAACGACAAGACCACGCCCAAGGGCGCCAAGGAGGAGTCGGTGCGCGCCATATTCCGCGACCGTGCGGCGGCAGCGACCACCAAGCTGGCCGGTCTGGAAAAGGACGGCCCGGCTTTCCTCGCAGCGGAAAAGGCCAAGCTGGTCGAGAACGTGAATGCCCTAAAGACGGCCGAGCCGGCAGCGGATCCCAAGGCAATTGACGCGGCAGAGAAGGCTCTCAAGGCCTTCCCGATCGATGCGGCTGCCGCCAAGAAGGCCTGGACCGCCGAAAAAGCCGTTGGCGCTCGCGCCGCACCGGTCAGGGCCCACGCGGAGCCTTTCGCCGTCGCTGGAAAGACGCCGGAAGAGATCGAGAAGAACCGCAGCAAGGCGAAGAAGAACTTCCTCGCCCTGATCGCGTGCCTGATGATCGGAACTGCCGCCCTGCCGCACATCCTGATGCGCTACTACACCACGCCTTCGGTGAAGGAAGCTCGCCAGTCGGTGTTCTGGGGGCTGTTCTTCATCTTCCTGCTGTACTTCACGGCCCCGGCATTGGGCATCCTGGTCAAGTACGAGGTGTACAGCAACCTGGTGGGCACCAGCTTCTCTGCGCTACCGGCCTGGGTCAGCAACTGGGCCACGGTGGACAAGACGCTGATGAACATTGCCGACATCAACGGCGACGGCATCGTGCAACTGGCGGAAATCGTCATCGGCGGCGACCTGATCGTGTTGGCAACCCCGGAAATCGCGGGTCTGCCCTACGTGATCTCGGGCCTCGTGGCGGCCGGCGGTCTGGCGGCGGCGCTCTCTACCGCTGACGGCCTGCTGCTGACCATCGCCAACGCGATGTCGCACGACTTGTACTACAAGATGATCGACCCGAACGCCTCGACGGTCCGCCGTCTGGCGGTGTCCAAGGGCCTGTTGCTCGTGGTGGCGCTGATTGCCGCCTACGTCACCAGCCTGAAGCCGGGCGACATCCTGTTCCTGGTCGGTGCGGCCTTCTCGCTGGCAGCCTCGGGCTTCTTCCCGGCATTGGTGTGCGGCGTGTTCTGGAAGCGGGCCAACTGGCTGGGTTGCGTGATGGGCATGAGCGCGGGTCTCGGTACATGCGCCTACTACATGTACATGACCTATCCGTTCTTCGGCATCAATGCACCGCTGTGGTGGGACATCGCTCCGATCTCCGCCGGCACCTTCGGCATTCCCGCCGGTTTCCTTGGCATCATCATCGGCAGCCTGATTTCCCCGGTGCCGAGCAAGGAGATTCAGGAACTGGTCGACCATGTCCGCTATCCGAACCTGGAAGGCGACATCGACACCAGGGGCGCGTGATCAGATTTTTGGAGGAGGAGGGGGGTTAGGGAGAATACCCACCCCCGTTGAACCGGCCCCTGGGTAAAACCACGGGCCGGTTTTTTTATGTCTCGACCGGAGGGAGAGACGGTATCCCCTGGTGGGATATGTCTCGACCGGAGGGAGAGACGGTATCCCAGGATATGTCGCCGGCCCTCGTCCCACCAGGGGAAACCGTCCCTTTGGGACATAAAGCGGAATCCCCGGCGTGCCAATGCCCGGAGCGTTGCGGCGGGGACGGTATCCCAAGTTGCGGACTTGCCTGGACCGCGAGGAAACTCGGCGTGTCGTCAGCGCCGACTATTGTTCAGTACGACAGTCAAGAATCAGAAGGGAAGTTCCGGAATGAATTTCATCAGGTCTGCGCGCTCGGCGTCATGGGCCAGTTTCTTTGCCCGCTTGGGTTCGAAAGCGACCAGGCGCTTGAGAATGCGTGCGACGTCATCGGGCCGGTTGGCATGATGGTAGGCCATGCCCAGTTGGTAGAAGCCTTCGCCGCTCATCGGCTGCAGCTCGACCACCTTTTCCAGGGCCTTGACCGCTTCGTCGTGCTGGCCCAGGCGCGCATGGGCCAAGCCCATGCCGTACCACGCCATGTCCTGCATTGGCACCAGACGCACCGCCTCGCTGAAGGCGGCGATCGCCTGCTGCGGTTTTCCCGCGGCTTCGCAGACGTAGCCGAGGTTGAACCAGTTGGCGCCATCGTCCGGCGTCAGCGCCAGCGCCGCCTCGAACCACTTTATCGCCACGTCGTAGTTCTTCCGCTTGGCGGCGATCGCCGCCAGGTGACGTGCCGACTGGACGTCCTGCGGATTGATGCGAAAGGCGGTCAGATAGGCTTCGAAGGCGCTATCCTCGCGGCCGAAAAAGTGAAACACCCAGCCGCGGGCATAATGCCGCCAATGATCGTAATTCATGAAATTGACCGAGCAAAATAATGGAGACCGAAACATACCATGAGCCACCCTGAACTTCTCATCCTCGGCGTGCTGCGCGCGCTGGCCGAGGTCGCCATGCTGTTTCTCCTCGGTCAGGGCCTGCTGGCCCTGCTGGCGGGGAGTCGCCGCCACACCAACACCATGTACAAGCTGTTCGTGATTGTCACGGGGCCGGTGGTGAAGGCGGTACGCAAAGTCACGCCGCGCCAGATCATCGACAAGCATGTGCCTTTCATAGCCTTCGCGGTGCTGTTCTGGGTCTGGATTGCGCTGGCCTGGCTGAAGAAACTGTATTGCGACACCAATATGCTGCAGTGCTTTTGAGAGTGCCTTGACCAGCGCATGAAACCGGTTGCGTGCGCCGTTCTGCAAACAGGGTGGTCGCGTGATCGGGTGATTTCCTTTGCGGTGTTGGCGGCACGGGAAGCCGGACCCGCTTCATCGGTCGCTGCCGCAGGAAAGTGCGTGCTGCGGCGCGGGCTGAACTACACTTCCAAATCGTGAGCATCCATTTCGACCGGACGCGTCTCGCCCTGCTGCTGTTGCTTGCGGCCCTGCTAGGCGTCGGCATGTGGGCCTATCGCGGCGTCGGGGATTCCTTGCGCGAGATCCGCGCCACCGGCATGCAGACGCTGCTCAACACCCAGGTCGGAACGCTGGAGCAGTGGATTGCCGAACGGCGCCACGAGGCGGAGCAACTGGCCGCCGATCCGGAGTTGAGCGCCGGCATTCGCAAGATTGCTGCCGGCGGCAGTGATGGTGCCCTCATCGTCGCCAGCATTCTGCGCAAGGCAGCGGCCATCGGCGTGACAGGGGCGCGCGTCATCGACCCGCGAGGCCGGATTCTCGCCGCGAAAGACGAGCAACGAATCGGTTCCGACGTGACGCTCGACTTCTTCGCCCATCTTTCGCCAGTGCTCAGGGGACATTCTGCATTCGTGCGCCCCTATCGCGGTGCCGGTGCAGGGGAGGTCGGCCGTGCCTGGGTCGCCACGCCGATACGCGCAGCGAACGGCCGAATCGTTGCGGTGCTTGCTCTGGGATCGCCCGTCGACAAACCATTCTCGGACCTTTTCGAGGCTGCCCGTCCCGGCCGCAGCGGCGAAGCCCTGGCTTTCGATGCCGAGGGCTGGCTGCTGTCGCCGAGCCGGCATGCCGCGGAATTGCGGCAGCGCGGTCTGGCGCCGCGTCTGGCCCTGCCCGACAGGGAGGCGGATCACCTGACTCTGCTGGCGACCCGGGCGGTGGCGGCACGCGCCGGCGGCGAAGGCCTTCTGCTGGAACCCTACCCGAATTACCTGGGTCGCGATGTCATCGGTGCATGGCGATGGCTGCGTGACCTCGATGTCGGTATTGCCGTCGAGATCGAAGCGGGCGAGGCCTATGCTCCGCTTACCTACCTGCAGATAGGATTCTCCATCATCCTGCTGCTGATCTTCGCGGTGTGGCTGTCCGGATTTCTGCCGCCGAGTGCGTTGGCCGCCCTGCTGGGGCGGGACCCCAAGCTACGCCAGCTGGGTCCTTACCGGCTGCTGCGGCAGATCGGCGAAGGTGCCATCAGCAACGTATATCTGGCGCAACATCGCATGCTCAAGCGGCCCGCAGCCGTGAAGGTGCTGAAGCCCCAAGCTGCCTCGGATGAATGGACCGCCCGCTTCCAGCGCGAAGTCCAGCTTTCCAGCCTCCTGCATCATCCCAATACCATCCGCATCTACGATTACGGTACGGGGCCGGGCGGGGAGCTTTACTATGCCATGGAGTATCTGGAAGGACTGTCGCTGGCCGACCTGGTCGAGCGCTACGGGCCGGTGCCGCCGGCCCGTGCGGCCTACATCCTGCGCCAGGTCTGCGCTTCGCTGTGGGAGGTGCATTCCTGCGGCCTGGTGCATCGCGACATCAAGCCGCAGAACATCATGCTCTGCGAGATCCGTGGCGAGCGCGATTTCGTCAAGGTGCTGGATTTCGGGCTGGTAAAGGAGATGTCGGGCGACCAGGCGCGGGACCTCACCGGCTCGATGCGCATCCTCGGCACGCCGCTCTACATGTCGCCCGAGCGCATTCGAAACCCAAGCGATGCCGACGGGCGCGCCGACATTTACGCGCTCGGTGCGGTCGGCTTCTTCCTGCTCACCGGCAAGCGCCTGTTCGAAACGGAAACCGAGCACGACCTAACCTACCAGGTGCTGCACACCGTGCCACGGCTCGCCTCCGCATGCTCTCCCTTCGCGGTGCCGGCGGAGCTGAATGCCCTGATTGGACGCTGCCTGGAAAAGGACCCGGCACTGCGGCCGCAAAGCATCGCCGAAGTGGCTGGAGTGCTCGATGGGGTGCTGGTGCACCTGCCATGGACGCGCAGCCAGATAGACGGCTGGTGGAAGAGTCACTGGGTGAGCGAGGACGATCCGGGCAGACGCTTCACGGTGCCCAAATCCTGAAACATCCCACCAGGGGATACCGTCCGCCTCGCTGGGGCGGACATAAAAAAGGCCAGCCCGAAGGCTGGCCTTTCTATTGCTGCCTTACTGCTTAGTGGCCGGAGGCGCTGGAGCTGCCGACGCCGGTTTCCGAGCGGATCAGCTGCGCCGGGAACAGCGCGCGTTCCTTGGCTGCCTGGGCGCTCCTGTCGAGCAAGGACACGATCCAGATCACCGCAAACGCCGCAGTCATCGAGAAGATCGCCGACGACGCGTAGGGGAACATCGCCGAACCCTTGGGGTTGCCGAGCGAGGCTTCCCATACCGCCGGCGACATGATGGTCAGCGCCACGGAGGAGATCAGGCCGACCGTGCCGCCCGCGACCGCACCCTTGGTGGTGCAATCCTTCCACAGCACGGACATGAACAGCACCGGGAAGTTGGCCGAGCAGGCCACGGCGAAGGCCAGCATCACCATGAAGGCGACGTTCTGCTTCTCGAACACCACGCCCAGCGCCACGGCGAAGATGCCCAGGCAAACCGTGGTGATCTTCGATACGCGCAGTTCGGTCGCCGAATCGACGTTGCCATGACGCCACACCGAAGCGTACAGGTCATGCGACACCGCCGATGCGCCGGACAGCGTCAGGCCCGCCACCACCGCCAGAATCGTGGCGAAGGCCACGGCGGAGATGAAGCCCATGAACATGTCGCCACCCACGGCCTTGGCCAGATGCACCGCCGCCATGTTGCCGCCGCCCTTGAGGCCCTTGGCGAGGTCGCCGCCGACGAAGTAGTCCGCCGGATTGGGGATCAGGTTGGTGATGGCGCCAAAGCCGATGATGAAGGTCAGGATGTAGAAGTAGCCGATCCAGGTCGTCGCCCAGGCCACCGATTTGCGGGCTTCCTTGGCGCTGGGCACGGTGAAGAAGCGCATCAGGATGTGCGGCAGCCCGGCGGTGCCGAACATCAGCGCCATGCCGACCGAGATGGCCGAGATCGGGTCGTTGATCAATGCCCCCGGGCTCATGATCGCATCATGCTTGGAATGCACTTCAACCGCCTTGGTGAACATTGCCTCGGGGCTGAACCCGAACTGGAACATCACGGCCAGGGCCATGAAGGTGGCGCCGACGAGCAGCATGCAGGCCTTGATGATCTGCACCCAGGTCGTCGCCGTCATGCCGCCGAACAGCACGTAGGTCATCATGATGATGCCGACCAGCATGACCGCATACAGGTAGTCGAGGCCGAACAGCAGCTTGATCAGCTGTCCCGCGCCAACCATCTGCGCGATCAGGTAGAAGGCCACCACCACCAGCGAACCACAGGCCGCGAAGGTGCGGATCGGACCCGCATCGAAGCGGTAGCCGGCGACGTCGGCGAAGGTGAACTTGCCGAGGTTGCGCAGGCGCTCCGCCATCAGGAAGGTGATCACGGGCCAGCCGACCAGCCAGCCGATCGAGAAGATCAGGCCGTCGAAGCCGGAAGCGAACACCAGACCGGAAATCCCGAGGAAGGAGGCCGCCGACATGTAGTCGCCGGCGATCGCCAGGCCGTTCTGGAAGCCGGTGATGCCGCCGCCGGCGGTATAGAAGTCAGCTGCGGTCTTGGTCTTGGTGGCCGCCCACTTGGTGATCCAGAGCGTGATGCCGACGAAAATGGCGAACATCGCAATGGCGGTCCAGTTGGTGTCCTGCTTCTGCGCCTGACCGAGGTCGGCGCCGGCAGCCAGGGCAACGCCGGCCACCAGCAGGGCGGCTGCGCCGCCGAGAATATGTTTGGCCTTGATCACTTGGAAGCCTCCTTGACGATTTCGTCCTTGATGGCGTCGAACTCGGTGTTCGCGCGGCGGACATAGATCGCGGTGATGATGATGGTGAAAACGAGCACGCCGAGACCCATCGGAATGCCGATGGACATCGTGGCACCCGCGCTGATCTTGGTCGCCAGCAGCTTTTTGTCGAAGGCGATCAGCAGGATGTAGCCGAAATACGCGATCAGCATCAGAGCGGACAGAATGTACGAGTACGTGTTGCGCATACTCACAAACTGCATGAATTTCGGATTCTTCTGAATCCGTTCGACAATGTCTTCTTCTTTCATGGTTCCTCCAGGAGTGGAAGGTGATTGTTGTAATGGGTGCAACGCCAACTGTACTGCAACGCGGCATCGTAGGCCAAACCTCTTACATTGCCCTTACGCTGCCCGTAAGCAAGCTGTCAGCGACAGGGTGGCGGGAAGCAAGATGCATGCACCTTTGACGCCGCGGTGCCGAGGGCCTATAATCCGCACCCTTTCCGGCTAGGTAGCTCAGTTGGTAGAGCAACGGATTGAAAATCCGTGTGTCGGCAGTTCGATTCTGCCCCTGGCCACCACTATCAGAGCGGGGGTTCTTCGGAACCCCCGCAATTGTTTGCACATCCGGTTGCCAGCCGCCGATATGGAGTCGCTGTGTGACTTCCACCCCTGATTACGGACGCCGCTTCGGCGGCATCGAGCGTCTGTATGGCGCCGGCGCGCTGCTGCGCGCGGCGGCAGCGCATGTGGTGGTGGTGGGCATCGGCGGCGTCGGTTCCTGGGCCGCAGAGGCGCTGGCGCGCTCGGGAGTCGGGCGGCTGACCCTGATCGACCTGGACCATCTTGCCGAATCCAACATCAACCGCCAGATTCACGCGCTGGAATCGACGCTCGGTGCGGCCAAGGTGACGGCCATGAGGGAACGCATCGCGGCGATCAATCCGGCCTGCGTGGTCGACGCCGTGGAGGAGTTCATCGACGAACGCAATCCGGCCACCCTGATCCCGTCCTGCAGCGCAGTCATCGACGCCATCGACCACGTGCGCGCAAAGGCTGCATTGATTGCCTGGTGCCGGCGCGCCGGCATCCGCATCGTGACCACCGGCGCCGCAGGCGGGCGCACCGACCCGACGCGGATCGAGGTCATCGATCTGGCGCGCACCACGCAGGATGCGCTGGCCTCCAAAGTCCGCGCCCAATTGCGCAAGGACTACGGTTTCACGCGCGACCCAAAGAAGAAGTTCGGCGTCGAATGCGTGTATTCGCCGGAGCAGCCGCGCCGTACCGTCAGCGCCGTCCCCGGGGATACCGCTGCGCATAACACCTGCATGGTGGATGGCACAGCGGCAGATGTTCCGATCGACCCGACGGCGGGCCTCAACTGCGCCGGCTACGGCTCGTCGGTCGCGGTCACGGCAACTTTCGGTTTCGTTGCGGCGTCAAGGGCTCTCGCCGGTATACTTCCGGCATGACGAATGCCCCTCACGTTCCAGTAGTTCTGGTTACCGGCGCTGCCCGCCGCGTGGGCGCCGAGATCGCGCGTGCGCTGCACGCAGCGGGTGCCTGCGTGGCGATTCACTATCGTTCGTCGGCCGCCGAAGCGGCGGCCCTTGCCGCAGAGCTGAATGCGGTGCGGCACGGAGAGGTCGGAGAGTCGGCCGCCATCTTCGCCGCCGATCTGCTCGACATCGAGGCACTGCAGCAACTGGTGGAATCCGTCGTGTCGCGCTTTGGACGGCTCGATGCGCTGGTGAACAACGCCTCTTCCTTTTACGCGACAGGAGTCGGCGCCATAGATGCGGCGGCGTGGGACGACTTGGTCGGCTCCAACCTCAAGGCGCCGCTGTTCCTTGCCCAGGCCGCGGCGCCGCATCTCGAGCGCAGCAGCGGCTGCATCGTCAATATCACCGACATCCATGCCGAGCGCCCGCTCAAGGGCTACCCGCTGTACTGCGCGGCCAAGGCCGGCCTGCTCGGGCTGACCCGCGCCTTGGCGCTGGAACTGGGCCCCCGGGTGCGGGTCAACGCGGTGGCGCCCGGACCGATCGAATGGCCACAGGGCGCAAGTGACTTTCCCCCGGCCGAGCGCACGGCTATCATTGAACATACGCTGCTGAAGCGTGTCGGCTCGCCCGCCGACATTGCCCGCACCGTCAAATTTCTCGTCTTCGACGCGCCCTACGTCACCGGGCAGGTGATCAACGTCGACGGCGGCAGAACGGCCCACCTGTGAACGCACCATTGAACATAGCCCCGACCGCCAGACAGGCACAGAAATCCGCCTTCGAGGCGAACAAGCTGGCCAAGCGCCTGCGCCGCGAGGTCGGACAGGCGATTGCCGACTTCAACATGATCGAGGCCGGCGACAAGGTCATGGTGTGTCTTTCCGGCGGCAAGGATTCCTTCGCCCTGCTCGATATCCTGCTGTTCCTGCGCGAGCATGCGCCGATCGAATTCGAGATCGTCGCCGTCAATCTGGACCAGAAGCAGCCGGGCTTTCCCGCCGAGGTGCTGCCGAAATATCTGCACGGGATCGGCGTGCCCTTCCACATCGAGAACGAGGACACTTATTCCATCGTCAAGCGTGTGATCCCGGAAGGCAAGACCACCTGCTCCCTGTGTTCGCGCCTGCGCCGGGGAGTGCTGTACCGCGTGGCCGGTGAGCTCGGGGCGACCAAGATCGCGCTCGGCCATCATCGCGACGACATCCTGCAGACGCTGTTGCTCAACATGTTCTTCGCCGGCAAGCTGAAATCCATGCCGCCGAAACTGGTGTCGGATGACGGCCGCAACATCGTCATCCGTCCGCTCGCCTATTGCCGCGAGAGCGATCTCGAAGCCTGGGCCGAGGCTCGCGCCTTCCCGATCATTCCCTGCAATCTGTGCGGTTCGCAGCCGAATCTGCAGCGCCAGCAGGTGAAGCAGATGCTGCAGGACTGGGAGAAGCGCTTCCCGGGGCGCATCGAGACCATGTTTCGCAGCCTGGCCAATGTCGTGCCGTCGCATCTGCTCGACGCCCGGCTGTTCGATTTTGCCGGACTGCAGGCGAGCGGAACCCCCGATCCGGAAGGCGACATCGCCTTCGATGCGCCTGAACTGCCGGCAGACTTGCCGCAGGCCGTCAGTTTTCAGGCAAGGGAAGACTGATGGACGCGCGCCGCCTCCCTGCGCGCCATGGCGCTCTCTGGCTGCTGGCCGGGTTTGCCCTGTTTCGACGCCATCCGCCGTTGGCAACCGCAATCACTTTTGGCTACCTGCTGACGGTGATCGTGGTCAATCTGATCCCGAAGATCGGCCCCTTTCTGCTGCCGCTCTTGTTGCCGACGCTGACAGTCATGCTGGCCAACGGCTGTCGCGCGATTGACCGCCGCCTGCCGTTTGCCAGCGAAACGCTGATGAAAGGCATCAGCGAGCACCGCGCCGGACTGGCACGTCTCGGCGGCCTGCATCTGGTCGGCTCCAGCCTGCTGGTGCTGGGGGGCTTTGCCTTGGGCGACCCGATCAATATCAGCGACGGCCTTGACCCGCAGGAGGCCATGGCGCTCGCCACCGATCTCGCGGTGATCCTGCTGCTGGCCTCGCCGATGCTGGCGGCGTTCTGGTTCGCGCCGCTATTGACTGCATGGGATGGCGTGGGAGCCGTCAAATCGCTGTTCTTCAGCTTTGTCGCCAGCGTGCGCAATTGGCGCGCCTTCATGATGTACGGCCTGGCCCTGGTTCTGGTGGGCGCCATCGTGCCGGGCATGATCCTGATCACGGCCGGACTGATTTCGCCGGTGCTGCTCAACATATTCTCCGTTGCCCTGCGCATGCTGCTGATCTTCGTTTTGGCGCCGACCATGGTGGCCAGCGTTTATCTGTCATACCGCGACGTGTTCAGGGGACAGGCCGAGCCCGATGAGTGAGTTCAAAGAGGGAGTGCTCGGCCTCTTCGGCGGCACCTTCGATCCGCTGCATATCGGACACTTGCGCCTTGCCATAGAAGCGCGCGAGGCGCTGGATCTGGCCGGGGTATGCTTCATCCCGGCGGGCAGGCCGGCCTTGCGCGATGCACCGCACTGTTCCGCTGTCCATCGTCTGGCGATGGTGGAGCGGGCCCTGGCCGCCGTACCTGGCTTCAGCGTCGACGCGTCGGAGGTACTGGCCGCCACGCCCGGACCGAGCTATACGATTGAAACCCTCGAGCGCCAGCGCAGTCTGCACGGCGAACAGCGTCCTCTGGTGCTGCTTTTGGGCGCCGACGCCTTCGCCCGGCTCGAGGCATGGCACCGCTGGCGAGAATTGTTCGGACTGGCCCATATCGCCGTGGCGACGCGGCCGGGGCATGAGTTGAAAGTTGGTACCCCTGGGGGCGGCGCTGGCTCGCTCTGCGTACCTGGGGCGCCGCTTCGCGGGCAGGTAACGGCGCTGGATGCCGAATTCGCCGCCCGCAAGGGTAGCGCCGCCGATCTCGGCATCGCCCCGGCCGGCCGCATCGTCCCCTTCGCCATCACGGCGCTGGAGATTTCCGCCACGGCAATTCGGCGGCGGCTGGCGGCAGGGCTCAGTGCGCGCTATCTGGTTCCCGACGCCGTTCTCGACTATATTGATTCACATCAGATCTACCGGACTCCGCATGGACATTAGAAAACTACAGAAAATCGCCGTTTCCGCCCTCGAAGACGTCAAGGCCAAGGACATCGAGGTCCTCAACACCAGCAAGCTGTCGGCGCTGTTCGATCGGGTCATCATCGCCACCGGCGACTCCAATCGACACGTCAAGGCGCTGGCGCGCAGCGTCCATGACAAGGCGAGGGAGGCCGACGTTCAGGTCATCGGCATCGAAGGGGAGGAAACCGGCGAATGGGTGCTGGTCGACCTCGGCGACATCGTGGTGCATGTCATGCAGCCTGCCGTGCGCGCCTACTACAACCTCGAAGAGCTGTGGAAGGTCGTGCCCAAACGCCCGCGCAAGAAGGCCGACAGCGAAACTGACGGCGAATGAAGTTGATCGTCGCGGCGGTTTCTGCGCGGCCGCCGGAATGGGTGGTAGCCGGCTGGACCGAGTATGCGAAACGGATGCCGCGCGAACTGCCGCTGGAACTGCTGGAGATCAAGCCCGAGTCGCGCACATCGGGCAAGACCGCGGCCGCCATGATGGCGCTGGAGGCGACGCGCATCGAGGCGCAACTTCCTGCCGGTTGTCGCCGCATCGCACTGGATGAACGCGGCGATGCGCCGACGACGAGGCAACTGGCCGAGCGTCTGGCAAAATGGATGGCGAGCGGCGATGATGTGGCCTTCATCATTGGCGGCCCCGACGGGCTCGATCCCCGCATCAAGAACACTGCCCATGAAACCATGCGTCTTTCCAGCCTGACCCTGCCTCACGCCCTGGTTCGAGTCATTCTTGCCGAGGCGCTGTACCGTGCCGTGAGCGTGATAAAGGGCCACCCCTATCATCGGGCCTGACGCTATGCTCGGCAACCTCGTCACCAAGACTGCTCAACCATGATCGATCCACGTATCTATCTTGCCTCCAGAAGCCCGCGCCGACGCGAATTGCTGGCGCAGATCGGAGTCCGCTTCGACTTGCTGCTGTTTCGCAGCGGGCCGCGCGAGGACAAGGAAGTCAGTGAGGACTGGCTGCCCGGCGAGACACCGGAAGCCTACGTCGAGCGCGTGGCGCGGGCCAAGGCGGTGTTTGGTGCACGCCTGCTGGCAAGCCGACCGCTCGTTGCACGTCCGGTGCTGGCCGCCGATACCACGCTCGATTTCGATGGCGAAATTATCGGCAAGCCACAGGATGAAGCCGACGCGACGGCGATTCTGACGCGCCTCTCCGGGCGCA
Source organism: Rhodocyclales bacterium (assembly GCA_026399475.1). Lineage (GTDB taxonomy): Bacteria > Pseudomonadota > Gammaproteobacteria > Burkholderiales > Rhodocyclaceae > Sulfuritalea. The sequence goes on from JAPLQY010000032.1 coordinate 249,101, forward strand.
GCCACCGTGTGCTGACCGCCATTGCCATCGCGAAGGATGAGCGCGTCGAACACCGTCTGTCGATCAGCGACGTGCGCTTTCGCCAGCTGACCGCGGATGAGATTCGCCGCTACGTCCAGAGCGGCGAGCCGATGGACAAGGCCGGCGCCTACGGCATTCAGGGCCGCGCTGCCGTGTTCATCGAAGAGATTCGCGGCTCGCACTCCGGCATCGTCGGTCTGCCGCTGTGCGAAACGACACTGCTGCTGCGCGACTTCGGCTATCCGCTGTGACAGAGCAATTCCTGATCAATTTCACGCCGCAGGAAACCCGTGTCGCACTGCTGCAGCAGGGCGTGGTGCAGGAACTGCACATCGAGCGGACCAACGGCCGCGGCATCGTCGGCAACGTCTATCTCGGCCGTGTCGTGCGCGTGCTGCCCGGCATGCAGTCCGCCTTCATCGAAATCGGACTCGAGCGCACCGCCTTTCTCCATATCGCAGACATCTGGAGCGAGCGTCCAGCCGGCAATGGCAATGGCTCCCACGAAACCCGCCCGATCGAACGGGTCCTGAGCGAAGGGCAATCGCTGATGGTGCAGGTGCAGAAGGATCCGATCGGCACCAAGGGCGCGCGCCTGACGACCCAGATTTCCATCGCCGGCCGCCTGCTGGTGCACCTGCCGGAGGACAGCCATATCGGCATCTCGCAGCGCATCGGCGAGGAAGCCGAGCGCGAAAAGCTGCGTGCCCGCATCCAGGCACTGCTGCCGGCCGATCAGCCCGGCGGCTATATCCTGCGCACGGTTGCCGCCGACGCCAGCGACGAAGAACTCGCGGCCGACATTGCCTATCTGCGCCGCATCTGGCGCGAGATCAAGAGCCGCAGTGTCGGCGCTTTCCCGCCCACCGTGCTGCATCAGGATCTGACGCTGGCGCAGCGCGTGTTGCGCGACCTCGTCAGCAGCGAAACCACCGGCGTCATCATCGACTCGCGCGAGAACTTTCAGAAGCTGCAAAGCTTCGCCCAGGAGTATGTGCCGCAGGTCAGCGACCGCCTGATTCACTACACCGGCGAGCGGCCGTTGTTCGACCTGCACGGCGTCGAGGATGAAATTCAGAAAGCGCTGGCGCGGCGCGTGGATCTCAAGTCCGGCGGCTACCTGATCTTCGACCAGACCGAGGCGATGACCACCGTCGACGTGAATACCGGCGGTTATGTGGGCTCGCGCAACTTCGACGACACCATCTTCAAGACCAATCTGGAAGCGGCGCAGACCATCGCCCGTCAACTCAGGCTGCGCAATCTCGGTGGCATCATCATTGCCGACTTCATCGACATGGAAGATGAAGAACATCGGGCTGCCGTGCTCGCGGAATTCAACAAGGCGCTGGCAAAGGACCACACGCGCATTACCGTTTCCGGTTTTACCCAGCTCGGCCTGGTCGAGCTGACCAGGAAGCGCACCCGCGAGAGTCTGGCCCACGTCCTGTGCGAGCTCTGCCCCACCTGCGGCGGCCGCGGCGAAGTGAAGACCGCACAGACGGTGTGCTACGAGGTGCTGCGCGAACTGCTGCGCGAGGCGCGCCAATTCACCGCCCGGGAGATGCGCGTGCTGGCGTCGCCGGTCGTGATCGATCTGTTTCTCGATGAGGAATCGCAGGCGCTGGCCATGCTATCCGAGTTCATCGGCCTGCCGATTTCCCTGCACGCGGAGAGCGGCTACACCCAGGAGCAGTTCGACATCGTTCTGATGTAATTCCGACTCGCATTGGAACCGATACTTTGTCGACTGCGCCTTGTCTTCGCGTCTCGTTTCCAATGGGAGTCGGAATACCGCTAAAATCCGCATCCGACGCGGGTGTCGTATAACGGCATTACCTGAGCTTCCCAAGCTCATGAAGAGGGTTCGACTCCCTTCACCCGCTCCAGCACAGACCCAAGAAAATGCCGGCGCATGCGCCGGCATTTTCTTTTCAGGCGCCGGACCCGGCGCCCCGGTGCAGGCCTTACTGCTGGGTGGTTTCGGCCTTGATCGCGAGCCACTTGCCGTCGCGCAGTTCCAGCAGGTATTCCTCGAGGGATTCGAATCGATAGGGCTTGCCCGATTGCCGTCCCTGTTCGATCACCACGGACCTCACGTTGATCCGATCGCAGGCCGCACCAGCCGGCTTGCCCTCGGTCGACACGCGGCGCTGCTTGTAGTTCGTCAGCCCCTTCATGGCCGCAATCGTGCTCTGCGCAAGTTCCTCGCGGCCGAGGTCGACACTGGCCATCGTGCCCTCGGTGTTGCGTACGGTGGCCCGAACGCTTGCCTCGGGCGCGAACTTGGCGATGATTGTCGCTGCGTCGTGCCGGGCAATCGCTGTATCCAGTTGCCCCAGCCACGTTTTGGCAATGCTGGTCGGCGCACAGTCCGCGACAGGTGCGGTGAAGGCTTCTGCGGCAGGGGGTGCAGACGCAGGTGGGGCTGCACCGGGTGCAACGGCCGGTACTGTGGCGGGGGGCACAGCGACCGGTGCAATATGAGGTGCAACGGCAGGCGCCGGTGGCGGCGCTTTGCGCCTTTGTTCCAGTTGCCGCAGGCTGTCCTGGTCTGCGCTCTGCGAGTAGCGGTCGAGCTCGGCGTCGAATTCGCCGGGGACATAGAAATTCGGCACCTTGTCCAGCAATACCGGCAGCAGGATGGTCATCAAGGCCCTTTCCTTGAAGCCGCTCTTGCCTGCCTTCGCGGCGGCGCGCACGAAACCGACCCGACCCTCGTCGATATCGAGTTTGTTCTCGCCAACCTCCATGGTCGTTCCGCCGCGATTGACCTTGTCGTAGGTTCCCTCGCGGTTCGACGTGGCCGTGGCCAGTTCCGCCGACAGCACGTAGGGTTCATGGTCGGTACCGCGAATGCCGATGGTCGCCGTGGGCGTGACAACCTTGAGCCCTGCGCGATTGGTGCTGGCGATCCAGCCGCTGATAACCCGCAGCGAGCCGGTCACCAGGCGCAGGCCGAGACTGTCGGTCGGTTTGTCCTCGGCGGCGAAGCGTTCGGCGACGAACTCGGTGCTCGGGCGAATGGCGACGAAGCCCGCATCCTCGGTCTTGAGGACTGCCTCGGCCAGGGCGGCGGCGCGCACGCGCTCGCCGACGTACACCGCATCACCCTCGCGCAGTTTTCTTTCACCGCCAGCGGTGCTGCCGGAGGTGGCAACCTCGCCGCGAATGCGCAGGACCGTTGCATATCGCTTGCCGGTTTCCGCCGCTGCCGCGGGCTCGGCCGCTGCAGCGGAATAGCTCGGCAGGGAACTGCCCATGAGGGTGCAGAAAAGACCCACGCAGCCAACGATGGTACCCAGCCTTGAGTGATTCAACGACCAATCCATGATGCAGCCCCGTGCTTTCGTGAAAACTGGGAAACCCTGCTGCTATTGAAGCACACTGATTGGCAATGGGCTAGTGGCGTTTTCCGCAAGAACCCCGCTGCCAGGGTGCTATCGGCCACTTTGTGCAGTGGTGAGGTCTTCCATGGTGTTGATGTTGCTGAAGCCATCGGCTTCGTCATCGAAAACGACTTCGGCCAGCTTCAACGACGTGTGCCAGAGACCGACCTTGCGTTCGCCGGATGCAAGAAACGTCTCCAGCTTGGGCAATATCTCGCGCCGCGTCAGACAGAACGCCCGGTGAACGCGGTCGCCGGTGCGTGCCACCGCAAGTTCGGCATTTTCGGCTTCCAGCGCAGCGTGCAACCGCTCCACCAGATCGCTCGGCAGAAAAGGCGAATCGCAGGGCACGGTGAGCAGCAGCGGAGTCGTCGCCTGCGACAGCGCCGCGTGGAGCCCGGCCAGCGGACCGGCGAAACCCGCAATGCGGTCGGGCAGCACAGCGCAGCCAAGCTCGGCGTAGCGCGCCAGGTTCTGGTTGGCGTTGATCAGCACCGTGTTCACTTGTGGCGCCAGGCGGGCCAGCACCCATTGCACCAGGGGGCGTCCGTTGAGGTCCTGCAGGCCCTTGTCGACGCCGCCCATGCGCCGTCCCTGGCCGCCCGCCAGAATCACCCCCGTGACGGCGTCCCTCATCGCTGCACCATGTTCCAGATCATGGCCACGCCGTCCTGCAGCAGGTCGCCGATGTCGGCGTCAAGCGCTACGCCCCGGGCGCGCTGACGCGCGCTGCGTTCGCGTTCGCTGTACAGGATCGCCTCGGCGAGCAGCGCCGGGTCTTGCCGTGCAGCCTGTTTCAATGCCGCCACCTCATAGCCGGCGAGCGCCGCTTCGACCGCCCGTGTGTCGAGAATGGCAATGGGTGCGCGGCAATGGCTGCAGGCGCTTTCCTTGCGGATATCCACCGGCGCGCCGCAACCCGTACAGCGCACGACTCCGATGCGGGCGCTGATCTCCTTGATCTCGGTGCCGGTCAGCTGGCGCACAAAGCCTTTCTCGATCATGAACTCGGCGAAGGTGATGAAGCGGCCATGCTGCCCGCAGCGCAGATAGTTGAACAGGCCGCTCTTGACCCGATCCTGGGAATGAATCAGGCGCTCGTTGCAGCGCGGACAGCGCAAGGGGCTGGCCAGCGGCAGGCGCTGATCGTCGCGGTGTTCGTGAATCAGCTTGAACAGCCCGATCACGCCGGTCGGCGCGAGTTGCAGGCTTTCATATTCGTCGAACCAGATGCCCTGGCAAGCGAAGCACAGATCGAGCTCGACCTCGCCGATGAGCTTGCGCATGAAGCGATGCGTACTCATCGGCGCCCGGCAGGATGGGCAGAAGGTGACTTCGTTTGCGGACATTGCGCTCGGATCGCGTTCTCAGAACACCAGCGTTGCCCATTCCGGATCGAGCGTGCGCGCCACGAAAGCGCTGGCGGCGACGGTACCGCTGTATTCGGGGATCAGCGCTTCGTCCTTGTCGACCAGCGCGCCCATGGCCATGGCGCAGGCGCGAAAGCTGACATCGAGATTCGCCGCCTGGCGCATCATTTGATGGATGGAGGTGTCGACGCCGGGCCAAGGCCGCAGGGCATCGGCGACTCCGGATACCAGCAGGCGCACCGCAGGACCGGCGAAGTGGATCTCCACTTCGCAATCGAAGGCCGCGGCGGCGGCGGCGTGCACGAAAGGCGTGGCGCACAGCTCGGGGCGCTCCGGTGTGGTCGACCAGAGCAGGATGGCAAGTTTCTGGCGATGGGCGTTCACTGAAACTCCGCTGTCGGTTCGATGCGCCGGATGTGAGCGCGATAGCCGGCTGCATCCACCAGCCTGTCCCGTTCCTCCTCCCATGCCAGCGGCCGGCCGCGCACCATCCAGCCGGCATGGTAGGGATCGCGATTGAGGATCGCCGGACGCTCCTCGGCGTCCTCGTTGGCGTCGAGCAGGACGAAAGAGAGCGGCGCATGCAAGGCGAGCACGGTCTTGGCGCATTCGACCGTGCCCAGGCCGCGCCCCAATGCGACCTCGGCGCCCTTGGGCTTGGCGGTGAAGGCGATGATCTCGCCGGCGAGAAAGATGCCGAAGCTGCTGGCGCCGATCAGCACTTCATCACCGGCGGCGCGCACCCACATATCGTGCTCCGGATCGTAGAGCAGATCATCGGGGATGTGGCCGCGATAGCTTTCCCGCGCCAAGCTGGCTTCCCTCTTGCGATGACTCGGTGTTAGCGGATCACGCCGCAGGCCACGCGCTTGCCCGAGTTGCCGGCAGGCTGCGATTTGTAGTCGTCGGGATCGGCATGGATCACCACGCTGCGTTTGAGGATACCGGCCGGGCCTTCCGTCAGCGAGAGCATGTCCAACTCGGCGGAAAGCGTGGCTTTGCCGGAACTGTCGGCCACCAGGTTGGGCATGTCACCGGCGTGGCGCTCGCTGCCGCCGTGGTGGCCGTGTGGCCTGCCCGCCGGATTGAAGTGCCCCTTGGCGCTGCTGGCATCGGCCGCGCTGCAATCGCCGGCTTCATGGACGTGGAAGCCATGCGCGCCGGGTGTCAGTCCGGCGACATTGGCCTCGACGCGAAGCTTCTGGCCGACGGTCTGGAAGCTGACCGTGCCGGTGACGCTGCTGCCGGAGCGGGATTCGAGCGTGGCGGTGGCCTTGGGGCCGGCGGCATCGATGGTGGCGCAGGCGGCGAGCAGGGTGCTCGCCGCGGCAAGACTGACGATGCGTACTGTTTTTCTTGCATTCATGAGGCTCTCCTTGGGTAGGGTGGCGGAAGAGAGCGGGAGTCGAACCCACCAAGGACCGCATGGCGACCCCTGCCGGTTTTGAAGACCGGCCGCCCCACCGGGGAACGTTCTCTTCCGTTGTTCGTTAATTATTTGTTTAGCCATGCGTGGGTCGAATCGGTGCCGCGCAATCCGTGCTCGTCACGCACACGGCGAGTGTAGCCGATGCGGTCGAAGAATTCGAGGATGTGAATCGCCACCTTGCGCCCGCCGCCAATGTGGTCGCGCAGGTCGGCGGCACGCGCCGCGCCCTTCTCCGCATTGAGTTCGGCGACGAGCGCCGCAAGCTGCGCCACGGCATCCGCTGTGAAGTAGTGGTCATGCGCCACCGGGTAGAGTTCGCCGGCCCTCGCCACGCGGCGGAACAGCTGGCGTACTACATCTTCGGCGGTGCCCGAGTCGCGCGCGACGTCGCGCACGCGCGGCGGGCCGAAGGGCTGGGCGTCGAGTAGCGGGCGCAGCACGGCGAACAGGTCACGGTCGCCGGTGGCTAGGCTGGCCTGGTGTTCAGGCAGGTGCAGCCAGGCACGCGAGGCGGCCAGCCGTCCGGCCGCGAGCAGTTCGGCGACGAGTGTGTCGAATGCGGCGCGGGCCAGCGTAGGCAGCGTCAGCCGGCGCAGACGCTCGCGCTCGACACCGACCATGTCGGGTGCGCGCTGGTGCTCTGTGGCGAGTGCCGCAAGCAGTTTGTCGCCCAGCGCCTGCCAGCCTGAGGCAGCAAAACCGATCTGCTCTTCGCCGGCGTGGATCACGCGCAGCTCGGCGGCCGGCCACAATGTGGCAGCAGCCTCATCGGTGAGATTCCAGTTAGCGGCAAAACGAACCAGATCGACGCCGGAGGTCGATTGCTCCGCCATGAGGCACAGACCTGTCGCCGGATCGTCATCGCGCAGCGCATTCAGCAGCGCCAGCCGCGTCGGGCTGCGCTTGTGGCGCGAGGGCGGAAAGCAGTCGAGCACGCGGCCGCCGGCGATGCTGCGTTGGGCCGACGCATCGCGCAGCACGAAGCGGTCGCCGCGCACAGTGATGGTTTCGTGATCCAGCAGGATTTCCGCCAGCGCGGTGGCGCCGGGCGCAATCTGGCCGCCTTCCAGCAGCGCGACGCGGCCGGTGATGTCGGCGGCGCCCAGATGCACATGCACCGGCGTCCAGTGCTTCAGCGCCAGCTGTGTCGCCGGCACCTTCAAGTCGGCCTGAAAACGCGTGAGTGGAAAATGCGGCGGCCGGGCGACGGCTGGATCGACGACCCACATGCCGCGCTCGAGATCCTTCTTTTCGAAGTCGCCGGTCAGCGCCAGCGCGCAGCGGTCGCCGGCCTGCCCGTGTTCGGCCGGCCGATCCTGCACATGCAGGCTCTTCACCCGCGCCTTGAGTCCATCGCGGCCGGCGGGGGAAACACTCACCGTGTCGCCAGCGCCGACTTTTCCCGAGAAGGCGGTGCCGGTAACGACGGTGCCGATGCCCGAGAGCGTGAAGCAGCGGTCGATGGCGAGACGGAAGCGGCCGTGTTTGGGAAACTCCGCACTGCGCGTCCGGTGCGCTGCCGCCACCGCGTCGAGATGAGCGCGCAGTTCAGGCACGCCTTCGCCGCTTGTCGCCGACAACGCAAACACCGGGCTGCCTTCGAGTCGCGTCCCGGTCAGCAGTGTTTCTATTTCGCCACGCGCCGCGGCGACGCGTGCCGCATCCACCGTGTCGCATTTGGTCAGGGCTACGGCGCCATGGTCGAGACCGAGCAGACCGAGCAACTCCAGATGTTCGCGCGTCTGCGGCATCGGTCCGTCGTCGGCAGCGATCACCAGCAGCACGAAGTCGATGCCGGTAGCACCTGCCAGCATGTTGTGGATCAGCTTCTCGTGCCCGGGCACGTCGATGAAACCGAGTACCGAACCGTCTGCCTGTGGCGCGTAGGCATAGCCGAGGTCGAGCGTGATGCCGCGCGCCTTCTCCTCCGGCAGGCGGTCGGCATCGACGCCGGTGAGCGCCTTCACCAGCGTGGTTTTGCCGTGGTCGATGTGACCTGCAGTTCCGATAATCATTTGCCGATGCTCATTTGACAACCATTACGCGGCGGTGATCTCCTTCGACGTCAACTTGTACACGAAGGTGGCCGGATCGAGGCTGTCGAGCCGGCCGGTGCTGTTCTCGGCCTGCGGGTACATGAAGAAGGGAATTTTCGCGCCGCTGGAACCCGGCAGCTTGAGGTCGTGGGCGGTGTTGTAGGCCAGCCAGTTCATCTCCCAGGCGCCGAACAGTTTTTGCCGCGCGGCGATCACCACCTCGTCCTTCAGCGTCAGGCCCGGCTTTTCCTCCAGCACTACCTTGCGCACGTCGGCCGGGTCCACCGGCACCCAGCCGAAATTCGCCAGCCAGACTTCGGCGCGGCAATGTTGCGCCTTGCTGATGTCGCCGCTCTTGCCCAGGCTCTTGTAGCCGAATTTCGAGTCGGCGACGCGCACGCCGTACACGTCGCGCGCCGGCATGCCGAGGGAGCGGGCCATGCCGACGTAGAGCGCGTTGAGGTCGGCGCACTTGCCGCTGAGGTTGCCCGATTCGAGCATGCCGCGAATGTCGCCGGTGCCGCAGCCGCGGGTCTTGGGGTTGCGTTCCGTGTTGTCGACCACCCATTCGTACAGAACCCTGGCCTTGTCGAGATCGGTCCTGGCACCTTTGGTGATTTCCAGCGCGGTCTTCTTCACGATGCCGTCGGTCGGCAGCAGCTCGGTGGCGTGGGTGTAGAGCCTGCGTGCGGCAGCGTCGAGCGGCGCCACCTTGCCCGGCTGCGACAGATCGATGGCACGGTCGCGCGCGGCGAAACGGCTTACCACTTCGACCACCGGCGCCGGCTCGCCGGCATCCCATTGTGCGGCCAGCATCTGCGCGCCGTAGGCCGCGTCGCGCAACGGCTGCACGGAGGCGGCATTGCCCTGCCAGAGGTTGCCCATCGGTTTGATCCAGGCGGCATCCTCCACGGCGGGCAGGGGCAGCCACAGGCGCGGCGCTCCATTGGCGGCGGAGAGCTCGACGCGGCTGGTGACTTCGAACACGCGCCAGCCGTTGGCGGGAGTGGGGTTGAATCCGCCTTCGGCGGCATTGGCAAAGCGCGGTGCGACGAGTGCCGCGGCGGACAGGCCAGCGGTCTTGATGAAGGAACGACGGTCCATGGTTTTCTCCGGGGAATTAGTTGATGAGTTTTTTGAGTTGTTTGTCGATGGCGGGCGCATCCCAATCGATGGCGCCCTGGCCGCGCAGAACAATGCGATGGCGGCGGTCGAGGACGACGGTGGTGGGCAGCACGCGTGCGCCCCAGGCGCGGCTGATGGTCTGCTCGCGGTCGTGCAGTACGGGAAGCTCGGCCGACGCTTCCCAAAGGAAGTCCTCGACCAGCTTCACATTGTCGGCGACCGCGATGGTTTGGACGACAAGCCCTTTCGTCTTCCAGCGCGCCGCGAGGCGCGCCAGCGCGGGCATTTCCTCGCGGCAGGGTTCGCACCAGGTGGCCCAGAAGTTCACCAGCACGGGCTTGCCTTTGTGCGCCGCCAGTATCTGCGCGAGGCGCGAGTCGACCGTAGCCGGAACGGCGCGCGGCGCCACGGCTTTCAGCACCGCTGCGGGCGTGGGCGCCGCATAGGCCGCAGGCAGCAGCAAACTGAAAATAATCGGCGGAGCTGCCGCCAAAGCAAAAAAACATCGATGCATCATCGTGCCTCCCGTTCTGTTGCAACCGCCGCGGAGCGGAAACCACCGCGGCTTACGATGCTCCCGCAGGAGCGGCCCTACGCACCCAGTCCGCTCAGGGCGGAAAGCTGGGCAGCGAATTCGGATTCTTCGTGTTCTGCCAGGCAGCGCAGGTCGAGCAGCAGCGCGCCGTCCTCGATGCGGCCGATCACCGGTTTCGACAGGGCGCGCAGGCCCTGCTCGATGCGATTCAATACTCCACTGCGCTTGCCCTGCGGGCGGATGGCGAAGCCGGCGGACGGCAGGCGATTCACCGGCAGCGAGCCGGAGCCGATCTGTGATTTCAGCGCAACAATTTCTGCCGTCACCGGCAATCCGGCCAGTGCCGATCGCAGCGCGGGCAGCAGGCGCGCCGCCTGCGCCGCGATCTCGGCCTCGGGCCGGGTCAATTGGCGCACGGCGGTGACGCGCAGATGCAGGCGGTCGGGATCGCGGTAGAGCCCCAGCACCGCTTCCAGCGCGGCGAGTGTGAGCTTGCCGACGCGCAGGGCGCGCTTCAGCGGGTTCTTCTTGATTTTCGCGATCAGATCCTTGCGGCCCACCAGCAGGCCGGCCTGCGGCCCGCCCAGCAGCTTGTCGCCGGAAAAGGTGACGAGGTCCGCGCCGGCGGCGATGGCCTCCGTCGGCGTCGGTTCGTGCGGCAGGCCGTAGGTGGCCAGATCGGTCAGCGTGCCGCTGCCCAGGTCGATGACGAAGGGGAGATTGTGCTGGTGCGCCAGCGCGGCGAGTTCGGCTTCCGGTACTGCATGGGTGAAGCCGTGGATCGCGTAGTTACTGGCGTGCACCTTCATCAGCATGGCCGTGCGCGGATTGATGCTCTCGGCGAAATCCTTGAGATGGGTGCGATTGGTGGTGCCGACCTCGACCAGCTTCGCCCCGGCGCGGCTCATGATGTCGGGTACGCGAAAGGCGCCGCCGATTTCGATCAGTTCGCCGCGCGAGACGATCACCTGCTTTTTCTGCGCCAGTGTGTTGAGCAGCAGGAACACGGCGGCGGCGTTGTTATTCACCACGGTGGCGGCTTCGGCGCCGGTGAGTTCGCAGAGCAGGTCGGCGACCACGTTGTCGCGATCGCCGCGACCGCCGGATTCGATGTCGTACTCCAGCGCGCAAGGGTTGCGTGCGGCGGTGATCAGCGCTTGCACCGCTTCCTCGGGTAGCGGCGCGCGGCCCAGGTTGGTGTGCAGCACGGTGCCGGTAAGATTGAACACCGGGCGCAACTTCGGCCGCATTTTCGCCGTGATGCCAGCGCCGACTTTTGCCAGCAACGCTGGCTCATCGGGCAGCGACGTGCCCTCCCTGGCTGCGGCGCGGGTCGCAGCGAGAACCTCGCGAACAATGCTGGTAACCACGGCGCGGCCGTGCGTGTCGACCAGGGAGGCGAGCGCCGTGGAGGACAGCAGGCGGTCGACGGAAGGAAGCTGGGAAAGTGGATTCATGATTTCACCCGGACCGGGCAGAAACGAGATGGAAACATTGTAGCGGCTTCCGGGGTTTTCGCGCGGCGCTTGACGTGAAACAACATGTTCGGAGCGACTGGTGATAGTCGAGCGCAGCGAGCCAATCAATAACCTCCCCGCGAGGGGAGGATGGGAGGGGCGGGCCTTCAATTCGCCTTTCGCGTGTTTCATCATCGGCGGGTGGCTCTCGCTGCCATGAGCGTTAGCGCTTTGCAAGAGCGAGGGCGAACGTGTCAGTATTTGTCCGGCAGGAACAACGCACGGCGCAAAGCCGGCACCGAACGGGGAATGGGAGATGACTATGCGGAATCGGGTGACAGCGTCGCCATGGCAGCAAATGCTGGGTATTGAATTCAGCCCGGTGAGCCATCGCGAACGGTGGGTATCGGCGCTTGGCGGTTTTGTCGGCTTGCTCGTGATCTATTTCGTCAGCCACGCGCTTGGCGGCCCGCCGTCGGCGCCACTGCTGATCTTTTCGATCGGCGCCTCGACGGTGCTGGTGTTCGCGGTACCGCACGGGTCGCTCTCGCAGCCATGGCCGGTGTTCGGCGGCCATCTGGTCGCGGCACTGATCGGCGTCGCCTGCGCACGCCTGGTGCCGAACGCGGCACTCGCCGCGGCGACGGCGGTGGGCTTGTCCGTTCTCGCGATGCATTACCTGCGCTGCATCCATCCGCCCGGCGGCGCAACGGCACTGGTGGCCGTACTCGGCGGCCCGTCGGTGCCGGCGCTGGGCTTTGGCTTCGTACTGGCGCCGGTGCTGCTCAATGTGCTGTTGTTGCTGGCGGCGGGCGTCGCCTTCAATGCATTCTTTCCCTGGCGCCGCTACCCCGCCTTCCTCGCGCGCCACTCCGCGGCGTCGGAGCCAGCCACTGGCTACGCCGCGATTTCGCATGAGGACTTCGTCTTCGCCCTGACGCAGATGGACTCCTTCATCGATATTTCCGAAGACGATTTGCTGCGCATCTACGGCCTGGCGACCGGAAGGCATCGCGCGATGGAAGAGCGGGCGGCCGTAGCCGCCCGCAGCGTCAACTCTGCTGCGCCGCCTTGAAGGCGGAGAAGTCCATCTTGCGGTAATGCTTGCCGGAGACGAAGCGGTCAAGCAACAACGCGTCTTCCGGACTCTTGAGGCCGCCGCGAACACGGGCGACTTCCTTGCCCTGGGCATCGAGGAAGACCAGCACCGGATGGAGGCCGCTGCTGTTGTGGCGGGCGATCACGGCGTGCTTCGGATCCTTTTCGGCAAGCTCGCTGAAATCGACATGGGTGCTGACATAGTTCTTCGCGTACTGGCGGCTGACGTCGGGCTGGCTGAGCACACTCACGGTGTAGCGGCAGGCCCCTCAGTGCTGGTAGTCGCCGAAGTAGAGCATCACGTGCCGCTCCGGCGTCTTGGCGATCTGGGCCAGCGCGGCCTTGTCATCGCCGGCCAGGGTCAGCACGCCGTCGAGCCGGTCGGCGGCAAGCGCCGGCAGGCTCAGCGCGGCGGCGAGGGCAAACAGGGAAAGCAGGCGTCTCATCGGGGTCTCCTTGCTTGGGGTTGAGGGCACATATCCGCTGACAGTCCAATGTGACATATGGTTCCGCAAAACGCCGTTACCTGCCCGCGAAGCGGAATCCCAGGTACGCAGAGCGAGCCAGCTCAGACTTTCGAGAATCAGCCGCCCGGCACCAGCAGCAGGTTCGGCCCGCTGCGGGCATAGCCGGCCTCGTCGACCAGGATGTCCAGCGCCAGCGTGGCGAGATCGTCGGCCACCGGGTCGACGGTGTCCTTTTCCGAGTAGACGATCTTGAGATAGCTCTTGCACGACTCGCAGGTTTCGGCGCGCACGGCGCCGGCGGTCTTGATGTCTTCGCTTTCGAGGTGGCGATAGCTGATGCCTTCGTTGGCGTCGCAACTGCTGCATTTGACGCGCACCAGGTTCCATTCGGTATTGCACAGGGCGCAATGCAGGTAGCGCAGGTTGCTGGTCTCGCCGCTGTTGCGCACGATGCTGGCGACCGGCAGAAAGCCGCAGCAGGGGCAGACTCCGGGCACGTCGAGCGCGGCGATATCGCTGACGCCGAGGCGCGCCGCGCCTGCGGTCCACAGCACCTGCAGCGCGGCCGCGACATAGGGCAGCAGGGCGGCATCCTCGCCATACAGTTCGGTATGCAGCACGCGTTCGGCCAGCGCCTCGATGCGCTCGGCATCGCAGGCGGCGAGGCGGGCCAGATCGTTGCGCGCCGCTTCGGGTGCGGCAGGGGAGACGGCGGCAATGATTTGCAGCAGGCTCTTGCGCCAGGCTGGGTCGCGCGGCCAGGACTGGGCCGGCAGCGGCGGCATGCGGTGCTCGCGGGCGCGGGCCAACTGGGCCGCATCGGGCAGCGCCAGCGCCGGCAGGGATTGCAGCGCCTCGTGCTGGGCGCGGGTGATGGCGGCGAGAAAGCGCAGCCAGTCGCTCAAGGTGTGGCCTTCGGCGAGTTGCTCGAAGCGCTGCGCGCGCGTGGCGAAAATTGTCTTTGCGTCGGGGGCGATGACGTGCGGCGGTTCGCTGCTCGACTTGATCGGGATGACGGATGTGGTGGTATTCATAATGTAGAAACAACCCGCGGGCCGAAGCCCGCGGGTATTGGGTGGAAAGTTCAGCAGTTCGGGTTACGACTTGCCGGTGACCTGACGATACCACGCCCGGTGATGCTGCTTGGCCCAGGCGCGGGTGACCGTGCCGTAGACCATGGCGCGGACCGTGCCCCTGACCCACAGCGCGGCATAGACGTGCACGAAGATCATCGCGATCATGATTGCGGCGATCGCGGAATGGACCACGGCGCCGAGGCGCACCACATCCACCGGCAGGCTGAAGTAGGCGCGCCAGAGGAAGAGGCCGGAGACGAACAGCAGCAGCATGCACAAGGTCATGACCCAGAACATTGCCTTCTGGCCGCCGTTGTACTTGCCCTGTTCCGGCATGTTGTGGTCGTTGCCGCTCATCATTTCGCCCGCCCTCGACAGCCATTCCTTGTCCGCCGGCGTCATGACGTTGAGCGCCTTGAAGCGGAAGAACATGACCAGAAAGGCTCCGGCCATGATGACGCCAAGGTAGGGATGCAGGATGCGCGCCCAGACGCCGCCGCCGAACAACTGCGTGAGCGGCCAGAACGCCGGATGGAAAAAGGCCAGCCCCGAGAGCGCGAGCAGGATGAAGCTGATGCCCACCGCCCAGTGATTGGCCCGCTCGTGCGCGTCATAGCGCGTGAGGTCTTTCGGATTGCGGATCATTTTTCATCCTCCTTTTCCAGCTCGTCTTCCAGTTCCTTGGACACTTCGTTCGGCCCCTTCATGACGTAGTGGAACAGGCTGCCCAATGCCACGGCGGCCATGGCCACGCTCGCCAGCGGCTTGGCGAAGCCCTTCCACAGCGAGACCAGCGGACTGATGCTCGGGTCGCTCGGCAGGCCCTTGTACAACTCCGGCCGGTCGGCGTGGTGCAGCACGTACATGACGTGGGTGCCGCCTACGCCTTGAGGGTCGTAGAGCCCCGCCTTGTCGTAGCCGCGCGACTTGAGGTCGACGACCCGCTTGGCGGCGTAATCCGTCATCTGCTCCTTCGAGCCGAACTGGATGGCACCGGTCGGGCAGGCCTTGGCGCAGGCCGGAGCCTGGCCGACGGCGACCCGGTCGGAACACAAGGTGCACTTGTAGGCCTTGTTGTCCGCCTCGGAAATGCGCGGCACGTTGAAGGGACAGCCGGTGATGCAGTAGCCGCAGCCGATGCAGTTTTCCTGGTGGAAGTCGACAATGCCATTGGCGTACTGGATGATGGCGCCGGGGGCCGGACAGGCCTTGAGGCAGCCCGGATCGGCGCAATGCATGCAGCCGTCCTTGCGGATCAGCCACTCCAGCTTGCCCTTCTCTTCCACTTCGGCGAAACGCATCACGGTCCACGATTTGGCCGTCAGGTCCACCGGGTTGTCATACACCCCGGAACAGCTGCCGACTTCGTCGCGGATGTCGTTCCATTCCATGCACGCCGCCTGACAGGCCTTGCAGCCGATGCAGGTGGAAACGTCGATCAGCTTGGCCACTTCCGTGGTTTGCCGAATGCCGGGTGCCGGGGTGGTCGTCGCCGAGCGGCGGGCGATATCTAGCGATTGCAGTGCCATGATCTCTCCTTATGCC